>CAYTWB010000020.1:0-57287 GCA_964441945.1 uncultured Syntrophobacteraceae bacterium
TCAAACTCAGCGATCGTTGTCATGAAAGGATCCAACTGACATTTGTGTTCATAGCTAATTCTCTTTGACACAGTTTTCTTCGACATATAGAATCCTTGCAAAACAGTAGTAGGTCCCTGCACGGCCGATCTGACTTTGCAGAGTCTGTCCGCACTGAACTCACTTATCCGAGGATCTGATGGACCTGTTTCTTTCAAAAGAGGATATTGACAAACTAGCAGAGATCATCGAGAGGGAGCTCCTGAGTGACGGGGTCTCTCACGCATTCATGGTCCATTCTTCGGGCAGTCTCATCGTTGAAGCAGGCACGCTCCCCATCGATCAAATCGAGGTGCTGGCAGTACTGGCTGCCGCCAATTTCTGTGCTACAACAAGAATTGCCCAACTGATCGGCCAGGACGTATCCGGGCTTCTGTTTCACATGGGTCCGTCTCAGAGCATTCATGTCTTTAACATGAACCGTGACTATATCCTGGTCGCCTTGTTCGGAAACGATTTGCCTGTCGGAGTGGTCAGATTGGGATGCGCGAGGGCATCGGAACAGATGCTGCCCATTCTGCCGGCGGAGGAGGAAGAAGCACCGTGCCATTCATAGACGCGAAGCGAAACGAGATTCAGACCAAGCTAGTCTACTACGGACCCGGGCGCAGCGGCAAGACGACCAATCTTCATCAGATTCACAAGTCCATGCCCACTCATGCGTGCGGAAAGATGGTGACCATTGACACCAAGGGAGACCGGACTCTCTTCTTCGATTTCCTGCCGATCTCTCTTGGCAAGATCATGAATATGACCGTTAGAATTCAGCTCTATACGGTGCCGGGCCAGGTGCTGTACAACGAGACGCGAAAGCTGGTCCTGCGAGGGGTTGACGGCATCATCTTTGTTGCAGATTCCATCAGATTACAGCAGAAGCAGAACATCGACAGCCTGGCGAATCTCGCTTTGAACCTCAATGATGAGAAGCTCGACCTTCGGGAGATTCCACTGGTATTTCAATACAACAAGCGAGATCTGGGGGAATCCAACATTCCCATTCTCAGTCTTCAGGAGATGGAGTACGATCTGAATCGGGACCTGAAAGTCCCGGCCTATGAGGCGAGTGCCAAGCAGGGGTATGGGATCGTCGAGCCATTGAAAGAGGTCACCAAACAGACGATCCGCAGGTTGATTCAAAGGCTGGGAAGCCAGAGATCCAATGCTGCATGACGACTCGGACCCGAATGTTCAGGCCGGGTTGAACCGGTTGATACGCGTTCGGCGTGCCAACCGGTCGAGAGATGTGGGCGGCATCTCGATAACCGGGGCCGCCTAGGAAGCCTGTCGATGCGATGGGCTGTTGGCCGAAGCTGCCCGGGAGCCTGCCCAATCTTCCAGGGGCCCGACCATTTCCGAGTCCGGAAGCACGAGATCTACAACGCCCTGGTCGATGGCGTGTTTCACCATACATGGATAGATACAGGATTCCTGCCGTTTCACAATGGTGAGTCCCCCATTGTTCTTGATCTTTCCCAGGCCCTCCGCACCGCTGGTACCGATTCCCGAGAGCAGAATGCCGCACGTGCTGCCACCGAAGTAGCGGGTTGCACTTTCAAACAGCTGATCGATGGGCGAATCATCCGGTTCACAGGGACTGAGGAAGACTTCGCCGGAATTGTTCGAGGAGGAGAGGAGCCGAATCCCGTTTGTAACAGGGGCCATATAGACAACCCCGGGACGAAGGGTGCAGTGGTCCAGAACGGGCACCACCTCCATCGATGTGATCCTTCCAAAACTCGCACAGAATGGGGCTAGAATGACGGGGTGAATCTCCTGCAGACAGATGATCGACCCCGGAAAACCCGGCTTCAAGCGCGATACGATGTGCATGATGGTGTTTGGGCCTGACAGCGTTGAGCCGACAACGACGACCGACGAGGGAGGAGAGCCGTCAAAAGCCGGCGGTGCCGCGGTGACCGGTCTTCGGCGAACCCGGCGCACGCATTGGACCTTCATGGCGGAAGCTGCACTCACCCGCTTTCGGATAAGATCTTCCTGGGTATGCAGGTCCTTACCCGAACTTCCCGAAGGTTTGGGAACAAAATCCACTACCCCCAAACGCAGGGCCTCGAAGGCGAAATAACCGTCCTGAATCATGGAGCTGATGATGACGGTTGGAATCTGGTGGCGCACCATAATGTTCTTGATGGTCGTAATGCCATTCATGACCGGCATATCGATATCGAGGGTTATCACATCCGGCATCAGTTCGGGGATCTTTTCCAGGCAATCACGCCCGTTGGCTGCTGTACCCACTACCTGCATCCCGGGTGCCGTATCCAGAATCTGCTGAATAACCCTGCGCATCAACGATGCATCATCGACAACCAGTATCTTGATCGGGTTCTCGGTCTCACTCAATTGAATCATAACCTAACCATACCTCCACGAGATTCTCCGGCCTGCCGCAGGTGACTTGCCCCCGGCTGGACCCCGAATAGGGTAGGACACTTTCCACGAGATCAGGGCAGAGGAGTGTCTCGGGTGGAGACAGTATCAACTGCACCTTGTACTGCAATAGTCTCTCGATGAACATGGGAGCCATACGGCGGGCAGCGGAAAGCAGGCAGATGCTCAGTCGCGGCCCGGCCTGCTCGGCGAGCTGGCTGATCCACAAAGGGATTCCTTCGTGCCAGAAGAGCTCCTCTGAGGGAGCGAGTTCAATACCCAGGGACATGCGGTCCGGCAGCAGTTTCAGGTTGACCCGCGAAGCGGCATTGCCCAGATAGAAGACCCCGGGATTGACCCATTCAGAGTGCATCAGCGGTTCCGTTGGAGAGCTGGTGTGGTTCTGCACCAGCTTGCTGAAACCTGGGAGCAGCAGATCGGGGAGCTTCTGCAGCCCTATCACCAATCCATACCGGCTAAGACGCTGCAAAGGGAGTCGAAACCAATCCATGTATGCCCCCTCCGCACCCAGGATGATCATGATCCGCCTGGCGGAACGGGCGGCCCTTGAATCGTCCGGATCGTTCTTCAGCTTTCTCAGTCGCCTGAAATGAGACACCTGGGACCTGGCCACCCGTTTCAGCATGTCGCAGAGATTGCTCCCGTACTGTGCTATGTCTTCCTTAACGCCCGGCTTTTGAAAGAAATCGACGGCCCCAAGCTGAAGGAATTCGACGATGTTGCTGAGGGACCGGGTCTGGAAGGAGCTGAGCATGACTACGGGGATGCCGAAACGAACCATGATGTGCTTCAGTGTCGAATCTCCCGGCATAACCGGCATTTCCACATCCAGAGTGATGAGATCGACCGCCTGATGTGACGACAGGAATTCCACGGCCTCCTTCCCGTTCCGGGCATCGGCCACGACTTCAATTTGAGGGTCCGCCTCGAACATGCTTTTCAGCCGGCGTGCAAAGAAGGCTGAATCATCAACGATAAGGACCTTGATCTTCTCCGTCTTGGGAGACTCACCGGAAGCCCAGACTACCAGGTCCGCCGGGGCCGGTTGCGCGACGCTCTGTTGCGAGCCGCTGCCGTTTTGTGGTTCGGCATCAACGTCTTGATCGGCTTGCGCCGGTTCTGAGACCTCCGGCAAACCATCGTTGCCTGAAGCGTCTTCCTGCAATGCCTGCGTCGCCGCTTTCTCATCCCGCTGACGCATTGCTTCGAGCAGCAGGTACTCCCAGGACCTGTTCAGGGTATTGACCCCTGGGTCCTCAAACGGGAGCATTTCAAACCGGCCATCCTTCCACAGAAGCATCTCGAAAAACGCCGGTTCTCCCTGCACCGTTCCAAGATGAGCATGACAGATCTGTCCCGATTTGACGTAGATCACTCCGCTCGCCCTGGCGGAGGTCACGGAGATGGTCAGGTCTGAACGGCTTATACAGACCATCTGAATCAAATCATGCAGCTCAAGATTGACAGTGCCGGAAAAACCACGAGAACTGGATGTTGTCAACTCCATGTTCCCAGACCTCTCTTGTCTACTGCCGCTGATCACCACGCCTGCTCATCTGCAAGGCTGTTGTTTTGTTACAGATGAAGATCCAGCAGTGAGCCGGGGGCGGCCGGTCGCCCTGCCTGCATCATTCTCAGCAAGGCTGATACGTCCAGAATCAATGAAATACTGCCGTCTCCCAGGATTGTGGCGCCGGAGAACCCATCATATCCGTACAGGCTCTCTTCAATCGGTTTGATGACCACTTCCCGCTCTCCCATGAGCCCGTCAACGACAAGCCCGACATCCTGAAATGTAGTGGAGACAATGACGACGAACCTGTGTCCTCCGTTCAAGGAGGCGTTGTGCATGTTCAGGAGCTCGTTCAGGCGGACTACGGGTACGGTCTTTCCATGCAGCTCGATGACGCGAAAACCTTCGATCGTATGGGTGTCTTCATGTCTGTAGCGTGAAATCTCCGAGACGGAGTTGAGCGGTACGGCAAACACCTGGCTCGCCGCCCTGACCAGAAGCGCTCTGATGCTCGCCACAGTAAGCGGGATGCGAATGGTGAACTGTGCCCCCACGCCGGAGGTGGAATCGACCTCAATGGCTCCGTTCATCCGCTCGACATTCTCTCTGACCACATCCAGTCCGACACCCCTGCCCGCTGTCCCGTCTACGACGACATGCGTGGAAATCCCAGGAAGGAAAACCGCCTGAATAAGATCGCGATCCGACAGGAGATCCAGGTCGAGTGCGCTGGCCTCCTTACGCTTCTTCAGAATCCGTCTCAGCTCTACGGTGTCGATCCCTCGACCATCATCCTGGACATCCAGATAGACATAATCCCCTTCCTGAAAGGCGGTCAGGCGAATGGTCCCGGTTTCTTCCTTCCCTGCCCGTCTGCGCTCCGGCGGGGTCTCAATCCCATGGGCAATAGCGTTGCGCAGGAGCTGGACGAGCGGGTCATACATCTGCTCAAGGACGCGCCGGTCGATTTCGGTCTCCCCGCCTTCGATGATGAGATTGACTTGCTTGCCGAGCCTCAAGGCCTGGTCGCGCACAACCCTTGGAAACCGCTGGAATAATGACGAAACGGGAAGCATACGCACCCGAGTGACGGAATCCTGCAGGTCTGATGTCACGCGGGCAAGAGACAGGGTCGATTCATTGAGTTTGAGTCCCAAGAGCCGCAGTCTTCTCAGATCTTCTCTGGAGAGCTTGCCGAGCATCGAGAATTCCCGAAGCAAATCCGTCAGGACAGTATTCGTCTCATCGAACTCGGAACGCCTGATGACCAGCTCCATCACCTGGTTCAGCAGCTGATCGACCTTTTGAACGCTGACTCTGAGCGTTGCAGCAATCTTCTTTTCTTCGGCAGGGAGTGATGCCGGTCCGGCCTTGGCCCGCTTCCTGACGCGAGCTGAAAGGGATTCCCGATCCGATGGCTCCTGCCCGGCTAATCCTTCAGGTCCTCCGGGACGTTCCAGCCCGCGCGCCGAGGGTGTCGGTTCCCGCATTGCACCGCTTTCCTGCCAGAGTGTCCGGGCTTCGCCGGGAGGCAGCGGTCTTCCAAAGTCTCGAGGCGGCTGCCCCGCTTCCGTCCCTTCCGCACGCACTCCGATCCCTTCGCCCGAGTCGGGCGGCGAAGGCTGAAATGGCTGCCGAAGGGAGAGCACCATTGCACGGATCCGCTCCCCGTAATCCTCCATCAAACGGTGATCGACACCGGCCTGCGGCGTCCCGTCCGTCCTGAGGAAATCCTCAACGGCATCGTCCCAATCCTTCAGGGTCAGCTCAATTTCCTGGTAGTCCATATACCGGGCGGATGAGATCATTCGCTTGATGATGCTGCGTGCCTGCTCGAGTTGGGCCTCGGAGAGTGGAATCCCGGATGAATCGGCGATGAGAGATGCCAGCTCCGAGAGGTTCTGCTGCATGGAATCCAGGAAGATGCCCAGGAGCTCTTCATCCTCCTCGACACCTTCCGCCCCGGCAGGGGGCTGTTCGGAAGCGATACGGAGCGCGGAGATTTCGAGGCCGGGCAGCACCTCTTGCAGGAGGACACCGTGAGTCTTGAGGCATTCCAGGAAGGAGTCCCCGTCACACTGACCGTCCTGGACGAGTTGATTCAGTGATCCAGCAAGCCTGCCGAGAATCTGTACAACCTCTTCGTAGTCCATGTACCGCGCTGAGGAGGCCATCCTTTTGACGATCTCATGAGCCTGCCCGGTTTGATACTCGGAGAGGGAACCCCCGGGTTGGGCAGGAGCGAGCGAGGCCAGTGCACAGAGATTTTGGCGGAGGGAATCGACGAAGATTCCCAGGAGTTCTTGGTCCTCCTCGACAACCTGTGTGCCGGCAGGTATCCCGTCGGCACACAGGCAAGAGAGGGGTAGATCGAGAGCGGGCAGCAGCTCTTGCAGGCGCTCTCCGTGTGTCTTGAGAGACTTCAAAAACGCATGCCCGTCCGCCCGTTCGTTTCGGCCGAGCTCCGTCAGCGATTCGTCGAGACTGTCGAGGATCTGCAGGACCTCTTCGTAGTCCATGTACCGCGCCGACGAGATCATCCGTTCCAACGTCTCACGGGCACGGGTGATTTGGGCCTTTTGGAGGGCAGTTCCGGGTTGAGAGGGAGCGACGGAAGCCAACGCAGAGAGGTTCTGCTGAAGGGAATCCACAAAGATGCCAAGCAGTTCCTGATCTTCCTCATCAAGGGCCGAAACGGATTGATCGGAGGCATGACCATTGCCGACGACCAGCAATGGGAGTTGCAGTGCGGGAAGCACCTCTTGAAGGCGTTGAGCGTATCGGTTGAAGAGCTCAAAGCAGTTGTTTCGGTCCTTGCGACCCAGGCGGCGGGCCTCGATCTGGTGTTTCTCCCATTCCAAAAGGACGCTTTCAATTCTTGAATTGGCGCTCCTCTGAGACAGGTCGATCAGGTCCTTGACCAGACCCTCGACCCGATCCAGGTGAGACTCCGGAAGTACCGGATCGGCGGAAAACGCAAACAGATTCATAAGGTCCCAGAATCGCTCACGGAAAGACCCCAGGAATTCATCAAGCTGAAGCCGGGCATCCTCTTGCTCCTCTTCAACTCCCGATGCCGGCCGGTGCGTCTGAGGCCCTTTTTCCGGCCCACCGGGCTTTTCGGAGGGGGCTTTCCGGGCCCGTTCCCCGTCCACCACGGCAGGCTCGGCTTCCGCCGTCAGAGCGGCACGCAGGTTGGCCTGGAGTGTTGCCGGCAAAGGGAGCTCTTCTTGAGACGCCTCAAGGTGAGCCAGGGAACGAGAGACAAAGTCAACCCATTCGAGCATGAGACTGACGCCCTTGCCGGATACAGGGCGGGATTGGGCCTGGATCTCACTGATCAGGCTCTCCAATTCGTGGGTCAGGTGCGCGAGCTGTTCGAAGCCCATGTAGGACGAGGCCCCTTTGATGCTGTGGGCTGCTCGAAAAATCCTGCTAAGCTGCTCCTTGCTGCTCCGCTCACGCTCAAGTACCAGAAGAGAGTCCTCCATCTCCTGGAGGTGCTCCTTCACTTCTTCCACATAGTCTTGCAGGAAGTCACGCTGTGACATATCAACCTCACCATCCAAACGGTCTGTGACTCCCCATTCGATTGCCGGCGGCTGTCAGGCCGGTCAGGCCATTGCTGCCAGTGTCTTCAGGAGAGCCTCTTCGTCCCCTTTTCTGATCAGTTTCGTACTGGACCCTGCCTTGAGCCGCGCCATCACACTCGCTGCCGAGTCAAGCAGAGTATAGAAAATAATGGATGCGTCGGGATGCAATGCCAGAATCTCCTGCGCTGCGGTGATTCCGTCCTTACCCCGCATGGTAATATCCATGGTGACAATATCGGGGAGAAGCTGATTGTAGAGGCGAACTGCGTCGTCTCCGTCGATGGCCTTTCCCACGACCTCGTAGCCTGCGTCTGTCAGACACTGGGCGATTCTGTATCTCATAAGGTTTGAATCATCTACAATTAGAATACGTTTGGACATCTCGATACCTCAAAAGCGAAAAACTCTGCCGGCCCCTATTGCCTGACACCAACGGTGTTATGCCGAGACCCTTCTCTCTATCTCCGGTGATGCCGGCACCTTTTCCGCCGTCTCCAATTGGGCCGTTGCCCGTCCATCTCCGCCTCGGCCGTCTCCACCGCGTCCATCTCCGCCCCGACCATCTCCGCCAGCCGCTGATATGTCGATCTTGAACTGTGCGATGAGAGCGGTAAACCCTTCCATAACCTTGGCAAGCTCATCGCTGAATTTCTGCGAATTGGCTGCGCCGGAAGCGTTCATCGTTGCAACCCTGTTCATCTCCTGCATGATCTCCAGCAAGGCTTTACTTCGCTCTCTCTGCTGGGTGGTCATGTCCATGATGTTCTCGGCAAGCTGATTGGCGTTGGCAACTTCTTTGTTCACCTCTTCGGTCATGCGCACCTGGTCCTGCGTGGAACGAGTCGTCTTGTGTGAGAGTTGATACACTCCATCAACGACCTGGGCGGCATGAGAACGCCGCATCGCCTGCTCGGCGGTCATACTCGTGATTTCAGCGGCCAGCCTCAGCAGTTGCTCCATGGCGCCGGCAACAGCCTGGACCTGGCTTGTCTGCTGGTTTGCAGCCGTGTCGATCTCGCGAACAAGGGCGTTGGTTTCTTCAACGGATTGCACGATCCGGTCCAGAGCCTTCTGGCTGGAGGTGGCCAGATCAGATCCTTCTTTAACGCGCTTCACCGTGTCCCTGATGAGGGTGGCAATTTCCTTGGTGGACTCAGCTGTTCTTTCCGCCAGCTTCCGCACTTCGTCGGCAACCACGGCAAAGCCTCGTCCGTGCTCACCGGCACGGGCAGCCTCAACGGCAGCATTCAAGGCGAGGAGGTCTGTTCGATCGGCAATGTCCGAGATCACCTCTATGATCTCCGTGATCTGCTCGGAACCCTCGGCGATGCTCTGCATTCCCTGCACAACCTCGACAACCGCTTCTCTACCCGCCACGGCCGACTGATAAGAGTCAGCCGATTTCTTATCCGCTTCAGAGGCCTTCTGGGCGACGTCCCGGACCGAGACCGCCATCTCCTCGGCGGACCTCGCTGTCTGCTCGGCAGCCACCTGCTGCTGAGACGCGCGCTCGGATACCTGTTTAGCCGTATCACCCATCTGGTTGATCAAGTCGCGGACGTCTTCAACCATGCTTGCCTGAGACTCAGCCGCCTTGGCAATTTCATCCACGTTCGCCGTCAGTTCTGCAACCGAGGCAGAGGTACCGGCGTAGGACTTCTGGGTCGCGACGGCGTTCTCCTGGACCTCCCCTGCAGTCTGCCCCATGACTCCAATCCGCTTCAGAACGTCTTCCGCTCGCTTGGCCTGTTCCGTTGCGTTGACAACGATTCGTGAGGAGATCTCTTTCACACGAACGACCGAATCGGAAACCTGCCTGTTGCCCTGAACGATAGATCCGAAGGTTTCGCGGAGTCTGAAGAGAAGATCGTTAAGGGCCTCCTCCATTCGAGCAATCTCGTCTCGGCCCGTTACTTTCAGGATTCGAGTGAAATCCAGGTCTCGACTGATTTGAGCGACCACGTTCGAGGTTTCCACAATCGGCCCCGAAATGGCTCGGCTGACCAAAAGACCCCCAACGATGAGGGCCAGGAGGAAAAGACCCGAAACAAGCAGGTTCTGGTTTCTGACTGCAGGAAGAGCTGCATACAGTTCATCATTATCGGCGCCTGTGGCAAGCACCCAGCCTTTCTTAAATTTCCCATACCCTTCCGTCCATGTGAATCCTACCGTCTTCAGAGCTTTTTGCTTGGTAATAATATTCATGAATTCGTAAGTTACGGTGCCTTGCTGCTGTGCTGCCAGAGCCTGAGCAAGAACGGGGAGGTTGACTTTGGGATCGGCAATCCCCTGTCCTACAAGCTCACGATTGGGGTGGCC
This sequence comes from uncultured Syntrophobacteraceae bacterium, assembly GCA_964441945.1. Classification (GTDB taxonomy): domain Bacteria; phylum Desulfobacterota; class Syntrophobacteria; order Syntrophobacterales; family Syntrophobacteraceae; genus JADGQM01. The sequence continues at coordinate 9,874 of CAYTWB010000020.1, forward strand.
GACCAACCGCATGCCGTCCCGGTCTGCAATGTAGGTATACCCGGTTTTGCCGACAGGAAAGGATTCAACGAGCCGGTTCATCAATTCCCATTTAACATACCCGGCCAGAACTCCTCTTGTCTGGTTGTGAATCTTCACGGGCATCGAGATGGCAACAGACCAGCCCTTTGACTCGGGTACCAGCTGTGCCAGCAGTTGGTGGTTCTGGAATTCACCAACGGACTCGGCTCCTTTGATCGCACCCTTAAACCAGTCTTGATTCTTGACATCGACCCCGACGGCCACAGGCAGATTGGAAGCAATGCATGTTCCCGTAGAATCCGCAAGCATGAGAAGATCGAAGTTGCCATAGGACTTGGAGAGGATTTCCAGTGATTGATTGGCACCCTGCTTGCCAGTGCCTGTGTCGGCTGCTGCCGTGATGGTTTCCAGCGAAGTCCATGCGGTGATGTCGTTGATACGCTCGTTGAACCACATATCAACGGCCTGGGCCACACGCACTGAAAAGCCGATGAGTCGGTCATGCTGATCGGCCTCCATCAACGTTGTATAACCCCTGTAGTTAACATAATTCAAAACTGCGAGCGGAATGACGGTAACAAGCAGAATGCCTACCTGCAGCTTCTCTCGCAGAGACCCCATAATGAAATTGTACAGCTTCCAGAACAACGACTTCATGACCATTTACCTCCTGGTTGTGCTTATGTCCACCAATCGACAAATCCCAGGGCGGCAGAACCGATCAAGATTCCTCCCGACCGGAATCCTCCCCCATTCCGTGCATCTCGAACTCCGACAGCTCCTTTTTCTCCTGAGGCTTCAGGATCCTTTGAAAATCTAAGAGAATAACAAGGCGACCCGGCAGCTTGATCACTCCCCGGATAAACTCGGCATCGATGCTGGAAGCCAGCAAATCCGGGGTTGGCTCGATCTCGCTCGTCGGCACTTTCAGTATTCCCAGTGCAGCATCCACAATAAACCCCGTCAGATGGCCGTCTACCTCGACAATCAGAATACGCGTTTTGCGCTTGTCGATTTCCGGCTGTTTTCCGGGGATTTTCAGCCGCTGGCGAAGGTCGATCACCGGGAGAATTCTTCCTCGCAGATTGATCACGCCCAGAATGAATGCCGGAGCATTCGGCAGGGGTGTGACTTCCGGGAGTCGAATGATCTCCTGGACCATGAGAATATCGGCACCGAAATCCTCCGGACCGATGCGAAAACCGACGAGCTCACTCATCGGCTCGACCTTCTGCGGGGCAGCCCTGGACAGCCGAAACGCCGGCAATGCACGCAATGTCATATCATCCTCCCTGTTGAACGTCTCTGAAGAGCCAAACCACTATCTTGTCCTTGCCGCATGCTTGCGGCGGGAACGGCAATGAAACGGTAAACGATTGTTGCCGGACAAATTTTGCATCGCTATGGTTCCTCGACCGTGGCCGCCGACTCCTGACCGCCGGGGTATCGGTATCGTTCCAGCAGTGTGGCCAGATCACCGGTTGTCTTGATCTCACGGGCATAGCCCCTGGCCAGGACCTCTCGGGGGAGGTCCGGGTTGAGGCAAACACCCGGAGAAAGAACCAGGGTTTCTCCCCCACTTCGTTGAACGACCTGCATTCCCTCCAGGCCGTCGCTACCCTTGCCGGAGATCATTATGGCCACGACTCTGCTGGTGAAGGAATCCGCAAGGCTGGAAAAGAGATGGTCGAAGGCATGCAGGTGGCCCGCGCAGCCCGAGCTCTCCATTACTTGGACCTCTCCATCGCTTGCGGACAGATGCAGGCAATCCTCATAGGAATACAGATAGCAGACCCCGCACTGCAAGTCCGCACCGGGATTGAGCTTCTCCACCTTGATGGCGCAATCGCCGTCAAGGTTCGGCACAAGGGATTCGACAACCACTCTCGGCATCGCCATGCACACCATCATGATTGGAAGATGGTCCACCCGGGTGATGGTCAGCAGCAGCTTCAAAAAGGATGGAAAACCACCGGCGCCACAGCATATGGCTGCCAGCGGTACACTATCGGGGCCGGCGGAAGAGATGCCGGTCACTTCATTGGGGACGGCCTTGTCCTTGCCGCCCTTCGAGCCTCTTCGAATGTAACGCACCGATTCCATCTGTACGCCTGCGGCCTGCCAGACGGCCTCGGCAAGCTGTGCCACCTCCTGGTCCATCCGCTGCGATCCCAGCCGGGACGGTTTGGCGAAGACGCTGATCGCGCCGTACTTGAACGACTCGTAGGTCAGACGGGATGTCTCCATGGTAAAGCTGCTCAAAACCACCACCGGGGTTGGGTGCCGTATCATGATGTGCTTGAGGGCCGTCAATCCGTCCATTCTTGGCATTTGTATGTCAAGAGTCACCACGTCCGGTTTCAGTTCCTCAATCAGGCTCAGCGCCTCGATGCCGTCATGGGCTTCCCCGATAAGCTCAAATCTTGAGTCCTGCTGGAATATCGATTCAAGGGCCCTGCACATAAAGCGGGAATCGTCAACAATGAGAAGGCGCCGGGGGGGGACGGCAACTTCCTGTATGGGAGCTGGTTCCGGTTCCCTTTGAAGACTGATGCCTTTCGGGGAAAAACTGATGTCCTGGAGGGAGAACCATCTCGCGAGGGCTGCCATCGTTCTGGGCCGGGACAGCGGGGAGGCCTGTAGGAGCTCGGAGGCCGAGAGCTTCCCGTCGATGAGTCGATAGAGCTCCTGCAATCCGTTGTAATAAGGAACGGCCGGGTCATCCAGGGCGGATTGGGATTGAGTCTTAAGGATTGGACAGTCGAAATCCGAAAGGAAATGATAGAGGTAATTGGCATCGCGGAACAGGGCTAACCCCTCGTGGAGAAGAAGTGAGAGCGGCAGGCCGGTCCTTGCCCGCCCCGCATGCCTGCGCTCCCAAAAGTAGCTCCCCCGGGACCAGGCCAGAAACTCAGAGATCACCTCTTCTCCGCGCAGATGTCCAAGGATGGCATCGGCCAGGCAGCCTTCTTCCAGGATCATGCTGCCCTCATTCCCCTCTTCATTGAAGAAAAGGAGCCTTCCCGAGGCCCTGCGCAGGGCCAGCGAGGTGATGATTTCGAGGGTGCTGCGGTGTGTCAGCGAGTCGCTGCTCGGCAGATGCATTCGGGACTGCTGCCAATCGGAGAGCTTGAGAAGCCACTCGAGGACAGCTGCAGAGTCCATCGTGTCCTCGATGCAATCGATCGACAACCAGGGCCAGAGGCAAAACTTCTCAAAAGACGCAACATTTTCGCCGACCCAGCAAGGGACCAGATAAGTGTAAGGGTCGGTACGCCAGATCAGTAGCTGTTCGGTAACCTTTCGCCCGTCGGAAGAGCTCCCAAAGCCGATCACCGCTTCGATTCCGGAATATTCCGCAGGACCGGAGGTATCAGCCTCAGCTTTGACAATGCTGAGGTCTATCGTCCTGCAGGTGATCTCCTGCAGTTCGTCCCCGATGGCATTCTGATTGTCCAACAGCAGAACTCTCATGGGATGCTCCACGCTGCTAATGTTCAACCATGGCGATGTCCCGAAGTGAGTTTGCCGGCGGTCTCAGGGCCGCCGAACGAGCGAAACGAGGCTCCACCATTTCCCGAAGATCGATCGGACCTTGAATAAGGCCTTCATGCTGCATCTCCGCAGCCATCTTTTCCATCTCGCCAAGCTCCGGGACATAAAGATCGTAGCGAAATCGGCCCAGGGAAAAAGCAAATGAGACAACTTCCCGGCTCTGTCCCCAGTAGCTGCAGACCAGTTGGGTGGTTTCATCCAGGTGCTGTTGTGCGTAAAGGCAGGCAAGTATCGATGAGGTGACCAGGGCTTGGACCCGTTCTGGGTGGGAGCGAATCAGCTCATCGCGCACAATGAGGACATTGCAGATGAAATCCGGCCAGATTTCCTCGACATCCAGAAGCCTTCGACCGACTCCTTCCAGAATTGCCTTGCCGGCGAAGGGTTCTCCAACAAAATACCCGTCAATGCCGCCGGTTGCCAGCGCAGACGCCATGTCAGGAGGGGCGATTTCGACGGTCCGGATTGCCGTGGGCCCCAGACCGTGTTCTCGTAGAGAACGCTTTAAAGCCAGGTTGTGTCCGGAATAGCGAATGGGCACCGCCACGGTTTTGCCGACAAGATCGAGAAGGTTTCGGCACGGCAGATCATGCCTCACAACCAAGGTGCTCTCGTTGCGGTTCCCAATGTAGACAAGCTTCAGAGGTGTTCCCTGCTGATACATGATGATCGCCAGGGGAGCGATGAGAAAGGCAGCCTGTATGTGTCCCGTTCGAAAGGCCTCAGCCATCTCTGCAAATGAGCTGAATTTCAGGGCCTGGAAGTACACCGGGCTGTCTTTCGAGGCAAAATCAACCAGCGGGGCTGCCAGATTGGATATGACCGGCATATACCCCACTATGATCTTCTGAGAAGGACCCTCATCACGATTGAAGTACGCATGCAAGGCGCTGATGACAATAAGCCATGCCACAGCAACAATCAAACTGCAGACCTTTCCGCAAAAAAGCCTGCCCCCCTGATCCGTCATATGGCCGTATGCACCCCCAGATGATGATAGATTTTCGATCTCAACTCGCTCAAAGCCGGGCTTGTCAGCATGCGAGGATGCGAGATCGGAATCTCATGGCAGCATTTAACTTGTGCCGGCGGATCGGTCAGTATGATGAGGCGGTCGCTCAGCTGAAGCGCTTCATCAATGTCATGCGTCACAAAAAGGATGGTCGTTTGCGGCAGCATCACATGCAGGTTGACAATCTCCTCGCGCAACTGGAGACGAGTCAGATAGTCCAGTCCTTTGAAGGGTTCATCCATTAAGAGGATATCGGGTTCGGCCGCGAGGGCCCGGGCTATCTCGGCTCGCTGCCGCATACCGCCTGAGAGCATGTGCGGGTAATAATCGCAGACTCCTTGAAGAGCGACGAGTTCGAGATAGAATTCAGCCCTGGCGAGGCGCTCTGCCGGGGCTTTGATGGACCTCAGGGCGGCAGCCACGTTGTCGATCACCGTGAGCCAGGGGAACAGGGCACCCTCCTGAAAGACAAACATGTGATCCGCTTGCGGCCCTTCAACCTTCTTGCCGTCTATCCATACCGCCCCCTTCAGAGGCTTCTTGAACCCTGCAATAGTCTCCAGCAGAGTGGACTTGCCGCAGCCTGAGTGTCCAAGGATGCACACGAACTCCCCCGGTCCGACCTCAATGCTCACATCTTCGAGGACTACTTTGGGCGCATTGTGGCCATTGGGCCTTTTCTGCTTCCAGAGACGGAAGCGTTGCCGGCCTGACCCGTTTGGGTACTCTACGGTGATCCGGTCAACCAGGATCTTACTTTCGCTCATTCTTCCACCTCACGGACTTCATGCGCTCCAGCCTCAGCATCGAACGGTCCAGTATCACCCCTATGGTGCCGATGGTCATCATGGCAGCGATGGCATAGTCGAGGCGCAACGCATTGCGGGCATCGATGATGAGATAGCCGAGTCCGCTGTTGACGGCCATCATCTCGGCTGCGACCACCACCAGCCAGGCGATTCCCAGGCTTACCCGCAGTGCAAAAACAATGTCGGGCATCACCGCAGGCAAAGTGACGTACTGGAGAGACTCGATGAAGCTGAACTGCAGGTTGGCTGCAACCTGAAAATACATCGGACGAATTTCGGATGTGGCCCTGACCACTGAGATCAGTATGGGGAAGAAGCTGGTGAGAAAAATAATAAATATAGCGGGCTTATCTCCAATGCCGAACCACAGCATTGCAAAGGGTATCCAGGCCAGCGGCGAGATCGGCCGCAAAAACTGGACAAAAGGATTCACAAAACGATGGATGAGGTGATTGCGTCCCAGGAAGAGACCCAGAGGAACAGCAACCAGCACCGCCAGGTAAAACCCGACGGTTACCCGAAACAGGCTTGCAACGCAGAATCGGAACAGGACCCCGTCAAGCGCCAGGGTGCTGAACGCCTGAATTACCTGATGAATTCCGGGCATGCTCCCGGAGCCATTCCACAGGGAGTCGAGCATTGACCACCTCCGGACGGCCAGGTAATGCCGTCGAAACACTAAACCCACCCAAAAGCCAACTTCACAATAAACGCCGACACTCCGGTGTTCATAGCGGGTGCTGCAGTGACTTCATGTAGCTCCAAAGCGCTGGAGCATGTACTGACCCTTATCTGCCCAAACTTTTGAAAGCGTTGAAATGAAAGGCAACCATTGCCATCCGCGCAAGCAGAAATGCCCACACCGAAGCTTTGATCGGCATGGTCAAAACCAGGGCAACCCGGTCAACAAACCGGATTGCTAAGAATTCAGCTTTGTGAAAGACCAAAACACGACTCAATCGGACTGAGCAGTGATCGACTAGATGGTATGAGACTACTTTTCTCGAATGCTCCGGGTAGCACTCCTTCTGAACGTTGTCAAGAGTATTCGCGCTTCAAATTCTCCACCGAACCGGGCAAACCCGCCCCTGTTTGCGAGCACTTCTGCCTGTTCCAATCTCGCCGTCAAACAGGGCCTTCACGTTGGATATGCCGGGAGGATTCGAGCAGCGTCAGGTCTTGACACTTTCTACCCGAATGAATAATCGGCTTCTCGAAGGGGAAGCTTTAGGCTTTTTTTCGTGAACCAGCGAGAATCGGCTCGCTCACCATTGTGTCCCATGAACCGCTGACGGTCCTTCCTCAGGCTTTGGGTTTTCGGGGCGCCAAACCGTGGAGTTCATGAGAGATTTTCTCCGCACACTCCGGGCAGATGCCATGGGTGATACCGACCTCGAAATGGCTGGTTATGTAGGATTCCAGCTGATTCCAGTAGCCCTGGTCGTCCCGTATTTTCTTGCACCAGGCGCAAATGGGCAGCAATCCCTTCAAGGTTCTAATGTTTGCCAGGGATTCCCGAAGCTTGGCGATGAGTTTCTCCCGTTCCCTCTCTGCCTTCTTTCGAGCGGTAATGTCCTGGTTTACCCCTATCGCCGCCAGGACCTGCTGTTCGGAGTCGCAGACCGGAAGGGCTGAATTCAAGATGATCCTTCTCAAGCCGTCGAACCCTTCGATCTCAACCTCTTCGTTGAGGGAAGTCTCTCCATGCAAAACGGCTCGTGCGAGGGCCGATTCCTCCGGACTGATCGGCTCCCCGTTGTCAGCCCACCAGCATTTGTATTCATGATAGTGGTCCACCCCGACATATCGTGCCCCTCCCCATATCTCGCGGCCCGCCGGGTTTCCCTGTATGATTTTGCCATCCCTGTCCGTGATCCAAACTCCCACGGGCAGCGCTTCGAGTACACTCTGAAGCAGCTGAGCCCCTTCTCTGAGTGCTATTTCCATTCGCTTCCGTTCCGTAACATCTCGAATAATGGCTACCGCGCCGATGATCTCTCCGGATTCATTCTTGACAGGGGCTGAGCTCACATGCTTGTGGTGCACTTCTCCCGTCTTGGGATGGCGGATGGTTTCTTCTTCGTTCTTCACGACTTCTCCCCGAACGGATTTCAGAATCGGGACCTCTCTTCGACTCTTCGCCCGGCCGTCGGGAGCATGGATCTGGAGCTTCGGCATAAGCTCTGAAATGGTGCTGAGAAGGTCCTGTTCATTCTCAAATCCCAGGGCAGCGGTGGCTGCCGTATTGGCGAGCAGAATTCTGCCGGTTGCATCACAAAACCAGACTTCATCGACAATGCTGTCAACCAGTGCCCGGAGCCTGTTCTGTTCGTCGAGAAGCTCCCTGGTGCGCGCTTCGACCAGGTGCTCCAGGAAGATGATGTGCTTCCTTAAATCCTCCTCGGATCTCTTCCTTTGAACGGCGTAGCGGATTGAACGTGCGAGCAGGCGGGAAGTCACCTGGCTCTTTTCGATGAAGTCCACGGCTCCGGCTCGCATGGCACTCAAATCATGTCGGAGTTCACCCTCCTCACTCATGAAGATGATCGGTGTTTTGAAGTCGGCCAGTTTTGCCTCCCAAAGTATATCCACCCCATGGTTGTCCCCGAGGCGGTCATTGAGCAGGCAGACATCATACTGGGGATCTCTTGGCTCCAGGATGTGCTCCAGGGCGGACTCGCAGTCTCCTGCCCGATCCAGGTCGAAGCCGGCAGGGAAAGCCTCCTTGAGCATGTCGTGAATCAGAGACCCGTAACTGTCGTCATCTCCAATGAGAAGAATTCGAAGTGTCATGCTATCTTCCAGGAAACAGATTATAGAAGGGGATTCCGCGTAACACTTGTCAACGATTCTGTCAAGGAATTTCAGGAGCTTCAGGAGCGACGGGCAATTCGATAGATGACTTCCTGGGCTCGAAATGACTTGTTCCCCTGAGCGCAATTCCCCGGCGGGTCCTACCGCTGCGGAACATTCCGCTTGACATAGTGGCGAATTCCCGTAAGGTGGTCGCCGAGTTATGTCAGGCGGAAGCCACCCAGGCTCAACGGGCCGGGGGTGGCTTTTCTTTTTGAGGTGAGAGATGTTCCTGCTCATGATCGACAACTATGACTCCTTTACCCACAACCTGGTTCAGCTCTTTTACGAGTTCGATCTGCAAGTTCAAGTCTACCGCAATGACCGGATTACCCTCTCGGAGATTGAACATCTGAAGCCGGACTGGATTTGCATCTCGCCGGGCCCCAAGGACCCGGCTCATGCCGGGATCAGCAAGGATGTGATCCGGCGGTTTAGCTCGACTATTCCGATCCTTGGGGTTTGTCTGGGCATGCAAGCCATCAACGAGGTCTTCGGCGGGCTTACCGTCAAAGCACCGGAGCCTGTTCACGGCAAAAGATCACGCATTGAGCACAACGGCCGGGGCATATTCTCCGATCTTCCTTCCCCGCTGTGGGTTGCCCGCTACCATTCACTGCAGGCTGTTGTCCGTTCGCCGCGACTGCTGCCCCTGGCCTATGCAGCGGATCGGGTTGTGATGGCCATTCAACACGACTGCCGGCCTCTTTGTGGAGTCCAGTTTCATCCCGAATCATTTCTCAGTGAGTGCGGATGCGAACTGGCAGCGAATTTTCTTGCCCTTCAGCCAAAATGGCGAACCACGTACGAGTCCAAAAGCGGAAGGAAGCACTATCCTTCCATTGGTCCGCCGAGGATCGGAAAGCCTCTGTTCAAAACCCTGCAGGATACGGCGGAGCGGAACCATCCATGACGGAGCTCGTTGCGTTGTTGCCTGAAAGACCCTTGCGCCTGACTGTGCGGTTGCTGACCGAGAGTGGGATGGATGATGCGTCGTTTTTGAGTGCGGTTCAGCGGCCGGCCGGAAAAGCTTATTGCGCTGTCTTGTTGAGTGGAGGAAAGCACGACTGCGCCCGTTATTCCATGGCAGGGTGGGACCCCTTTCTGATCCTCAAGAGCAAGGGACGGAAGATATCGGTTGCCACTCCGGCAGGAGAGGTCACAATCGAGGGGAATCCCTTGGACGTTCTGGACCGGATCTTCGATGCCCTGAAGCCGGGATTCCCTTTGGGTGATCATCCCTTTGCCGGTGGAGCGATGGGCTATTTTGCATATGACCTCAAGAATGGAATCGAGCACCTGCCCCAAACCGCAAAGGATGACCTGGACCTCCCTGACCTTCTCCTCTTTTTCCCACGCAGGATCATCATCCACGATCGACATGCCGGGAGCCTTCATGGGCTGGTCATATCCGGCCAGGAGAACTGCTCGGCGGCATTGCGAGAGATGGAGGCGCTTCTCGAAAGACCGTATTCCGGTTCTCATGGTCTTCGCATCGGATCGATGCACTGCAATTTCGACCGCGGCCGGTATATAGCGTCTGTCAGCCGTGTTCGACGCTACATCCGTGCGGGAGACGTCTACCAGGTCAACCTGTCTCAGCGCTTTCAGTTTCCTTTTCACGGGGACCCCTTCCGTCTTTGGGAACCCCTCTTTCGGCTTAATCCTTGCCCCTTCTATGCTTTCATCCGGGCGGACGATCATCAGGTGCTTTCCACGTCCATGGAGCGATTTCTCTATCGACGTGGACCCACGATTGAAACCCGCCCCATAAAGGGTACCCGCCCGCGCGGCAAGTCTGCGGAAGAAGACGAACGGTTGCGCCTGGAGCTTCAATCCAGCCCGAAAGACGATGCCGAGCTCTCCATGATCGTCGATTTGCTTCGAAACGATTTGGGTCGCATATGCCGCCCGAGAAGCATCCGGGTGGCCGAACACAAGCGACTGGAAACCTATCAAAATGTTCATCATTTGATTTCCATCGTGACAGGCGAATTGCGGGATGATGTCACCTATGGCAAAATTCTGACCGCAACCTTTCCGGGTGGGTCCATAACCGGCTGTCCGAAGGTCCGTGCCATGGAAATCATCGATGAACTGGAACCCCATGTCAGACATGTCTATACCGGTTCCATCGGCTATTTGGGGTGGCACGGCAATATGGACCTGAATATCGCCATCCGAACGGCCCTGGTGCATCAGAAATGGTGTTACTTTTCCGTAGGCGGCGGGATTGTCTACGATTCCAATGAGGAAGATGAATATCAGGAGACCCTCCACAAGGCGCGTACCCTGTTCGATTTGATCGAGAATCTGGAGAAATCCCGTGTGCCCTGATGATCATGAAACAAGCGCAATTGTCTATCTCAACGGCCGGTTTCTTCCTCTCGATGAAGCCCGCATCTCGCCTCTGGATCGCGGTTTCCTATATGGTGACGGCATCTTCACGACCATGCGTGCGGAAAAAGGGTGTTGTCTGTATGTGAAGGACCACCTCGATCGTCTGGAACAGTCCCTGATGGAGATAAGGCTGCCGTTGCCTTCGGGAGTCGAGTGGGAGGCGATCCTGGCTGACCTCTTGCTGAGGAATCGCCTGGAACAGCGGGTTGGCGCCGTAAAGATCGTCGTTTCCAGAGGAGCGTCTGCACTGCCTGGGCTGCCGGACGTCTCTCGGCCTACGGTAGTCCTTTACGCCAGGCCGTATGAACCGCCCCCTTCCTCCGCCCATCAGACGGGATACCGTTTGCACGTTTTTCGGGATGGGTTTTCTCCGCCGTTTTCCCGGATGAAATCCCTGAACTATCTCTTCTGCCTGATGGCCAGGCAGGCTGCCCTGGATGCGGGGGCCGATGAGGCCGTAGTGCTGGACGCTCAAGGCAGGATTGCCGAAACCGCCGCCGGTTCTCTGCTTCTCAGGTCCGGCGGAAAATGGTGGACGCCCCGCAGTGACTATCAGCTTCCCGGTATCACGCTCCGGCACGTCATGAAGATAATGGAAGAAACAGGTCGCCAAGTGACCAGACGTTTTGCCGATGCCGCAGACCTTTTCTCAGCAGAAACCATCTGGGTGCTCAACTCTTTGATCGGCATTGCGCCTGTCTCGCAACTGGATCATCGACAACTGAAGGAACCCTTGCAGGAAGAAGCCTGCCGGTTGAGGGCGGAATTTTTTGCGCGGGGAAGGCAACGGGGACCCTTATAGTACGGGATAGGAGGCGTGCTGCGATCTGGTGGTGGATGCACTCCTATTCCTTAGTACAGTGTCGCAGAAATGAGTGTACGAATCCCTCTTCGTCATACCGGCAGGCTTTACCGTGGAAATCCCTTCTGCTCCCCTTTAGCAAAGGGGGATGGGGGGGGATTGCTGCCTCTGGGGGGTGAACCAGTGCCCACGTTAAGCCGGTATCCAGGAAGCTTTCGTGGATTCCGGGTAAAACCATGCCGGAATGACGCGTTTGATCTGTGGTCACTTCATTGTGCGCTGATGTACTCAGGGCTGCTGTCGTTCCTGCGACTGGGGATATGAGACGCTATGAAGACAGGGGATCTCTTTTCAGGAATTCCGGATGATCTTCCGGATGAACGGTTTGAAGACCTGGTGACCACAGGTGTCGTGGAAATTGAGCGTATCATCTCCGATGGTCATTCATCCCCTCCAGGCTTCTGGTACGATCTGGAGAGAAGCGAGTGGGTGGTTTTGCTCAGGGGGAGTGCGGCCATTCGGTTTGAGGGGCCTGATGCAACCGTCGTTTTAAAACCCGGCGGCTGGCTCAATATCCCGGCTCATCGGAAACACCGCGTCGAATGGACCGATCCGAACGAAAAGACCATCTGGCTGGCGGTTCATTATTGATCTCCGAGGGGAAGGGCATAAACCTTCGCCATAGATTGCACCATCAAAACCGTGCGCATATATTGGTCACCCGGCATCACACAATTTGACCGCGTGGTTGCGGGTCCGCTGGACACAGAGCCGCGAGCGAGAATCTCTTTGTTTCATTTGCATGATCTGTCACAATGTAATTGCCCGCGGGCACAAGACCTACCCGATCTTCCACCAGGGTTTTGACTCTGGAAATAGAGACGGCAGCATGGCTCCCCGTTCTGATGCGACCCTGTTGTGAAACTCGAAATCGCTCTCCACGGTGACCTTGACGCTAAAGGTTTTTCGGTTGGCATCGGTGACCCGAACAGAGCCGGTGTTCCGCAACTTTTCGGTCGGCTCCGTCTTGCAGACGATCCTCAACGTGGGGAGCGCAGAACCAGATCAATAACCTCGGGATGACGAAGACCAGATCGCCGGCTCATACTTATCCGCTGGGGTTTGCAGTTGCCGTCTAAAGACCGCCGGCCAGTTCTTTCCCAGCCTGATAGGCTTCTTCAAGGTATTCCGGGTGTTGCAGGACATCTCCTTCCTCATCCAGGCCACGATATAAAAGGGTTCGCCAGACTTCCGTGTCGAGGGCATCAAAGAAATAGTGAACACTGAGGAGCGCCCCGTCAAAGAGCTTTTTCCCGTGTGTAGCGCCCGCAGAAATGAAGAGACCCTTTCGTTTGATTTCCCCCTTGCCGAACGGGACCTTTTCGATCCAGTGCTTCTTGACCCAGAGAGACTGGCATCGGTCCATCAGGACCTTGGTTTGTGCCGTCACCGCGTAGAAAAAGATCGGCGAAGCCAGGATCAATCCCCGGCAGGCCAGGACCTGATCGTAGACCTGCTGAAAATCGTCCTGAATGACACACCGTCCGGTTTTCTTGCAGCCGTAAAGCTCGAGGCAGGGAGCCAAATTGAGATCACGAAGTACGATTTCTTCCACTTCGGCACCCGCTTCCCGAGCGCCCTCCACAGCCTTTTCCAGAAGGCGCCCTGTGTTGCCTCGGCGCCGGGGGCTTCCATAGATGGCAAGGACCTTCATTTTCAAAACCATAATCCATGCAGTGTGATGACACTAAGTAGAGTTACACACAAATGCGTGTCCGAATTCCCATTCGTCATACCGGCAGGTCCTAGGCCGGTATCCAGGAAGCGTTTCTGGATTCCGGCCAGAAGCATGCCGGAATGACGGCCAGGGTTATGCTCACTTTATTCTGCGGCGAGGACCTAAGACCAGTGGCCGGGTGGCGAATTCTGCCTCTATCACGTCCCGGCCGCCCCTTAGAGGCCGTATTAGAAAGTAAAAAAGACCTTCTGGAGCACTTTGGGGGTGATCCCGACCAGATCCAGGTACATGGTGATTCCCCCCATAAAGAACGGCCAGCCGGCCCCAAGAATCATTGCCAGATCAACATCCCTTGAGCTGTTCACCACTTTCTCGTTCAGTATGAGATCGATCTCCCTGGCGAGATTGTTCAAAACCCGCTCCTGGATTTCTTCCGGATGGAAATGCCTCTTCCCGCTCCTCACCCAGAGCTTTTCCAGTTCAGGATCAATCCGTATTGTCTTGCCGTCGCGAAGGTAAAAGGCCGCCTTGTTGGCCTCGATCATAGTCTGCAGGCTCGCATTCAGAGGGAATCGATCTCGCCCGAAGGCCTGGTTGAGGGTCTCCATGACGTGGAGGGCGACCGGCAAGCCGACCAGATCGAGCAGTTCGAATGGTGCTGTGGGCAACCCCAGTGCCAGGAGCGCCTCCTCCACCTGCTCGAAGCCGGCTCCTTCATCCACCAGGCTGAGGCAGTCCACAAGCACTCTGACCAGGGTCCGGTTCACCAGAAAGGCCGGGGAATCCTTCACCAGGATGCCGGTCTTCTTTAATCTTGCCGACAAATCGAAGGCTGTGGCCAGGGTCTGTGCAGACGTCTTTTCGGACCGGACGATCTCGATAAGAGGCATAACCGCCACCGGGTTAAAGAAATGAAAACCGATCATCCTCTCCGGGGCCTTGAGCGCCTTTGTCATTGTGGTGATGCTCAAGGAGGAGGTGTTTGAGGCAATGACCGCATCCGGTCTAAGGTGCTGTTCCACCTCACCGAGGACCTGCTGTTTCAGCTCCATACGTTCGAAGACGGCCTCGATGACAAAATCACACTCCTCGATTTCCCCGTAGTCAAGGGTGCCTTTGAGGAGGCCGGCAAGATAACGGCTTTTTCCTTTGCTCACCCGCCCTTTTTCCTCGAGCCTCCGGAGCTCCTGCCGGACATACGCACAGCCTTTGTCCACTACTTCCCGGCTGATGTCTTTCATAACCACAGGCACTTCGAGACGGCGAATGAAGAGCTGAGCAAGCTGTGAGGCCATGAGGCCGGCGCCGATGATCCCGACTCGGTTGATTGCTCCTGGCTTCACTTCCTGGGAGATGGGGAGTGTCTTCCTTGCGTGGCGATTGACCAGATCAAAGGAGTACATCGATGCCTTGCATTGCCTTGATTTGATCAGGTCGCCCAGAGCTTTGTTCTCTTCTTCGAAAGCCGTTTCGAGGTCCCACTCACAGGCCCCGGCAATCAGGTCCAAAGCACGATAGGGGGCTGGCGTGGCCCCGTGAACTCTGCCGTCCACAAAGGCTTTTGCCTGGTCAATGAGGTCCTTGAGCCCGTCCCTTTTCATCGGGCCGCGGTCTACAGCGGCTTTCCCTGAAATGATGTCGAGCAGGAATTGCAGGGATTCATCCAGGAATTCGGCACCGTCAAAGAGTCGATCGGCGAGCCCGAGATCGAAAGCCATTGGGCCGCTGATCATCCTGTTCCGGTTCAGGGCATTGTAGATGATGAGCTCCAGGGCTTTTGCCGGACCGAGCAGCCGGGTCGCAAGAGCGCATCCACCCCAGCCCGGGACGAGTCCCAGAAAGCATTCAGGGAAGCCGATGGGCTGGACGCTTCGATGAACGGTCCGATAGCCGCAGTAGAGCGCTATTTCCAGCCCCCCGCCAAGCGCAACCCCATTGATCGCCGCGAGAGTGGGAAAAGGCAAATCCATGATTCTCTTCATGGTCATGTGGCCGATACGCCCGACCTGGTAGCCCTGTTCGAATGTGGTAATGAAGGGCACTTCAGTCAGATCGGCACCCGCTGCAAAGGCATAGGGCTTGCCGGTGAGCATCAGTCCTCGAACATCCCGTTCCCGTGAGATCTCATCGAGGGTTTTGCCAAGAGAAAGCAGGGCGGCTTCACTGAAAGTGTTGGGGCGCTTGTAGTCCACACCGTTGTCCATCGTTACGATGGCTATTCTCCCCAATGGTGATTCAAAGAAGCGGTTGTAGAAAAGGGTAACTGGTTCGCTCATGGTCCTTCTCCCGTGACTTCGGACAAGCCCTTGTGCCAAGGCCGGTGGTATCAAGACCCGGCAAGATTCTCCCAGATTGCCGCCCCCCCCTGGCCCAGACCGACGCAGAGTGTGCTGAGGCCGTAGCGGACGTCGGGCCGCATGGCAAAAAGGTGCATCAGGTGCATGATCAGGCGGGGCCCCGATGCAGCCAAAGGATGGCCGAACGAGATCGCCCCCCCGAGCGGATTAAGCCGGCCATCTTCCGGCATCGCCAGCCCGAACTCCTTCATGAAGACCAGACATTGCACCGCAAAGGCTTCGTTCAATTCGATGAAGCCCATATCCTCCATGGTGAGCCCGGTTCGGGCAAAGAGCTTCCTTGTGGCGGGAATGGGTCCATAGCCCATGATTTCAGGCCGGACTCCCGCATAGGCGTATCCCACAAGCCGCATCTTAGGGACCACTCCCAGGTCCCTGGCCCGCTCTTCACTCATGAGCAGCACGCCGCATGCGCCGTCGTTCAAGCCGGAGGAGTTGCCGGCAGTCACCCGGCCCTGGGCCCGAAAGGGGGCCTTGATGTCCCGCAGCCCCTCCATGCTGGTGTCGGGGCGGGGCTGCTGGTCGTGATCCGCCACCACCCAGCCTTTTTTGGTATAAACGGTCATGGGGACGATCATCTTTTGAATCAGACCCTGACTGCAGGCCTGGGCAGCCTTTTTCTGGGACTGCAAGGCATAGGCGTCTGCCATTTCTCGGGTGATTTCGGGAAAAAGATCGTGGAGGTTTTCCGCTGTCTTTCCCATGGCGAGCGCATCCTCAGAAACGAGCCTTTCTGCGACGAAGCGAGGGTTCGGATCGGCGGTGGCACCGATCGGATGGTGGCTCATGTGCTCCACGCCGCCGGCGATCGCTATGTCACAGGCCCCGAGAGCGATTTCGGATGCAGCGGTGGTCACAGCCGTCAATCCGCCGGCACACATGCGATCGATGGAAAAACCGGCGCAACTCTCGGACAGTCCTGCCAGCAGTGCAGTAGTCCGTCCCAGGGTCAGGCCCTGATCACCTTCCTGAACCGTAGCCCCCCAGCCATTTTCTTCCACCATTTCCCGGCTGACCGCGGGGTTGCGTCGCAGAAGCTCTCGGATCACCTTCACCACCATGTCGTCAGCCCGTGTCAGCCAGAAAAAACCCTTCTCCCCGGCTCTCCCAAAAGCCGTGCGCACACCGTCCACTACCACTACATCCCGTGCTTTCATGATGGCTCCTTGGTCTATAGCTCTTAGCTCCCGCTTCCAGGATCTTGACTCGATGCAACTACTTCCGAATTCCTCCGGCGATGGTCATCGTGCCTTCTCACCGGCTATCCCAGGGAAAACCCATACTCCGGAATCTCCAGGGCCGATCTGTCGTTGCTCATAATCGCCCGGGCCCTTCCATGGGCCTGTGTCAAAACCTGGTTGATGAAAAACCTGGCCGAGGCAATCTTTCCAAAGTAGAAAGCGGCACTCCGATTACTGTTCAGGACTCCCTGGCGGGCTTTGACGTCTCCCGCACAATGGTCCCGATAAATCTCATGGAGCCTGCGGTCGGCAAGGTGTGCCTGCCAGAGGAGCAGGAACCCCATTGCCACATCGCCGCACAGATCCAGGTAGGGCTTGGCATACAGGAGCGGCACATGATAGTCGTCCGTCATCCCTTTGAGGGCAAAGAACTTGGTCACCTGGGCGACGCTCTCCTGAGCCTCTTCGTAAATTGCCACAATGTCGCGCAAGTTGAAATTTGTTTTGATGATATCGAGCAGTTCCGTGATCGCTGTCAGCGCGTTCTTAAAAAGCTGTCCGCGCTTTAGGGTCAGCTTTCTGCCGACCAGATCGAGTGCCTGGATTCCATTGGTCCCTTCGTAGATGGATGCGATCTTGCAATCCCTCAGCAACTGCTCGACCGGATGGTCCGAAGTGTAGCCGTAACCTCCAAAGACCTGTATCGCCGTCTCACAAACCCGAAAGCCCAGGTCGCTCCCGACCGATTTACAGATGGGGATCAAGAGATCCAAATAGCCCTGGAATCGCTCTCTTTCCTCTTCCGATGGCGCAGCCCGTACTCGATCGATGCAATAGGCTGCCAGATACAGGAGGATGCGCATGCCTTCCGTGCTGCTCTTCATGAACATGAGCATTCGACGGACATCAGGATGCTGTATGATGGGAATCCTGGGTGCGTTTGGATCTTTCATCCGTTCCACAGGGGCTCCCTGGATCCTTTCTTTGGAATACTGTAGAGCATGCAAATACGCCGATCCGGCATGGGCCAGACCCTGCATCCCCACAAAGAGACGGGCTTCGTTCATCATGTCAAACATGATCCGCATCCCGGCGTGTTCCTGGCCGAGGAGATGGCCGACACACGTGCCGTTCTCACCGAAGCTGAGCGAGCAGGTGGCGGAACCGTGAATGCCCATCTTGTGCTCGATTCCGGTACAAACCACGTTGTTGTCGACGAGACCGCCTTCGCTGGTGTAGCGCAGCCTGGGCACCACAAAGATGGAGATCCCTCTGACACCCTTGGGGGCCCCATCGATTCGTGCCAGAACCATATGCACAATGTTTTCGGTGAGGTCGTGCATCCCGGATGAGATAAAGATCTTCTGCCCGGCTATGTGGTAGGTTCCGTCGGCGAGGGGGGTGGCCCTGGTGAGCAGGCTTCCCACGTCGCTGCCGGCCTGCGGTTCGGTCATACACATCGTACCGGCCCATTCACCGGCAAATAGTTTGCGCATGTATAGAGCCTGCAGTGCCGGCGTGCCGTACTCTTCGAGGAGCCGGGCGGTGCCGTGCGTCAGCCCCGGATACATGAAGAGGGACCAGTTGGCGGCACCGAAAAGCTCAACGCAGGCATTGGCGATCACCAGAGGGAACCCCTGCCCTCCCACTTCAGGGGGATCGCTCATCGCCAGCCACTCTCCATCACGGTAAAGCTGATATGGGCGGTGATAACTGTCCGGTACCCAAACCTTGCCATTTTCAAATCGACATCCCTGCCGGTCCCCATCGCGGTTTGCCGGGTAGAATTCCTTCTCGGCCAGTTTTTCCGCTTCCAGAAGAGCCATATCGAAAAGGTCCCTGGAGAAGCCCTTATACCTGGGATACTTGCAGAGTTCCTCGATTCGCAACTGTTCGTGAAGGATAAACTTGACATCTCTTTCATCGACAAGCCGTCTCATCCCTGGCTCCTTAAGAATGTGAAAAACCTTTTCCGGGGGACATTTCAACATAGCGCCAAAGTATCAGAAGTTTCGTGAAATATGAAGCTTTCCCGTTGAGTGAGACATCCAGTTGGTTGATCGGATCGCTCGCAACAGGCTTTGGAGTCGTCCGGGTGGTCAAGGGGCCTTCGGGGAAGGAGCGTATACGGACCCAATCAGAGAGATGCCTGCCTCGCCGTTAGATTGGGCTGCCTCCTATTGAGAGCATCGAGAGAGGTTGCGATTCGTTCATCAGCAGTCTGGGGAATCACTTCTTCATGTCCGGCGGTGGAGGCACACCGCCGCCGGACATGCTACCTTATTTTTGAGAGGGCCCTGCCGGCATTGTATCGTTCATACCTGTCGCTGCTTGCCCACAGGCGATTGAGGGGTTCCACAGCGCCCTTGTCCCTGATTTCCCCCAATGCCCAGATGACGGTATACTTGTTTTCCGCATCATCCAGGCTTTGGATCAGAGCGGGCACGGCTTCCTTACTCTTGATCTTACCGAGGGCCTCTGCAGCGCGATAACGAACGAGAGGCCTTTCATCGGTTAGCCTGTCCGCAAGGGCTTGATACGGCACCCGGTTGTGTTTGCCGAGCTCGCCAAGTGCCCTGAGCATATAGACATCGATTTCCTCCGGGTTGTCTCTGCCGGCGAGTGACTCGATGAGAATGGAAATGGCTTTTCTCTCGTTGCCGCGACTGCGGAATATGTTCAACACACTGTCTAGCGTACCGGGCACAATGCACAACCTCGCCAGGGACTCTTTTCTGAGCGCATCGTTTTTGCCCTTAAGGTTAGCCACATCGTCGCTGGAAATGGTGGAGCATCCGGAAAGACAGACTGCAAGCAGCAAAGCCGGAAGTGTTGAGGACCATTTCATCTTATTGACTCCTTTTCTTCAGGCCGGTCCTCGCAAGGAGGGACTTCTTGCTTGCGTGGTGTTGACGATAGAACCGGCCCTCTGACATGGAAAGCTTATTGAGAACAAAACCCAGCGGTTTGATGGCATTGGAGTCCAGAATCTCCATCAGCTGTTGGACTGCAAGACGTGGTGTCTTTCCACTTTCGAGAACAATGAGGGTGGCATCCACATATTTCATAAGAAGTAGTGCGTCGCTCTTGAGAAGCAGTGGCGCCGAATCCAGAATGATCGTGTCAAAACGGGCCGCCAAATCAAGTATCATCCGGGCCATCCGGTCGGATTCGATCAGCTTGTCGGAGTCATCCGGCATGGGACCGCTTGTGAGAACGGCCAACCCCTGGAATTCCGTTGCCTGAATACTCTCCTCCAAAGAAGCCTTTCCTTCGAGAATAGGGCTCACTCCAACGGTGTTCGGGAGATTAAAGCAGGTGTGCAGGCCCGGTCCTGACAGATGTGCATCGACCAGAAGTACCCGCTGCCCATCTCGAGCGAAGCAGATCCCAAGGTTCGCCACGGTGGTTGACTTGCCTTCCTTCGGGCCGGGAGAGGTGATCAGGAAGGTGTGCAAAGGCTTTTCACCGATCGAGGCAGCGTGCTTGATGTAGGTTCGAATGTTGCGATACGATTCATAAAAAGCATCGTCAGGTTCAATCTCACCCAGGAAAGCCTTGCGCTTCTTGTGAAGCTTCGGAATGGCCCCGATGAGCACCATCGGTTTGTAAACCTTCATGTCGTCAGTGCTGCGCACGACATCGTCCAGGTATTCGATCAGAAATACCAGCCCGAACCCAAAGAAAGTGCCGAGAAACATACCCACAAGCATGTTCAGCAGCTTGCTGGGGCTGTTGGGATAAAGGGGCCTCATGGCTGGATCGACGATTCTGATTTCAGACAAGGTGATCGCCTCTGTAACACCGATCTGATAAAGGTAGTCCAGCAGAGAGCCGTATACTCTCTGGCTGACATTGAGTTCCATGTCGACATCAGCCTGCCCTGAGGCCTTGTCCGGGAAAGTCTCGAGGATTGCAGTATTGTTGGCGATGTCCGCATTGACCCCTTTGAGTTGGGCCTCGAGCGATGCAGTTTCCAGTTCGATCGAAGCGAGCTCGGGTGCTGAAATCCGGTGGGCGTCCAGTTCTTTTTTGAGCTCCGAGTTGGCGGATTGGATTTGATCCCGGAGCGATCTGACAACGGGGTGTTTTTCCGTCAGCCTGGAGGTGGCATCACTGAGTTGCAGCTGAAGTTCCGCCAGTCGGCGCTTAATGGCTTCAATCTGAGGATTTGTGACAAGAGTTGTAGGGGCGATGTAGTTGATGTTTTGCCGGGCGAGTTCCTGTTTCAATTGCCTCAGTTTGGCCTGCGCTTCCCCCAGCCTGGTGATGATGTCTTCTTTTTGTTTGAGCAATTCCGACATCTTCGCAATGGCCAGTTTGGACTCTTCCCCAAGGTCAACGGTCTTTTCACTCTTTTTAAAATTCGCATAATTGGAGAGGGCCAGGGTGTAGCGCTGCTTCACTTTCTGGATTTCGTCGTTCAGGAAAACCCTGGCGCTCCGGTATTCTGCCCTCACCTGTTCCCGGCTTTGTTCGATCATGATCTCCGCGAGTGCATCGGCCATGATCGCCACTTCATCAGGGTTCGGTGAGGTGGCGGTGATTATCAGGGTATTGGTGGTGTCCTCGTAAGGGGCAATGGTGATATTGGGCTTGGGAAAGACGATCCCTTTCATGGCATAGAAGATGCCGGTCTGAGTGAGTGTCATCGCAGGGATGACATTCCCTTCGTCGTCTCGCAACTGGAGTCTCAGGGCCATCTTCTCAATGCTCGGTGTCGAAGTGGCCTGAACCTTGGCCATCTCTTTGTTGGGAGGAGCGGTGAGGATTGAAGAGATGAGTGACACGCTGATCCCCGGGATAGCGCTGGTGGGTGCTGTTTTCTCAAGAAGGTTTTTCACCACAACCTTCGATGTGGCCAGGTAGGTAGGAACGACCAGAAAGCTTCCGATCAAAGCTACAAGGGTGACCACGGCGAAAGACTGGACGATGGTCCATTTTCTCCTTCGAATAACCCCCAATATCCAGGTGAGCTCCATGAATGATTTTCTCCTGTCTCAAGTCGAAGCATTGCCCGATGGCACAAGGTGAAGATCGCCTCGCCGTGCCGTCTAGGGCGAAATGGAGATCCGTGTTCTCTCTATTCCTCCCCGCATGACGTCAACGGCCGTGGGGTAGAGGACCATTCCACGTGCCACCTGAAGCAGTGGTTCCAGTATGTGCGAAATGCGTACGGCGATCCTCTCGATGCCGGCAAAACCGCTGGCTGCTACATAGACGATGTCTCCCTGCTGCAGGGAGATGTCACGTGTCGGATTCTGTTCGTCCAGGATGGCTTTTGCATCGATTTCCGTGATTTCAGGTTTGCTGAGGTTCCCCCTCAGGAGCAGAACAGCCTTCTCGTTGGCATCACGGGTGAACCCTCCAGCCTCGGTGATTGCCGTCAGAAGCGTCGGCTTCTCTCCCAGGGACACCGCCGAGGGCTTGCAAACTTCACCAAGCACATAAACCTTCTGGTCCCTTCTGTCGGGAATATAAACGATATCATTGGAAAAAAGAGGGATATTCTCCTCTGTATTGCCTTTGGTAATGAGGTCGAGGACATTGACCAGCAGGATCTTTCCGTCTCTGACCACGAACGCCCCGCTGAGGTAGGCTTCAGGGGTCACCCCGCCTGCCATGGAGATGGCCTCCAGGAGTGTCACATCGCTTCTCATCGGGTAAACGCCCGGATTCTTGAGTTGGCCGACCATAAAGACCTTATGGCTGCGATATTCCGTGATCCGGACCACCACCTTTGGGTCCTTCACCAGCTCGGAAACCTCTTTTTGCATGAGCTCCTTGAGTTGAAACTGGGTCAATCCCGCCGCCTGGATGTTGTTGGTGTAATAGGGGATCTTCCCGGTGGGGCTTATGGCAACCGAGAGCTTCAGATCTTCGTGGCCCAGTACGGTGATCTCCACGGAATCCTCGGGTCCGAGCACATATTCGGATGGTCGGTGGTCGCGGAGTGACCTGGCCATGGAGAGGTTTTCCTCGACAAAGGGTGTCATGGGAGGCGATTTGGGTTGTGAGATATCGGCAGCAGAGGGTTTGTCCTTCACGGTCTGCAAAGAAGAGGACTGACAGCCTTGAACTACCATGGAGAAGAAAAAGGAAAGGATAATGAGCGACGACACGGCAGTCAGCCGATTGGTCTTTTGCATTTCTTTCTCCCGGAATACTGGTTTCGGCAAGCAAACATATCATAGCCCTGCGGGGCTTTCGCCCGGCCCGTTATCAGCGGTTGACGGGGTTGAAATGAGCCCAACGGTGTATAGCAGCAAGGCGGGAAAAAATAAATGGGAAACAGAGCTTCAAGTCGAGCGGTCTTGGTTGGGACCCGTGCATACACTGTCCTTCAAAAACATCAACTCATGGATATTGCTGTATAAAAACAAAGACCATAGCTACATCGGATGTGCCTGCAGGTCAAGATCTATTGTTCAAGACACCCTGTCGTGCTGGAGTGGCGCCCATCCTTGAAAGAGAAAAAATTGACGCAAAGCGGATAAATGAAGTAAAGGGGGGCTGCGCTGGGGTTGAGCAAAAAAATCCATTCTGTGCTTAGATTTGGTTTCATGCCGTGAGGAACGGCCTCCCAGGAGGTCCCCGCTCTCAATGCATTCGGGCACGAAACTTGAATTGACGAGCTTGTGCAAAGGGTTATGATTCGCGCGAACTGGTTATTCAGGCATTGTTGTGACAGGGGGTAGCGATTACGCCATGAGAGTCCTTAGTCTCAATCCACCTTTTCTTCCAAAGTTCTCCAGGGAGCAGCGAAGCCCGGCCGTGACAAAAAGCGGGACGCTCTATTACCCCATGTGGCTCTCCTATGCTACGGGCGTGCTGGAGGATGCGGGGTTTGACGTCAAATTGATTGATGCTCCCGCCCAACAGAAGGATGTCCGGGAAGTCCTTGACATTTCAAAAGCTTTCCAACCCGAGATGGTTGTGATCGATACGAGCACTCCCAGCATCTACAGTGACATCAAGATGTGTTCCCAAATAAAGAAGACTATCCCCCGATGCATCACCGTCCTGGTCGGTCCGCACGTATCCGCTCTCACGCATGAGACCATTCAGCTCGACCCATCCGTCGACGTTGTCGCGAGGGGAGAATATGACTACACGCTGAGGGACCTGGCAAAGGCCATTGAAGCGAAAACCGACTTCGAAGGTGTTCCGGGTATTACCTTTCGGCGAGGGGAACAGGTGTTTGATACCCCGTCGCGGCCGTATATAACAGACCTGGATCGAATTCCTTTTGTCAGCAGGGTCTATGGTAAGCACCTCAACATTCGGGACTATTTCTATGCCATCTGCCGGCATCCGGAGGTCACCATCATTACGGGCAGGGGATGTCCCCATCGCTGTACCTATTGTGTTTATCCGCAAACCTTTCAGGGCAGAAGATATCGCGGGAGAAGTGCGGATAACGTTGTTGAGGAGTTTGCCTTTATTGCCGAGTCCTTCCCCTACGTCAAAGAAGTCTTCCTTGAGGATGACACGTTCACCATCGACCGGTCGCGGTGCACCGAGATATGCGAGAAGCTGATCAGATCAAAGAATCGACTGTGTTGGACGGCCAATTCCAGGGCTGATGTGGATCGGGAAACCCTGGAGATGATGAAGGCCGCTGGATGCCGGCTGCTTTGCGTGGGAGTGGAGAGTGGAAGCCAGGCGATTCTGGACGGCATTAAGAAGGGAATCTCCCTGGACCGGATCAGGAAATTTTTCAAGGATGCGAGAAGGGTTGGGATTCTTGTCCATGGGTGTTTTATGGTCGGCAATCGAGGGGAAGACCGGCGCTCTATGGAGGAGACCCTGGCATTTGCAAAAGAACTGAATCCCGACACAGCCCAGTTCTTTCCGCTTATGCTCTACCCTGGGACGGAGGCATATCGGCTGGCAAGGGAAGAAGGAAATATCCTGACGGAGGATTTTGCCCAGTGGCTGACCGACGAGGGCTTGCACCATTGTGTCCTCAATCTCCCGGGGTTGACCAACAAGGACCTGGTGGAATTCTGTGATCGGGCAAGGAGGGATTTTTATCTTCGCCCGCGCTACGTCGGTCTAAAGCTTAGACAGGTGCTCTTTCACCCATCGGAATTGAGAAGGACGGCCAAGTCACTCAAGACCTTTCTTCGGTTTCTCCTCAGGGGTTCGTACTCGGGGTGAAGTCGATCTTGGGGCCGGAAATGAAAGAAGAACGCCACGTGGACGTTTCAGTGATTGTCCCGGTTTATAACGGGGGGGATCAGATCGCGAGATGCGTGGAAGCCTTGAAGCGGCAAAAAACTGCACTCGATTACGAAATTGTCGTTGTGGATGACGGATCGGACGATGGCGCGACCGACAAGTTGATCGGAGACAACGTGAGGATCGTCAAACAGGCCCGCCAGGGGCCGGCTGTTGCACGGAACCTAGGAGCAGAGCAATCGAGAGGCGATGTGATCCTATTTACCGATGCGGACTGCGAGCCTTTGGAGAACTGGATCGAAGAGATGGTGCGACCCTTTTCGGGTCCCGGCATCTCCGGGGTCAAAGGCTGTTATCTGTCAAACCAGCGGGAGCTCCTGGCGCGATTCGTGCAAACAGAATATGAATGTAAGTATGAAAGAATGAAAAAAGACCATTTTATTGATTTTATCGACACTTATTCCGCTGCCTTCCTGAAAAAGGATTTCCTGGCGGCGGGGGGATATGATCCGGCCTTTCCATTTCCATCGGTTGAGGACCAGGAGTTCTCGTTCCGGATGTGGGCGAAGGGTTACAAGATGGTCTTCAATCCGAACGCCAAAGTCTATCACACTCATGCGCGGACTATTCGGCACTATGTGAAGAAGAAGTTCCGAATCGGGTATTGGAAGGCCCTCGTATTGAGAAAGCATCCTGAAAAGATCTTGCGCGATTCTCACACTCCTCAGACCTTGAAGGTTGAGATGATCTTTGCCTTTCTATTTCTCGTCTCTTTGCCTCTTCTTCTGATCAACTCAAAATTCCTTCCTCTCTCCGGCCTTTCCCTTTCCGGTTTCTTGCTGGTTGCATCGTGGTTTATCGGAAAATCATTTGCCAAAGATCCTGCGGTTGCGATATTTTCGCCGCTGATTTTGTTCTTGAGAGCGCTTTCTCTCGGTCTGGGGTTGATTTCAGGGGCTTTCGCATTCCGTGGGGTGGGAAGAAGTGGAACTTGATGCTGAGGGATTGGACTGGAGTTTGCATCTGATTTGTCGTGAATGGGTCCTGATCCTAGTCAGAGGAGGCTGAAATACAATGTTGATCAAAAGGATAGTAGACATTGTCTTTTCGTTGATTTTGATCGTAATCACCGCGCCTCTGATGGCGCTGGCGGCCCTGCTTGTGAAGCTGGATTCTCATGGCCCCGCCATCTTTAAGCAGACACGAGTCGGAGAAGGGGGAAAACCCTTCACCGTTTACAAGGTGCGAACCATGGTGGAGGAAGCGGAACAAATGCTGCCGTGCCTCGTTGATCTGGGCACCCTTCAGGAACCGGTCTACAAGCTCTACAGAGATCCTCGAGTGACGCGAATCGGCAAAGTGCTGCGAACAACCAGCGTCGATGAGCTCCCGCAACTCTTCAATGTGCTCAAGGGAGACATGAGCCTCGTTGGACCGAGACCCGAGGCCGACAAGATCGTGGCCCTGTATAATGAGAACCACAGAAAAAGGCTTCAGATCAAGCCCGGTCTCACCGGATTGCAGCAGATCAATTGCCGTGGCTCCAGATCAATGGAAGAAAGGCTCGAATACGATCTGCACTACATAGCGAATCGGTCCTTCTGGATGGACACCGTGATCCTGTTTAAGACCATTCTTGTTGTGTTGAAGTGCAAGGGGGCGTGTTAGCCATTTGGATGCGACCTGCGGATCAAGTGAATGAGGCTCCTGTTCATAAATCCTGGCGAGGGCCGGCATGGGTCAACCTACAGGGCGAGGGCTTTAAGTCGTCTACTGCGAGATTGCGGTCACCAGGTGATCTATGTGGAGTCCAACAGTCGGGAGGATGGAGCCAGGGTCATATCGACGAAGCAGGCAGACACTCCCCTCGGGTATGTCCTCTCTTCCTTAGACCGTTCCATGCTTTGCCTGAAACGCGATTACGATATTCTCTACCTCCAAAAGGCATGGCCCCTCACGCTCCCTTCCCTGATCATTGCGAAGCTCAGAAAGAAGAAGGTCATCATCGATTTCGACGATCTCGATTCTGAGTGGCAGCGCACCCCATTTCGAAGAAGAATCATGCGGTTTACGGAGAAGTGGATGCCGCACTGGGCGGATGCCGTGACCACTCACAATCCCTACCTTCAGCAATTCATCCAGGAGAGCACGGGGACGACAGCTCACATCATTCCACAGGGAGTGGATTCCTCGGTGTTTGATCCGCTCAGGTATGACCGGTCAGCGGAGAGGAGAAGGCTTGGTCTTGACGACAGGGTGGTGCTCTGTTTTCTTGGGTCCTTCACCGTTGGCAGCTCAAGGGACCTCTCGTTCATCCTGCAGGCCCTGCGACTGGTTCAGGAGAGGCATAACAGGGTGACGTTTCTCATCATAGGCGGTGAGGGCCCCCTGGAGGACGAGTATTTGCAGCTCATCAGGACCCTGGGTCTTGAGGATGTTCGCATCACCGGACGGGTACCTCAGAACGAGGTCCCCCGCTACCTCGCCGCTTGCGATGCAGGGCTCATCTTCATGGATGAGAACAGGGCCAACCGGATGAGGATGTCCTTTAAACTGATTGAATACCTCTCCATGGAATTGCCCGCTGTCGGGTATGTCACCGGTTCATCCCGAGACATTTTCGGCGAATACTGTTTTCTCTGCCCGCCCAGTGTCGAGGGGTTGGCTGACGAGATGCTGAGGGTTTTGAAAGGGTGTTTGAAGAAGGACTCGGCGCGCAGTTTGATCGTCCGTTCTTTCGATTGGAAGGCCGTCGGTAATACGATGCGCGAGCTTTTGGGGAGTGAATAGAATGAAAATTGCCTTCGTTGACGGACCCTGGCCCCATTATGGACATCGCACCCAGAGATGGGCGCACAAGAATCCTGGAGGAAACATCAACCCGCCTCCGCTCTTTCAGATGTACGCCGCCTCCGTCGCCCGTGAGAAGGGGTTTGATGTCGAGCTCTGGGACGCTCCGGTGCGGGACATGAGCTTTGAGGCATTGGTGGATGAAATCTGCCGCTTTTCCCCCGACCTCGTTGTGCAAAATACCTCGACCCCGAGCTTCGACCATGACATGAAGCTTGCGAAGATGCTTCGACCGAGAGTTGATGGACCCCTTGTAATGGTGGGACCGCATGTAACGGCGCTGGCAGAAGATGTGCTGGCCCATCTCCCGGAGGTCGATATCATTGCTTTGGGGGAATATGATGAAACTATTGCCGATATATCGTCTAACCTGGGTGATCCGGCATCGGTCAAAGGAATTGTCTTTCGCAGCGGGGGTGAGATTGTCCGCAGCAAAGCCAGGGAACTGATTCGTGACCTGGACACGTTGCCCTATCCCGCGTGGGACAAGGTCCACATGAACGACTATTGGGAATCCCTCTTCCCTGTTGCGAAAAAGCCCGTCGCAACCATCATGACGAGCAGGGGCTGCAATTTCAACTGCTCGTTCTGCCTCTATCCTCAAGTGCTTTTTCAGAATCGGTTGCGATTTCGGCGGATCCAGAATGTCGTGCAAGAAATCCAGTGGCTCAAGGAGGAGTTTGGAGCCAGGTTCTTCTATATGGAGGACGACAATTTCGGTGCCTCCTGGAAAAGGATAGAAGAGTTTTGCACCGCGGTGCTTCGCAATGGTTTGAACATCACCTGGGCCTGCATGGCAAGGACCGACGGCGTGACCGAGGAAGGGCTCAGGCTGATGAAAGAGGCCGGCTGTTTTCTCATTAAATTTGGAGTGGAGGCCGGTAGTCAGGAACAGCTGGATCATATCGAGAAGAAGAATCGGCTCGATTCCATCAAGCTTGGTTTTGACTTGTGCAGGAAGGTTGGAATAGTCGCTCATGCCACCGTGATGCTGGGTATTCCCGGGGAGACGAGAGAGACGATCCTGACGACGCGGGCTTTCTTGAAAACGATCGCTCCAGATTCCGTCCAGTTCAGCATGTGTACCCCGTTTCCCGGCACGAGATTCTGGGAGGAATGCAGGTCGAATCAATGGCTGGATTATGAACGCTGGGAGGACTTCGATGGGGTGTCCGGCGGGGTCCTGAGCTATCCGCATCTCTCGAAGCGGGAGATCAAGAAAGCCGTCAATGAATCCTACCTGGACTATTATTCATCACCCGCGCACATCAGACAGCGAATCAGGCGGTCGATTCTGGGCCCGGAGAGGGCCTCCCAGTGGCTTCGAAACTTGTGGCTGCTGAAACGACTGGCGATGGTTTCGCAAGAAAAACTGAAGGAGAGGTTTTTGGATCAGAAGGGAGACAAATGCGTCGTCGACTGTTCGTGATCGGCCTGGATGCGGCCACACTTGATCTCATGGCCCCCTGGATGGAAGAAGGATTGCTTCCGCACTTGAAGCAATTGAAGGAGCAGGGGGCCTGTGGAGAACTGCGGTCCAGTACGCCGCCGTTGAGCCCACCGGCGTGGTCTTCTTTCATCACGGGGAAGAATCCCGGCAAACACGGGATTTTCGATTTTGTTGTCCACAAGCCGGCAAGCTACGAACTGCTTTACACCAACGGCGGGATGATCCGGGAACCGTCCCTCTGGAAGCTCTTGAGCCAGGCGGGTAAGAAAGTCGCTGTGGTCAATGTGCCCATGACCTATCCTCCCGAGGAGGTCAACGGGGTCCTCATTGCAGGGTTTGATTCCCCCGGTGCAGACTCCAATTTCATCTATCCTCCGACGATCCGGGATGAACTGGAAAAGGCCCTGGGCCCTTTTATGCTCAGGGATTACCCTCAAAATCACGATCCGGATTCGTATCGTGATCACGTTGCCACCCTTTTAGACTTTCATCGACGCCTGACCCTTCTCCTGATGAGACGGCTTGACTGGGATTTCTTCGTCGTTGTCTTCAGCGCCCTCGACCTGGTTCAGCACGGGTACTGGCAGTATATGGATCCTGATTTTCCCGGCATCTCACCCGATGATCGAGCCCGGTTTGGAAATGTCATCAAGGATTTCTACGTGCGAGTGGACGGGATTGTGGGCGAACTCCTCGACGGGCTTTCCGAAGAGACGAGCATCGTCATACTCTCGGACCACGGCGCCGGTCCCTGTTACAAAGCGGTTTTCACGAACAAATGGCTGGAATCCATCGGATTGCTAAAGTATGCGTCGACCGCCGGTTCGGGACAGTCCTGGAAAAGTACGGGCCGCCGGACGGTGCTGAGGGGCCTCAAGCAGCTGCACCAGGCGATCAAGAAGAAAGTACCGCCCCAGGGGCTCGAATGGCTCAAGCGGACTTTCCCTCGATTGAGAGAACAGGTGAAATCGCGGATTGTTTTCTCCGAGATCGACTGGACTCAGACCCGGGCCTATTCTTTCGGCAGGGAATGGACGAGCATCTATATCAACCTCAAGGGAAAATATCCCTGCGGGATTGTGGGACCCGGGGACGAGTATGAGGCGCTCATGGACTTCATCCATCATGAACTGGAAAAGCTCAGGGACCCGGACACCGGAGAGGCCGTTGTGGAACGGGTACAACGGGCGGAAGAGGTTTACCACGGTGCCCATCTGAAGAGTGCTCCCGATCTGATCGTCACCTGGAGAAATCACCAGTACACTTCCTGGCCCGGGTATGACGACAGCAAGCGCTCTATTTTTGAATCCAGCCTGAAGCATAGTGATTTCAGCGACTGGTCCCGCCTCCAGAAGGGAGGGAACCACAGGCCCAACGGGGTGCTTTTTCTGAAGGGTGATCGGGTGAGAAAGAACATCAATATAGAGGGCGCCAGGATCACGGACGTGGCCCCCACTATTCTCTATATGATGGGGGTCCCGGTCCCCGGTGACATGGATGGCAGGATATTGAAGGCAGTCATGGAGCACTCCTTCCTTTGTGAAAACCCTCCCGAGTATGTGGAATCAGGGGGTGAGTTGCCGGGGTCTCCGTATGTCTATTCAGACGAAGAGGCTTCACAGATTCAAGAGAGGCTTCAGAGCCTAGGGTATGTGGAGTGATCAGGCAATGAGCAGAGTTCTCGTAATCGGCCTGGACGGTGCAACCTTTGATCTGATTGATCCATGGGTCAAAGAAGGAAGGCTCCCCACCATCGCCTCATGTCTCGATCAAGGTGTGCGTGCCCCTCTCCTCTCAACACCCCTTTCCAACAGTGCGCAGGCCTGGTCATCCTTCATCACAGGCATGAACCCGGGCAGACACGGTATCTATGATTTCTTTGAAACCCTCGACGACGGCTACGGCGTTCGCTTTATCAACGCCAGCTTCCGAAAGGGCCGGAGCCTCTGGAAACTGTTGAGTGACGCCGGAAAGAGGGTTGGGGTCATGAATGTGCCCATCACCTATCCTCCGGAAGAGGTCAACGGTTTCCTCATCCCTGGGCTGGACGCCCCCGGAATCAGCGATGCGTCTGTTTATCCCCGTGGGCTCATGGAAGAAATCAATCGGCAGGTTGGCCGATACATCCTGGAAGCGGGAATATGGGGTTTTATCCGCCAGGGAAAGCCGGATGTTGCCCTTGAAAAACTCCTGGAAATGGTAAGGACCCGAACCGCCACCGCAAAATATCTTATGCAGAATAAGGAATGGGACTTTTTCATGGTGGTCTATACCGCCGTAGACAAGGTGCAGCACCATTTCTGGAAATACATCGACCCCTCGCGACCGGAGTCCAGGGAGAATTATCCCTATTCCGATGCGATCTTTCAGGTCTATCGAGAGGTAGACAGAGGATTGGGGGAATTGATCGCCGCTGCCGGCGATGCAACTCTCATCATCATGTCCGACCATGGCGCCGGTCCTTCGAGCAGACGGACCATGTACATCAACCGGTGGCTTCACAAGGAAGGATTGCTCCATTACGAGGGGGCTGAAGGCGTTCGCGGCAGATTACAGTTGCTCAAGTATGCATTCGTCAGGAAGGTGAGCAACGAAGTCAACAAGGCCCTATCCCGCAAGGCCAAGGAGAAGTTGCTGCAGCTGTTCCCCCGGCTTCGGGGTAAAATGGATTCGGTCCTGTTTCTTCCCGGGATTGACTGGTCCAGAACCCTGGCCTACTCGCGCGAGAACCACCCCGCCGTCTTCATCAATACCGTGGGCCGAGAGGCGACGGGTATTGTGATGCCCGGAAAAGACTATGAAGAGACCAGAGACGAGATCATAGAGAAACTCAAGGGATTGAGGTGCCCTGACACGGGGTTGCCCATCGTTGGAAAGATTACAAAGAGGGAAGAGGTCTACAGGGGGCCGGCGGTCTTCAAGGCCCCCGACATCCTCTTCCAGTGGAATGAGCATCTTTACGTACATCGTCCCAGCGGACGGAATTCCGGTGACAGTTTCCTGGATGTCCTTGATGACAAAGCGCTGTTGGAGGCCGAAAACACCAATCGACCCAGCGGCATTCACAGGGACCACGGTATACTGATTGCCAAAGGCGAGGCCATTACAGAAAAACAGCTCATCGAACCATCCCGGATCTATGATATTACTCCCACCATTCTTTACCTTCTTGGAGTTCCGATTCCAACAGATATGGATGGGGTCGTGCTTCGAGACGCCATTTCGGCGGAGTTTTTCAGAGAGAATGCCATTCAGACAGATGAGATGCTCAGGATTGACAGGACGAGCCCGCATGGGTTTGATCCGGCAGAAGCAGATGCCATTTTGCAGAGACTCCAGGGATTGGGATATATTGACTAGAGGGAATGAATGGCTGGATCAGGTAGAATTGTCAAGAACTCTTTGGCCTTATTGATAGGTTATTCATATAATGCAATCGTCAGTATTGTAGCGGTTGCTTTGGTCGCTAGATATCTAAAATTAGATAAATTTGGAGATTATGGTTTTATTCTTGCAGTATGCAATATATTTATGGTTATTACCGATATGGGAATAAATAGAATCGGAATTAGAGAAATGGCTAGAGATCCATCAAAAGCCAATGATATATTTTCAGCTTCATTTATAATAAAATCGTGTTATAGTATAATTACTGTATTGATGATAGTTATTACTATGCATATATTGATTGATGATATAGACTTACTTAGAGCATCATATATATGTGCTATTGCAGTAGTGTTTTTCTTTTATGGAGATATCTTTCCATCCATATTTACCGCTTTCGAAAAAATGGAATATATAACACTATCCATGTTTGTGGAACAAACATCTTATTTGATGGGTATAATGCTGTGCGTACATTTTGATTATGGTCTGGATGGCATATTTACTGCCCTGCTAGTTTCTTATCTGGCAAGGATGTTGTATGGTTTCATTGTTACATATAAGCATTTTTTAAAGCCAAAATTAACCTATGATTATTCTCTATGCCGCTATCTGGTTGTAGAAGGGTTTCCTATAGGAATAAACCGGGTCCTCCGTAAAACCAGCTTCAGAATCGATACCATTATAATCAAGATGCTAAGGACTGCGTCGGAGGTTGGAATATATTATGGAGCTTATCGAATCATATTGGTGCTGCAATTTATACCGAGAAATATAGTCGAATCCCTTTTCCCTACATTCTCAAGACTGGCTGCAGAATCCAGAGAGTCATTGGGAATGATCTATGAAAAGTCGTTCAGATTTCTTTTTGTTATCGTTGTGCCTCTTGTGACCTTCTTGTTTTCGTTTTCCCACCTGTTCATATTGATTGTTCTTGGAGACGCCTTTCTTGAAGCTGTTCCTGCCCTGCAGATATTTAGTTTTGTGTGGGGGATATTGTTTTTCAATGTGCTTCACAACCAGTTGCTGAATGCATCCAACAGACAGGTCTTTGCAACAAAAGCTGTTACGGTTTGTTTGTTTATCAATATTGTTCTGGATTTAGTGCTTGTCTATTACTACGGTTACCTTGGTGCCGTCATCGCGACACTCATCGCTGAAGTTTGCCTCTTCGCAACGGCCTACTATTTCTTAGCGTCACACGTTTCATCGATCCCCTGGGGAAAAGTTGTCCTCAAACCATTGCTTGCTGTAGCTCCGATGGTTGTGATCCTGTTCTTTTGTGAAACGGGCAGCCTGGTCATGGTCTCGTTAGGAGGGGTATTGGGTGTGAGTGTTTATGTGGTCTGCCTCTTTGTGCTGAAGACCTTCGAACCCGATGAGATCGAGTTTTTTAGAAAAAGCGCCCTCAAAGTATGGCAAAAGGTCTATGGACTCGTTTGACTGGGTCGAGTCGCAGTAACGTAGCAACCTCCTTTTAGGGGTTTAGGGAGTCATGAGCAAGAAACTGGTCA
Organism: uncultured Syntrophobacteraceae bacterium; assembly: GCA_964441945.1. GTDB lineage: Bacteria > Desulfobacterota > Syntrophobacteria > Syntrophobacterales > Syntrophobacteraceae > JADGQM01. The sequence continues at coordinate 43,987 of CAYTWB010000020.1, forward strand.
TTGTCGGACTGGACGGCGCTACCCTGAATATCATCAAGCCTTTCGTTCAAACGGGGCGGCTGAAGACATTCAAGCGAATCATCGACAGAGGCGTCTCCGGTGAATTGGCTTCTACCAGACCGCCCCTCACATGCCCGGCCTGGCCTTCTTTTATGACGGGCAAGAACCCCGGTAAATATGGAGTTGGTGATTTCATCCTTGAGGGCGAAGAGGGGGAAAGGGTTGTCAGCTTTCGGGATATCGACGCAGAGCCGTTTTGGGACACTGCCGGCAGGGAAGGCCGAAAATCCATAATAGTCAATGTTCCGATCACCTATCCCCCTCGTATCGGCAAAGGCTTTCTGATCTCAGGCATGATGACCCCACCGAACCACCGGTTCTGGAGTGACGACACCGTCATGCAGGCGATTGAGAGAAGCGTCGGCAACTATATTATGGATCTCGACATATTCACTCTCGTATCTCTCAATACAGCGAATTCGTTGAATAAACTGATCGAAATGATGCAGAATCAGTTTAGAACGGCCCTGCATCTCAGGGATCACTATCCCTTTGACCTGTTCACCATCGTTTTTCGGACTCCCGATATTGTGTGCCACAGGCTGTGGGACAGGAGAGATGTGATCCTTCGTGTATACGAGATGATCGATGGATTCCTCGAAGTTTTCTTGGGTGACGACTGTAATCTGTTGATCATGTCCGATCATGGTTTTAGCGGTTTTCCCAAGGGAGTTCGAATTAACCAGTATTTGGAAGACCTGGGGGTTGTCGTCAAAAAGAAGGCTGCATCGAAATACGGGTTCTCGCGCGGTTCGGTTGATATAGAAAAACGAAGGTTCGGAACCAGGGGGGAATGGGTACACCGGATGGCGAGAGTACCGATGGATACTCTCCTGAGACTGGGCGTTACGAGGAATACGATTGCCGAAATCCTTGCGAGGATGGGGCTCTACGATCAAGCCAGGAACCGATTCCCGAGAGTGCTGAAGCGGATGGTTCCCCAGTCAATATTCACTGTGGACCGTCCCAATTCAAAGGCCTATCTCCATTCGAGGAGAACGCGCAGCATAAAGGTTAATCGAGACTTCTTCCCAACAAGCCCTGAATATGAAGCGTTTCGCGAGTTCCTGAGAGATCGGCTCATGGCCTTGAAAGACGATGAAACCGGCGAGAGGGTTATCGCGAACGTATTCACGAGAGAAGAGATCTACCGGGGAGACTATGTGGACAGGCTTCCCGACCTTTATGTTGAACCGAGAGAGGACTACTTGCTGGTCGAAGATTTTGGGCAGGGAATAGTCTATGAATTCATCCGGCCAAGGTCCACCCATGATCCGAGGGGCGTGTTCATCGCGTATGGTCCAGACATCGCCGAATGTCGTGAAATTGAAGAGGCAGAAATCATCGACCTGGCTCCAACAGCCTTGCATCTGCTCGATGTCGCCATTCCCGCGGACCTGGACGGAAAGGTGCTTTGGAGAATATTCCGGGATGGTTCAGGGCCCCTATCGAGACCGGCCAGGCATTCAGCCCCCCTCCAGCGAACGGTGCTTGACGAGGTGACCTATACCGAGACCGAAGAGGAAACCATGAAGGACGTGCTGCGAGCGCTTGGCTATATGGATTGAAGGCGGACGCACATAAACTGGATCTGATGGTTGAACAAGGGTGAGTCAATGCTGCGCAGAAAATGGAAAAGAACGATTAAGGGCTGGCTTCGAACAGTCAAGGGTTGGTATTTCAATCGAGGGATTGTCAGGCAAAAGGATGCTGCCGTCGTGAAACCGGATGGCGACGGACCGAGACCGACCAGGGCAAAGGTGATATTGATCGGTGTCGATGCGGCGACCTGGCATATCCTGGCTCCCCTGATGGAAAAAGGCAAATTGCCCAACTTCCATACGCTGGTAACCCGAGGCAGTTCATGTCCTCTAAGAACGCTCTATCCGGCACTGTCTCCCGTGGTATGGAACAGCATCAGTACGGGAAAATTGCCAGGCAAGCATGGAATAGAAGGCTTCGTTGTCGAAGATTCGAAATCGGGCAAGATGGTTCCCTATACTTCCAACATGAGGAAGTGCAAGACCCTGTGGGATATCATGGGCGGCTATGGTAAGCATGTGGGAGTAGTTGGCTGGTGGAACAGCTGGCCGGCGGAACAGGTCAACGGCCAGATGGTTTGCGGCATTTCAGGGTATAAGAGAAAGGACCTCGGAGAGGTTGATGCAACCAATGATTTCGTTGAATTCACCAGGAAGGGCAGACTTCAGAAGACATCTTTCAGTGATCAGACGTATCCCGCCGATTTCTTTGATCGGATCAAGGACGATATCCGGTCTCCTTCCGAGACAGGGGACATTCATCCGTTTCTCGGGGACTTGTGGAGGCAAAGAACTTCCATGGATGCCACGGAAGTGGAAATGCTGGAGCTCTTGACCAGCGTTTACAACGCTGATCGAAGCTATGTCGAGATTGCGAAACACATTCACACTGAATATCATCCGGACTTCCTGGCCTTCTACCTGGCAGGATTGGATGTTGCCGGTCACAAGTATTGGGCTTTTATGGAACCCGACCGTTTTTCAACCCCAATTCCTGATGTGCTCAAGAGGCGCTACCGGAACGTCATTGTTGATTATTACGCTTTTGTGGATGAAATTCTTGGATATTTTCTCTCGGGAAAGGATCAGAACACCGTAATCGCTGTAGTTTCCGACCACGGCATGTCCCCCGATGACAAGAAGTATCGTCAAACGCGGATCAACAGCGGCCGACATACCAGAGAAGATGGTGTTCTGATCCTGGCAGGGAAGCATATCAGAGAGAACTTCCCGATGAAAAGGGCCACTGTTTTGGATCTCACACCGACTCTACTGGCACTGATGGGTTTGCCGATTGGGGTCGACATGGACGGAGGTGTGCTGGAGGAAGCATTTGCTGACGGCTTCTTGGCTGAGTTTCCCATCACTTTTGTTCATACCCATGATAAAGGAAGAGATTACTCCGTTACCCCCATCGAGTCCCCCGTCGATGATGAAATCAAGGAACGACTCAGAAGCCTCGGGTATATCGAATAAAGCGGAACAAGGTGTGACAAAACTCTGAACTCGGGGAGGGTCCACCAACGCTGCTTGCCGGGGGCCGTCGTTATTCGGGGTTGACAACCATGGATCGAACATTCTTCGAAGAGCTTGACCTTACCAGAACATGGGTATGGAGCACTATACTGATCTGTCAGTCTCTGATCGGCATTTCGGTTCTGCTGCTGGATTTCCCTCTGAACCTGATCTGGCTGGCCCTCTTGATTCCCGTGGTCATTTTTCAGAAGCCGATCATCGGTTACTGGGTCATGCTTCCCCTCTTACCCAACTACGGGATCGATTTATTGAATATCTACGCCTCCGCCGACCTCTCTCCTCTCGAAGTCGGTGTCTTCTTTGCCGGTCTTTCCTGGATCGTGATGTGTGTGAAGAAGAGAAGAGTGCGTGTACGTTTGGGCGAAGGGGCATATTTGTTGTTTTTCCTCTATATTTGGGTTGCCTGTTCTTATTTCTGGACGCCTTCAAAGGTCATTGGCATTCAGCAGCTCATTAAGATCCTGATCGCTCTGATGATCTACTGCATGCCCATGTTGTTTATAGAGAATAAGGATGATCTTCGCCATACCCTCTTTGTTTGGCTGATTATGGGATACGTAGTCTCAGTGATCGGCATTCATGAGATGTTTGCGGAAGGGTTGCAGGCTGCCAAAAGTTATACGATTCCTTCGAGTCAATATATGAAGATTCATAAGGATGTTCGCCTTACTGCGATATTCGAGGGGGCCGACATGATGGGTTTCCTCATGGCTATTCAAGTCATTTTCAGTCTAATGATCTGTTATACGGAAAAAGGCTTCTGGCGTTTCGTTGCTTTTCTGGCGTTTCCTTTGTTCCTGGTGAATCTATTGGGCACCATGTCGAGAAAGAGCTATCTTTCTCTTGCCGTTGCGGGCGCTTTCTTCCTCTGGAGGACCAAAAAAATCGGCAATGTGCTTCTGATCGGCATACCGGCCGTCTGCCTCTTTTTTACAGCAATTGTTATGGTGGGAGATCAGCAGTTCCTGTCCGCGATGTGGTTGCGGGCGAGATCCATGTTCATGGACCCCGATATTGCAATCAGCGCACGAGTGGGGACCTGGAAGGTGGGTTGGGATATCTTCCATTTCTCCCCACTGACAGGGTCCGGAATCGGCTCTTTTCGAATATATGCTGCAGCTGTGGGGTCCCCACTGTTCTTCCCCCACAACTTCTATCTTTCCATTGCGTGTGAACTGGGATTGATTGGATTGCTGCTCGCTGCCAGCTGGGCTTTCTTTGTGCTCTGCACCTTCATTAAGGCCCTCAAGATGAATGACGATCCTCAGACCGCTATATTGGCCAATGGTTTTATGACCATTTTTGTCATTGTCGCTGTTCAGGCGTGCTTCAGGTCATTCAGTCTTACCGATCCCACATTTTGGAGTGCAGCGGGACTGTCTATGGCTTTCTTAAGGGTCTATGGGTTGGTTTACAGCAAAAGAGCGATTGAAGAACGGGTCCTGGCAGCAGCTTGATCTGGTTTTGTGGAATAGGATGGTGCATAACATCCGGGGTGGCAATAAGGACAAAAGAGGAGGTAAGCGGATATGAAAAGACTTGCTGGAAGGGGTGGTATTTCCTGGGTTATGGCGATTCTTGTGTTTGCCCTTGTGAACTTTGCATTATCAGCCGATTGCCAGGCCGTCTCCCAATCGACCTGGCAGCTCATCGGGCCGGGTGGCGGGGGACATTCCACTTCACTCATCGTGGACCATTCGGATCCGAAAGTCCTTTTCACTTCGATCAATTGCGGTGGAGTGCGCCGCAGTGTTGACGGCGGACAATCATGGGATATCTGTAATGACGGCTTTGATTATGAGAACCTTGGGATACGGGCCCACAAGGTTACCGCTCTGGCCCAGCACCCGACAAACGCCCAGGTTCTCCTGGCAGCCCTGCAAGACGGTCAGATTGTCGCCAGTTCGGACCGCGGAGAGAAGTGGAGTCTCAGTTACAATATGCCGGGAACTGCTGTAGGGCAGTCTTTCAGCTACTTCACGTTTGATCCCAAGGACCCTGATGTGGTCTACACATCAGTGGGTGGGAGCATTGACAGGCTCCTCACTCCGGTCGGAACGGAAAACGAAGACCGCAGGCAGACGAAGCTCACCAGGGGGTATATCCTGAAGGGGCAGCGTCAGCCAAACAACCAGTGGAAATGGGTTGTCATCGGCGAACTGCAATCCTCGAACCGCACGCCTTTGAATTCTTACTCCTGCGGTGTCAATCCGCAGGAGACCAGTGAGCTCTTCTTCGTTACCAGTGGAGGGTTGTATAGGGGAAAGCTGGAGGGTGAGAAGGTATCTCCTCAGCCGGTTGATCACTTGAAGTCGGGTCTGCCTGCCGCATCGGATTTCGATGGGGGGAAAATGGTTTTCGATCCACGCCGCAAGGGCAGGGTGTATCTCTCGGTCATGAAGCTTGGGAACCCGAAGGGAGGGTTCTTCCGGTCGGATGATGCCGGCCGTACCTGGCGCAAGATGACGCGCGGGCTTGATACACAACGATCGAACTACTTTGACATTGAATTGGACCCGATAGATGACCGTGTCGTCTACCTCGCTCAGTTCCGTGAGAAAAGCAAAGATGAGAAGGCTTCAGGGGGGCTCTACCGTTCGAACGATGAGGGTGAGTCCTGGACAAACATCACTCAGTTTCGCAATTTTGAATGGGGATGGAAGGCTGTCAGAAAGAACAGGTTCGGGGTCAACTACATTGCGCTTTCACAGCAGAAACCGCTCACTCTCTATATCGCGACAAATGTGGGACAGATTTTTTCCACAAAGGAACCGGGTGCACCCAGTCCGAAGTGGAAGCAAATCACGACGCGTTCGGTGGGTCCGGAGCGGTGGGCAACCACAGGCCTTGAGGCCATCGCATTGCCTCAATCCATTGAGATTGATCCTGCGCATCCCGAGGTCCTGTACATCGCATACGGAGACCATGGGATTTTTAAGAGCGAGGATGGGGGAAAGACCGTGAGCTTGCTGCCCAACAGGCCGGGTACATACGGAGGTTCATTGATTCTGGATGAATTCAAACCGGGTCGATTGTACCTGGGGACTCGTGGTCCCCATCTGCAACTCCGGGACGGTACCGCGTGGCAAAGCGATGATTCGGGAAGGAACTGGCGCAGTCTTGCCGGGCGCAAAGCCGCTTCGGGAAAAAGCCTGCCGCCGGGTGCCATCACATCCGTGAGGGTTCAATATGTCGGCCGCGACGGCCGGAACATCTACATGGCCAATTATAAGCAAGGCGTCTATAGGTTGGACGACTCCATGCAATGGCGTCAGATTTTTGCCCGAGCCGGCTGCCATGCACTGGCCGCGCGAAAGGACTTTCAGGAGCTCTATGTCGGCGTGGACGGAGAGGGCATCTTTAAGCTGACCAGGCAGGGAGACAAATGGCAGTCGGCCCTCGTTGCGCCAAAAACAGCGGAGACAGGTGAGACATTTTTTGACATGGAAACCGGAAGCGAAACGGGCACCATTTACATAGGGACATCAAAGGGTGTGTTTGCGCTGACGGCCACTGATAAGCTCGAAAAGCGTTTGGCGCTCCCCGATACGATGGCCTTGGAAGTCCACCCCAGGAACGAACGGATCATCTATGCCGGCAGTCCGTACCAGGGGTTGGTTAAGTCGACCGACAGGGGAATGACATGGCGGAATGTGAGTGGGGACCTCCCTGGAAAGGCCGTTATGGTGCTCAAGATTTCCCCATCCGAAACCGATACGATTTATGTTGCATCCCGCTGTTCCGGAATCTGGAAGAAAGCTTTTTCATCAAATCCGTAAGCGCGGGAAATAGCTTGATCGACATCATGTTCCGGGTGGATTGGAATACACCACACTCAGAGAAAAAAAGAGGCGATCGATCGGCATGAAGGAAGTGAACGGCTCAAGAAAAGTGTTTGTTTTAGGTCTGGACGGGGCAACGTTTGATATCATTGATCCAATGATTGCGCGGGGAGAATTGCCCAATATCCAAAAGATCATCAAAGAGGGGGTGAGGGCGGATCTCAATTCCACCCTCCTTCACAATTCCCCTCCCGCATGGACATCATTCGCGACCGGAAAGAACCCGGGCAAGCACGGGATCATTGGATTCACGAAACTGGATCCAAACAGCTACAGGCTCAGTCTGGTCTATGGTTCCCACAATCGCTCTAAACCAATGTGGGAAATATTGGGGGAGCAGGGGAAAAAAGTCATCGTGGTCAACATTCCGATGACCTACCCACCCAGGCCCGTAAACGGCATTCTGATCAGTGGGCTGGATGCCCCAAGCACCGAAGTTGATTTCACTTTTCCAAAGGAAATCAAGAAGGAAATCCTCCAGGTTGACCCTCGATACAAAATCAATCTTCACCTGGGGGGATATCTGACGAGTGATGCAAGGCGCGTTGAGGCCCTGGCTATTATCAGTGAAACCACCCAGGCGATGCTGAACGTTGTTCTTCACTTGATGAACCATTATCCATGGGACCTCTTTGTAGTGCGTTTCAACAGCCCGGACAACGTTCAGCACCAGTTCTGGAGTTTCATGGATGAAACGCACCCGGAACATCGCCCGGATAGTCCACAGGTCCTTAAAGATGCAATCAAAACGGTCTACAAGGAACTGGACCAGGTCGTGGCCAAAGTACATGGGAATATCGATCCTGCAACGACAAATCTAATCATCATGTCGGACCACGGCGGAGGGCCTCGTTCAGGCAAGTCAATCTACGTGAACGAATGGCTCAGGAGCATCGGATATTTATCCAAGATCGGAGAAGAAGCCACTGGAATCAGGCAGGCCATCAAGCGCTGGGGTGAAGACTGCCGGTTCTTTATCAAAGACAAGGTGCTGAGCCTTCTCCTCCGGTCTCTCTCACCCAAAATCAAGGCCAAGCTGATGCACCACATTCCCTCTGCTGCCGGGATGACGGCCACGTTCCTTCGTTTTTCAGGCATCAACTGGAAGCACACCAGGGCTTTTGCCGGTGAGGTTGAAGGGGTTCGCATCAACCTGGTGGGGAAATATCCCATGGGAGTTGTGGAACCAGAGAGTTACGATGCCATCTGCGACTTTCTGATCGCAGAAGCCCGAAAACTGACCGATCCAGAAACCGGCACGAAAATTTTCAAGGATGTCCTGAAGAAGACCGAAGCTTTTCAGGGTGAAGAAGCCGTGAATTTCCCAGATCTTATCTTGAAACCGGAAGACAAGTATTATATCAGTCCAAAGTTTCTCCGTACAAAAGGGAAGAGCGGTGGTTTCCTGGCCAAGGACGATCATTGGCGAAAGATCAGTGGATCGCATCGACCCAAAGGTATCTTTATCATGAAAGGCTTCGATTGCCTGGCAGGGAAGGACCTGAAGGAAGCGGACATCATGGACATTTGCCCCACGGTCCTTTATCAGCTGGGGGTGGATATTCCCGATGATCTGGATGGGAGAGTTGTGAAGGCCGCTTTCAAAGAGGAATTTCTAGGCTCTCACAGCATCAGTTTTCATCAGGCCGGTACTTATCAGGGCGACCAGCAAGGCGACGTGTACAGCGATCAAGAGGCCTCTGAACTGAGGGACGTCCTCAGGGACCTGGGCTATATCGATGATTAGAAGGACAGCACTCTGCCCAGACGCATCGAAAATTTTGTTGGTGAATAGCATATCTCGAAGTGAGCAATGAAAACAGGTAAGCGAACATCTCAAGTCATCTCCATTGGATTGGATGGGGGCACCTTTGATCTGATGGACCCCTGGTTGAGAAAAGGTCATCTGCCGAATATCGAAAGACTGGTGAGAGAAGGGACTCGGGCCACGCTCAACTCGGTGATTCTCCCCTTCACGCCTCAGGCATGGGGATCTTTCATGACCGGAATGAACCCGGGAAACCATGGTGTTTTCGGATTCAAGGAAAAGTCTGCATCCAATTATTCGTTTCAGCTGGTCAACAACCGGAGCATCAAATCCAAGACACTCTGGAGTTATCTCAGCGAACAGGGCAGGCGAGTGATCCTCGTCAACATACCCATGACCTTTCCTCCGGAAGAGGTGAATGGGGTGATCATTGCCGGAATGGATGCCCCGGGGGTTGATTCGGATTTTACTTTTCCGGCCTCCATTAAGGCGGAGGTGCTTGACGTCGTCAAGGACTACACGATCCACCTCCACGTGGGCGCCGGATATCTTGATTCGGACAAGAAGAGGCGGGAAGCCGCTGTTGAGCTCATCAATATGGTGGAAGGCAGAGAGCAACTCATCCTCCACCTCATGGAGAAGTACCCGTGGGACTTTTTCGCCGTCAATTTCTCATCCATCGATCAGGTGCAGCACCATTTCTGGAAATATATCGGTGGAGACAATGAATTCAGCGACGTCGTCTTAAGGGTATATAAGCGGGTGGATGAAGCCATCGGGAAGATCCGCGCCAGGCTAACTCCCGAGACCACGCTCTTCATGATGTCGGACCATGGGTCCGGCCCGGCAACCCCCTATGTGATTTTCATTGACGAGTGGCTGAGGGAGAATGGGTTTCTAGCTTTCAAGAGCTCTTTTTCGGTGCGCCGGGTTATGAGCACGCTGGTCAATTTCGCCCTTTCGGCCCTTTCCCAGAAGTCCTCTTCCCAATTCAAGGACCTGCTGATGCGATGGTTTCCAGGGCTTCGAGCCAAATCGCAGGGTTATGTCAGAAGGTCACTCATCGACTGGTCCCGTACCGCTGCCTATTCCGGGGAACATCCTTCTACCGTTCGGATCAATCTAAAGGGGAGAGATGCCTTTGGAACGGTCGATCCCGGTGATTATGAACGGGTCAGGGACGAGTTGATTGGGAAACTGGAGCTGTTGAAACACCCTGAGACCGGAGAATGCTTGATCGAGCGGGTGTACAGGAGGGAGGAAATCTATTCCGGGGACTACTTGAATGTGGCGCCGGACCTCATCATTCATCCGAAGGATTTCGCGCATCAAGTCAGGGGCGGCCCCTATCCGGGAAGGCACTATGGAAGAGTTGTCTCCGAAAAGAGCTCCAGGGAGTTCTATGTGAACGGGGTCCATCGGCTGAACGGGATTTTCCTGGCAGTCGGGGAGGGGGTTCGGGCCAACTACATTGCGGCGCCGTTAAGCATTATCGACCTTTTCGCGACCATTCTTTATTCTCTGGGGATGAAAGTCCCCAGAGCAGTCGACAGCAAGGTGGCGGTGGAAGTCTTCGAGGAGGACCACCTGGCAAATCAGCCTGTTTGCTATTGTGATCATCCGATGAAGCGGGGAGTAGCCACGTCGTGGGATGGGATCAACTACGAAGAAGATGATTCCAAAATCGTTGAGCAGGCATTGAGGGAGCTTGGCTACATTGACTGATCCGGAAGGAATAGAATGAAATTCATCATTCTGGGTGCCGGATTATCCGGGTTGACCAGTGGGGCCGCGCTTCAGGCCAGGGGACATGAGGTAATCCTTGTTGAAAACGGACCCGAAGTGGGCGGGCTTGCGCGGTCTCACCGGGTGAACGGTTGCACCTTTGACTATGGGCCTCATTTCCTCTTCGGCGAAAGAGTCCATGAGCTCCTAAGGGAGCGGTTTGCTGGAATCAATCTGGAGCAGCTTTCAGGCACCAAGGAAAAGATGTACTTCAAGGGGAAGTATTTCAATTTTCCCTTTGATCCCAAGAACATTCTCTTGAAGATGAACAAAAGCAAAATCCCGGGAGTGGTCTTTCAACTTGCCCTCAAGAATATCTTCAAGCATGGACCGGCCCGACGGTCGCAAGACGTGGAAGAGTGGGTGATTCAGGCTGTCGGCAGCCGTATCTACGAGTATATCGCGCTGGGAGACTATATCAGGAAGCTCTACGGTATACCGCCTTCGAGGGTCTCCAATGAGTGGGGCATCCAAAAGCTGAAATTCCTTGCCAGGTGGCGGGATTCCAGCCTCACCACGCTGATTGCAAGGTCCTTTTCCGAAGGAAGCGCCGTAAAGGGACGAGTGATCCACTATCCTCCCGGAGGGATCGATTCCATTGCCGGGGGAATAGCGGAATCGTTTCGACATTCGGGGGGAACCATCCTTTTGTCGGCGGAAGCAACCTCTGTGCGCCATCGAATTGATGGGATTACCGTCGTCTGCAATCAGAATGGAAGCGAGATTGAGCTTAAGGGAGACTTCCTCATCTCGACTCTGCCCATAACCCGTCTGGTCGATATTTTGTCGCCTTCCCCGCCTTCTCAAATCAGCCAGGATGTGAAGTCCCTGAAATACAGAACACTGATCCTCCTGTTTCTTTTCTTGGGAAGGAATGAGCTGCTGAAACACCAATGCATCTACTTTCCAGAGGACCACTATGTTTTTAGAAGGATCACCGAATTCAAACACCTGGGCCCTCAAATGGCACCGCCGGGGAAGACTTCTTTGTGTGTGGAGATCACCTGTTTCGAAGGGGATGCAATCTGGGGCAAGGGCCAGGAAGAGCTGCTCCATGTCGTGACGGAACAGCTCGAAGGGATCGGCTATCTGAGGCGGGAGGACATGGAAGGGCATCAGTTGCAGCGCATTCCCTTCGCTTACCCTGTCTATGAGCTCGGATACGCTGATGTGCTTGACAGGGTCCTCAATCAACTGAAAAGCTATCCCAATATGCTTTCTATCGGCAGGCAGGGGCTTTTCTTCTATAATGCCATGAACAGCTCTATCCTAACGAGCCATGAACTGGGCGAGAAGCTTGCCCAATGCAGGAAAGAAGACTGGGCGGCAATCGTGGAGGAAACCTACGAGAGCCGAAAATTCAAATACTTTTCATGAGGAATCAGGCTGTTCTGTTCATCGGTCGATCGGGCTAAGCCTGTGTTCTGTTTTGTGGTTGAGGCGGAGAAGCATAATGATGGACAAAGATGTGATTACCGTGGTTTCTGGGCTGCCCCGTTCCGGGACATCCATGATGATGCAGATGCTTGAAGCCGGAGGATTGGAAATCCTGACGGACAATTTGAGAAAAAGGGATGATGACAACCCCAAGGGATACTATGAACTGGAGAGTATCAAGCGGCTTGGCAAGGATCAGTCCTGCCTGCACGATGCCAGGGGCAAGGTCGTGAAAGTCATCTCAGAACTTCTCAAGTATCTGCTTCCCCAATATCAGTACCGGGTCATCTTCATGCGAAGGAAAATGGAGGAGATCCTGGCTTCCCAGAAACAAATGCTCATCAGGCGGGGCAAACCCACGGACACGGTCAGTGAGGAGAAGCTGGCGGAGCTGTTTACAAAGCATTTGCGACTGGTGACGGCATGGCTCGACCAGCAATCCAATATTGATGTCCTTTATATCGAATACAATGCTCTCCTGCAGGACCCCGGGGAACATATCCAGAGGATCAATGAATTCCTGGGAAATACCCTGGATGTGCAGGAGGCAGCCGCCATTGTCGATAAGACACTCTACAGGCAACGCCGCTAGCACAGCCGGGCGCAAGTCCTTGACTGGTTAGGCTGTCAGAGGGCGCCCTTTGTACGTCCACTTGAACGGTTTTGCCATGGCATCATTGAAATACTCAATAAATGCCAAGATCCTGCGGGCCAGGTTCTCTTTGGAAGTGAAGCTGGCACGTCTGAGGAGCTTCCTGACCAGAATGCTGAACCAAATTTCAACCTGGTTCAACCAGGAGGCATGTTTGGGCGTATACACAAACCGTATCCGATGGGATGGACAGATCAGAAAAGCAGTCCGCGTTTCGACGGACTTCAATATGCCTGATTTGCCCTTCTTTCCGAGATCCTCTTGGATGTTGCACTGTTCGGCTACAAGCCGGACCAGAGTTTCGGATTTGTGAGTATTGAGTTGATCACAAACAAATAGCCATTTCCCTTGGGGATCAGTGCTGATTGTCTGTTTGATATGTTGGGCGAAATCCATCTCGGTACGGGTGTCACCGATGGATGGGCTGATAACTCTTCCTGTAGCCACTTCGAAATTGGCAATGAGTGTTTGTGTTCCGTGTCGAACATACTCAAACTCGCGCCGTTCCTCAATGCCGGGTTTAACCGGTTTGGTTGGATGGAGTCTTTCCAGTGCTTGGATACCGGTCATCTCGTCTGTACTGACGATATGGGTTCCTTGCGCATGCAAGGGAATCGCCTCCGCATAGGTGCCACAAACCGTGTTGACCCGAGCATCGAAGATCTCGGAGTCTTCATACT
>CAYTWB010000021.1:0-56835 GCA_964441945.1 uncultured Syntrophobacteraceae bacterium
TCAAACTCAGCGATCGTTGTCATGAAAGGATCCAACTGACATTTGTGTTCATAGATTTTAACGGTTTCGGGGGTAAAGCTTATATTTATTCTTATGATGGCACAGAGTCTCGTGTCCAATCTAATTGGACAGTTAATGTGTACAATACATGGGATATTCTTGTTCGAGGAGGAGTGAATGCAAGATATTTTGAAAATGGGGTAGAGTTAACAGGGAGCCCTAAAACATCTCATCCATCAAATTCTGATCAATCGCTTCTTTTGATAAATCAGTATAACGGAGCTGGTGTACTTATAGATTGGATATTTATCCGTAAATTTGTGTCGGATGGAAATGGACCTACATTTGGTACTTGGGGGACTGAAGAGGAAGAGCCTGAGGAGATCGTCGAGCTCGAAGACTGCTCACTGGAGCTCTCGGCCTATTACCAGGACCTGGACGACCTGGGCGCATGGCTTCGCGCGCATGACGGCCTCGAATTCGAGGACTTCAATACCGCCCTGGAGGCTGCCGGATGGACTGCGGAAGACCTGGCGACCTATCTTACAGCCTACTATCAGGCCCTTGAAGACGCAGGCCTGGATCTCTCGATTTGGGGCGAATCGTTGACTGATCTAAAGCAGCACCTGGCAGCCTACCATCAGTCCCTGGGAGAAAACGCACACACCAGCCTCTGGGCTGCGGCCACGGCCTATGAGAACCTGCAAATACCCCTGGAAGTCTGGGCCACGGGCTGGCTGAATCTGCCCGTCTGGCTCAGCGCGTACGGTCAGGAGATCCTGTCCCAAATGCTCTACCTGACCGCCTCGGGATACCAGATGCAAAGCCTTGCCGCCTGGCTCGGCGCGGCATCGGGCACAGTAATGGTGGCCCTCGGCTGTTACCTGCAAACGACGGACGGTGTCACGCTGACCGATATGGGCATGCAGCTCATGGCCATAAGAAAAGTCCCTGCCTATCGAACAACCATCGCCCATCGTTTGGCGTCCGTCATATCCGAGGTGACATAATGGCTTACTTGATCACGGGATGGAATATCACCCCCAATCGTGTCTGGTATGTGCGGCTCGCCCCGACCGAATCAGCCGCCATAGATGTGGAGCTCTACCTCACACAGGCCAATGCCGAGGCCCGAACCTCGCTGCAGGCATCCGGCACGTCCGACGTTTCCGGGCAGGTGACATTGACCAATGACCCTGACGCGACGGAGCCGGTATCGCTCTATCAGTCCTCCTATTTGTGGCATCTATTGGTCAGTGGCTCATCCGTCGCCGCAACGATCTTCCGGGTCAAGGAATTTGTCGAGCTCGACGAAATCGGCGATCCGCTCTTCATGAATTCGGACCTGATACCCATCCGTGCCAATGCCGAAATAGACCTCCACACCCATGCGGTGATCCGAAAAGAAATCGAGTTGGGCTCTCACTTGACAACACTGGAGCCCGGAGACGTTGTGGCCCTCAGCAGTACGCGGGCCGACAGAAGCGAGAATCTCCAGGTACTGGAGCACAACATATCCGGCGAGATATCGGAGGGCGGAGAAATGAAGCTGACGTCCACCATTGTGGCCGCGGCCTACATGGCCCTGAAGAGGTAATCGATGCTGCTGGATAAGCTGCTAGACCGGACACGACCGGACCAGGTAGACCAGGCCACGGTGCTGCTCGTAAAGAGCAACAGCAGGCGCGTCAAGTTACAGCGGGACAATGGTATCGTCCTTTGGGCCGGGTACACCCCGGAGAATTATCCGAACCTGAAAGAAGGCGATCCCGTTGCCGTCTGCATCACCAAGGGGGGCGCGTTCCTGGTCGGC
Source organism: uncultured Syntrophobacteraceae bacterium (assembly GCA_964441945.1). Classification (GTDB taxonomy): domain Bacteria; phylum Desulfobacterota; class Syntrophobacteria; order Syntrophobacterales; family Syntrophobacteraceae; genus JADGQM01. The sequence continues at coordinate 1,814 of CAYTWB010000021.1, forward strand.
CAGGTGGCTGTGGGGATGCCTGCTGTCAGTGACCTCTTGGACGTCTAACGACGAAGGAGTACTGAGATGGCTTTCTGGGAATCTTTGGCAACAGGTGGGGTTTCGGGCCTGCTCAAAGGCGCGGGTGATCTCGCCGTAAAAATCAGAGAGGCTGTGACAGGGGAGGCGGTGCTCTCCGCCGATCAGCGCACGGAGCTGCTGGCCCAGGCGTCTGCGATGGAAATGCTCGTCATGCGGGCGGACCTGGAAATGGCCGAGCAGCAAACAGGAATCAACCTGGCCGAGGCTCAGAGCGACTCCCTGTTTAAGGGCGGATGGCGCCCGGCGGTGGGATGGATCTGCGTTGCGGGGCTCGCCTATGAGTTTCTGTTGCGGCCGATATTCCCATGGCTGATCAATCTCGCAAGGGCCGCACCGGTTGCGCCCATGCCGGAGCTCGACATGTCATCGCTCATGTCGCTTATCCTCGGCATGCTGGGTCTTGGGGGTCTCAGGTCCTGGGAGAAATGGAAGGGGCTGACACGATAGAGCGCTTTAAGGGGGGATTTTCTGCTTATTCGTGCAAATCCTTGGGACTAAAAGTACCAAGATTGCGTTTTTCCGATTTTGTCAAATCGTCTCTAAACTGGCTTTGGTGGCTGGTGGAGATGACGCGATTCGAACGCGCGACCTCAGCCTTGCGAAGGCTGCGCTCTCCCAACTGAGCTACATCCCCACACCAATGGCTTTATAGCCCCTTCCGGATGGTGTGTCAACGATTCGACTCACCGGAAAACCCGTTTCAGGAACCTGAAGAGCCTTCCGTCTTGACCTTGCGGTAGAACTCCATCAAAAATTCTGTTTCCTTTGGTGAAAGGTCGAAACGTAAAACAGCCTCATGAACCAGTTTTTGCGGTGAGAGGCCTGGCGTTTCGTCCAGATGCGCAGAAATCCACTTGACGGCCTTGCGTATGGCTTCACCTTCCGGCATGACAGTGGTCACAGTTTGATGCTCCTTCAAATCGAGTTGGCAGCTGCAGGATCAACCTTGTCTCATGGCCTCGATTGTACACCACCTTCAGGCAATATCAAAGGAATTCGGAAAACCGGCCTCTCTCATTACAATAGATTACGCCTCTTTTTTGTAGTCAAGCCGAAACAGGTTTTCGCGGATGCTGTGGCGCACACCCCCATGAGCTGCGGTCCTCCAGTCCTTCATGGGAATGATGTCGCCCATCTTGTCCAAGCGGCCGAGCGCTTTCAGGCGGTCGTAGATGAGCTGCCAAACGCAGTCGATATTGGCGGTGTCCACTTCACACTTACCCTTCGAGGAGCCGCCACAAGGGCCATTGAAGAGCCGCTTCGAGCACCGGGCAATGGGACAGATGCCACCGGTTAGGTGAGTGATACAGTCGCCGCAGCCGGCACACATTTCCGCCCACTTTCCCGGTTCAACAGCCGCTCCGTAAAACGTGGTGTTGACCCCTGGAAAAACCGGGATGTTCCCCGTGCGATCAGCCAGAAAATTCACTCCCACCCCACAAGCCAGCGTGATGACCGCTTCAATTCCTTCTTGCTTGATCCGATCCAGAATCGGAAGAACGAATTCCTCGTCGCATTGCCTTTGCACGTTGCCTTCCAGGACCGTCTTTTCCACGCCTTCACGCTGAAAAACGATCCTCAAACCCGATGCAAGGGTCTGAACCTGAGCTTCTCCACCTGACAGGCACACCGTAACGCACGTTCCGCACCCAACTACCAGGACCTTGTCATAATCCCGGATAAACCCCAAAATCTGTTCGAATGGTTTTGGATCCGCTACAATCATTTTGTCACTCCTGTATGATCATCACCCTGATTGGGCAGGTGAGCCTTCCAGCGTTTCCTTCCCGGCTTCCTTCCAGAACTGAGGCCAGCTTTCCTCAGCGCTGTCCGGAGTCTGGAAGAACAGTAGATTATGCCTTCCGACCTTGATTTCGTCGAGGAATCGTCTAACCCCTTCTATCCGTCTCTTGAGTAATTCCTCCGCACCCGGGTAGAAGCAGCCGTCTTCTCTACAGGCAATAACCACGACCCTGTCCGCACCGAGCTCAAAAGGCTTCAGAAGATCCAATGATCCGAGCCTGCCCACACAGGGCACCATGACCCTCAAGACCCCGGATTCCAAGATTTCTTCTTCAGTCTGTTGTTTCAGGTATTTCCTGCTGGAGGTCTCATAGAGACAGCAGTAGGACACGATAAACGGCCTGGCTATCCGGTTCATTCCCACTTTTTTCAGGATTTCGCCGAGTCTTTCCTTCATCTTGTCGGTCGCAAAACGCGCCAGGCGAATACCGGCAGCCGGGCACTCTGCGGCACAAAGCCCACAGGTCAGGCAAAGCTGAGCCGGCATGAAGGCCGTCTGATCAATAGTGGGGACCCCAAAAGGACACACTCTGACACAGGTCAGGCAGCCGGCACACAGAGCGGTCGAATCGAGCACTGCACCGTTGGCACAGGCAAGGCAGCGCCGGGCTTCGGCAAGCGCTTCTTTTTCGCTGTAAACGCGCTCGATGGGAGTAAAATCCTTGACTCGTTCGGAAGCCGCGGTAAGGCCCACTTCAACTCGGTCGAACCGCCTGGCCCTTGCACCGGTCGCTTCGGGCAGCTGACCGATGGTTTCGATGGGCGCCGATTCGAGTTTGTCTATTTCACCGGTCCTAAGGTAATGATCGATGATTCGGGCGGCATAATGTCCACTTGCCACGGCCTGAACCGCCGAACCCGGACCGGTCACGACCTCCCCGCACCCAAATACTCCGGCTTCCGACGTTCCGAGGGTTTCCCGATCACAGACCAAACGTCCGCGATCTAAAGCTACCGGAGTGCCGCGTATGAAATCCAGGTTTGCCCGTTGTCCGATTGTCAAGATGACCGTTTCAACATCTACCGTTGTTGCCTCGGAATCGTCGTATTGCGGACTGAAGCGCCGGTTCTCATCGAAAACCCGTGTGCATCGCCTCAGTTCAATACCGGAGGCCCTGCCATCCTGATGCAGGATCGCTTTGGGCCCCCAAGAATTCATGATGACGATGCCTTCTTCCTCGGCTTCCTCAATCTCCCATTTCCATGCGGGCATCTCGTCGCGAGACTCTAGACATGCCATATAGACCGATGACGGTCCGAGCCGCTTTGCGGTCCGCGCCACATCTATCGCTACATTCCCGCCGCCTACCACGAGGACGCTCTTGCCGATCTTGGGAGCAAACCCATTGGTTACATCCCAAAGGAAAGGAATTCCCAGAAGGACCCCCTCGCTCTCAATACCGGGGATCGGCAGGGAGGAGCTTTCCGCCAGTCCAACTGAAATCAATACTGCACCGTAATCTTCTCTCAGGCGATCGAACGATACGTCCTTCCCGACTTCACAATTCGTTCTCGCCTCAATTCCGGTTGCCAGGATGTCTTCGATATCTTCATGAAGTGCATCGAGCGGCAGCCGGTACCTGGGGATTGCATTGGCCAGCATGCCGCCCAGGGTCGGCTGCTTTTCGAAGACCGTAACATGATGTCCCATGAGGGCCAAGTCTTTCGCTGCGGTCAGCCCCGACGGCCCGGAGCCGATAATCGCGACTCTTTTGCCCGTGGTCTGCTCGGCTTTTCTCCTGCTTTGAACCCGATGTTCCCTGGTGTTTTCAACCACAAATCGCTTTAGCTGTCTCAAACTGACGGGGGAGTCAATGGTTTTTCGCCGGCATTCGGATTCGCAAGGGTGATGACAGATAAACCCACAAACCGAAGAAAACGGATTGACCTGGAGAAGGATGTCCAGGGCTTTTTCGTATTCACCCCGAGCGATGCACTGAACGTACTCTCTGGTGTCCGTATGCACCGGGCAGGCTGCGGAACAGGTCGCACAAGGCTCGGTTTTATCTTCCTGAGGTTCAAGCTCCATTCTGATCTCCATTTGCTCGCAATCGCATCAATACCGTGTGTGACTTGAGGATCACTCGACTTCAGGCCTTGGATAAAGCCCCGCACGCTCTACGATTTCCGGGACCTTTTCCTCCCATTCGATGGCCATGATGTGAAAGCCCTTGACGCCTTTGACTTCTTTTAGCTCCTGAATCTGTTCGACACAGATATTGATTCCCTCCTGGCCCTGTTTGTCCCTGGGAACACCGCTGAGACGCTTGATGATCTCGTCGGGAACATCCATGCCCGGGACCTTGTTCTTCATATATCTGGCCATACCGACACCCTTCATGGGGGTAAGCCCTGCCAGAATGCTGACCCGTTCGTCCAACCCGCGGTCAACCACGCCTTGCATCCACTTCTTGAACTTATCCATATTGTAGATGCACTGGGTCTGGATGAATTGGGCCCCTGCAGCCACTTTCTTCGCAAGACGGACCACCCTGAATTCAAAGGGGTCTGCAAAAGGGTTCTCTGCAGCGCCGATGAAGATTTCGGGTCGTACCTTCATTTCGAAACCGCTGATCAGCTTTCCTTCATCACGCATCATCTTGACCGTCTGAATCAACTGGGTGGAATCGAGATCAAAAACGTTGGCGGCATTCGGATGATCGCCAAAGCTTTGATGATCGCCGGTCAGGCACAACATCGTATGGATGCCGAAGGAGGCTGCACCCAGGATATCACTCTGTATTCCAATTCGATTTCGATCTCGAGTCACCATCTGCAAGATGGGCTCCAGACCCATCTGTTTGATGCGTATGCAGGCCGCCAGACTGCACAGGCGCACCACGGCAGTCTGGTTGTCCGTCACATTGATGGCATCAACATATGGACCTACAATTCCGGCCTTCTCCTCCACTACTTTCCCGTCGGCGCTTCGTGGTGGACCGCATTCCGATGTCACAGCAAAGTGTCCTGCCTGGAGAATCTTCTGGAGCCTACTCGGGGTGTTGTTCGTACTCATATCTGCAAAACCTCCTTGACGAACTTGCGGGAACCTCCGTTACAGCTTGTCGACCACTCTTCGGTACAGTTGCGCATGAGAGTGTCGAAATTTTACGAGCCGGGCGGGCAGGCCAGACTCCCCTATGCGCTCAATCATCAGCTTTCAGAACAAAAGCAGGTCGTCTTTGGTCCTTTTTTTGCCCCCCTGCTTATAGTACAAGCGCCAGGCAGACGCAAGGACTTGCCGGGACCATCCCAGGGCTAATCTGTTCTGGAATGATCGAATAATCAGGGTGATGGGTTGGCCCCTATTCCCGGTACCTTTGCATGGGCATCTGCCCTGAAGGGGCCGAATATGATAGCCCAGGGCATCGCCCTGGGTCAGGGTGTCATCCGACGCATCCGGAAGCCCTGAAGTTTAGGGGCGACATGCCTCACGTTCAATCCCACACGAAACGTTCATCATATGGCACCCGATATTTTTCAAGGAGTTTCCGATAATCATCCCGAAAGCTATTTGGATATCCCGCCCCTAAACTTCAGGGCTCGGGATCACTTGACTGGCTCATCGCAAGGGAAGCTGATTGAGTGTACCCTGGTTCGTGGTTTGCCTGACGAACCTCGATCATCTTCTTCAGCCAGCGACAAGCCGCAGGAAGCCCGCCGCATGGATCGAGCCGGATGGGGTGTTTTGGAACCACTTGCTAGTACTTGCTAGTACTTGCCGGCCGGCACTTGAAAACTCGATTTCAAAGCCTCCATCGTTCGATTCGAGTCATCACCCGGCACAACAACCGAGATGGAGGAGACGGCACAACTCATGGATAGAATGGGTATACCAGCACTGCGCAATGCGCCGACAAGCGCATTGATGATGCCGAAGCGATCTCCGAAATGGGGGCCATGCACAAAAAACACCGATACCGGACTCTCGCAGTGCCGGCCAAAATCCGCCAACCTTTGACCAATGACCTGCGCCACCCTGTCACGGTCCTCGACGGCCAGACAGAACGCAAACCACATGTTCTCTCCATCCGGAGAAGATCTCGAAACCAGGAAAGGCATCCTGCACTGCAACGTGCCCAGTTCCAGGAATACGGCACCCAAATCACACAACCTGTCGAGTGGCAAAGAGAGAGTCCACAAATCGAGATCGATCTGGTGGGTATAGTCATAGACTTTGATGATCTGTTCCTGATACGAGCAGACGATCTCTTTAAGCAGCCCTTCCTGACCGTGATAGGCAGCGTGCCAGTCCAATGGAGATTGATAGCCAGGAAATTCAAAGGCGTCGAACAGCCCGTCGATCACACTCTGGAAATCCGAAGATGGGGCGAGTATGGTTATGGACGAAGGAGAGCTTGCAAAACCATGCGACCTGATGCCATACCCGCCCACGATATTGATCAGTGAGCCGATCACATCGAGTTTCCGATCGTGGGGAAACACCGAAATCATGCTGATATCAGTCAGCAATTCCCCGACACGGCATGTGCCATGGCAAACCTTCCAGGAGACATAGCTGGAAAAAGCCTCGGAGCTCTCCGTGCAGGCAACCGTAATGGATTCACTCAGTCCATTGTCGGCAATATGAGTCAGTAGATTGATGTTGATCCGGTCCGCCGCCAGGCGTGCGCAGATATCCGCGACGGCGTCTTCTTCCGGCCGACACAATGATGTCAGATACGCACGATTCTCAAAAGCCTTGATACCGCCAAGTCTGATTTTGGACATGGTGACCTCAACGGCTCCTCAGACCGACAATAAGCAGACGGCCCCTAAACAAAAAGCCTCTCTATCGACTCCACCAAAACCTGGATGTCGACCGGTTTGGGAATATAGTCTTCCGCTTCCGTAGCCATAGCATCGGCGTGCGAGTAACTGGTCGTGGGCACCGCTTCAGCTACGGCCGTCAGCAGGACGACAGGGATATCTCTTGTTTCCTTGTTCTTTTTCAGCTCTGCACAGAGGACATACCCGTTCTTCCTGGGCATCATAACGTCTAGAACCACCAGGTCAGGGCGTCGCTTTTTGATCGACTCCTCACCTTCAATACCATCGTAGGCCTTTCCCACCTCGTACCCTCTGCTTTCCAGCATCATGCCGACGGTTTCAACCATATCCGGATCGTCATCAACAATCAGAACGTACTTCTTGCCCATCTTTCACACCTCCCGAAGCCCAAAAAGGGGTTTATCTAATTGATATCGACTTTCGGCCTGGGGTAGAGTCCCGCCCGTTGTACGATCTCAGGGACCTTTTCCTCCCACTCAATGGCCATGACATGAAACCCTCGTATTCCTTCGACTTCCTTCAGTTCCTCGATCTGTTCCAGGCAGATATTGATGCCCTCTTCAGCCTGCTTTTCCTTGGGAACACCGGCCAGGCGCTTCACTATAGCATCTGGAACATCGATGCCCGGGACCCGGTTCTTCATATACCTCGCCATACCCACATTCTTCATCGGTGTGATCCCGGCCAGAATCGCAACCTTCTCATGGAGTCCCATCTCACAAACCCCTTTCATCCAGAGTTTGAACTTCTCCATGTTGTAGATGCACTGGGTTTGAATGAACTCGGCCCCGGCTGCAACCTTCTTGGCCAGACGAAGGACCCGGATTTCGAAGGGATCGGCAAAAGGATTCTCCGCCGCGCCGATGAACATCCGTGGGCGCCCTTCCTCCATTTGATAGCCTCCGAGCAGGCGCCCCTCATCGCGCATCATCTTGACGGTCTGAATCAGCTTTGTGGAATCAATATCGAACACGTTGACGCTGTTGGGATGATCTCCGAACCGCTGATGATCGCCGGTAAGACACAGGATATTGTAGACTCCGAAAGAGGTGGCCCCGAGGATATCGCTCTGGATACCGATGCGGTTCCGATCCCGGGTCACCATCTGCAACACGGGGTCTATACCCATGAGTTTCAACCGGATACAGGCGGCAAGACTGCACTGCCGCACCACGGCGGTCTGGTTGTCGGTTATGTTGATCGCATCCACATAGTCCCGGATCATTTCAGCCTTCTTTTGGACCACATTCGGGAGCCCATTTCGGGGCGGCCCGCATTCGGATGTAACGGCCAGATGTCCCGCTGCAAGGACTTTTTCAAGGTTGCTGGGCGTTTTCGTATTCATGGCCTGACATCCTCCCTCACAATCACCCGGGGGCCGCCATCACGGCTTGCGGTCCAGTCCTTGTCTTCGAAGGGCTCCTTGAATCGATCCAACTGACCCAGCGCCTTGAGCCGCTCATAGATCAGATGCCAGCCGCAGGGAATATCCCTGTTCAACAAGACACTGAGCTCACATTTTCCACGCTCGGAACCACCGCAAGGGCCGTTTAGCATTCGTTTCGAGCAGCGGGTAATGGGGCAGATGCCCCCCGTGCTTGCCAGCACACATTGGCCGCAGGCCTGACAACGTTCGCTCCACACCCCCTGTTCTTCCGTTACGCCGATAAAGCAGGTGTCGACTGCCGGGAGTACCGGTATTTCGGCATACATCTCCGCCAGGAACTGGACTCCGGCCCCGCAGGCCAGAGATACCAGGGCGTCATACTGGTCCACCCTCTCCTTGAGCTCCTGCAGGTACTCCTTGTCACATTGGCGCGTCAGGCTGATCTCATCAATGACCATGCGCTTTCCCTTCTGCGAAAAGTAGATGCGCAAGGCAGAGGCCAGGACCTGGACCTCCTTCAACCCACCGGCCTCACATACTGCGACACATCCATTACATCCGATCAGCAGTATTTTGTCGAAACCCGCGATCAGGTTTATAATTTCGTCGATCGGTTTCGCTTTTGCCATGATCATACGGCCACCTCCTCGAAGCGGTTCAAAGCAGCCATGTCAGCAGCCGGCACCTCAGCCCTGAGGCCTGTACCGGCATTCAACGGACCCAACTGCCGCACTTTTTCGGTCATCTCCCGCACAATTTCGGCAAACCGGGGACCCATGCCCGCAGAGAGATTGTACATGGCGACTCGTTCCGGATCGACCCCAATGCTTTTCAGTATTTCCTGAACGTAGGCCACTCTCTTTGCAGCCCTCAGATTGCCGGATTGATAATGACAGTCGCCTTCCAAGCACCCTGCAACCATAACACCGTCGGCACCCTTCTCCAGGCTCTTCAAGAGATGAATGGCAGCCACTCGGCCGGTGCAGGGCACGATGACGATCCTGACATTGGGAGGATAATTCAATCTCATCGTACCTGCCAGGTCCGCTGCGGAATAAGCTCAATAATTGCAGCAGAATGCAACAATGACCGGTTCAAACTGTTCCATCGAATCACTCCTTCCACTGTTGATCTAAGCGTGTTGAAGTCATCGGGCTTCAACAAAATCAGGACCGGCCTCAATTGGTTGAGACCTCGACACCTTTCACCGGGCACTTCATTCAAACAGAGCGTCTATCTTCGCCATGAGTTGATCATCTGAATAGTGGGCCAATTGTATTGCCTTGGCAGGACATTCGGAAACACAAATCCCGCATCCCTGACAAAGTGCTTCATTGATTTCCGAAACGTCATGCTCGTTGATCCGCGGAACACCGTACGGACATCGCCTCACACAGATGAGACACGCAGCGCACAGGCTCTCTTCCACTCTCGCCACGACCCCTCCGACAGTCTGGTTCACGGAAGCCAGGAATGAACCGGCCCTGGATGCCGCAGCCATAGCCTGAGCAATGCTTTCACTGATCAGTTTGGGACCGTGGGCCATGCCGCACAGATACAGTCCATCGGAGGAAAAATCGACCGGCCGAAGTTTGGCGTGGGCCTCAATAAAGAAGCCTTCCGCATTCCGGGGGACTTTCAGGAAGGACGCCAACTCCTCCGTATCTTCCGCTACCGTGGCTGCGCTGAGAACGACGGCATCCGCACTCATCGTCAGGGAGCGGTTCAGCACCTTGTCCATAAAGGTGATTGTCAGGTCCTTGCCCTGAATCGCAATTTCAGGGGGCTGGTCCGTATCGTAGCGGCAGAACAGTACCCCTCTGTTCCTCGCCTCAGTGTAGTAATCCTCCAGGAACCCATACATCCTCATATCCCGGTAGAGGATAACGATATCCATATCGGGATTCAGTTCTTTGAGCACCAGGGCGTTCTTGACCGCATTCTGGCAGCAGATGCGGCTGCAATTCGGGTTTTCATCGTTACGCGATCCCACACACTGAATCATGGCGACATGGTTCCACCTGGCCAAATCTTTGCCCTCTTCGTGTATGAGCCGCCCAAGCTCCAGCTGAGTCATGATTCTGCTGTCTTCGCCGTAGCGAAACTCCCTGGGTTTGGACTCCTTGGCCCCTGTGGCCACGATGGTCACTCCGTGCTCGATCCTGCGATGATACATGCCCGGGCCGACCAGTACTTCGGTGCTGAAGTTGCCTTTGTAGCCGGCGGACCCGACAACAAGCGCTTCCGTCAGGACCTGGATCTTCTCATGTTCAACCACTTCTTTAATGAGTTGGTTGAGATAGGCCTGCACATCCAGGCCTTCAATGGTATGCCGAAGCAGGCGCGCCGTCCCGCCCAGGTCCTTCTCCTTCTCGATGAGAACAGTCTCGAATCCCTGCCCGGCGATTCCCAGAGCGGCATTGAGGCCGGCAATGCCTCCTCCGATGACCAATCCCCTTGGCTTTATCTCTAAAGGCCGTTCAATGAGCGGCTGCAATCGAGCGGCCCTGGCAACAGCCATTCTCACAAGGTCTTTGGCCTTTTCGGTTGCCCTTGCCGGCTCTTTGGGATGCACCCAGGAATCCTGGTCCCGTATGTTCGCCATCTCGAAGAGATACTGGTTGACTCCACAAGCCTTCAAAGTCTCTCGAAAGAGGCTTTCATGGGTCCTGGGCGAACAGGCAGCCACCACAATCCTGTTCAACCTCTCTTCTTCTATGACCTGCTTCATCTTCTCCTGGGTATCCTGGGAGCAGGTAAAGAGGTTCTCCGTGGTAAAAACGACGTTGGGCAGTGTTGCTGCATAGCTGACGACCTCGCCCACATTGACTACCGAGCCGATATTAATCCCGCAGTTGCAGACGAAGACACCAATGCGGGGTTTCTCCCCCGAGAGGTCGAGCTCAGCCGGCAGCACCGGTTCCCGCACCAGAGACCCTCTCGAATCAGAGAGAGCGATGGCCGATGCACAGGCGGCCGCACTCGCCTCCGTCACCGAATAGGGAATATCCTTGGGGCCCTGGAACAGACCACAAACATAGATGCCTGCTCTGGAAGTGCTGACGGGTGAAGTCCCTTCCGTCATGGCAAAATTGTATCGATTGAGTTCGATACCCAGCTTTTGAGCAAGAGCAACCGTTTCGGCTCCGATCTCCATCCCCACCGACAGCACCACCAGGTCAAATCCTTCGGCAACACTTTGACCGTCTTCCGTGGTGTAGCTTATCTTCAGGCGGCCGTCCCCGGGAATCGGCTCCACACGGTTCACGCGGGACCGAATGAAGCGAACTCCATATTCTTCCCTGGCCCTGTTGTAATACTTCTCGAAGTCTTTGCCGTGGGTACGCATATCCATGAAGAAGATGGCCGTATCCAGGGGCTCAGCACTGTGCTCCCTGGCACAGATCGCCTCTTTCACGGCATACATGCAGCAAACACCGGAACAGTACCCGTTCCTGCCGTGATGGATATCTCTTGACCCGACACATTGAAGCCAGGCGATTCTCTTTGGCTGACGACCATCCGACGGCCGTTCAAGATGCCCTTGAGTGGGTCCGGTGGCACTCAACAACCGCTCAAATTCTATGCTCGTGATGACATCGGGGTAGACTCCATACCCATAGTCATACCCCTGAGGGCTAAAGGTGGTCGAACCGGGGGCCAGCACAATCGACCCGACCTCTATCCTGTGGGTCTTGACTTCCTGGCCGAAATCAACAGCCTTTGCAGGGCAGAATTTCTCACAGGCTCGACACGTGCCCTTCTCAAAGTAGATGCAGTTCTTCCGGTCAATGGCATATTTCAGCGGTACCGCCTGAGGGTATTTGACAAACGCCGCTCTGCGTTTGTTCAGGCCCTGGTTGAATTCATCTTCTACCTTCCGAGGGCATTTTTCGGCACAGATTCCACACGCAATGCACCGCTCCAAGTCCACATAGCGAGGATACTCCTTAACCACCGCCGTGAAGGAGCCGACTTCGCCTTCGACGTCTTCCAGCTCGGCCATGGTAAGCAGCTTGATGTTCAGATGACGCCCGCATTCGACCAGTTTGGGGGAGAGGATGCACATGGAACAGTCATTGGTGGGGAAGGTCTTGTCCAGTTGAGCCATGACACCCCCGATGGCGGGAGATCGCTCCACCAGGTAGACGTAGAATCCTGAACCGGCCAGGTCGAGGGCGGCCTGGACGCCGGCGACGCCGCCTCCCACTATCATAACCGAACCCACAGATCGACCTTCTTTGGCTTCCATGGCCACTAGACCTCCAAGATACCGGGTAATTTGTCCTCCCAGCCGATGGTGGAGATGAGGACTCCGCTGAATCCGTTTCTTCTGATGGTCGCAACAAGCTCGCCGGCAATCTGCACGCATTCACGGACCTTATCCGGGGCCTTTTGAATGCGCAGGATAAGGTCGCTTGGGACCTGCACATGATCAAGATGCTGATCGATATAGCGGGCCATGCCGACCGATTTGAGCAGCAAGACGGTGGGAATGATTCCAGCCTTTCGCTCCCCCATCTTTGCCATGAATCCTTCGAGAGCTTGAAGAGCAAAGACCGGCTGCGTGATGAAGAACTCCGCTCCAGCAGCGATCTTCTTATCCAGTTCCTCCAGCTCATGGTCCAGGAGCTCTCCGCTGATGCCGGTAGTGACCGTGGAACCGACACAGAATGTGGGACCACAGTTCAGCTCAACCCCCGCCATATCCCGACCCGTCTGGAGTGTCTGAATGACTTCCAACAGCTGCAGCAGGTCAATATCGTGAACGGAACGAGCCCGGTGATGGTCTCCGTAGCTTGGGTCAACCCCGGTGATGGCCATCACATTGGTAATACCCAGGGCATGGGCAGCCAGGAGGTCGGCCTGCAAGGCCAGACGATTGCGGTCCCGGCAGCAAACCTGCATCACGGTTTCCAACCCCCTGCTCTGGAGCAGCGCGCACCCCCCCAATGAACTCATCTTCAAAACCGCATTGCTCATCTCAGGGACCACAAAGGCATCCACCTTACCCTTCACCCGGGTGGCCGGGGCAATTACGGAAGAGAAGTCCACTCCCTTGGGAGGTTCCATCTCCGCCAGAATAAGGAACTCCCCCGAGGCCAGTTTCTTTTTCAGGTTCATAAGGTATCCCTCCAAATTATGAATGCTTTTTGCTGCCTGTCCCTGAGTTCCCCTCCCGGATCTCAGTTCGTCCTTCCTTCCCGGACCCCGCTGCAATCGTGGGCAGCAGCACACGGAAAACGGTCCCCACCCCCGGCTGACTCTCAACTTCTATCGACCCGCGGTGCGATTCGACTATCCCCTTCACAATAGCCAGGCCGAGGCCCGTCCCGATCACCTGTCTGGTTTTTGGATGCTTAACCCGATAAAACTTATCAAAAATCTTTGAGACCTCCTCCGGCTCTATTCCTATCCCGGTGTCACTCACCAGCAGGGTGAGATAGTCTCCGTGGGAGACCGCCGAGACAACCACTTCCCCGCCTTCAGGCGAGTAATGAATAGCATTGCTGATAAGGTTGGTGAAAAGCTCCTCCATACTTCTGGGATCAGCCTGAATGAGCGGCAGCAAAGGGGGAAGATCGAGTCTCAATGCAACGTTCTGTTTCTCCGCCCTGGGTTTCATCAGGGCAACGATCTGCTCCAGAATGTCACTCAGCAGGATCGGCACCTGTTGCTGAAATGCATGGCCGCTTTCAATTTTGGCAACATCCAGCAGATCGTTGATGAGATCGAGCAGACCCTGAATCTTGAGCTGAGAGCGGTTCAGGAGTTCTCTCTGTTTGTCTGCCAGCTCTCCTGCCAGGCCATCCAGCATGACCATCAGCAGCTGTTTGATGGAAGCCAGCGGTGATCGCAGCTCATGTGAAACCATCTGAACAAAGTTCGACTTCATCTCGTCCAGTTGTTTGAACGTGGTGATGTCCTGAAAAACCGTGACCGTGCCGATGACCTGACCGTCCAATCCTGGAACGGGAGCCGATGAGGCATGAATGAACTTGTTTCCTCTGCAGAACTCGCGGGAAATAAGCTCTGCCTCGCCATGGCAGGTGGCCAGAAGCCCTTTGAGGCTATCCGCCAGCTCTTCATCCGAAAGACAGTCGGACAAGGCGGCAGGCTCCACCAGTGAGGTCGGAATATCCAGCAACCTCGCCATGGCAGGATTATGCAATACGATCTCCAGATCGCGGTTGGTCACCAGCACTCCGTCCGCCATGCAGTTGATAATCGTCCGGATGCGGCTCTTCTCCATCGCCAGGTCATAGAGGTTCCGGGCCTGTGCTTCCTGCAACGCCCGGGCACGACACTCCAGAGAGCGCTTTTCGAGCGCTCTCTTTACCACCAGGACCAGCTGGTCTGCCCTGAACGGCTTGGTGATAAAATCATAGGCGCCCTTTTTTATCGCCTCTACCGCGTTGGCCACCGTACCATGGCCGGTAATAATAATCAGAGGCAATTCCGGATACTTGCTCGTGGTCTCCTCAAGGACCTCAAAAGCCCCCATCACCGGCATCACCAGATCACACAGAATCACGTCCACCGGTTCCCGCTGAAGCAGATCGACTGCCTCTTGTCCATTTGCTGCAGTCAGGACCCCATATCCCTCCAGGGTTAGGAGACGGCTGCATCCGTCTCTTATGACCTTCTCATCATCAACAACCAGAACGGTGTGCATGTGGTCATGCCTTCGTACTGTTTGCCCCCACTGTAAAGCGCTGTGGGCGGCCTCTGCAAAGCCCTGGCAGTCCTCCCCCTGCCTGATGATTCAATCCACAAGGCGATTTTTATCGCTTCTGCGGCGGTGGAAGCCTCTCCATGGCACATTTGACAGTAGAGATCACATCACCGGTCCGGAAGGGCTTGGTAACAAAATCGTAAGCCCCCTTTTTCATGCATTCGGTAACGTTTGCAACCGTACCCTGACCGGTCAGGACAATTACCGGCAGGCTCGGACACGATGCTCCCACCTTTTCCAGGACACCGGTAGCCCCCATCACCGGCATCTTCAGGTCACAGAGGACCACGTCGACAGGTTCTGCATCGAGTATGTCCAGGGCCTCCCGACCGTGCTCCGCCGTCAGTATCCGATAGCCTTCGGTAACCAGGAGACGCCTGAGCCCCTCCCGGATGACCCTCTCATCATCGACAACAAGGACCGTCTTCATTTGCCGTTGAACTCCGTGAGGTTTTCGGGACACTCCAGCGGCAGTATGATCGTAAAGATCGCACCGCCCGAATGAGAATTCCTGGCTTCAATGCTGCCTCCGTGCTGCTGAATGATCCCGTAGACGACGGACAGCCCAAGCCCTGTACCCTCTCCCGGCCCCTTCGTCGTAAAAAATGGCTCAAATATCTTGTCGATGATGTACGAAGGGATTCCTGGACCGGTATCGGCAAATTGCAGACCGACCTCTTCCGATTCAGGATCGAACCTGCTGCTTATGACGATTCTGCCCTTCCCGTTCATGGCACTCCCGGCATTGAGAACGAGGTTCGTGAAAACCTGCTGCAACTGACCCGGGTCCCCGTTCATGTCCGGAATGTCGGGTTGAAGGTCCAGCACGATCTCAACATCATGGAAAAGGGCCTGATGAGCCAGGAGCTGCGCAGAACGGTCAATGATGACATTGACGTCAAAGCGAACCCTTTGGCCCACAGACTGCCGGCTGAAGTCCAGCAGACGAGCCACGATCTGTTTGCAGCGAAGCGTCTGGTCGATGATCTGCTGCATATCCTCGGCCCATTGCGGATTTTGGTCCAAATCCTTCATCAACATATCGGCATAGATCAAGATGCCGGAGAGCGGGTTGTTGATTTCATGAGCCACACCCGCGGCCAATCTTCCGACCGAGGCAATTTTTTCGGCCTGCATCAACTGCACTCTGGCCTCCTCGAGCTCTCTGCTTATTCTCAGATGTTCCCGCAGATCTGAAAAAATGCCCACGCTTCCAATTTCTCGGTCGTCTTTCTTGATGAGCGCCGCAGAGAAGTTCACCGGTACTTCTTCACCATCATTCCTGACGAGGGTAATGCGCGTGGAGATGAGTTTCCCGGGTGGACCGTATTCGTGGCTGCGCATGCGCCTCATGATTTCTCTCGCCAGCTCAGGGCTGTAGACCCCCGACGAAGCGATTGGACGACCAATCACATCTTCAGCTTTGTAACCCAACAGCCGCTCCGCCGATTCATTGAAAATCAGGATATTTCCGTCCGCGTCAAGAACCACTATGCCATCGGCAGAGCTCATGATGATATTGTTGAGGAAACTGTTGGCATTGAACAGCTGACGTTCTATTTCGATGTGCTTCGTCAGATCGTGAAAATACAGGCACGCCATCACGTTCTTCCCGACGCGGGACAAAACAATGTAGGTTTCAAAGGCACTGAAGTCTTGCTGAGAGGTCTTCGAGGGCTGCAGTGTAGTGCAGAATCGAAGCTGCTGTGGATGGTTGACGTCCACTTTCTGTATGAGATCATGGATGATGTTCAAATGCTGGAACGGAAGCAGCTCGCTCACATTTTTGCCGATAAGCTCATCTTTTGGCTGATCAAGGATTTCCGCCATTTTTGCATTCGCATAGATCACCCGGTTGTTTTCATCCACCATCAGGACCCCTTCCTGAGTCACCTCAATGAGCATCCTGATCTTCTGTTCGGCTTCAACGACAGGAGTAATGTCCCTCAGGGCTTCATACGCCCCGACTATCCTGCCTTCTGAGTCCGTAATCACCGAAGCATGCAACGCTACCGGGATTTTTCTCCCTTCGCGATCCAAAACGGAACGTCTCAGCCCCGCAACCGGCTCCCTGCTTTCCATCGCCTGCCGTATGGCGCAATTCTCCGTGTGGCAGTAGGGGGTACGAAACAACTCGGCACAGGTCATCCGGTTCACCACCTCACTGCTGCTGTATCCCATGAGTTTCTCAAGATGACGGTTCATGTAGGTGATGGTGAAGTTGGTATCCACACTAAAAAAGGGCATCGGGAAGTTATTGATAATGCTTGAGAAGAGGGGATCGGCCAGGTGATTGTTTTCTTTTGTGCCCTCTGCAAAGACATCCCGAACGATCACCACACAGCCGATCGGCTTCCCCTGTTTGCCTCTTGCCAGGTGAGCGGAAAGAGAACAGCCCACCCACTTCCCTGCGGGATTGTTAAGACGCGCATGAAGACCGTTTAAAGTCCCGTGTTCAAGACACTGCTCCACTGGCGACCCCGGCGCATCGCCTGCATCCTTTCGCAAGATATCCGAACAGGACAAAGCGTACCCTTCGATAACCGAACGGCCCGTCACACGCTGCGCTGCGCTATTCAGGAACACAACCCGGGACTGCATATCAGTCATTATGACCAGGTCCGGAGAATCTTCGAAGTAATCGCGCAACAACTCAACATCCGGTCCATTCGCAACGTCCCGAACTGTGGTCTCATTTCTGTCGCAAGATGCGGTTCCAGCCGGCTCGGTCCCCATTTATCAGCTCCTCTTCACTTGAACTGGCGCTGTCTTGTTCTCTCGGAGCGTTTCCGATCCGGTATCCGGAAACGACAGGAGCATCAGGAATCTGTATGATACGGAACTTTTGATCGGACTGAGAGGGACTCTCAATTTGACGCAACACTTATACAGCAAAAGGGAGCACAAACGAAGCACAAAAATCACTGTGGCAATCCCCCATCGGTTACGGCAGAAGACTCACAGCTATGGCAGGCAGTCTCCCCGGCCGGCTCGCATCAGCCTTGCCGCCGTAACCCGAATCAGGCGCTACGCCGCGTCGGTCTTGAGTCGTCGATGAGTTGAGAGCTTCTGATAGTCGCATATCGAACGAAGAAGAATGAGACCCCGATCGCAATAAGGGGAACGAGATATAGCACCAGGGCAAAAAACATCATCACCTCGTTCTCAATGGCTTTGGCTTCCGTCATTGGCAAAGCCAACCGAATGATCGCACCCTTTTCCTTGAAGAAGACAGCGGCATAGAACATATCTTCCCTGAGCGTATTGCTGTAGCGAACAGCCGTTGCCGCACCTTTTGTGACGGCCCCATAGACCTCCGGCCGGTCCAGTCGGCTCTCACCGGTTATGGCGTCATCGCTCGAATCACACAACACCCTCCCGTCTTCTTTGATCAGGGTTATGCGCACTGCGGCCGCTTCCCGGTAGTCCCGACACCAAGTGTCAAGCAAGGGGGAACCCGGTTCATTGGGAAGCGCTTTCGCCAGCACCGTCGCCAGACCGAAAACCTGTCCTTCGACCTGGGCTGCCAGTTTCTTCTCCAACTGCGCCTGCAGGATAAACCCGGCCACGGCAACCAGCAGTGTGAACAGAGCCGTGGAGATGATGTAAAACTTCCATATGCGGCTCAGTACTTTCATGGCACCCTCTCACACATCGTTCAGCATTAGAATGAGACATTCCCGAAGGTCGACGAAAGACCTCGAAAGAACGTAGTCATTGCCTCCAATCGGATGAATTTGATGAAACAGCAGGCCAGAATTGCGGATAAAGCAGGTGCCGAAATCCAGGCCACACTGATCCTGGTCAGCATTCTGAAGCTCACCGTCTGGACATCTCCGGCGATTCCAATACCCACCACCGCCCCAACGACAGCCTGCGAAGAAGAGACCGGTATGCCGACCTGGGTAAAGAGGTGTATGGTCAAGGCCCCGGCAAGCACGGCAACGAGAGCGGAAAAGGGATCCAGAGGAACGATTCCCTTGCCGATGGTGACCATCACTTTCCTGCTGTAGGTGAGCACACCGGCGGCAATGCTCACCCCTCCCACCACGGACGCCGTCCCGGCCGTCAGCATGCCGGCGCCAACATACACGCCCGTAACGTTGGCGACGTTGTTGGAACCCAGACAATAAGCGCCATAGCATCCCGTCACAATCGTCCCCACCGAGTAGATCAGGTTCCGCTGAGTCATTCCGGTGGTGATTCTATCGAGGAGATAACCGAGGAGGTGATAGAGTGTGTAGCTGAGGATGATGGCGGCAAAAGGTGTACAGACCCAGCAGACAACAATCTTGTAGAGTCGCGAAAAGTCAGCGGAACCGGATAAAATCCCCGCGCCCAGGACCGCTCCGACGACTGTCTGAGAAGCTGAACCGGGAAAGGACAGAAACGTGAGGAGGCCCATCATTGCGGCTGCCGCCAAGGCGCAGAAAAAGGCATCCGTTGGAGTTAGACGGGAAAGATCGCCAACGGCCTGCATGCACTTGGGACCCTCGAGAAAAGCACCCAGCATCACAAAAACCGCTGTGAACAGGATTGCAGCCCGGTAGCTTACCGTTCCTGTCGCAACCCCTGTTCCAAACACGTTTGCGGTGTGATTGGCGCCGAGGCTCCAACCAAGAAAAAGACCGCTCAATACCATCCACATGCTTCAGATCACCCCCGGGGGGACAAACCGTGACATCTCCGGCAGGTCTATCGGGTACTCAGATGAAGGACCTGAAGATGATCGCTGGCATCTTCTATCACATCGCTGATCGAAGTCAGGCTTGAGATCAGGTCCGAAAGCATCTTTCCCGACCAGAAATCGGCAATCGGGACCTGCTGTGCCACGCTGATTATGTTGAACTTCATGTCATCGATTTTCTTCTCATAGATTCTTATGGCCAGGATCTTTTCGCGGAGGTCCTCGCCCTCCAGCATTGCCTCGAACGAAATCAGCAGCATCTCGCACATTCGGAAATTCAGCAGAGCCACCCTCGCACACTCGCTCCGCAAGAGCTCGGGGAAATCGATGTTCAGATAGTAGGAAACCGTATCTTTGAGGAGATCGAGCACCTCATCCACGACCTCAACGAATTTGCACAGGTCCGGCCGCAGGAACGGAAGGAAGGCGCCATCGTAGATATGAGAAATCACGTCTCTTCTGACTGTATCACCCTGGCGCTCCAGAGCGATTACCTCGCGCATGAGGCCCCTGTCATCTTTCTCGATGGCGTCTTTGAACGTATTACAGGCATTGATGAGGAGTTGAATGTGTCTTCTCATATCCTCCGTAACATCCCGCTCCCTCTTGCCGAACCGCAATATCTTGTCAAGAACCATGCCCCCCCCTTGCCCTGATGATTAGCTCGGCGGCCATGATGTCGAGCATGGAGACAAGCCCGACAATCCTGTCCTGGTCACACACGAAGAGTCTGGCAATGTTGGACTTCTCCATAAGTTTTGCCGCTTCTTCGACTTCCATTTGCGGATCGATACAGATAACGGGTTTGGATGCGATTTCGGATACTTTGATATTCTTTGGGTTAATGCCTCGAGCCAGTACTTTGAACACAATATCCCGCGCCGTCACGACCCCGTCAATGGTCGTCTTCCCGGGCTTCCCGGTCCCCTTGACGGCCAGTGAGCGAAGGTGCCGGTCTACCATGATCTCCACTGCATCATACACGGACCGGTTGGCGTCGATGGATTCGATTTTTGTGGTCATGAACTCATGAATCTGCATTCCTGTTCCCCCTGATGACAAAAGGCGAAGCTTGAAGGATTCCTGCATGTCGAAAAAACACAACCGGAATCACACGAATAGACTCGATCATAGCCTCAAAGTTTGCAGCAGCAGCAAGCCACGGGGAGGCAAGGCCGCCTGAGCGGCGGATGAGCTCCGACGTCACCCTGCTACACTCCAGTGCTATGCTTGCCAACCGGGAATGTATGGAAGAGGGGCTTGCAGTGTCAGAGGAATGAAAACCCTGAGACCCGGCAGTGAATCACTCTGTAATGAGGACAATCCCCGCGCATTCGGCGGAAGGGCCCTATATTTGTACCGGGTTCGGCTCAGAATCCTTCTTGCGGCGCTTGGTCACCGACTTGGTGCTTTTTTCCGGCGAGCCTTCAACCGGAGCCAGTGAGGCTTCCTGGAGCGCCAGTTCCTTTTTCAGTTTCCTTTCTTCCTGGAACAGGAGGAGCTTCTCGGGCAGTCCTCGCTTCTTGGCAGCTTTGCTGCGGGCCCTGGACAACGCTTTGGCAGACAGGGACTGTCTGAGCGGAAAACCATATTTCTGCTTGTATTCCCTGATGCTCAGTGCATGGGAACTGAGGTGTTTGGCAGTCAATTGCCGCATCTCAGCACCACACTCCAGACATATGACCTTATCCTCCTGGATGGACTCCTTCGGATCAATCTTCCCGGGAACAGCCTCCTCACCCATAAGCTCTTCAAGCGGCTTGGCAGGTTCAAGAGGCATCCCTTCCACTTCCGACTTCTGCATGTCCTGAAGCGCACAGAACACATGTCTCAATGATGACACGATTTCTTCAGTGGCCAGTTGATTGGTGGAAACCTGTGCCTGTACAATCTCGGCAGCAATCTCTAATAGTTTCTTTGCCATAAGCAGCCTCCAATGCAATAATAAGTCATTCTCGATCTTCATTTCACATCCGACACTGAACATAAGATCATGAGTGCCGATCCTGTTCATCACTATCCCATTACTCGAACACCTTTGTTTATAAGCTAAAATCCTAATGATTCATAGTACATTTACACTCTTTCAACTATTTTTCTTGTCTTAGTGATAATATTTCTGAGTTTCGCTCGTACGTTACAGTACTGCTACTATCAAAACCAACAGTTAACAGGCAATCGTATCCCTTGCATAGAATCGATGCCACTCCGATGGGTATCATTCCACTGTGTTGTCAACCTGGATAACTCCCAATGAAGGGTACTGGAATTGGACTGTGAGGTTGTGGTATGGTTCTTAGAGAACAGCTCGGTTCGAAAGGAGGTGAGTATGTTTTTGTGGCCTTTGGGATGGAATTGCCGGGTTCATCTTTTCCAATCAGCGGGAGGTATCAACATGCGTGGATGTGCTGCGATGACGATTGCCCTGATCGTGTTGGGATTCTTATGTGTTTCCAACCTGTTGTTGGCCGGAGACGGTCAAGCCCTTTTTGACTCAATGAAATGCGGCTCCTGTCACAAGCCGGACCGGAAAGGTGCTGGAGTCTCCCTGAAAGAGATAACCAAAGTGTACCAGGACCCTGCACACCTGGTCAGTTACTTCAAAGGAGAGGGCCCCATGCGCATTGAGTCCACCAGGGCGAATATGATGCAGGGGCCGTTGAAGAACCTGAAGGCCTTGCCGGACGAAGACAAGGAGGCTATGTCCGACTATATTTTGTCCTTCAAGTAATGGGTTGCCGCTTTACGGCATTCCGGATCAAGCGTAGAGAGCACGACGGTATGCCAGTCTTCGACTATCTCCCGGTGGAGGACACGAAAGGCAGGAGGGATGTGAATCCGTATTTTGTCCCACTGCCTTTCCAGGGACCCGCTCAGGACGATCCATCGGTAGTTCAGCCATTCGCTCCGAGGCAGCAATTGCAGCAAGCTGGGCCATTCGAGATTCATAATGAGGAGGTCGGACGGCTCTTTGAGAACACATAAATCACCTGCAACCAGGACTTTCACGCGGTCTTCAACACCATTGAGAAGGATATTCCTTCTTGCCGCCCGTGCTGCCAGAGGGTTCCTGTCGATGGCCAGGACACGCGAGGCCCCGAGTATTGCGCAGGCTATGGCCAGAATCCCGGTTCCGGTTCCCATGTCCACAACGCTTTCCATTGAAAACCACTCGAAGAGCCTTCCAATCGCCGAGAGGCACCCTTTGCTCGACCCATGCATACCGGAGCCAAAAACCAATCCGGGATCGATTCGTATCAGCAGTTCATCGTCTCGCCCGGCACTATCGTCGGACCCCGAATGGTGTTCGATGACAAACGGCCCTATCTTCTGCCTTTCCGAACTCACCTGCCGCCACTGGTCATAGTTGATCCTGTAGCTCCGCCTCAGCATGCAGCCATGCTGTCTTTCCAACCAGCGGAGCAAGCCCGGACCGGCCTCGCATTCATAAAACAGGTAATAGTAAGGGGGCTCCGACCAGGTTCCCAGAAAACCCCTTTCATCCGGCTCACCCGATGGGGGTCGGCTCCCGTGGCACTCGAAGACGATCAACTCCCTCGGCCCCGAGGGCGATCCTCTCGTGCAGGAGGTCACCATTGTCCAAACTCCATAGTCTCTTTGACTTTTTTTGCAATATGGTCCATTTTGGGTCCGATCTCAAGAGGGCCTTGAGCTGGTTTCGAATAATCTCCGGAGGAAGTCTATGAAGATCGAACAGGTAATGGTCGGACATATGGCAGTGTTCTGCTATGTGGTCTATGATCTGAAGAGCAAAGAAGGCATTCTGATCGACCCTGCGGGAAATGAGCAGCAGCTCTTGCAGTTTTTGAAGGAAAAGAAGATTACTCTGCGTTATATCGTCAATACCCATGGTCACCCCGATCACACCTGCGGCAACAACCGCATTCGCCAGGCGACAGGCGCTCTCGTGGCTATGCACGCACTCGACGACGATTTGTTCCAGAAACCCGAATTCTCGGGATGGGCGCGAATGATGGGGATGGATCCGGCAGGCCCGGCCGATGTACGAATCCAGGATGGAGAAGAACTCCGTTTTGGCAGCATCACCATGAAATTCATCCACACCCCCGGCCATTCCCCGGGATCTTGCTGCATTCTGATCGGCAGGAACCTTTTCACCGGCGATACGCTCTTTGTTGGAGCGGTCGGTCGCACCGACCTGCCGGGCGCGTCTTTCGATCAGTTGATCAAGTCACTCCAGACGAAGATCGTTCCACTCCCGCCCGATACCGTTGTGTGGCCCGGCCACGACTATGGCGACCGCCCGCAGTCTACGATCAGGCGAGAAATGGAAACAAATCCTTACATTGCGGACCATCTGGATGCATAAGACCGGCCAGGGTTTTCAGCTTGACTACCATTTCTTCGATACTCCCTTGGGACATATTCTCATCGGGGCCAGTCCCGAAGGGATTTGTCTGCTCCATTTCCTTGGTCTGTCCGATTCTCCGTCTGAAGCGAGCAGGGGCATCCTGACTCAGACCTTTCCAGAGGCTACGGTCACGAAGTGTCAACGCAATCCACTGCTTCGGGAGGTTGAAAGGGCCGTCCTGAAGTATTTTCATGACCATCATCCTTTGGCCGCTTTCCCTCTCGATCTGCACACCGGGACATCATTCCAGCACCAGGTATGGAAGACTCTCTGCACTATCCCTTTCGGGGAAACCCGCTCCTACCTCCAGATCGCTCTGGCACTCGATAAGCCCCGCTCCTGCCGGGCTGTCGGCCAGGCCTGCGGGAAAAACCCCATTCCGATACTCATTCCCTGCCACAGAGTCATCTCAGCGGATCGCCGACTGGGCGGTTTCTCCGGCGGCCTACACATCAAGAAAGCCCTGCTCGGAGTTGAACAGGCCCCCGGATTCTCGGAACAGAACTCCCAACGTTTGGACCTGAACCCTTAGCTTGCGGCAACGGAGGCTCGATCTTGAAAGAGAAGAACTTGAAATTGAAGGACCAAATTGCAGCGCCATCAGGGAAGCTGGGAATCCTTATCCCCGGGCTTGGTGGAGCGGTTAGCACCACTTTCATCGCCGGAGTAGAGCTCGTGAGAAGGCAACTCGCCGAACCCATCGGCTCCCTGACTCAGATGGGATCAATCCGCCTGGGAAAACGCTATGAACACCGATCACCGAAAATCAAAGACTTCGTCCCGCTCGCATCCCTGGACGACCTGGTGTTTGGAGGCTGGGACCTATACGAAGCCAACGGTTACGAAGCGGCAATGTACGCCCGGGTACTCAGCCGGGAACATCTGGAAGCCATAAAGGGCCCTCTTGCGACCATTCGCCCCATGAAAGCGGTTTTCGACAATCGTTTCGTGCGAAACCTCGACGGCACTCATGTGAAGCAGGGTCTGAATCTGCGCCGGCAGGTCGATGCACTGAAAGAAGATATCCTTCGATTCCGCTCCGATCACGGTCTGGAACGTTGTGTCATGATCTGGGCCGGGAGCACGGAAATCCATCTTAGCCCGCAGGATGTGCATCAGTCCTACAATTCACTGCAGGACGCCCTGGAGCGAAACGATTCCAGAATAGCCCCCAGCATGCTGTATGCCTTGGCGGCTATAGAGAGCGGCATTCCTTTCATCAATGGAGCGCCCAACCTGACCGTCGATATTCCCGCGTTGATCGAACTGGCAAAGGAAAAGAACGTTCCCGTCGCCGGGAAGGACTTCAAGACCGGACAAACTCTCATGAAGACCATCCTGGCACCGGGTCTCAAGGCAAGAATGCTGGGTCTCGAAGGCTGGTATTCCACCAATATCCTGGGCAATCGCGACGGCCTCGTGCTGGACGACAAGGACTCGTTCAAGACCAAGGAAGAAAGCAAGCTTGCGGTCCTGGAGTACATCCTGCAACCCCATCTCTACCCCGTTCTCTACAAGAATTACCATCACAAGGTAACCATCAACTACTATCCCCCCCGCGGGGACAACAAGGAGAGCTGGGACTGCATCGATATTTTCGGATGGCTGGGCTACCCGATGCAGATCAAAGTCAATTTTCAGTGCCGTGACAGCATTCTCGCCGCTCCGATCATTCTGGACCTGGTGCTTTTCATGGACCTCGCCCAGCGAGTGGGCATCAGCGGCATCCAGGAGTGGCTCTCTTTCTACTTCAAAAGCCCCATGCACAAAGAGAACCTCTATCCGGAACACGACCTTTTCATTCAGCTGATGAAGCTCAAGAATACCCTGCGCTATTTTATGGGCGAGGAACAGATCACCCATTTCGGGTTGGACTATTACATGAACAACGAGGAGCCCGACGTTTCCTGACAGGCGATCCGGAACCGGTTCAGAGCGAATGAGCTTTCAGCCAGTCTACCAGTGCGTCGAGCAGCATCTGATTCTCCTCGGGCAGGCGAATGGCAAACCGCACATAATGGTCATCGAGCCCCTCAAAGGAATGACAGTCGCGGATGAGGATCCGATGTGTCGCCAGCAGGTCCTGCCTTAGCTTCGATGCGGGAGGCAGGTGATTGCCTAGCTTTATCAGCAGATAATTCGCTTTTCCCGGAAAAACCTGACATCCGTCAATCGCCTGGAGGGCCTCTTCAATCCTTCCCCGTTCCCGGGCGATGAATTCCAGGGTATTCTCCCGGTACTCCCGCTGCTCCAGGCAATAGGGCCCGGCAACCTGAGCAAAGGTGTTGATCGACCACGGGGGCAGATAATGCCGAAGCCGGGCCGCCTGGGGTTCAGCGGTCAGAAGATAGCCCAGCCGCAATCCCGGAAGCCCATAGAACTTGGTCATGGAGCGGATGATGACGAACTGATCCGAATCATCGATGAGCTTCTTTTGGGATTCCTCCTCACAAAAATCGATGAAGACCTCATCCAGGATGCAGAAGACTTTGCTGCCTTTGCCTTTCTCGATCAGCCACCGGCGAACCTCATGGGTGAGAAGGATCCCCGCAGGGCTTCCGGGATGAGTCAAGAGGATCGCTTCCGGTGAGAATTGTTCAACAACCTCATTCAACTCCTCCACCGTGGGCTGGAAACCATTGCCCGGCGATGTAAAAAGCTTGGCCAGATGCACACCCTGAAGCTCAAAGGCTTTTTGATATTCGCTGAAAGTGGGCAGCACCATCAGTGCCTTGCTGATCCCAAGCACTCTGGGCAACCAGTAGATGAGTTCGGTCGAACCGTTTCCCACCACAACCTGGTCTTGAGAAACTCCATGGTACCGGGCTATTGCATCGAGGAGATGCCCATTGTGAATGTCGGGATAGTGCTGGAGAAGCGGGTAGCTCCGGCCGAGCACCTCAGCCAAACCGGGGGGAGGTCCGTAGGGGTTGATGCTTGCGCTGTAATCCAGGATCTCTTCCGGGGCACAGCCCAGTCGAGAAGCGATTTCATAAACGTTGCCGCCGTGAACAGTGGTCATTCCATTGTCTTCCATCGTTTGTGGTTTTCCGATCAATAAGGGATTCACCGCAGAGGGAGCGCATTACCACAGGCTGACAACCCCGTATCGAACCCCCATGGCCAAAAGAAACGCCATGACCGAGGAGACGAACATGAGCCGGATCATCAGATCATACGTATCGAACGTCATAGTTTTTCGGGCATCCCCAAGGGTGGGCTTTTCAACAATCCGGCCGAAATAGACGTTGGGACCCCCCAGTTGAATCCCCAAGGCGCCTGCAGCCGCAGCCTCCGGATATCCCGCGTTGGGACTCTTCATCTTCCGGGCATCGCGCCGCATCACCTGCCAGGCCCTTCGCCAATCGAGTTTCAGGCAGGCGGATGCCGCCACGATGATCATGCCGCTCAACCTGGCCGGAACCCAGTTCACCAGGTCGTCGACCCTGGCAGCACACCATCCGAAATACCTGTAGCGATCGTTCTGATAGCCGACCATGGAATCCATGGTGTTAACCGTCTTGTAGGCAATAGCCGCGATGGGGCCGCCCAGAGCGAGGAAGAAGAGCGGGGCAATAATCCCGTCGGAAGTGTTTTCGGCTACCGTTTCGATGACCGCACGGAGGATGTCCTTTTCTTCGAGCTGCCCGGTATCCCGGCTGACAATCATGGCCAGCCGCTTTCTGCTGAGGGCTATATCCCCTTGACGCAGGGCTTTCACAACCCGCAAGGATTCCCGGTAGAGGCTGTGCGTGGCCAAGGTGGTATAGGCCAGCCAGATCATCACCGCATGAGCAAGAAAGGTGCTCTGGTCCAGCGAAATACCAATGAGTATCGTCGACGCGATGGCAACCCCGGCCGTCACCTGCATCCAAAAAACGCATCCCGCAAGGCGCTGACAAACCGCGGAAGCCCCTCCGTCATACAATACTCCCTCGACCCAGCCGATCCAGCGCCCGATCCATCGAGTCGGGTGTGGCAGCCATTGAGGATCGCCGACCAGCAGGTCAAGCACGTAAGCTGCAGCGAGATGCCAGGGAAGGAACCACATCAGCAAAGACCTATCCGGCGATAGATTCGCCCTACATCACAATGCCGGCGTACATGTGCGGCAAGCCGGTCAAATTGTTCTTCCTTCCACCGCCCGTATGAAAAGAGAGCAGCAGGTGGGGCGTCTGCCTTTCCCGAACGCTGCCGCAGGTCTTTCAGGAAATGGCTGCGAAAGTCGTCATTGTCAAAAATGCCGTGGATATAGGTTCCCCATACCCGCCCATCCGGCTGGGACAGCCCTTCCGGCTCATCCACCCGGCGCACTCCTCGACGGATGAGCCGAAACAGCGGCTGTGCAACGCCTCGAGAACGGCTTCTACCCATATGGATTTCATATCCGGTCAGTGCTTCGGAATGGCGAAATGAGAAACCGCTGTGCCCCAAAAAAGCCGCCTCAATCTGAGAAGTGATCTTTTCCGGAAACATTTCCGTGTCCATATCGAGAAGCCCCAGCCCAGCCACATCCTGCAGGCGACTCTCCACTCCATGAGGATCGCTCACCCGAAGGCCCAGCATCTGATAGCCTCCACAGAGCCCCACAACGGTCCCTCCTGATTTGTAGCAGGCAACAACCGCTTCAGCCATCCCGGTGCGCTGTAGATAGTCCAGGTCCTCGATGGTATTCTTGCTTCCCGGCAGAATCACGGCATCGAATTGAAATGCTCGCTCGGGGCGGTTGAAATACTCCAGGTCCACACCGGGTTCCTGTTCGAAACAATCGAAATCCGTGTAGTTGGAAACGAAAGGCAGCCGAACGACGCCGATGGCAAGCCTGTCGTCGGAAGCCGCCTGCCGGTCCCGCTGCATACGCCGGCCCAGGGCCACACTGTCTTCCTCGGGCAGGGCTATATGATCGAAGTAAGGGATAACCCCAAACACCGGGCGTCCGGCATGAGACTCCATCATCTCGACACCCCTGGTGAAAAGCTGTGGATCACCCCTGAACTTGTTTACCACAAGACCGATGATTCGCTCCCGTTCCCCAGGAGTCATAAGCATAAAGCTCCCCAGGAGCGCAGCGAAGATACCCCCCCGATCGATGTCGCCCACAAGAATACAGGGAGCGTCGGCCATCTCGGCCATGGCAAGGTTGACCAGGTCGTGCTCCTTTAGATTCAACTCAACCGCACTGCCCGCCCCTTCCAGGACAACTACGTCGTAGTGCTGCGCCAGACGGTCAAAACTCTCCTTCACTACGGGAATCAGATTCTTCTTGTACTGGTAATATTCACTGGCGGAAAAGTTCGCTACCGCCTTGCCATGAACGATCAGCTGAGACCCCATCTGAGAGGTTGGTTTCAGGAGAATCGGGTTCATGTCCACATGAGGGGCAATACCGGCCGCTTCAGCCTGGACCACCTGCGCCCGCCCCATCTCGCCCCCTTCCGGCGTGATGAAGGAATTCAGCGCCATGTTCTGTGCCTTGAATGGGGCAACAGAATAACCATCCTGTTTCAGGATCCGGCAAAAAGCAGCAGCCAGAACACTCTTGCCGACATCCGATCCTGTTCCCAAAAACATCAGGCGCTTTGCTCGCACAGTCATCCCTGTCCCAGTTATTGGAAACAAATTGTCCGCAGCACTTTCACATAGTTCTTTGGCGATTTCACGGACAATCCACCTCTCTTCCTGCTGCTATGAGAAACCCTTTCGGCCGTTCTCTCATTTCGCCCCAGTCCGATAGTCCCGGCAGCGCTGCACAAAAGAAAGCGGCGCCTGGGGCGCGCTGCCCCAGTGAAGGTGCACATAGCTGGCCAGCACCGATCCGGCAAGATACCCTTCAGAGCGACCGCTCCCGAGTTTTTTCCCACGGATTTGATAAGCAAGGGCCAGCCCGGCATTGGACTCCTCTTCCATGATTTCCGAATAGTGAAACTCATGTCCACGCAGGACCAGGTCCCTCTTACCCAGGAGGCAGTCCCGGCTCAGGATCACCTCCGTATACCCCAGGGCCTTGCGCCTTGGCAACATGCGAGTGCCGAAGGGAAGGACTCCGGCCATCGGGTATCGCCCGGAGTCAAGGGTTTCGATAAACCGGCTCAAAACCATCAGTCCTCCGCATTCGGCATAAATCGGCAGGCCTTGCGAAACGGCGCGTCTAATTGAAGCGAGGAAGTCCTTTCGGGATGAGAGCTTCTCGGCGTAGAGTTCCGGGTATCCGCCTCCGAGATAGAGCCCCGCTGCATCATCTGGAATGCTTTCTCCCGCAAGAGGTGAGAAAAAACAAAGCCTTGCGCCCGCCTGGCGAAGCATGTCCAGATTGTCCTCATAGTAGAAACAGAACGCGGCATCGCGCGCAACAGCTATAGGGACCGGGGAGTCCATGTGGGAATTGGGACCGGCTTCACATTGCGCTGCTCTTTCGGGACTGCGTGACGTATGCTTCAGGAGAGAGTCGAGATCAATATATTGTTCAAGGAGGTCGACCAGTTTCTTTTCCCAGGCCGGGTCGACCGTTATTTCGTCAGCAGTCACGAGCCCGAGATGCCGCTCGGGAATGTGGATCAGGTCCTCTCTGGGAATACCTCCGAGCACCGGAATGTCCGGAACGTTTGCGGACATGGCCTCCTTGAGGTATTCCAGGTGACCCGGACCGCCGGTTCGATTGAATATGACCCCTGCAAAACTCAGCTCCGAATCGAACCGGTGGAACCCATACACCAGGGCGGCCGCACTCCTGGCCATGCTGCGGGCATCCACCACGAGGACTACGGGAAGCCCCAGCCATTTAGCCATTTCAGCACTGCTCCCCGACTCACCGATGCCGTCGTAGCCGTCGAAAAGACCCATAACCCCCTCAACAATCGACAGATCGGCATGATCGAGGAGCCGCTGAAAAAGCGTTTCGCTGTATTTCCGGCCCAGCATCCAGCCGTCGAGGTTTCGCGATTGCAGGCCGGTGATTTGAGAGTGATAGCCGGGATCAATGAAATCGGGGCCAACCTTGAAGGGTTGCACCCGCATACCGCGATTCTTGAAAGCGGCCATGAGCCCTAGCGAGATCGTGGTCTTGCCGCACCCGCTATGGGTACCCCCAACAAGAAATGCAACCTTCTCTTCCACCTGACCCATCCTCAATCCAGGACAGAGCCGCATTCGAAAGCCGACATCACTGTCCCTGTCGGCTCAGGACCGACTCTCAGCACTTAGTACTATTGACCACCAACCACTTCTTCAGGGCCGTCCAATAGACGATGGCCTCGATACTGCTCTCATCGACCTGTCTGGCCTTAGCCCACATCTCCCGGTAAGCGCAAAGTTGAGGGGTATAACGTTTTACTTCCCGCTGCATAAAAATTTCAAGGTCTTCCTCAGGCAACGGCCGAGAGGTCTTGTAATCGAGAAGCACCCATTTTCCATCACGGAAGGCGGCCAGATCGACAACGCCGGCATAGATCACCCCCGGAGAATGGACACATTCCAGCGCGAATTCAACCAGCAGGTCTTCTTCCGCCAGGTCGTAGAACCCACGCAACCATGTATCCTCCAGACAGCCGGCAACCTCGGATAGTGCCGACCGCGCCGTCTCGATCGCATCGCCTTCAGCCATTCCCCGATATTTCAGGAAAGAGGACACCGCAGCAGGAGGCGGCAGTTCTCGTTTTCGGCCGTAGGCTTCCAGCAAACGATGGATCACGATTCCTCGCAGGCGTAAACGGCAAACCTCTGCCTCCTCCAGAGCCCCGGGCGCTTCAGGATAACCGGCATCCTCCATCTCTTCCAAATCCGGAATCTGAAATGCGAAATCCGGTTCATCCATCGACTGACCCAGCGAGGAAGGGTAGCGAACCCGAAAAAGAGGCTTTTCACGCTCAAAAGGTCTCGGGTTGAACACCGGCATCGGCCCCTCAACAGGTGTCTTTTCCGTCGGGTCAAAATCCTTTGCCGGCGGTTCAAGAAGGACGTGGAAATCACCATCCGGGCACTGCCAGGTCTTCTCAAATCCCAGGCAGACATCGCTGTCGAGAACAGGGGCTACCTTTCCTGCCTTCGCTTTCTCAGATGCGAAGGCCCCCCGTGTTTCCTCCGGTCGAACTATTTCCGCCAGATTGAGCGCATCATCGAGTCCATAGTGATCATTCAACCACGAGAGGGGAGTTCGAGACGGGAAGTTTGGTCCGAAGTCCTTCCGCTGCCACGGGAGAGCGGCGCTCAAGCAAAGGCGGCTTCTGGCCCGGGTCAGCGCCACATAAAAGAGTCGTTTCGCCTCGCCGTAGCGCCGGTCCAGGCGAAGGTTGCGGAGCCATTCATAGATCGGATCACGTTCGCCCGTCCTCCGGTCTGGACGGGCGGCCAGAAGATACCGGTCACTTGAGCCCGGCGACCGTTCCAGGAGATAAGGCGGCCGTTCACCAGCTTCTCTTGCCAGCGGCTTCCAGTCCAAATGCGGCAGATAGACGGTGTCGAACTCCAGGCCCTTCGCACGGTGAACGGTCATCAGGCAAACCCTTGATGCCGCCGCCCCCGGGTCCGGCGGCTCATAAGCATTTTCGGCTATCAGCTCCAGCCTCTGAAGCGTCTGGACAGGTTCGTAAACTTCCGCTTCCCGGATCAAATCGAGAAACCTGCGGCAGGAATTCAAACCGCGACTTCCCCATATCTCTCCAGTTTGTCTCGCTCCACCAAGGGACAGCCAGGCCGACTCCACGACATCGCCCAGCGGTTCATGTCCCAAATGCTGCCTGGCCTCACGAAGCGCTTCCCAGAACTCTGCAATTCGTTCATCTTTTTCCGCGAAGATCCGGATTTTTTCCACCCACGCTTGAGGCGCCTCGCGCGAGACCGCATACAGATCGTCGTAGCTCAGCATCAGCCAGGGACTGTGCAGCTGCGCAGCCCAGGCGAGATGATCGTGAGGCAGAACCAGGGCACGACACAGCTGCCAAAGGTATTTCACCTCGGGTCGCTCGATGAGTCTCAGCCCTTCCGTCACCTGGACCGGTACGCCCCAGTTCTGGAGCGCCTCGAGATAGGTGCTGAGGTGCGTCCGGACAAAGAGCAGGATCCCGACTTTGAAACCGGCAGCCTGGCCTTTGAGATGATGATGGATATGGCCCGCCAGCCAGTTTGCTTCCCGCCGTCTTGCGGCAGGGCCATTGGGCCATTCGCAGAAGAGCGCCAGTTGAGGCACCGCGGATGCGCCCTGTGCAGCGGCACCGGGTGCCGCTATCGATGAGGTGAACGGGACCTCGTCCCGCTCCTCCTTTGGGTCGGCCATGACGGTGCGTTCGAAAAGAGCGTTGCACCAGGCGATGAGGTGCGGGCGCGAGCGGAAATTGGTCCTCAGGACTATCGGTTCAAGAGGCAGACTCCGTAATGCATCGAGGGGCAGTCCCTTACGGGCTTCCAGAAAGAGTCGCACTTCGGCCTTCCGGAATCCGTAAATGGACTGCTTCGGATCACCGACCACAAAGAGCGACCGGCCATCCCCCGGCGCCCACCCGGAACAGAGCCTCTGCAGGAGGATCCACTGCTGATAACTGGTATCCTGGAATTCGTCGACAAGGAGATGACGGATCTGCTGGTCAAGCAGCAACGGCAGGTCGGAGGAAGACACATTCTCAAGCAGGCGCAGTGCAGCGATTTCCAGCTCCAGGAAATCCATCACCCGCTTCGCGCGGCAGCGCTCCTGGAAAACTTCCATGACGGCATGCACCAGCAAAACCAGGTCCCAAAGGGCGTCAACATCGGGAGACGTCGAATCCGGATCAGGAAACTCCCGAATCCGATGGAGCCTTTCCCTGCAAACATCGTCAAGATCTTGAATGAGACCGGCCCATACCGTTTTGGAAAACCCTGAGTAGTAACCGGTCTTCGGGCCAAACTGCTTTCTTGGCTCACCGGCCTTGGTGAGAAACGCTTCAGCAAGCACCTGCCATTGAGCCAGGTTGCCCCAGAGCGATCCAGGAATCGTATCAGACAGATTCGAGGTCGATGCGGCGCCATGGGTCGACATTTGAGCGATGAAGTCACCCCATGCCCCACCCAGCCGGGTACACTCAAACGAGGCTTTGAGGGCCACCAGTTCGGACTCAATCAACTCCTGGATGCCCTTTAACAGGGTATCGGCCGCTTCCTGCCTGTTCAGGACCTGAACCAGTTCACCCAGGGCGTCACGGCGGAGCATCAAATCTTCCATCTCTTTGGCCAGCAGGGGCCAGGAGTTGTTGAGGTGGAGGAGGCGGTTTTCAAGCGCCCGGCGGGGCACATCGTCCGGTGAATGTTCAGAGATTCGGGTCAGGGTTTGATCGATGGCTTCCCGGAGGAGGAAAAGCTGGTCCTCTTCATCGAGCAGTGTGGTCCCGGGAGGCACTCCCGCCTCAAGCGGGTTCCGGCTCACCAGATTGAAACAGAAACTGTGAAAGGTCTGGATGTGGAGAAAACCTCCCCCAGTCAGGACATCCTGGAGGTTTCGATGCCGATCGAGGGCTCGACGCGCATCCTCGATGAGCTGCGCATCCAGCTCATCCTCTGATGCCTCCCCTCGATTCGCGCGCAGCAGAAATCCGGCAACCCGTTCCTGCATCTCGCCTGCAGCCTTCCTGGTGAAGGTCATGGCCAGGATCTGCTGCGGATGGTCAACCATACCAAGCAGGCGGAGAAAACGGGCGGTGAGCAGCATGGTTTTCCCGGACCCCGCCGGCGCTTCCAGGTGGAAGCTGGAAAACGGCTCCAGAGAACGACTTCGCTGTTGCAAATCGGGAAGGATCAATTCATCACCACATCTTCAATACGCTGCATTGCCCCAAAAGCCCCAGGCATCGGGCAGACAACCGGATGGCTGTTATCCGGCTGAAACAATCAAAGCAGTTACCCTCAAACGGCTCCTCTTGTAAACCATTCTTTCCGACTATCCATTCAAAACCCTCGCTTCCCGGAGTGTTCGTTCACAAAGGGCTTGTCGTTTTCCATCCAGCCTGTATAATGGCACCGTTAGGTTGGAGACCTTGGCGGAAATGCTTTTGTAGACTGATTATTTTCTCGCCTGCGATCAGGCATCATCGATCACTGACCCCTTGCCACGCAAGTTTTTCCCATGCGGCAGTACAACAGGTTGGAGACGATGTTTCAAGCCAGTCGTCTCAGTTGTGCTGCTGTCTTGAGCGTCTTCACGGCGCGGGACTATCCCTGTAGCCTGACAACTGAAAGCTTTCGACTATAGCCACCAGCTCTTGGCAACAACATGAGATGATGCGGGGAGGTTCCATATCCTGGTGACAGGATACCCTGCACAAACAACGAGGATTTTATTGTTTATGACTTTTGAAGAACTCCAATTGATACCATCCATTCTCAAGGCCCTGGCTCAATGCGGCCATGATCACCCCACCATGGTCCAGACTATGGCCATTCCCAAGGCCCTATCGGGACGAGATCTCATCGCATCGGCGCAAACGGGCACAGGCAAGACCGCAGCTTTCGTGCTTCCGGCACTTCAGCGGCTGACCTTAAGTCCCGCTGCGCGCAAAGCCGGTCCCCGTGTTCTGGTACTCGCTCCCACCCGTGAACTGGCGGATCAGATAGCCCAGGCTGCCCGCATGTACGGTAAATACCTGCGGGTCAAATGCACTGCCATTTATGGGGGCATGCCCTTCCGCGAGCAGGTTAAAGCGCTTTCGCAGTCGCCGGACATGATCGTCGCCACGCCGGGAAGACTCCTCGATCACATGGGCCGCCGACTGATCGATCTCTCTGCCCTCGAAATATTCATTCTGGATGAAGCCGACCGCATGCTCGATATGGGATTCATAGAGGATGTGGAACGGATCTCCGATAGTGTGCCCGAGGCCTGCCAGACCCTTCTATTTGCGGCGACCATGGGGAATGCCACAACCCGCCTTGCACAGAGGCTTATGAAAGACCCCGATCGAGTGCAGGTTGCGCCGGGAAAGATCACTCACGACACCATCGAGCAGCGACTTCACGTTGCAGACAGCCTCCAGCACAAAAACCGTCTTTTGCAGCACATCTGCGCGGATAGCAGCGTAACGAGGGCCATTATTTTTTCCGCCACCAGGCACGACGCCGATGTTCTGGCCCAGGACCTCAACAGGCAGGGCCACACAGCGGCCGCCCTGCACGGAGACATGACCCAGAGTGCCCGCAACCGCACCATGCTGAACATGCGGCGAGGCAAGATCAGGCTCCTGGTTGCCACGGACGTTGCAGCCCGAGGTCTTGACGTTACGGGAATCAGCCATGTCATCAATTTCGATCTGCCGCGCTTTGCCGAAGATTATGTCAATCGCATCGGGCGGACGGGTCGGGCTGGAGAGTCAGGTATCGCGATTTCTTTCGCCTCCTATGGTGAACTGCCCTATCTCGACCGCATTGAACGCTATCTCGGACAGAGTCTCGCGATGCATATTATTCCCGGCCTGGAACCTGCGCACCCACTCCGTACGCATAACATCGGCCGGACTGCCGGACTGCTGAGCGGTCTGGGCGCAGGCGAAAATCGTGGCAGGAAAGGCAGGGCAGCACACCCTTCCTTCAGCCGTGGGAAGAACGACAGCTCGGACCGAAAGTCTGGAAACGGAAGACATCGGCCGGGAAAGTGGAACGGTGAAGTGACCGTGGAATACAGGAGCGGCAAATCGGCTCAAACGGATTGGGCCGGAAACAGGAAGCCGGTGAAAAAGTCTGCCTCAAGTGATCGGTCACGCCAACGGGCTTCAGAATGGCACACGCACTGACCGGTTCCCCGGATCGAGAAGAACATTACCCGGTGCAGCGGCTCGCTTGAGATCGGAAGAGAGTGCGCAAACAACCACCATGTTGATACGATGCCGGTTCAAGACATGAGTCATGGATGTCTTTGACAGTCCCTGCCATCCCTGCTATGCAAAAGCCTGCGGAAAGGGATTGCTTATCACCTTATCACCACAAAGTACTCGAGGTACGAGATGAAGAGAAGCATTTCCATGACCTTGTTTGCCATATCTATCGTGTTGACCCTCTGTGCCTTTGCAGACCATGATTTATCGGCAGATACCGGTCCTGCATGGAGCCACGTCGGCCCGTTCGGGGGAAATGTCATTTCCCTGGCCATAGATCCTGTCACTCCCAAGACCCTCTATGTAGGGACGGGCTACGGCGGGATCTACAGGAGCGCAAATGGAGGCTCGAAATGGAGCCCGGCTAGCACGGGATTGACGAATACCTATGTCACCACTCTCGCCGTCGATCCGGCGACCCCCACAACCCTCTATGCGGGGACCTTCGGCGGCGTATTCAAGAGCACGGACGGGGGCACGAACTGGGACCCGGCAAACGCTGGATTGACCAGCCTGACTGTCTATTCGGTCATCATCGATCCCGCTTCTCCTGAGACCCTCTACGCGGGGACGAGCGGCGGCGTATTCAAAAGTACGGACGGGGGTAAGAGCTGGAGCCCGGCTAGTACAGGATTGACGAAGTCCTATGTTCTGTCCCTCGTAATCGATCCTAAGACCCCTACGACCCTCTACGCAGGGACCTTTAGGGGTGGCGTCTGCAAGAGCACGGACGGAGGGGCAAGCTGGAACGGGGTGAACACAGGATTGCCGTATAGCATTATCTGGACGCTCGCCGTCGATCCGGCGACCTCCTCAACCCTCTATGCGGGGACCTTCGGCGGCGTCTACAAGACTGCGGACGGAGGGACAAACTGGTACCCGGCGAACACGGGGCTGAGCACCTTGTTGATCTCCTCTCTCGCCATCGATCCCACCAGCCCTGAGACCCTCTATGCGGGGACAAAGGAGGGCGTATTCAAGAGCACCGACGGAGGGGCAAACTGGAAAGCGGTCACGAAGGGCTTGAAGAGCCTCAATACCACCTCCCTTGCCGTTAACCCCGCCAACCCGAAGACCCTCTATGCCGGGACAAGCCCCGGCGGCGTCTGCAAGAGCACGAACGGGGGCAAGAACTGGAAAACGAGGAATAAGGGACTAACGCACATTGAGGTCAACTCCCTCGCAATCGATCCCAAGACCCCTGCGACCCTCTATGCCGGGACGGGTGGAAGCGGCGTTTACAAGAGCACCGATGGGGGCAAGAACTGGAAAATGGCAAACACCGGATTGGGTGGTCTCGGCGTCTTCGCCCTTTCAATCGATCCCCGGACCCCTGCGACCCTCTATGCGGCATCCGAGGGCGTCTACAGGAGCACCGATAGGGGCAAGAGCTGGGAAGGGGGAAACACGGAGCTTGCTACCTCCTCATCCCTCGCAATCGATCCCAAGACCCCCACGACCCTCTACGCAGGCACGAGGGGCAACGGCATCTTCCGGAGCACGGACGGGGGTACCAGCTGGGAGGCGGCAAAGGAGGGATTGACGAATCCCTATGTCTACGCCCTCGCCATTGATCCCACCGTCCCTACAACCTTGTACGCGGGCACGTTCCACTTTATATCGACGATCGGCGGTGTGTTCAAGAGCACCGACGGGGGTGCAACGTGGAGCGAGGCAGGATTGACGAACCTCGATGTCCGCTCCCTCGCAGTTGATCCCAAGACCCCCTCGACCCTCTTCGCAGGGACGGAGGGGAGCGGCGTGTTCAAGAGCACCGACGCCGGAGCAAACTGGAACGCGGCAAACACGGGATTGACAAACCTCGATGTCCGCTCCCTTGCAATCGCCCCCAGGACTCCCTCGACCCTCTACGCAGGAACGAAGGGAGGCGGCGTATTCAAGAGCACCGATGGCGGCGCCACCTGGGAAGCGGCAAGTACGGGGCTGACAAACCTCGACATCAACGCCGTCGCCATCAATCCCAAAGCCCCCAAGACTCTCTACGGAGGGTCAAATGGCGGCGTATTCAAGAGCATGAAAGGGGGCGTTTCCGCCTGGGAAGAGGAACACTAGTCTCCCCGATCGAAGAGTGATACCGCCTGGGCCGGCACGTACACGCCTTCCCGGTCGAGGGTGCGAGGACGGTAATCCCCTCAAGGAGAGCTGTCTTTGCCATCGAAGAATAGACTGTCATCATAATCTCTTTGCCAGTCCCTACCATACCTGGACCGCCGGCCATGCAAAAGCATGCGGCAACGGATTTCTTATCACCTTACCAACCACCCGCTTCCAATGCTGCCTGGAACTTGACGGCTTCACCCGCAATCTTTCCGGCCTTGTCTGTGCCGTTGATGATTCGTCGTGCTGAGGTAAAAGGGCTACACCGGCCGTCCCGCTCGTCGGCAGGTACCGCGCCAGTGTATGACGCTCGCCGGTTTTGTCGCCGGCGAACCAGCCTTCCTGCATTCCCCTCACCAGGATCTTTGCAGCAATATCCGGGTTGAGAGCCAGGTCGAGATCCTCGTTCAGACGTCCGCCAAGCTCGAGTTCGCGATCCGCCTTTTCGTAATTGGCCTTCCAGGTGAGCTGGACGTAACCCCGGCCGTAGAAGGGAAAATAGCGCAGATGCGTACGCCGCCAGCTCTCGCTGAGCCAGAAGGCTTCGCGCACCGGCTGCATCGTGTAGGCGGTCTCGTGGCAGGCCGTCGCCAGTGCGTAGGCGGTGAAGGCGAGCGACCAGCCGGCCGCCTTGGCCGCACCCAGCACCGCCTCAAGACCCTTCACCTGATCGGGCTTGAGTGCGCTCCCGAAAATTCCGGACTCGCGCACGGAATCAAAGAAGGCCTGAGCGTCGTCGAGCCCCACCGTGCCGGTCGCTGCGGGCACAGGATCTCCCTCGATCAGCCCCACCGCTGCTTCATCCGGCTCGATGCCGAGCCGTTCAAGAAGCTCATCGATCGCCCTGACTTCCTCGGCCGTGAAACCCTTGCCGCGCTGAGCGCGGATCGTATCGAATATCGGCTTTCGCATCTTCTTCTCCTCCCTGGCAAAAAGAGTACCTTACACAAATTCAAGACCTTTGCCTCGGCCGCACACTTGGCGCATTTTCTCCGATACCGTCCCCCCAATCTTCCTTGTCGCCTCTGCTCTGAAAATATCGCTCCACCGGTCCCCTTTTCATTGATTTGGGTGTCCCGAAGGGACATGAAGGACTGCGGTGCGTAACCCTATGCTTGCCGTGTTGCCCTGTGTGAGCCCACAGTAGTGCAATCTCGACCTTGCAGCCACCTGGGTATGTCGTGGCCAAACGATAGAGTGCGTCTACTACTCAGAACGCTCCTCCCATTCAAGAAATTGGTTCAGGTCGAGCGTGAAGCCTTTCAAGTGCTCTCGATTGATCTCAACCGCCGCCGCTGCCTCACCATTCAATCGCCAGATATGATGCCCACTTTGGGAATTGATATACTCCACAGTGACT
Organism: uncultured Syntrophobacteraceae bacterium; assembly: GCA_964441945.1. GTDB lineage: Bacteria > Desulfobacterota > Syntrophobacteria > Syntrophobacterales > Syntrophobacteraceae > JADGQM01. Next base: position 41,997 of record CAYTWB010000021.1, read on the forward strand.
TTGTTTCCAGAAGGCCATGTGAACAAGTAGGCAAAATGGCTGTTTATTTCGGTGCTTTCCATATGGCATCTGCCAGTCAAGGTAATGTCTCTTTTTAGGTCCATGTATTCGCAGGAGGAGGTTTCCCATTTTGGTTGTGCGGCTTGGGCTGAAGTGAGGGTGCCCAGTGGAGCACTTTTAGACCAAGACAAACTTCCCACGATCATCAAGATTAGGGCCACGACCCTCACTGCATGCACCTTTTTCTTCTTCATTCCAGCCCCCTTTTTTCATTTAGTTTTTCTAATAGGTTACAGGTTACAGTCTTCAGCCTTTCTACACCAATGAGAATAACCCTCTCGATCAAATGCATAAGAAACCGTCCAAGAAGCAATTTTCGCCAAAGAGTGTTTCACTGCATGGTTCAATCCAGTATGCAGTGGGCTTGGAATATTACGCAAGTTCTGTTGAATGACGCAAATAGTTCGGGACATTAACCGTAAATGCCGTTTCCTGTGAAAGAGAAGGAGGCATTCCATCTCGAAAACAACGAGAAACCACCCGGTGGTGACCTTGCGATGTTCCCTCAATCAGGTGCGAAGCAAATGCTTTACGACCGCCCCTCGCTTTGGCCCTCGTCGAGTAAAAGGCAAATCAGTCCCATTGTTCAGAGAACACCTGATCGGAAGAGGACGTACCAGGAAAGACGATAATACCGTTCCCCAATTTAGCCCTACTCCCGCTGCTCCACCTGCCCAGCGCGAGGCCACGACAACTCAACGATGAAGTGCATCCATCGGAAGGAAGCCCTTTCTCCCTTTTGCAGGTTTGTAAGCTCATAACCAGTTATGATCAGACGCCCTGTGCCGAAGTCCATGATAGAATGAATCTCTTCAGGCGAGACCGGGGCTTTTGCCTCAGGATCGCCCAGGGTGCGTCCAACCTGGGGCGAAAAGATGAACTCGCGAACATTGCCGGGCGCATTAACGTTCTTGTCTCCTGCACTATTCGGCCTGGTATTGTCGGCGTTGCGAAAGTGCCAGCCTTCAATTTCACGGGGATTCGGGACAAAGTGCCAGGGTGGCGTCAGCCGAGAAATGTCTTCCGTTTTCCTCTCATCGGTGATAACCACCAACCAGCCGTATGGGCTGGGAAGCAGCTGAAAGCAGAATCTGTCATCGAAATCAACAGAATAGGTTTCACCGGCTTTGACTTCGCCCGTAAACTGCACCTGGGTTCTCGATGAATCCATATCTTGGGCATGTAGAACGGCAAGAGTGACAATCGAGAACCCAACAACCGGCATCCAGGTCAATAAGCTCACTGAGATATGAAAAAACCTCCACATAAGGCCGCTTCCTTCCTTGTACCGACAGGTTCTATTGGTGAAACTGCCTGTGCTAGTCGGCGATATGGAATTCACTGTAAAACTCCTGAAAGGCTTTTTCCGCTTCCTCATAGGCCATTTTCGCAGCTGGAATATCTTTTTCACTTGCGGTTCCGTTTTTCTGCTGTTCCAGAATCAGCTCGTAGCAAAGCTGCTTGATTAGAAGGTCTTGTCTTCGAAGAGCTCCTTCTATGGCTCCCGGTCCATTGTGAAAGCCCAAATGCTGCGTTTCCCAATCGGTATTTCCGATCTTCCCGAGTCTTTCGGCCGGGACCTTTCCCTTTACCGCCAGGGTCAGCTCTCTAAAGCTCTGCAGATAGGAGCGGATTCTCACCAGCACCTGCAGCGCGTTTTCAAATCCGAACCGCTTTTCGATCGTATAGCTGGCCGACTCATGCGGATGGACGGGAGCGAGCTCCGGCTCCGTCCCGGCAATCGACGTGAAACAAAGCAGGATGATCAGAGCGCAGACAATGCTCGCAGACCGCATAATCTCCCCCTTTTTGGATTTGAGTCAGCTTATCACCAGCAGATGGGGCTTCGATTCGCCAGTTTGCTCAAGGACCTGCTTGTGCCGGCAGAACCGTGCCATCCATTGGAGGAAGGCCGAACTCGACCCTGAGAAGCTGTTCATCCGACATGTGGCAGCCCGGAACCATGACTGCGCGGCAGAGGATCAGGAAACAGACCGTACTACCGGATCTCAACACGGGCCTCAAAGCAGGCCGCAAGCAGCCGGCAAATGGAATTGAAGGCAGTTGCATCGTAGCTATCCGTGGTTTCAGCTCCTCCGAGAGAAAATGAAAACCGGAAGAGCAGTGCCTCACATAACGTGTGCCGAGCAGCGTTTGCTCCCGAGGTAAATCCAGCATGGGGCGGCTGAGAAGATTGATGATAAGGATATCATTTGGTGGCTCCTTTAATGATCTCCTGGACAGCCGGTTTATTTATGAGATTCAGCAGCTTGGGGTTCGACATGAGGGCGGAGATATTTCCCGCACTCACTGCGTTCATAATCTCAGGATCGCTCAGCAAGCTCTGGAAGTCGGGATCGCTCTGGAGAGAGGTAATTTTATCCATCGTGGCTGGATCACTCGCCATCCCGTTCCGCAACGCAGTGATTTGCTCATCCAAAGAGGGGGCGGTGGAAGGAGAGTGTCCTGTTGAAGGGCTTCTGGAAAATGTTTGCTGGGAAGCTCCGATCCGGATATTCTTGATTCTCGATTCGTCCACAGTGATGGTTCCCAGACTCTCGGATTTGAAAGTGTACTCACCTTTGCTGAAAGATACAATTTCCGCACGTACCACACTGCCATCGTTCAACTCAATTACAGCCGGCTTTCCGGCAAGAGTCTCCTGAGCCGAAAGCATGACAAAAAGAAAGAGCAATATGAGTATTGGTTTCATCCCGATCTTCCTTCCCTGCCCGGAACGCCGTCATTTCATGGGCTTCTTGACGGCGACCTTCCGGGGACGTTGAAACCCGCCCTTACCCTTGTTCACGGTTCTCGACCGTTTGGGTTCTCTATGGTTGAGGATCTGGTTCGTGAACAGCATGCAACCCGAGCCCGTTCCCACCACCACCAGCGCCACGTACTGGCAGATCACGATGAACCGAGTCATTTCCGCCGTCCCGCTTTGTGCAAGCCATAGAAACACTGCGTGGATGCAGGCTGCAACAAACCCCACAACCAGAGCCTTCCTCTCCGTGAGCCAGCGCGGCCACCTGAAGCGGGTCGCAGATTCCACAATCGGCAACACAGGAGCCGGGACAAGATAGAGCGTGACACCAGCGAGCCAGGTCGCCCAGGCAAAGACGGCCGCCCCCAACAACAGCAACAACAAAGCATACTCGGCCATGGCCTTCAGATACCGCATGTGCAGAATGGTCAAAAACATTTTGAACTCCTGCCGTTTCCAGGACAACCAGACGCCATCAGGCCATAGTCGGTGACGCGCCATCATGGAGCATGATATCAGGCACACGTCACTAAAAACCTTCGCCCCTGTGTAGTGCACCCAGCCTGGTGCGTTGCGTCCCGTTGTGTTCTTGGATCAGATCTTGCCCAAACAAACATTCCGATGCAACACTGGTTCAGCAGACCATACGGTTCCCCAATCGAACATGCAAGGGATATGTCCGTAAGGCCAAACGGTTCACTGGTGCGGCAGGCTGCCCCACATGAGAAGATCCATCAATTAATTATGCTATCATAAGGAATGACGCTCGCAAACTACATCACACAGCCTGGCCGGATGCCGTCCACAAGTGCATTTCGTTCCCGTGCGGCTGTTGGATTTCTCGTGATCAACATCTCCTGGTATGGTAGAGGACCGTTATTGAAGGTGTGTGGTGTTTTTGAGGAGATGGATCCGTAATCATGTATATCCTTGCCCTGGCTTATCAGAACGCAAAATTGAACGGCTCCGGCTGGCTTTCATGGAGTGGCTGCGGCGACCGGTCTATTGCCAAGTGGACGCTGCTTGAAGGGGATGAGCTCAGCCGGGAGTTGCTGCGACTACTGGTTGTCTCCTGCAACGGCCAGGCGTTCCTTGAGCGCCTTCCTTTTTCATTTTCCACCCTTCGTGGGAATTCTGCAGCTCCGCTGAGGACAAGCCACATCCGAGTCCTGCACCATCGGACAGACGGTGGAGGACAAACCGACCTGAAGGCAACAGGCGGCACGGTCATAACAGAATGCGGAAAGGTGCGGCCACTGTCGCGATCGAGGCGGGAAATTTATTTTGAGGATCATGTTGTCCGCAATCCTTTATCCAGGACATCTCCACGTCGTGATTTCCTGCTGGCCTACGGAGACAGCCTTCGCGCTCATGACGGAGACGATGATTTCGATTTCATCGATCCCTTCTTTCGTACACGACGCTTTCACTCCCTGTTCTCCCAGGATGTATTCCTCACCGATCCGGCAGTCTTTCTGGGTCGTCTTTTTTATCGTGGAGTCATGAAGAATCGGCTCATTCCGTCACGAGTAATGGAACAGCTATGCCGGGTGTTGCGCAAGCATCTTCTTCTCGAAGTGAACCACTGGCTAAATAAGCATCTTGTCGCCTCACAGGAATGGAAGGCCTTGCCCCCAGATCTGCGGCTGGTCTTGCTGCCTCTCCTTGATGCCATTCGACTCACCATGGATGCCTTTCCAAAGGAACCTGCTCCACTGGATCTCCCGGGCGTGATCATTTTGGATCGGCCCGACCGGTATTGCAGAGAAGCGTTGCTACCCGCGTGGTTGTCTCTATGGGATGAGCTTTTTCCTTCTGTGCAGTTCTTCCTGGCTATTCCTTCATCGCAACACACCCTGGCGCCCGATCGAGTGCGGAAAGGAGTGCTGCCTCTGCCCATCCCTCGGGTCAAAGAGTCCAGTGCTGCGTCGAAAAGAGCTCCGGCAGATATCCTGCTCATCGATGTGGACAGTCGCCTCCCCAACTTGGCACTGATGAAGCTCTCTCGATATTTCAAGGAACGGGGTCGTCAAGTCGCGCTTGCCCGTGGGGCCGCCCTGGTCCCCTCTGCTCCCGAGGTGTATGCAAGCTGTATCTTCACATCACCTGCTTCCTCACGGAAGGTGACGACGCTCAGGGGTTTCTATGGTGATCGCCTTGTTTTGGGCGGCTCCGGGATCGACCCACAAAAAAGGCTTCCTCCGGAAATCGAGCTGCTCCCGCCTGACTACGGGCTCTACCCTGAATTTGAGGATCGGGCCATCGGCTTCCTCTCGCGGGGCTGCCCGTTGCATTGTCCCTTTTGTATCGTGCCTTTGAAGGAAGGGCCACCGCGCCAGGTGAGCGATCTAAAGACTCTGACCGAGGGCGGGCAACGCAGGAAACTCATCCTGCTGGATGACAACCTCCTATCTCTCCCGGGAGTCGAGGCTGTTCTGGAGGAAATGGCTTCCAGTAAGGTTTTGGTTAATTTTACTCAGACTCTCGATTTGCGCTTTGTCAACCCCGCCAGGGCAAGGCTGCTGAGGAGCATTCACTGTTCGAACACCCGGTTCACCCGCGTCAATTACTACTTCAGCCTCAATGATGCCGCCAACTTGCCGCTGGTCCGCGACAAGTATGAGATGTTCGGGTTCCACTCCAAGGACAACGTCGAATTTGTCTGCATGTACGGCTACAACACGACGTTCGCAGAAGACGTTTCGCGGTTTCGTTTTCTCCGGACACTGCCCGGCGCTTATGTCTTCACTCAGCGATACCAGCCCATTCCGGGTGGCCCAAAGCCGACGCTGGATGATTTTTTCGAAGGTAACCCCGAGCGGCTCATCGAGGAGCTCATAGGAATTGACTACCACCAGAACATGAAGAGCATGGAAATGTACTATCGCTGGGTCAGCAGACGGTATGCGGTGTCCTTTGGAAAGCTGTACATGCCGTTGGTTGACACAATCTTCCGCTACAATCACAGGCACTCTAAGGGACGTTATATTGCAACACTGGCGGGTGTGAAAAAGGAGGGTTGAACAGAGGAGAGCCGTGATGGATGGACCTGATTCGTTGACTTGCTCGGAAGAGGAAATCGAGCAACTGAAAGAGCTGGCTCGCAGCACCACTGTCGGTATTTGGCGTATAAAGCGGGCAAAGATCCTGCTCGGCGTGCTTGAAGGGATCGCCCCCGCCCGCCTTATGTATCAGGTTCGAGTACCGGTTTTGTCGATTGCCAAGTGCATTAGGGAATTCACGAAGCATAGAATGGCCTATTTCGAGCGGCCCGGCCGCCATCCCACGGCTCGGGAGGCCGCCGTCGAACGGATGCTGGCCTTTCTCGACAATCCACCGGAATCATCGAACCTGTGGGATACTTTGAGGTTACACTATATCGGTACTGATTTCACGGCACGAGACATTCACCTCATCCGCCGGTTGATCGCCGAGACACCCAAAGCTACCTGCGTTGGGATCGCCCGGCTGGTTTGCCGGGAGCTCCAATTCCTCGACCCCGTCGGCAATTGCCGCTTCCCCATTGCGCAGGATATCCTCCGCCGGATGGAAATGGACAACATCATTTGCTTCCCGAACCGAAAGGCCCCAAGAAGCTGGAAGCTAAAAACCCCACCGGCTTCGGCACTACCGGATCCGGGTGTCCTGAATGTTGGTTCCCATCACCCTCCGGAATTGGCTCTTGTTGCCGTCCGAACGCAGGAGGAATCCATTCTCTGGAATGCCGCGATCCACCATTATCACTATATCCCCGGGCACCGCTTATTCGGTCAACAGTTGCGGTATTTAGTCTACTGCCGAAAATGTCTTTCGGCCGACCTACGTCCTCTGGCTGACGTGCTTTTGGGGGCACTGAGTTTTTCATCCTGCGCATGGCGCGTCTCGTCCCGCGACGCCTTCATCGGTTGGAACGACGTGCAACGGATCGCAAACCTCCCCTTGGTGATAAACAATTCCCGTTTCCTGATTCTCCCCTGGGTCCACGTCCCCAACCTGGCTTCACGCATCCTCGGCATGGCTGCCAGACAGGCTCCGCGAGATTGGGAAGCCCGTTACGGACGCAAACCGGTCCTCCTGGAAACCTTCGTCGAGCGAGATCGCTTTCGCGGAACATGCTATAAGGCTGCCAACTGGATAGAAGTCGGGGATACCGTCGGTTACAGCTTGTACGGACACAAAAAGAGAAGGCAACAACCCCTCAGGTCGGTTTTCCTCTTCCCCCTTCACCGCGATTTTCGCAAAATACTGTGCCGTTAGAGGTACTGGCGCCGGATGAGAAGGGGCTCATAACGATCTCTGTCCGCTAAAGGCGAGATCCTGCCCTACGATGCATCGAGCGGGTATATCTCTCCTGAAACGATGCCAACGGCCGTGCAAGCAGGCTGTTTCAAGTCCCCACCGATCCGGTCAAACATACAACCATGCTTCCCAAGATCAACTGGCTTTCTGGTAATCGTTATGTGATGATGGTGATCGAATTCCCTGAAAAGCCTGGCATCGCGATTATGGATCCGGCATCCGAAAAAATGGGAAGGCTGGCCGGCAAGAGATATACCTGGTATCGGATGAAACAAGGAGAGCATCATGTCGACCGAATCGACAACCAACCCGATCACTCGAAGGAGTTTTATCCTGACAACGGCAGCGGGATGTGCGGTAATGGCGACGGAACTGGCGGGTTTGAATGCCTGGTCCAAGACGGAACCTCTTTCCACCTCGGTATTTCCCCCACTCCCTTACAAAGTGGACGCTCTGGAACCGTACATCTCCCAAAACACCGTCCGTATTCATTACGAAAAGCATCATCGGGGTTATTTTGAAAAGACCGCCGAACTGATCAAGGGATCGAAACTGGCCCAACTGCCGCTTGAGGAGATCGTCAAGCAGACAGCCGATTCCCCGGAGCAAGCCGCGATCTTTAACAATGCAGCCCAGGTCTGGAACCATGACTTCTACTGGAAGAGCCTGCATCCAGGCGGATCGGGGCCAAAAGGTGAATTGCTCAAACAATTGAATGCGAACTTCGGCAGTCTGGAGAACCTGAAAAAGGAGATGATTCAGACGGCGATGAGCCAGTTTGGTAGCGGATGGGCCTGGCTTGTTTCCGAAGGAGGCAAGCTCAAGGTAGTCAAGACTTCAAACGCCGGCACCCCCCTGACCCAGCCCTGCACGCCACTCCTTACCGTGGATGTTTGGGAACACGCCTACTACCTGGACTATCAGAATCGAAGGGGGGACTATGTCAAGGCCGTAGTCGATCATCTGATCAACTGGGAGTTTGCGGAATCCAACCTGCCCAAAATCTGACAGGGGGCAGATCTGACGCCCGTGCTGTATGGGGATAGTTGGGCTCTTTGAGCGGCAGACAGGTCTTCGCGTCAGTTTGGATATCGCTATCTACCTTCTCAAAGAGCGATGTGATCTCGCACTACCCCCTCATGAACTGCAAGGCCCGCCGCAGTCTCGCCAGAACTACATCCTTGCCGAGGATATCGATGATCTCAAAAAGGCCCGGGCTGACCGTCAATCCGGTCAGGGCCACCCTCACGGGTTGAGCGATCTTGCCAAGTTTCATTCCCAGTTCTGAAATCACCTCTTGAAAAGCCTTCTCAAGGGCTGCTTCATCAAAGGCCGGCAGCCTCTCCAGAGAGGCAATCAGCTTCTCGAAGGGTCCCACCATATTCGGGGTCAGATGCTTTTGCGCGGCGGTAGGATCGTAGGCGAAATCATCGACCATGTAGAACTTCAGGGCATCGGCCATCTCTGTCAGCCCATGGGTGCGAGGCTGCAGGGTCCGAATGGCTTTCTCGAGATATCTATCACTCTTCCCGGGATACCGCCGATCAGCCAGAAAGGGCTTGAGCAGCGGAATAATCGATTCTGCACTTCCGGCCCTCAGGTAGTGAGCATTCAACCAGAGCAACTTCTCCTGGTCAAAGACACTCGGAGACTGCCCCACATTGTCCAGGCTGAATAGTAGAATGAGCTCCTCACGGCTGAAGATCTCCTGGTCGCCGTGAGACCATCCCAGCCGAACCAGGTAATTGATCAGGGCTTCGGGCAGATATCCCATCTCCTGATAGACCATAACGGAAGTCGCTCCATGGCGTTTGGACAGTTTTGCCTTGTCCGGTCCAAGGATCATGGGTACATGGGCAAAGTATGGAAGAGGCTCATCCAGGGCCTGGTAGATGAGGATCTGCCGCGGAGTATTGGGTACATGGTCGTCACCCCGGATAACGTGGCTGATGTTCATCGTGATATCATCGATGACCACGGCAAAATTGTAGGTCGGGACGCCGTCGCTGCGTTCGAGGACGAGGTCATCCAGTTCGGCGTTGTCAAAGAGTATCGACCCTTTTATGAGATCGTTCAAGACGGTGGTCCCCAGTTGGGGACAACGGAAGCGGATCACCCGGTTCGGCCCAGGCCCCAGCCCTCGGTCCCGGCAGCGCCCGTCATACTTGGGTTTGCGTCCTGAGGCAAGAGCTGCCTGGCGACGCTCCTCAAGCGATTCAGGGGTGCACTCGCAATAGTAAGCATGACCTTTGTCAAGCAGCCTTCTGAGATATTCCCGGTAGATCTCGATGCGCTGTGTCTGAAAAAAGGGGCCCTCATCCCATTCCAACTCGAGCCATTTCATAGCGTCCAGAATGGCTTTGATGGCATCTTCCGTAGATCGAAGTACGTCTGTATCCTCAATCCTGAGGATGAACTTACCACCGTGATGCCGCGCAAAGAGCCAGTTGAAGAGGGCCGTGCGTGCGCCGCCGATGTGAAGATAGCCGGTGGGGCTGGGAGGGAAACGGGTGATGACCGGTTGCATGAGATTCTTGACTCCTTTTCTGATCGTATTGGTTTGCCGAACAACGGGCTTCTACGCATATCACAGCTCTTCACCGAACTCAAGAAACAGGGCCCCAACGCCCTCACAACCGCATCTGGAGAAGATGCGAACCGATCGGTCTTCGTTTCAACCACATTCCACGACAGACCGCGTGCAGAAAATTCCTTCCAACTGAACTCAAAACTTGCCCAATCTCCAATCATCTGGCACTATGATGAACGAGCCTGATTGTCGATCGGCGGTCAATGTGCATGGCCGATGCAAGCCCCTTCACAGGGACCGGAGGTTGATATGATAGGGAAATGACTGAGAAATCAGTAAAAACCGGCTTTTCCCCTGAAGAAGGTTGACTCGAATGACGATGATGATGAAAAAGACCCTTCTGTGTGCCTTACTCACTCTGATGCTGACTCCTCTTTGGGGATGCGGCGGGGCTCGCCAGGAACTCCCCCCGCCGACGGTCACGCCTGCCGTTTCGAATATAAAAATTAGAGTGGTGGATGTATCAAACGATACCCATGAATTGTTTGAAGTGGATGTTATCGGAATGATGTGGACGGCTCTGGAAGAGTCTCTGAAAAAGCGCGGCATGCTCTGGACACCGGACACTCCCGGTGTGCCGCTTACGATCGAGGCCCGCGTTTTGAAATACCAGGAGGGAAATTTCTGGTTGCGCCCGGTTTTGCCCTTTTGGGGAAAAACGGTACTCTCCAGTACCTGTGACATCAAAGATGGAGGACGGGTCGTCGCTTCGGCTGAAGCGAAGCGTTCCATTTCATTCGGCAATGAAACCTTCACGGTGGGGGCGTGGCGGAAAATATTCTCAGGAGTCGCCGAAGACCTTGTCAGTGAGCTGGCAAGGAGGATCTAGTTTCTTCATTCTCAAGGGATTGGCTGTAGAACTTGTAGGCGAAAAAGGGGCTGTTTTGCCCTGTTGAGGAGTAAGCACATTGCCCGACGGTGTGCCTCGCAAGCGGTTTTTGCTCGCAGGATTTCTCGGTCTGTGTATTCTGTTCTATACCATCAAACAAGCTGATTTGCGGAGGCTTGTTGAGAATTTCCAGCAGATTCACTTCGTGTGGGGACCCCTGGTAATCCTGGCGAGTGTTCTGAGCTATGTTTGCATGGCAGCGGTACTGCATCGCCTGCTGAGAAGCATGGGCCATACCCTGCCCTTTGTCAGTTCGTTCCGGATCTCTCTGATCTCCTGCACCCTCAACTATCTCATGACCATCGGCGGGCTCAGCGGCGTTGCCGCTAAGGTGTACCTGCTGGCCAAGGAAAGGATCTCCCCCAGCAACACCCTGTCCATCTCCATGGTTCATGGTTTTCTCACCAATACCGTCGCCGTGATCTTCATCTACCTGGGATTCTTCTTCCTTTACAGCGAATACAAATTGAGCACCCGGGAAAAGGAGGTCGGGGTAGTCATCCTGCTCATAGCTTTCCTGCTCTCATGGATCACGATCCAAACGATCATCCATGAATCCTTTCGAAAAAAACTCTGGCAAATCTGCTTCCGGATGGTGTTCTCCCTTTGCCGCAAAATACACCGTCCCCGCTGGTTGACAGAGGAAAGGGCCCAGGCGTTTTTTAAGAACTTCAATGAGAGTCTGAATATCATCGTCAAGAACTCTTCCATTCTTTTGGTGCCGGCTTTCTATGCTCTCCTCGACTGGGCCCTGATGTTCTACTGCCTCAAGTGCTCATTCCTTGCGGTTCGTTATCCGGTCGACAACATGACTTTGCTCGTTGGCTTTTCGGTGGGAATCTTTATGACGCTCTTCTCTCTAACCCCGGCATCCATCGGGGTGATGGAAGGGTCTATGGCTGCCAGCTTCTACCTGATGGGCCTGGATTATGAACGTGCTCTTCTGGCAACTCTGATCTATCGGTTTGCCTACTATTTCCTTCCGATCATGATGAGCTTCTTCTTTTACAAGCAGTTCTTTGTTTCGACCTCCCCGGAGATGGGACTGGTCGAGAACCAAAAGGCATGAAGTGATCGAGTCGCCGCAAAGGGCACCTTAGAGTTCTGCAAAGGCCTCCTGAAGGTGTTTCAACCAAACGGCAACAACTTCTTCGTATTCGGCCATACCGCTGAGCACGGCTTCGCAGTCGATCCCCTTCCCCATAATAATCGATCTCCAGCTATCCGGTTTATCCCCGGTCATGTCGTTTCGAGCATGGTCGCCCGCAACGGTCATAAAGGGTATGAGGTAGATTTTCCTTGTCTTCCGTTCCATGATCGCAGGGAGGAGATCTTCAAGCGAAGGGTAACCACCAATCGTGGCAACGAACACATTTGAATCCAACTGCTCAAACACGCAGTTCATGGCCGCATAGAGGGCATCGGCAGGATGCTTCCTGCTGCCGTGTCCCACGTACAACACCGCGTCTCCCGGTTTTCGACCCTGTGGGATTCTCTTGATTAATGACGCGGCGACCTGCACCATGTCCTCATGTGACGTGAGCAGGGGCCGCGCAACGGCGATGCGCTCAATCCCCCCGGCCATCTGCGAAAAAAGCCGGCAGTTGGTATGAAAGTGGTGAAAGTCAATGCCCGGAATCACGTGCAACGAAAGCGCGGCAATGTGGGAAAAGCCTTCCCCCATCATTTTTACCAGAGCCATTTCCGGCGAATCCAAATGCTTTCCCTGTTTGGCGAGTTTCGTTCGAATGGTGCTCGACGTAAAAGCCCAGCGGACTTTCACTCCGACAAAAGCATTCTTTACCGCTCGATCGACGGCGTCGTAAGCGCGTTGCGCTTCGGGAACACTCGTCCCAAAAGCGACGAGCAGGATCGCTTTTCGAGAAGCCTTCTTCCCCGCCTCCCCTGCACAGACACCTCGAACTGCAAAGAGGCTCAGACCCGCCAATACAGCTGGAAGAAACCACCCACCGAACATCATCTTCTCCTTTTTTCATCGCACCGAAACCATCATCTCAAAATGGATTGCTGCACACGTAAGCCGGTCAAACACCCCACTCAGGTCTTCTTGAGGAGCACCCGGGATGGGGCCCTGATCCCATCCCGGATGGTGACAAGGTTTGTGGATGTGTTGAGGAGGGAACAATCCCAAATGTGAGGGGATTGGTGCCATTGTTCCCCAAAAAAAAATCCTCAGAGCTGTAGAGCCCTAAGGATTGCACCCGAATTCGCTTGGTCCTTTCCGGTCGGCACGTCATTTCCGCGTACCGATCTTCCTCACTATCAGGCAGGTCTTCTGGCTTTCGGATCCTCCTACTCTCCGCACCTTCCCATCCCGCACCCGGCAGGACAGTGGCTTTTGCGGATTTCGTCCCCGTTTACAGCGGCGGGACCGCTCCCGAGTCTCACGGAATTCCCTGTTAGGCCTCTCGGCACCTGGCAGTCATCAAGAAACTATCGAGGTTTTGATAGCAAAACAAACCAAAGGTGTCAATCGGTTTATTTTGGTGCCTCTCCAGTCCGGTTCGAACATTGTGAAGACCAGGCAGGGAAGCTCAATCGCAGATCGTTTGATCATCTTGAAGGGGAAGGGGGGCACTTCTGCGGGCATTGCAGACCGGGCAATTTTGCAGAATGAGGGGCTTCTCCAGGCTGCCGGACTGCAGCAGCGCTTCGTTTTGGAGGATATCCCAGGTGGGCCCGTCGGCCGCAATACATCCCGCCTTGAGAACGATGGTGCGCGGGCACAGATCCAGGACCATGTCGAGATCATGAGTCGCTAGAATGATGGTGTGTTCAAAGCACTTTAGAAGTTCGATCAACTGCCTGCGCGATTTGGGGTCGAGATTCGAGGTGGGTTCGTCCATAACGAGGATACTGGGGGACATGGAAAGGACCGAGGCTATGGCAACAGAGCGCTTCTCACCTGCGGAGAGCCGGTGTGGAGGTCGATCTTTGAGGTGCAAGGCACCAACAGTGGAGAGGGCCTCGTCGACCCTTGCCTTGACTTCCTCGGGAGGCAGACCCAGGTTCAGAGGCCCAAAGGCGACATCATCAAACACAGTCGGCATAAAGAGCTGGTCGTCGGGGTCCTGAAAAACCATCCCCACGGTTCGGCGCACATGCTCCAAAGTCTTCTTTGTCAGCGGCATATCGCCGATGCGCACGGTTCCCGACTGAGGGATGAGACACCCGTTGAGGTGCAGGAGCAGGGTCGACTTCCCGGCCCCGTTTGCACCCACGACGGCCACGGATTCGCCGTGAGTAATACGGAAGGAGATGCCGCTCAGGGCCATCCCTCCATCAGGATAGTTAAATTGCAGGTTTCTGACCTCAACGATATGGTGGCTCATCCTGCCGACCTCAACACCAGGCCCCCAATGAGTTGCGGCACATCATATCGCCGCATGAGCACAAAAAGCATTGACCACCCAAGGACATAGGCCACATCCCGCCTGCTTAGCCGATAGGAGCGAACAAGCCTCAATTCGCCGTCGAACCCACGGCATAACATGGCCAGATGAATGCGGCGGGCGCGATCTATGGTGCGAAGGAGCAACTGCCCGATCATGAAGCCGAAAACCTTCATGCCCATTCCTCTCCCGTTGAACGACCGCATGGCTCTGGCTCGGGTCATTCTCGAAGCCTCATCAACGAGTACAAAGAGATATCGGTACAGGAAAAGGAACTGCGCGCAGAGGACGGCCGGTATTCCTGTTCTCCTCAACGCCAGACACACTTCATCGAAACCGGTGCTTGCAATCAGAATCAGAGCGGCACTCACGGTGAGACAGAAGCGAATCATGATTGAAGCAAAGGAAATCCAGCCCCCTGAAATGCCCACATTCCCAAGATGGACCAGGACTTCCTGGTCGAAAAGTGGGTTGAATATTCCAACAAAAAAGGCAAAAGGCGTTGCCACAAGCATCTTCCTGAGCAGATAGCCGGGAGGCAGATTCCCCAATGCTATGGAGATGACCGGATAGAGCACGAAAGGGATAAGGGCCGTTACCGAGTATTTGTCGAAGGAAATAACAAAGGCCATGAAAACCAGCGTTGTCAGCACCTTGGCACGAGGGTCAAGCTGGTGAATGAAAGACCTCTGGCGGGCAAGCAGATCCAGATACCCGATGTCGCGATACGATGATTCCAGTTTCATTATCGATCCAGTAACCCCGGATTGCTATGGTCACAAAATTCAGTTGGATTGAGCGACCTTCCCGAGTGAGCGAAT
>CAYTWB010000022.1:0-56724 GCA_964441945.1 uncultured Syntrophobacteraceae bacterium
CCAGGACTGCTTTCCCACCTTATTGCGCTGTCCAGTTTTCGGGGTACACTATACTCCTGGAGGCCTTGCTTTGGCGATTTCGAGGTAGCGCGACAATCTTGACACCAATCAGATCGAGAAACAAAAAACCTTGACACCTTCCCCCTCAGTGATAGTCTGAAGTCCTCTAAACATTACTTGACGCAGGGCCAGCGAAATGGCGATTGTTTTTTATGCCGACAATAAAATGAGCGGGTGTCCCACTAACCGTAAGGCGTGGGGGGTCTTCAAGTAGACCTAGAGAGCACCCGCTATTTTTTTTGGAGGCGAGTCATGGCTCAATGTGCAGGATGCGGCAAGGACGCCTCGCGGCTTTACAATTCGGCGTGCGGGGAATGTGTGGTCGACGGACTGATCAGGCGGGATGCCTTCGTGAGGTCCCAGGAAGAGAAGGACCGGATTGCAAGGGCCGAGTATCGGACGGATCTGGAAGAGAAGGCTTTCAAGGCTTTCGATGATGCAATGGGACCGATTCGAAACATGGCGGCGGTTTTCATGGCGGGGGATGAGAACTGCATTCACCTGCAGACGGGCGAGTTGATTCAGACGCTCATGGAGAAGGCCGAGGCACGATTTGCAAGGGTTTTGAGGGAGGGGAGAGCCGGGAGACAAGAGGCGCAAGATTAGCCGATGAGCGGGTGTTTCGGTTTCCGGAAGGGCCGAGGTTTTTTGATTGGCCTGGAAACCACCCGCTCTTCTCTTTTGTGCGGAGGTGAAAACGATGGAGAACATCATCATAACGCGCAACGGCAAAGTCTTGGCGCATCAAGCAAGCGACAGACCATTGAGCCGCACTGGTCAGAAGGCATGGTTGATTGATCAATACTACGTGCGACATGGTGAAATTGAATGGCGGCAAGGCGAAAAGAAAATTGAGTTGAAGGTGAGGGCTCACCTCGGCGATTGGTTGATTGTTCGAGACCGCGATGGTTTGAACATCGCCATTCGCTGGCGTCAAGGAACAACTTATTTTGCCGATTTTCTAATCAACCGCAAGACTGGACAGCCCGTGAAGAGATTTTCTTCGGCCAGATTCATGGCAGGAACATATAAACTGAGATCGGTGCTGGGCGAAATCAGGGGCCAGCTGGTCATTAGCACGGCTTACGGTTTCCAGGGCGATATGATCGGGCCACTTTAGGCAACTGCAACCTCAACACGGTGGCGTGTCCGGAGTGCAAGTTACCGCTCCGGGCGCCCCAGGTGGACAACGGGCTGAAGAGCGGATTGGATAGGATGAGCACCGGGGAGTTTGGCCTTGAGTTGTGACAGTAAAACAGGAAACCGTCACTTACTGTCACACTTACTGTCACCTCGTAAAACCGCACCAGAAGCCAGTTGTGACGGTTGTGACGGTTGTGACGGTAAAATGCCTTATTATTCCAAATGCACTGAGAAGTAGATTTTTTCTCTGGAGATCCACTCATTGAAGGCGATAGAACAAGTCGTGAGGTCGGTTGGGAAGCACTGATACAGGTTTGAACGAGGGCGGAAGGAGGATTTATGGCATGTGTGAGAAAACGCAGAGGGCGCTATGTCATCGACTTCTACGACCAGAACAATGTCAGAAGGTGGGAAACCTTGAAGAAGGGGACCACCTTAAAACAGGCTAATGAGCGTCTCGGTGAGATTGAGAAAAGCATAAGGCATGAATCCTATATTCCCCATAGCGCGCTCCCTTCTTTCAAAGAGGTGGCGGAAGCCTGGCTTGCATCCAAGAAACCAAGTCTCAGGCATAGTACTTATGATCAATATGCCGGCCACCTGAAGATTCATCTTGTTCCTCATTTTGGAGAGATGAAAATCACCCGTGTCAATTTCGATGCCGCAGAGCAGTTCAAGAATCAGTCTCTTGAGAATGGAGTGACTGTACCGACCCTGCGAAAGATCCTCATCAATCTCAGCGCGATCATGACTTATGCCGTCCGGTTACGATACATCGACTATAACCCCGTGAGGGACGTCGAAAAACCCAAGGGGCATAGCACCCATGACGGCAAAGATGAAATGGTGATACTCAAGCCCGAAGACATACGGGCTCTACTCGATGCAGCTGGAGCGGAAAAAGACAGGGTCCTGTTCATGACAGCGGTTCTCACCGGCGCGCGTGAAGGGGAACTGCTAGGCCTGAAATGGGATGATTTTGACTGGCGAAATGGTCAAGTTTATATCCGCCGATCCTACAATCACGGCAAATTCTATGAGCCCAAAACAAAGACTTCCAGGCGTAAGATTGATCTGCCACCGGAACTTATTGCAGCATTGAAGCGATGGAAGATTCAGTGCCCGGTAAGTGAGCTCGACCTTGTCTTCCCGACTGAGGCAGGGACCCCGGAGCTTGCGCCGAACATGTTTTACCGGCGCTTCCTTCCTTCCCTGCGGCGGGCTGGGCTCCCGAGAATCCGTTTCCACAATTTGAGGCATACTTACGCGAGCCTGCTTATTGCCCAGGGCGAACACCCGAAGTACATTCAGGCTCAGATGGGACATAGCAGCATCACTGTTACCATGGACACCTACGGCCATTTGATGAACAGTGTCAACCGGGATGCCGCGAGCAGGCTTGGAGAGCAGGTTCTCGGTAGCAAATTTTCGGGATATGGTAGCAGTTTGGTAGCAAAAACTGAAAAAGGGATCAGCGAATGAACGCTAACCCCTTGATTTTCTTGGAGGCGGCAACCGGACTTGAACCGGTGAATAACGGTTTTGCAGACCGCTCCCTTGCCACTTGGGTATGCCGCCTTCGTTTCGTGAATGGTATCTACCGAATATTCCCAACGCTGTCAAGGGGATTCAAGCGCCGAGATCCCTTTCTCAAGCGACCCTGTTTCCTGAAGGCGCTCGTACCCCGTAGCAGCCCGAGTCGCCGGGCACTTCTTCGATTGCGCAAAACCTCGGCCAGGGAGAACGTCAAAATGTTCATGGGAGCTCCTCGATTCAACCGTTCAGGCTTGACCCATTCATAATAGTCCTTTAAAGATGAAGAGGTTTGCTGGTTGATCAATGCTAAAGAAAGGACGGGACTGAATTATGGGAGCGATCTTGACAGCGGGTGACTTGCGCAAAGGAATAAAACTGGAGATCGATGGGGAACCGTATATCGTTGTTGACTTTGAATTCTCTAAACCGGGTAAAGGGCAGGCACTCTACCGCTGTCGTTTGAAGAACATGATTACCGGATCGCAGTTTGACCGCACCTACCGGTCCGGAGACAAGTTCACAGCCGCCGACCTGGAAGAACAGGAAATGCAGTACCTCTACAACGACGGCAAGCGCTATCATTTTATGAATACCGCCACCTATGATCAGCTGGAACTCACCGAAGACCATGTTGGTGACGCAATCAACTACCTCACAGAGAATCAAATGGTTGAAATGCTTCTTTTTCAGGGGCGCCCCATAGGGATCAGTCTGCCCAATTTTGTGAACCTGAGGGTCGTGCGGGCCGATCCCTGGCTCAAAGGCGATACGGCGGCCGGAGGCACAAAACCGGTTACCATGGAGACGGGCTATGTTCTTCAGGCGCCTCTCTTTATCGAGGAAGGAGAAGTTCTGAAGATCGATACGCGCACGGGAACCTATGTGGAACGAGTCAAGTCATAGCGACAATGGTCGAACGCGAAATCCTGGCTGCCAAACAACCTCTGCTGGAATTGCGAGCATGCATTCTCCAGAAGATGCGCAACTTCTTTGTTGAACGGGGGTTTCTTGAAGTCCAGACCCCGGTACTCGCCCGTGAATTAGCCCCGGAGCCCTATATCGAACCGGTTGCTGTGGGTAAAGAGGGTTTCCTCATTACCAGCCCGGAACTCTACATGAAACGGTTGCTCTCTGCAGGCTACGAGAAGATTTTTCAGATTTCACCGGCTTTTCGCAAGGGTGAGCGAGGCCGATTGCATCACCCGGAGTTCACCATTCTCGAGTGGTACCGCGCCGGTGCCGACTATGAAGCCCTGCAGCAGGATTGCAGGGAACTCATTGCCGCTCTATGCAAGGCATGCAACCGCTGGCCGGGCTGGTTTTTTCAGAAGCGCTGGATCAGTGCCGGGGAAGATTGGCAGTGTATTACGGTGCGTGAGGCCTTCCGCAGTTTTGCAGGCTGGGACCCTCTTCTGGATGCTGATCCATTTCGGTTTGATCATGACCTTGTGCAAAAAGTGGAACCCCATCTCGGGTTTCCACAGCCTTGCATTTTGAAAGACTATCCGGCAGATCAGGCGGCACTCGCCCATGTAAAACCCGGCCATCCATCCGTCGCGGAAAGGTTCGAGCTCTATTGGGCCGGGATAGAACTGGCAAACGGTTTCAGTGAGCTTACCGACCCTCGGGAACAACGGGTCCGATTCACGGCTGCCCTTGAAAAGCATCGCCGGCAGGGATATCCCTCTCAGTCTCTTCCCGAGATGTTTCTCGAAAGCATGGCCCACCTTCCACCTTGTGCAGGCATCGCCCTTGGGGTTGATCGCCTGGTAATGCTTCTGGCCGATGCCGAGAATCTCGATCTGGTGGTTGCTTTTCCTCCTGTCCCATTGTCTGATGATCCCCCACAGCCGGCTGACGGCTTCGCCTCCTGATCCTGTTCGCTTGCCGCAGTCTTCTTCCCTGCCTTTTCATAGAAGGCCATGGCGGCAAAGGTCACGAAGGACCCCTGATTATCCACAATCGCATAGGAGTGTTCGAGGACCTCACCTTCGGCCGAACCTTCAAGCATTCCCGCCAGCACATAGAGGGGAGCCATCCCGCAAATCCTCCTTCGATTTTTCTCCCGACCTATCCGGTGCATGAATTCCAGGGCATCGCAGTGACTGAGGATCTCCAGGAGTTCACGATCAGCGTCCAGATTCTCACGGATCGTTCCCATGTGAGGCCGGAATGCATCGCCGTAGCGAGGGCCGATGTGCGCCAGATCCACACTGGCAAGAAACCCGATGGGATTGTCCGCCTGCAGCGCGGTATCACGAAGCAATCCCGCCACTTCGTCAATGTAGGCTCGATCCGCTTCCCAGTCTTCCAGCGAAAAAGAACAGAGCAGCGGTACAATTTGAGACGCTGGCCGGGTATGGGCCAGGAAGACTGCCTGGAATTCGATGGTGTGTTCTTTGCGATGACTGTATTCCCCGGCCAGAAGGTCCCGTGGGGCTCGCTGTAGAAGCCTGCGGCTGAATTCCTGATCGCACCGGACCATCCCCAGAGGAGTCTCGAAATCCTTCAACGTCAGGGCAAAATAATTCTTGATCGGCTCATGGCCGGTTCCCAACACCACCCAGGTTGCAGGCGAATCTCCGGTTAGTACCACCCGGTAGGCATGAGCAAAGCACGGTCCACCTGCGTTGAGATCAATATGGGGTGCTATCAGGCCAACCAGGTCCCCCCCATGTTCTTCCTTTTTCCGTTCCGATCCGCTGAGGGAGGAAAAGAGATGATCCAGTTGGGAGCGTAAAGCCTTGGGATCCACTGGGTAACTGGTTCCGGCATGCCGCATCCGGCGGATGGGTCCTTGCTGGAAATCCTGAATTTCCTGATTGACCAGCTGCTGAAAATGCTCATTCTCCAGGAAGCAATTGTCATCCAGCTTCTTGATGAAATCCTGGAGGTTCTCCATGAAGAGCAGTTCCCCTGTCAGTCTCACATAGTAAGCCTGGAGATCTCGTAATGAGTTCTCTCCGTTCATCTGCAGCAGCAGGGCCGCGAGTTTCACGGGAATCAGCAATGAATCAGGAGCATATCCCAGGCAGTCACGGAGCAGAACCCGTCGCTGCCCTTGATGCTCAATTGCGACCGCCTCCAGACCATGACGAAGTTTTGGATAATCGACCATGAACCCGTCCCGTCCTCTCGAATGCATTCCGGTGACCGGATCAATCACCTCAGCATCATAGCAGATTGTCTCACAATTCTCCCGCTTGCAGCATCCACGGGAACCATAGCGAGGGCTTCACCGCTTCAGGAATCCACTGCTCGTTATTCACGCCGTCCATCCCCGGTGGAGACACAAACCTTCCGGGCGAATCCCCAGCGAAAACATTGACTCCCCCTATGAGATGTGTTAGCTTTCAAAACCCTTTTGCTATCTCGTTTTCTATAATGTTTTCAGGTTCTTTTGCACAAGGACGATAATGGCTTCCACGAGTTTCAGGTGCTTTCTGTTATGCCTCTTAGTCATTGTAAACGGCTGCGCAGAGTCGACAAATACCCAGAGACTGCTGCAAATGGCATCCGGTCCGTCTGCAGCGGAAGCGCCGACAAAAGCAAATCCCTATTATGACTATCTCATGGCACAGCATTACATCCGAGCCAGCCAGGTTGATCAAGCCATTGCAGCTTATAACAGGGCACTGGATAACGATCCACGTTCAGTGGTACTCCTTACGGAGCTCGGGTCGTTGTATGTCCGGCAGGGCAAGATCGATGCCGCCCTCAGGCTAATCGAGGAGGCTACCGCCCTGAAGCCCGATTATGAACCGGGTATCATGATGCTGGGTCAGCTCTATGCAGCATCCGGACAGAACAGCAAAGCCATATCATCCTACAAACGTGTGATGGAAATGAATCCAGCCAACGGCGATATCTATCTGCTGCTCGGGACCCTCTACGCACAGGAAGGCCGGTTTGCAGAGGCGATGGAGACCTTTGAGCATCTTCAGCAGCAATTCCCAGACAATCCCATGGCCCTTTACTACAAGGCCCGGGTCTTCATGGATATGAAATTCTACGATCAGGCGGAGAAAGCCTACCTGGAAGTCCTCGCTCTGGAACCCTCTTTTGAAAACGCCCTCCTGGACCTGGCATATATCTATGAAGTGACCAACCGGGGCAAATCTGCAGAAGAGACCTATCTGCGCATCCTTTCCTTTGACGCCGGCAGTGTACACGCCAATACCCGCCTTGGCAACCTGTACATGCGCGAAGGCAAGCTTGAACAGGCCTTGCAGCAATTTGGTCAGCTCCTCCACGGCAATCGAAAAGATGTAGAAAGCCGTCTCAAAATAGGCATCATCCACCTGCAGCAGAAAAACTATGAAGATGCCATCCAGGATTTTACACGTCTGCTGCAGGAACAACCCCAGTACGATCAGGCCCTCTACTATCTGGGTACAACCTATGATGAAAAGGGAGACTCGGACCAGGCTATCGTGAATCTTCGCACGATATCCCGCCAGAGCCCCCTGTGGACCGCAGCGCAGATCCGCCTCGCCCTCATTTTCTCAAGGTTGAAAGACTACCGCAGCGGGCAAGAAGCTCTCACTGAAGCCATCGCCAAGCGTCCCGATCTACCGGACCTTTATCTCTACCTGGGCGTGCTCTATGAAGACGAAAAGAAATACGATGAGGCGATGAGGATTTATGACAAAGGCCTGGGAGAGGCACCTCGGGATGCCGATTTGCTCTTTCGCAAGGGTGCTCTTCTTGACAAGATGGGGAACAAGGACGAGGCCATCAAAGTGATGCGGACAATCCTCGAAATCGAGCCCAAGAACGCCAATGCTTTGAACTATATAGGCTACACCTACGCCGAGCTCGGCATCAACCTGATGGAAGCCAAGCAACTGATCAAGACCGCACTCGAAATTGAGCCGGAAGATGGATACATCATGGACAGTATGGCCTGGGTTTACTACCGCATGGGGCAGTACAAGAAGGCCCTCGATGTTATTTTGGAAGCTGTCAAGCGGGTCCCCGGAGATCCGGTCATTCAAGAGCACCTGGGAGACATCTACTTGAGCCTGGGGAAGAAGAGCAAGGCGGCGGAGGCCTATCAGAAGGCCCTGGAATGCCAGCACACCGAACCGGAAAAAATCCAGGAAAAACTCAGGGGACTCCAATGAAGTCGCCTCGGGCCCGGCCCCTTCTATTTGCTCTCATCCTGCTGCTCCTGGAAGGATGTGCACACCTCTCAACCGAAATCGCACCGCCGCGTCCGGCGACCTTCATGGACTGGCTGCCGGCCTTGCGGGAACGCTCGGAACACTGGAAGACCTACCAGGCAAAAATTCAGCTGAGAGCGGCAACCGCTGATAAGCGGCTTAATTTAAACGCCGTTATTCTGGCCAGACTACCCGACCAGTTTCGCCTGGAGGCTTTCAGGCTGGGGCAAACTGTCGGCGTCCTCACTATCGACCACGGGCAATCAAGTCTTTTGGTTCCTTCAGAAAAGACCTTCTATTCCTCAGACGAATCAGAAGTGCTGATCGACCGCCTTTTCGGAATCGCGATCCCTCTCGAGGCATTCGGATACAGCCTGAGCGGCAGCCTGCCTCCCGACCAGCTAGAGAGTCTTCAGATCATCAGCCATGATCCGGAGTTCATGGGATATCCGAAACCATCCCCTGACGGCTGGTCCTTCGCCTGGCAATTCCTCTCATCGCCCCAGACAATCAAATCGGCGAGGGTCAAGCAGGGAGCCCGGGCCTATACGATTCAATACGATCCCCCGGTCGGGCTGGCGGTAAAGGATGTGCCACAGAAGATCACGTTCGCATCGTCACAATGGCAGATTGACGTGACCGTTCAAGAAATCACGCCTGATCCCGATTTGCAGGATTCTGTTTTCCACACCAATGTTGTCGGCCAGATCCGCAACGTGAAATTGAACAGGATCGAATGACACAACGGTCGGAGAAGCATTTCGCAATGGACGGCATGCTGGGTAAACTGGCCAAGTGGTTGCGCATTCTGGGTTTTGATGCACGCTGCGAGCAACTCAAAGAGCAACATCAGATTGACGCCTATCGATCGCATGGTTTTTGGGTGGTCACCCGAAATCGAAGGTGGTCCGGTCAAAGCGGCGTTTACTGTCTGGCTGCAAATGATCCCCTGGAACAGCTTCGAGAAGTGGTCCACCAGATACCCGTCACCCCCCATGAAATCCGGTTGCTGCAACGCTGTATTCGCTGCAACGGGCCAATCGAGAAGATGACCCGCGAGGATGCCTTCGGGAGCGTACCGGACTTCGTTTACGAAACCCACACATCGTTTCACAGGTGTCCGGCCTGCGGAAAGATCTATTGGCCGGGCACTCATGCAAAACGTATCCGGGAAAGGCTGCAGACCGAATTCGGATGGCACATCTCAGAGGATTTTCGTGAGTGAAATAGGACTTCCGTGTGTTTTCAGCCGACCACGGCACATTCGGAGGGGTCTCCCTGGATCTTGTCCAGAGCATGGGGCAATCCGGGGAGGATGACTTCGAGGTTCTCGATAGCGCCTTTCGGGCTTCCGGGCAGATTGACGATGAGCGTTCTGCCTTTTATGCCCACAACAGCCCTGGAAATCATGGCATGGGGTGTTTTCCTGAGGCTGGCTGCACGCATGGCCTCAGCCATTCCCGGAACCGCACGGTCGATCACGGCGAGCGTTGCTTCCGGAGTCACATCTCTTGGGGCTACCCCGGTCCCGCCCGTGGTGACAACCAGGACAACCCCCTTTTCCTCTGCGCACCGAACCAGTTCCTCGGAAATCACATCGACTTCGTCAGGGACAACCGCCTGGTACGTCACCCGGTAGCCTTCCCGAATCAGCCGATCAAGCAGGACCTGCCCGGAGCGATCTTCCCGCTCCCCCTTTGCGCCTTTGTCGCTGACCGTTATGATCGCAACAGTTCTATTGAAAGCATTCTTTTCTTCGTCCGGTCTATTCACTTTTTTTTCCCGCTCGCATCAACCACTCGGACCGGAGGGTTTGAAAGCCGGTTCCAGGTGGCCTGATCAGTGGAGATCAAGAGTTCGAATCGGTTACTTCTTTTGCAGGATTTGCCGACGAGCCGACTGGGCGATCAATGCAGGCACTTCCTTGCTTTTCGCAATCTGCAGAATGTCCTCCGGTTTCAGGGTATGGAGGAGCCTGGTCGCAATCGGTATCGGGGACTTCGGGTTCCTCGCCAGACCCAGCCGCACCTGATAGTGTCTGATCCATTCACGGTTCTCGGAAATTCGCCGCAAGACTTCTTCGTCGGTGGTCTTGGACCAGGCAATGATGGCCACTTCAAAATCCGTGATTCGCGGATTCGAGACAATTGCCAACTGGACCGCACGATTGGGATCACGAATGAGAAGGCTTCGGCCCTCCTTGTTGCACCTCATGGCAAAACGCAGCTTCTGGATCATCGTCATCTTTTGGATCATCTGCAACAGGGTCTCTGTCTCCGGCTCGGGAGTCTCCATGCCTTCCTTTTCCTGCCGGCTCTCTTCCTGGAGGCGTACCGTCTCGATAAGCAGGTCTTCCAGGGGTTTAGTGATTGAGGCTCGCTCCTCCCTTTTCAGGGGAAGGACATGAAAATCCCCACTGGTCGCAGAGGCTATTTTGGAAAAGGCCGCTTCCCCGTGCAGATCACCGATTTGGGCGTGACAAACCTGCCCGGACCGAAGTGCTATTCTCCCTGTTCCGGCTTCCGAGTGAACCTCAAGAACGCCGTCCCTTGAAGCCGAACAAATCGTATGGACGATATCGAGAAGGTCCGTATCGCTTAATGAGCCGGAGCTCCCATCCTTGAGGGCATCGGACGGCTTCATTGCTTTTGAGCCTGTCGCCGTTGAAAAGGTTGCAGGACTTACTGGGCTTCCTTGGCGGCTGCTATGATCTTTTCCTGTAGCTGCCCGGGGACCTCCTCATAATGGGAAACCTTCATGGTGAACATGCCGCGCCCGGCGGTCATGGAACGCAAGTCGGGAGCATACCTGAGGACCTCAGCAAGGGGCACGTTGGCGCGTATGATCTGCTTCTTGCCCTTGCTTTCCATCCCCAGAACCCTGCCGCGGCGGGAATTCAAGTCACCGATCACATCTCCCATGCAATCGTCCGGAGCAGTGATTTCCATCAGCATGATCGGTTCGAGCAGCGTTGGTTTGGCCTCCATCATCGCTTTCTTGAAGGCCATGGAACCTGCAATTTTGAAGGCCATTTCCGATGAATCCACCGTATGGAACGATCCATCGACGAGGTCCACCTTAAAGTCAACCACGGGATAGCCCGCCAGCGCCCCTTCAAGCGCTGCCTCGACAATGCCCTTTTCGACTGCGGGGATATACTGCTTGGGAATCACACCGCCAACGATCTTGTCGAAGAACTGAAATCCCTCGCCTCTGGGCAACGGCTCCATCTCTATGGTGCAATCGCCGTACTGCCCGCGCCCTCCCGATTGCTTCTTGTATTTGCCCTGGATTCTTGTTTTGCCCTTGATCGTTTCCTTGTAGGATACCTTCGGCAAACGCAGATTGACTTCCACTCCAAACTTGCGCCTCAGTTTTTCTACAGTCGCCTCGATATGAATCTCGCCCATTCCCGACAGGATCATCTCCTTGGTTTCTTCGTTGCGATCGAGTTTCAGGGTCAGGTCCTCTTCCATCAGTCGGGTGAGAGAAGAGAAGATTTTCTCTTCATCACCCTTGCTCTTCGGTTCTACGGACAGCGAATAGATTGCCGGAGGCAGTTCGACGGGAGGAAAGATAATCGCTTCCTTCTCGGTACAGAGCGTATCCTGGGTGGTTGTCTCTTTCAGCTTGGCTATTGCAACAATATCGCCGGGACCCGCCCCCTGAATCTGCTCCTGCGTTTTGCCTTTCAGCCTGAGGAGTTGGCCGAAGCGCTCTCTGGCCTGTTTTGTGGCGTTGTAGACCGAGGAGTCCGGGCTTAAGGAACCTGAAAAGATGCGTATCACGGAAAGGCGCCCGGCATAAGGATCGCTGATCGTCTTGATAACCAAAGCACTGAACGGGGCATCTGCATCCGGTCCCCTCATGACGACATCTTCCTTCCCCGGAAGGAACGCTTCCCGAGGTCCGCGGTCAAGAGGCGAAGGCAGGCAATCCACAATCAAATCCAGCAAGGGCTGTATTCCCACATTGATGGGACCGGCGCCGCAGGTAACAGGAACAAGCTTCCGGGAGCTGACGGCATTCCTCAGACCGGCCGTCACTTCCTCCAGGGAAAGACTCCCCTCCTCCAGGTATTTTTCGAGCAAATCATCATTGGACTCGGCAACCTGTTCGATAAGCTCCTCCCTGTATTGTTCGAACCTCTCTTTCAGTTCCTCCGGCACTTCCTGTACGTCAAACTGGCCGCTGTCACCTTTTGTAAAAAGAAAGGCTTTACCATTCAGGAGATCGACCACACCCTTGAAATCCTCGGCCGCTCCAACCGGGATTTGAAGGGGCACACAAGACCTGCCGAAGTTGTTTTGAATATCCTCAACAGTCTTAAAGAAGTCGGAGCGCTCACGATCCATCTTGCTGACAAAGATGATTTTGGGCAATCCGAAGTCTTCTGCGAATTCCCAGACCTTCTCGGTCTGTACCCGAACGCCGTCAACCGCATCAGCCAGCACCAGGACCGCGTCCGCTCCCTGCATCGAAGTCTTTGTCTCGGCAATGAAGTTGAAGTCCCCGGGAGTATCGATTATGGTGAGCTGATGTTTTTTCCATGAAAGAGTGTTGAAAGCGGTGCTCATGGTAGTTTTGCGCTTCACTTCTTCAGGTTCGTAGTCCATCACGGAAGTGCTGTCATCCACCTTACCGAGACGAGTGGTCACTCCCGCATTGAACAACATGGCCTCAGCCAGGGAGGTCTTGCCGGCGCCGCCATGCGAAATGATGGCGAAAGTTCGAAGTTTTGAGACATCCTCTTTCATATTTTTCCCTCTCTATGGTCTTTACGGCAAAAAGGCGCAAAATCTTGGGATCCTGGAGAAATTCAAACGAGGAACATAGGGCAAACTTGAAACGAAAGTCAAGATAATTCGCTCCGATATCAAGCCCAACTCCCTGCGTGGCAAGACTTTCTGATTGCTTTTTTCGCTCTCTATGCTAGTTAGTTCTTTTCTCCTGAAACCTCTTGGGGCATTTGTGGTTTTTTCGATAACCCCAACAAGAGGTTTTAGCTCCGGTATCAAAACAACTCCTTTCGGCAGGTGGGGGAGACACCCTGTTCCTGCACGGGGAAGAACGGGTACACGGATGGAAGATTTGCTCACACTGGAACAATCAAAAGTGGTGTTTTTGAACTACCTGCGGCAGGAACGCGGTGCAAGCGAGGAGACATGCCGCGCCTATGCCTCTGATCTGGAGCAGTTTCACCGGTACCTCAAGAAGAACGCACGGGGCGCCGGCCACATCCGAATCGCTGACATCACACCGGACTCAATCCGAGGTTTTTTTTGTGTACTTCATGGGAACAAGAAGAACGCGACTCGTGCCCGAAAACTGTCGACCCTGAGGTCCTTCTATTGCTACCTGAACGATCGGGGCCTGTATCCGGACAACCCTGCACAAGCTGTAGCGTCTCCCAAGATCAGGGCAAAGGTCCCCTCTTTCCTCGATGTCGACGATGTATTCCATTTCCTGGATTCCCTGCAGAGCAGTGCACTGCGGCCGGAGAGCTCATGGAGGAGAGCTCGCAACTGGGCACTCTTCGAATGCCTCTATTCGATTGGGGCACGCGTCAGCGAACTGGTGGGATTGAACGAATCAGACGTTGATTTCAACCAGGGCCTGGTTCGTATTCGTGGCAAAGGGAAGAAAGAGCGCCTTGTTCCCATTGGCCATAAGGCCCTGGAAGCCCTGAGTGCTTTTCGATCCAACCTGGATGCTCAGTCCCCTCGAGGACGCACCTCGGCTTCCCATCTCTTCCCGAACGCCTCGGGAGGCAGGCTGACCAGCCGTTCGGTTCACAGGATCTTGAAGGCCGAAATGACGAGGTGCGGGCTATGGCAGCACCTGAGCCCGCATGGATTACGCCACACCTTTGCCACTCACCTCCTCAATTCCGGTGCCGATCTCAGGGCCATCCAGGAAATGCTGGGCCATTCTTCGTTGTCAACGACACAGCGCTACACCCATGTGCACCTGGACCAGCTGATGAAGATATACGATGCAGCCCATCCGCGCAGCATGAAAGCCAGGTAGCGCTCACTCGATTTTCGGAGGCGGTGAATATCCATGACCAAAAAGCACTTTCACGGAACAACCGTATTTGCAGTCCGCAGAAACGGAAGCGTAGTCATGGCCGGAGACGGGCAGGTAACGCTGGGGGACACGGTGATCAAGCATCAGGCGAAGAAGGTCCGCCGATTGTATCACAACAAGATATTGGCCGGTTTTGCCGGCTCCACCGCAGATGCGTTCACGCTTTTTGAAAGACTCGAGGCAAAACTCGAGCAGTTCAACGGCAATCTCAAGCGTGCAGCAGTGGAGCTGGCCAAGGACTGGCGGATGGATCGCGCCTTGCGGCGGCTGGAAGCCATGTTGATCGCGGCCGATTCAAACGATTGCCTTATCCTGAGCGGAACAGGAGACGTTATTGAACCCGATGACGGCATTGCCGCAGTCGGCTCCGGCGCTCCTTATGCTCTGGCTGCAGCGCGCGCCCTCCTGGCCCACACGCAGCTTCCCATCCGCCAGATTGTGGAAGAATCCATGAACATTGCCGCGTCCATCTGCATCTATACAAACAGGGAATTCACTTTTGAGGAGCTCTGACCAAATGCATCAACCTCTGACTCCCACCGAGATCGTTCGGGAACTGGACAAATTCATCATTGGGCAGCAGGAAGCCAAACGAATGGTCGCCATCGCTCTCAGAAACCGCTGGCGCCGGCAACAGGTCCCGGAACATCTTCGCGATGAGATCGCCCCAAAGAACATCATCATGATTGGACCCACGGGTGTGGGGAAGACCGAAATCGCACGTCGGCTGGCGCGTCTCGCCCAGTCTCCCTTTCTCAAGATAGAAGCCAGCAAATTCACCGAGGTCGGCTACGTCGGACGCGATGTGGAGTCGATGGTCCGAGACCTCATGGAGCTGGCTGTGAGCATGGTGAGGGCCGAAGAGCTGGAAACCGTCAAACTCAAGGCCGAAGAGCTGGCTGAGGAGAAGCTGCTTGACATTCTCCTGCCCCCCAAAAGACAGCAGGAACCCAAAGATCAACTTCTCGAGGCCCCGAAAATGGCCAAGGCCGTCCAGGAAGAAGCAGAACAGGCCGACTCGACCCGGCAAAAGCTCCGCAAATTGTTGAAAAAGGGGTCCCTGGATGATCGATACGTGGAACTGGACGTTCCCGACCGCAGCTTCCCGATGATAGAGATTTTCACAGGATCGGGTATGGAGGAGATGGATCTCAACCTGCGGGACATGCTGGGATCGATGCTGCCGCAGCGCACTAAACGCCGCAAGGTCAAGATCCCCGAGGCGAGGGAGATCCTTGTCCAGCAGGAATCTCAACGCCTCATCGACATGGACAAGGTGATCAAACTGGCCATCGAGCGAGTGGAGCATTCCGGAATCATCTTCCTCGATGAGATTGACAAGATCGCCGGCCGCGAAGCGGGCAGAGGCCCGGATGTTTCACGGGAAGGCGTCCAGAGAGACCTGCTCCCTATTGTGGAAGGCTCCACGGTCACTACCAAGTACGGCATGGTCAAGACCGATCATATCCTTTTCATTGCGTCCGGAGCTTTTCATATCTCCAAGCCGTCCGACCTCATCCCGGAGCTTCAAGGACGTTTTCCCATAAGGGTGGAGCTTACTTCTCTGAGCAAAGAGGATTTCATTCGCATCCTGAAAGAACCGGAGAATGCATTGATTGTACAGTATGAATCCCTCCTTGCTACCGAGCAGGTGGAACTGGTCTTCAGCGATGAGGCGATTGGCGAAATAGCCGAACTGGCATATCAGGTGAATTCCAGGATGGAGAATATTGGAGCGAGAAGGCTGCACACCATTATGGAGAAACTGCTGTCCGATGTGTCGTTCAACGCACCCGATCTCAAAGGGCAGACCATTCATATCACCAGCGACTATGTCCGGGAGACGCTCCAGGACATAGTAAAGGACGAAGATCTGAGTCGATACATTCTGTAAGAGCGTGTCGGCTGAGATGATGTGCCGGCCGCAATCTGCTGAGACACGGCAACAGGTCGAGGCTGTGGCGCATAACCCTGAGGAGTATGAAATTGGAGAAGGCCGGACTTCTTGTTGAAGCGCTCCCTTACATTCGGCGGTTCTATCAGACCACCCTGGTCATCAAGTATGGGGGCCATGCCATGCTGGCGGAGGACCTGAAGGAAAGCTTTGCGCAGGATATTGTCCTGATGAAGTACATCGGGATCAATCCAATAGTGGTGCACGGCGGCGGTCCTCAGATCAACGACATGCTGACTCGTCTTGGAATCAAGAGCCGGTTCCATCAGGGCATGCGGGTAACGGACCCGGAAACGATGGACATCGTGGAGATGGTTCTTGCCGGAAAGATCAACAAGGAGATCGTATCGTTTATCAACCGGCATGGAGGCCATGCCATCGGGCTGAGCGGAAAGGACGGGCAACTCATTGAGGCCCGCAAGCTTCACGCCCGCCGCGGCGATGAAGACACTCAGCCTTCCGAGATCATCGATATCGGACTGGTGGGAGAAGTTGCTCAAATCAATGTGGAGGTTCTCCGGACCCTGGAACGAAGCAACATGATCCCCGTGATCGCCCCCGTTGGCGTCGGACAGAATGGAGAAACCTACAACATCAACGCCGATCTGGTAGCCGGTCGCATAGCGGGGGCCCTCTGCGCCAAGAAGCTTCTGCTCATGACCGATGTCCCTGGTGTGCTCGATTCCAATGGAAACCTCATACCCAGCATGACCATTGCCGAAACAGAGGATGCCATGGAGCGCGGGATCCTGCAGGGAGGCATGATCCCCAAGGTTCAGTGTGCCGTCGAAGCATTGCAGGAGGGTACCGAAAAGGTGCACATTGTGGACGGCCGCGTAGCCCATGCGATCCTTCTGGAAATTTTTACCGATGCCGGGATCGGCACTGAGATAATCAGACAACGGTAGACCAATCGAGCAGGGAGTATTTGATGGAAGACGTACAACTATCCTGTCAGGAGAACATCTGCGGTACCTACGCCAGATTGCCGGTAGTCTTCGTGCGCGGCCGGGGTCTCACGCTGTGGGACCAGTCAGGGAAAGAATACCTGGATTTTCTTGCCGGCATCGCAGTGTGCAACCTGGGCCACTGCCATCCTGAACTGACCGAAGTGATGTGCCGGCAGGCTGATACGCTTGTTCATGTGTCCAACCTGTTCTATACGCTTCCACAGGTGGAGCTGGCGGCGGAATTGACACAAAAGTCCTTCGCAGACAAGGTTTTCCTCTCGAACAGTGGGGCGGAGGCCAACGAAGCAGCCATTAAATTGGCTCGAAAATACAGCAAAGACCGTTACGGTGCAGGCCGTTTTCACATTATTTCCATGAAGGATTCCTTCCACGGCCGCACCCTGGCAACTCTATCGGCCACCGGCCAGGAAAAGGTCCATAAAGGGTTCGAACCGCTTGTGGGCGGTTTCAGCTTTGTGGACTTCAATTCCATAGAGGCCGTGGAAAAAGCGATCACGGACAGGACCTGTGCGGTCATAGTGGAACCCGTTCAGGGTGAGGGGGGCATCAATTTCCCTTCCCCCGGCTATCTGGCTGACTTGAAGACTTTGTGCGACAGATATGACCTTCTGCTCATCTTTGATGAGGTACAGGTGGGAATGGGGCGCACTGGGACTCTTTTCGCCCATGAACAGGAGCATGTGGCCCCGGACATCATGACCCTGGCAAAAGCCCTCGGCAACGGGCTCCCAATCGGCGCCATGCTCGCCACCGATCGGGTCGCTCAGGCGTTTGTCCCGGGGAGCCATGCAACCACCTTCGGAGGGACCCCACTGGTGACCTCCGTGGCTCGGCGCGTCGTACAACTGATTTCAGCACCGTCTTTCCTTGATCGGGTTAGACAGGTCGGAGGGTATTTCCTGGCGCGCCTGGAGGACCTCCGGTCGAAGCATGGCTTGATTAAGGAAGTGCGCGGCAGAGGACTGATGATCGGGATGGAGCTCAAAATCCCGGGTGCCCGGATTGTTGAGAAATGTCTGGAAAAAGGCTTCGTCATCAACTGCACCCATGACACCGTACTGCGCTTCGTCCCGCCCCTCATTGTGCAGGAGCAGCAGATTGACCGGCTGATCCAGGTGCTCGATGAGGTTTTGAAAGAGGAGAACAAATGAAACGCGATCTTCTTACTATTCGGGACCTTACAGCGGAAGAGATCCATCGACTCGTCGGGCGGGCCCGAGAAATGAAACAGGAGCTGCGCTCGGAGCGACTCCGCCCTACCCTTTCAGGCAAGATCCTGGGACTCATTTTTGTGAAGCCCTCCACACGAACCCGGGTCTCTTTCGAAACCGCCATGTATCGGCTTGGCGGCCAATGTGTTTTCATGACGGCAAATGACCTTCAGATTTCCCGGCACGAACCGATGCCCGATACAGCCCGCGTCCTGTCGAGATATCTCGATGCCGTGGTCATTCGCACCTTTGCGCATCAGGACGTCGAGGAACTGGCTCGTCATGCCTCAATTCCCATCATCAACGGCCTCACTGACAGCTTCCATCCATGCCAGGTCCTGAGTGATCTCGTGACCATCCAGGAAAAGCGTGGAACACTTGAAGACCTTTGTGTGGCCTGGATCGGGGATGGCAACAATATGGCCCATTCCTGGATCAATGCTGCAGCACGGTTGAGCTTTACCCTGTATCTGGCGTGTCCTCCGGGATACCTGCCCCAAAGCGAAATCGTCGACTGGGCCAGGCGCGAGGGGCGCGGGACAATTCACCTGGTGGATGAACCGAAATCAGCCGTCGCTTCAGCGGATGTGCTCTACACCGATGTCTGGGCAAGCATGGGGCAGGAGGCAGAAGCGGAGGCGCGCAGGAAGGTTTTCCAGCCCTTTCAGATCAATGAAGAGCTGCTGGCCGCAGCTCCGGCCAACGCACTGGTGCTGCACTGCCTTCCCGCCCATCGTGGCGAGGAGATCACGGATGGTGTGATGGAAGGTCCGCAGTCGGTGGTTTTTGATCAGGCGGAGAATCGGATGTTCCTTCAGATGGCCTTGCTGGAATGGTTGCTACAGCGCTAAGAGAGAGGGATTTATGAGTATCAAGAAGGTTGTCCTGGCCTATTCGGGAGGATTGGACACATCGATTATTCTGAAGTGGTTGATTGAGACGTACCAATGCGAGGTCGTCGCCTTTATAGCCGATCTGGGCCAGGGGGAAGAACTGGAGGAGGCTAAGGCAAAAGCGCTGGCTACCGGCGCCGTGATGGCTCGGGTGGAAGACTTGCGGGAGGAATTCGTCCGCGATTTTGTGTTTCCCGCATTTCGCGCCAATGCTGTCTATGAGGGACATTACCTGTTGGGAACATCTATCGCGCGACCGATCATCGCCAGGCATCAGGTCAAGGTCGCCGAGGAAGAAGGGGCCGAGGCCGTCAGTCATGGTGCCACCGGTAAGGGCAACGATCAGGTGCGCTTCGAGCTGACGTACGCTGCTCTGAACCCCAAACTGACCGTGATTGCCCCGTGGCGCGAATGGACCCTGAGATCGAGGAGCTCACTGATTGCCTATGCACAAAGTCATGGCATACCGGTGCCGGTTACTCAGGAAAAGCCCTATAGCAGCGACCGAAATCTCCTTCATATCAGTTTTGAGGGAGGTGTTTTGGAAGACCCCTGGGCGGAACCCAAGTCTGACATGTACGTGCTGACAACCAACCCGGAAGACGCTCCGAACGTACCGGAGATAATCGAGATCGACTTTGAACGGGGAGATCCGGTGGCCGTCAACGGCCGGCGCCTCAGCCCGGCAAAGCTCCTGCATACCCTGAATGAGATTGGCGGCAAACACGGCATCGGCCGGGTTGACCTGGTGGAAAACCGCTACGTCGGCATGAAATCGCGAGGGGTCTATGAAACCCCTGGCGGGACGATCATGCGAGTCGGTCATCAGGCGGTCGAATCGATCACGATGGATCGTGAGGTCATGTTCATCCGGGATTCCCTGATTCCGCAGTACTCACGACTGATCTATAACGGCTTCTGGTATTCCCCGGAAATGCGATTGATCCAGGGGACCATGGATCTGGCCCAGGAGAATGTGTGGGGAACCGCGCGGCTCAAGCTCTACAAGGGGACCTGCCGGGTGGTCGGACGCAAATCGGATCGATCGCTGTATCAACCGAGCTTCGCAACCTTTGAAGAAGATGACGTATACCGCCAGGACGACGCCACCGGTTTCATCCGGCTCCACGGGCTGAGACTGCGCATCGAGTCGCTGGTGAACAAACCGTTGAAATAAGGGATCTCTATGGGGGAAAAACCCTGGCAAGGCCGTTTTGAACAGCCGACGAACAAACAGGTGGAGGAGTTCTCCGCTTCGATCCACTTCGACAAAAGGCTCTATCGCTATGACATCGAGGGAAGCATCGCCCACTGTCGTATGCTCGCAGCCTGTAAGATCATTTCCAATGAGGAAGCTTCACTGATTGTCACCGGTCTTGGTGAGATTTTACGCGAGATGGAGCGCGGGGACATCAGTTTTTCATCCGGATTGGAAGACATTCACATGGCGGTCGAGAAACAACTGATCCAGAAGATCGGCGAGGTGGGAGGCAAACTCCATACCGCACGGAGCCGCAACGATCAGGTCTGCCTGGACATGCGCCTCTTCCTCCGCGACATGTTAACCCAGTGCCGCACTCTCATCCATGACGTACAAAAGGTCCTGGTAGCCGTGGCTGAGAGAAACATGGGACTGATCATGCCGGGCTTCACGCACCTGCAGCACGCTCAACCGGTCCTGCTTTCGCATCACCTTATGGCCTATTACGAGATGTTCCGGCGGGATGAAGAAAGATTTGAGGGATGCCTCCACCGGACCAATGTACTTCCCCTGGGAAGTGCGGCACTTGCCGGAACCACCCTTCCTATCAATATGGAATGGACGGCCCAGAGCCTGCGCTTTCCGCGCATAACGGAAAACAGCATCGATGCAGTCAGTGACCGCGACTATCTGATTGAATTCAATGCTGCAGCAGCCATACTCATGATGCACGTGAGCAGGATGTCGGAGGAATTGATCCTCTGGTCCACCAGTGAGTTTGCCTTCATCGAAATCAGCGACGCCTTCTGTACGGGGTCAAGCATCATGCCTCAGAAAAAGAACCCGGACGTTCCCGAGCTGATGCGCGGGAAAACCGCCCGGGTTTATGGCAATCTCATGGCCCTGCTGACCCTGACCAAAGCCCTGCCGCTCGCCTATAACCGCGATCTACAGGAAGACAAGGAACCGATATTTGACACCGTCGATACGATTGTCAGCACGCTGCGTTTATTGGCGCGGTTGCTTCCTGAAATCCGCTTCAACCGGGAACGCATGACAATGATGGCCACTGAGGGGTTCACGCTGGCAACCGATCTGGCCGACTACCTGGTCCGAAAGAGTGTGCCGTTTCGCAGAGCGCATCATGTGGTGGGCCAGATTGTCCAACACTGCATTCGCCACGGAAAGAGCCTCCGTGAATGCAGCATCGATGAGCTGAGGGGTTTTCACAAATCGTTTGACCACGATGTTTTCCCTTTTCTTGAGATCGAGAGCGTCGTCGATCGAAGAAACTCGCTGGGGGGTACATCCTCCTCCCGGGTCACAGAAGCGTTGCAGCGGGCCCATTGCGAATTGGAGGCTAAAGCGCAGGTATTGGGGCTGAAACCATGACTGCATCACCCTACCTTCTGAAATATGTCGACATGGATAGACGAACAAAAAATGGTATGAATCATCCCCGTTTTGCCGGTCTAATCCCGATCATACTTCTGATGCTGCTGCTTTCAGGGTGCGGCATTAAGACCTACCCGAAACCCATCACCCGGGAACAGGTCCCTCAAATCCAGGACTTGAGAACTGTCGTCCGACTCAACACTGTAGAGGTGATCTGGTCCGTTCCGGATCAAATCAAGGACACCCTGAAAGGACCCGGCTACTCGTTTGTTGTTCTAAAAGCAGAGCTAAGTTGGGCCAATCGCAACTGTCCCGACTGCCCTGCGTCATCACAACAGGAAGCCGTGATGATCGATCCATCGCAACCGGCTCCGGCGGTTCGAGAGGGAAACGTATTCACCTGGAAGGATACGGCCGTATCACCCCAGTGCGCCTACCGATATCAAGTCGATATCCGAGACAGGAACAGACTCTCGATATCTTCGTCCAATTCTGTTGTGGCAAAGGTCCTGGCGCCACCCCCGGCCCTGAAGGTCCTGGATGTGATTCCGGAACAGCGGGGTCTGCTGGTGCAATGGAAGGCCGGCAGCGCCAAACCGCATCAAGGTCCCTTTTCGCCGGGCGAAGTCCAGTATATTGTTGAACGTCACGGCCCGGATGGGACCTGGGAAAAGCTCTCTCCTCAACCCGTTAGGGCCTTTTCCTTTCTGGACTCAACCCTGGCTGCCGCTCAGAACTATGACTACCAGGTCACTCCCGTTTATGTGTTCGAAGATGCGCTCATCCTGGGAGAACCGTTGGTTTTCCGCCAGGCAAAAGCCCCGGATGCCGTACCCCCGCCCCCTCCCGGCAAGGTCTGGGTCATCCCCGTAAAGGGGGCACTGGAGGTTCACTGGCTGAAAAGCGACGGGAAGGTTGAAGGGTATCATGTCTATCGGCGCCAAGGCAGGGAGATCATACGCCTGACCGCAGCACCCGTTCAGGCCCCTCCCTACCTGGATCGCGCGGTCAACAAGAATGTCATCTATTCCTACGCAGTTTCAGCGGTAGGCGGGCAGGCCAAGAAGCGGGAAGGACTCCTGTCCAGTTGGGCTGAAATCAGGAGTCTGATGCTGGACCAATAACAAAGGCTGGGAATCGATATGCACCACTTCCACTACGAGCATGACGAACTCTATTGTGAAGGCGTTTCGCTCCAGAAGCTAGCCGAGACGGTGGGAACACCTTGTTACGTTTACAGTCACGCCACGCTGTGTCAGCACTTTACGGTATTTGACGACGCCTTTATTAAGGTCCCACGGGTGATCTGTTTTTCGGTCAAATCCAACTCCAATATTGCACTGTTGAGTCTCTTCGGTTCGCTGGGTGGAGGAGTCGACATAGTCTCGGGAGGAGAGCTTTTTCGGGCCCGCAAGGCTGGCATACCGGCAGATCGGATTGTTTACTCGGGGGTGGGAAAGACTCGGGAAGAGATTGACTATGCCCTGAGCGAGGGCATTCTGATGTTCAACATTGAATCCACCCAGGAACTGGAGGCTATCGACGCGCGCGCACGAATACTGGGGCGAAAAGCGCCCATTGCCCTTCGTGTCAACCCTGATGTGGACCCCAAAACACACCCATACATCTCCACAGGGATGAAGAAGAACAAGTTCGGCATTGATATCGCCAGTGCCGTCAAGGCATACGAGCAGGCAAGACATCTGGAGCACATCGAGATCCTCGGAGTGGATTGTCACATCGGCAGTCAACTAACGGAAATCGCACCCTTTGTCGATACCCTGCAGCGCCTTCGTGTACTGATCGAACGCCTCGAAAAGATGGATATCCCCATCAGCTACCTCGACCTTGGCGGCGGACTGGGAATCGTCTACGACCGGGAAGCCCCCCCGCATCCACGGGAATATGCTCAGGCCATTCTCAGTGAACTGGAGGGCTTGTCTTGTACCTTGATTTTCGAGCCGGGCCGCGTTATCGTCGGCAACGCTGGAGTCTTGCTCAGCAAGGTTCTCTACACAAAAAGGACCGCTCAGAAGAACTTCATCATCACCGACACAGGAATGAACGACCTCATTCGCCCGAGTTTCTACGGGGCATTTCACCAAATCCGAACGGTGGTGAGAGCCAATCGCGAGACCCAGATTGCCGATATTGTGGGTCCGATTTGCGAATCGTCGGATTTTCTTGCCCGGGACAGGGAAGTGTCGATGGTAACGCCGGGCGAGTACCTGGCAGTGATGAGCGCCGGGGCTTATGGTTTTTCCATGGCATCCAATTACAATTCTCGACCACGCCCGCCCGAGGTCCTGGTCAGAGGAGATCGGTATTCCGTCATACGCAAGCGGGAAACCTGGGATGATCTGATTGAGGGGGAAACCATTCCTGACTGGGCGTCTTGAATTTCACTGTGAAAGCTCCACTGAACCAGTGGATACGAACCTCGAACACAAACGAATGGAGTAATGGTTGAAGGAAACACATTCCATGAAGCACATCCCCTTCTTCAAAATGACCGGCAGCGGCAATGATTTCATCATCATCGACAACCGGTCCCGGTTGATCGAGACCGACCGGTTTCGCGAACTGGCGCGCCTGGCATGCCGCAGAAGACTGTCGGTGGGAGCGGACGGTCTCATCTTCATTGAAGACGATCCCGAGGTGGACTTTGTGTGGCGCTTTTTTAATGCCGACGGCAGTGAGGCCGAGATGTGCGGAAACGGTGCCCGGTGTGCGGCAAGATTTGCGCATCTCAACGGCATTGCACGCGACAGGCTCATAACGTTCCGCACGCTGGCCGGAATCATACGGGCTGAGATCAAGTGGGAGAGAGTAAAAGTGCTCATGCCTCGACCTCAGAGATTGACAATGGATATCACCCTGCAGGTGGAAGCGCTCTCGCTTCCTCTGGATTTCATCGATACCGGTGTGCCGCATGTGGTTCATTTCGTGCCAAACCAATCCGCACTCGACTCGATCGATGTTTTTCGCCTGGGCCGCACCCTCCGCCATCATCTCTACTTTCAACCATCTGGAACCAATGTGGATTTTGGTGCGGTTCTTGACTCACATCATATGGCAGTCCGCACTTACGAGCGTGGAGTTGAAGCAGAAACGCTTGCCTGCGGCACCGGCTGTATTGCCGCAGTACTCCTGGCATCGGCAAGAAACCTTGTGGTCTCTCCCGTCGATGTGCTGACTCAAAGCAGGGAGACCCTGACGGTTCATTTTGAGCGGAGTTCCACCCGGGGCGTATCGGAATTTTCCGAAGTCTTCCTGGAAGGTGATGCCAGGGTAGTTTATGAAGGCCGCCTCTGGGATGAAACCATAAGAGAATAGGGAGAGTAGCATGTTTCAAGGCGCTATGGTGGCTATTGTGACTCCATTCAGGGACGGGCGGATTGATGAAACGACGCTGAGGCAGTTGATCGAGTTCCAGATTGCCAACGGCACCCACGGAATCGTACCCTGTGGAACGACCGGAGAATCCGCGACCCTTTCCTTCAGCGAACACGAACGGGTGGTTGAGATCACCGTTGAGCAGGCAAACAAGCGTGTCCCGGTCATTGCGGGAACCGGTTCCAACAATACCGAAGAGGCCATTCGCCTGACCCGGCATGCCAAAAGTGCGGGAGCGGACGGAGCACTCATGATCACTCCATACTACAACAAACCCACCCAGGAAGGCTTATATCGTCATTACAGGACGGTTGCCGAGAAAGTGGATATTCCAATCATCCTCTACAACATTCCTGGCCGCACCGCTGTCAACATTGAACCGAACACTGTTGCCCGGCTCGCCGAAATTGACAACATTGTCGGCATTAAAGAAGGTTCAGGCAGCCTGAAGCAGGTCACAGACATTATCGCCCTTTGCGATGAGCGCTTCGTGGTGGTGTCGGGAGAGGATTATCTGACGTATCCGATGCTTTGCGTCGGCGGCAAGGGAGTCATCTCGGTCGTATCCAACGTTGCCCCCCGCGATATGGCAGACCTCTGCAATCTGAGCTTCGACGGCAACTTTGCCGAGGCAAAGAATCTGTTCTACCGGATGCTGCCGATATGCCATGCGCTCTTCTACGAGACGAATCCCGCACCCGTTAAGGCCGCCCTGCTCATGATGAAAATGATTCCAAGCGATGAAGTGCGTTTGCCTCTGGTCCCGATGTCTGTTGCGAATCGCGAACGGTTGCGTGCCGATCTGCAGGCTTATGGATTGATCTGATGGATTCGATGTCCGTGATTTGACGGGGCCCGGTTTCCTTGACCAAGGAGCATGGAATGATTCAAGCGGTGGTGGCCGGTATCGGCGGCCGGATGGGGTCTAGAATAGCTCAACTGGTTCGAGACACGGAAGGTATCGAACTGGCAGGGGGGTTCGAGTACTCGGAACATCCCTGTGTGGGCAAGGACCTTTCCGAGGCTATCGGTGGCGGTCGAACGGGAAAGACTGTTGTTGGAAGCATGGAGGAGGCCCTTCATCAAGCGGACCTGGTGATCGACTTTACCAGCGCTGCAGCATCCATCC
This sequence comes from uncultured Syntrophobacteraceae bacterium, assembly GCA_964441945.1. GTDB lineage: Bacteria > Desulfobacterota > Syntrophobacteria > Syntrophobacterales > Syntrophobacteraceae > JADGQM01. The sequence continues at coordinate 26,145 of CAYTWB010000022.1, forward strand.
AGCATCTGCAGCTGGCTGCATCAAAAAGAATCCCCATGGTCGTTGGATCGACCGGTTTTACACCCGATCAGATGGCCGAGGCCCTTGAGTTGAGCAGCCGTTGCCCCTGTGTGATTACCCCCAACATGAGCATTGGGGTCAACATACTCTTCAAAGTCGTGGCGGATGTTGCCCGCATGCTGGGCAGTGACTTCGACGTGGAAATCGTGGAAGCGCATCACCGGTTCAAGAAGGATGCTCCCAGCGGCACTGCGCTGAAGCTGGCTCAGATCATTGCCGGATCGCTCAGCCGCAAGCTCGATGAAGTCGGTGTCTATGCCCGGCATGGCTTGATTGGGGAGCGATCCAACGAAGAGATCGGCATTCAGACCCTTCGCGGAGGAGACATCGTCGGGGAACATACCGTATTGTTCGCCGGCATGGGAGAGCGAATCGAGCTCACACACCGTGCTCATAGCCGCGATAATTTTGCCCGCGGTGCCGTCCGAGCCGCCCTCTGGGTAATTCATCAACCGCCCGGCCTTTATGACATGGAGAATGTGCTGGGGATTAAGTGAGCGCAACGATGAAAGAGGCAGATATGAATTTTGCGAAAGCGAATAGACTGAAGCAGCTTCCCCCGTATCTTTTCCAGGAGATCGATCGCCTGAAAGCGGAACTGATCGCTAGAGGTGTGGACGTCATCAATTTGGGCGTAGGAGATCCCGATCTCCCCACACCGGCCCACATTATTGAAAAAATCCAGGCTGCGGTCGAAGATCCATCGACCCATCAATACCCATCCTATTCCGGAATGAATGATTTCCGCATCAGCGTCGCCGGATGGTACAAGCGCCGCTTCGGGGTCGAGCTGGACCCGCTCAGCGAGGTCGTCACCCTGATCGGGTCCAAGGAAGGCATTGCCCATCTTCCACTGGCCTTCATCGATCCGGGAGACATCGCGCTGGTGCCGACTCCGGCATATCCGGTCTATCAGGTGGCCACGATGTTCGCCGGCGGGGAATCCTATTTCATGCCGCTGGTGCGGGAAAACAACTTCCTTCCGGACCTCGATGCCGTTCCTCCGACCACGGCACGCCGCGCCAGGCTGATGTTCATCAATTACCCGAACAACCCTACGGGTGCTACTGCGGAGAGGGATTTCTATGAGCGAGTACTGGCTTTTGCCAGAGAATACAACTTGATCGTCTGTCACGATGCCGCCTACAGTGAAATGGCCTTTGACGGGTACCGTCCGATGAGCTTTCTAGAGGTCCCCGGCGCCAAGGATGTTGGCATCGAGTTTCATTCGCTGTCGAAAACCTACAATATGACCGGCTGGCGGTTGGGCTTCGCAGTGGGAAATGCAAAGCTTTTGGAGGGATTGGGACAGGTCAAGAGCAACATCGATTCCGGCGCTTTCAACGCGATACAATGGGCAGGGATTGCTGCTCTCGAAGGGGACCAGGATTGCGTCAGGCAGATGCAGCAGACCTATCAGGAAAGGCGGGATACGCTCATTGCGGGATTGAGGCAAGCCGGTATCGAGCCGGCGATTCCAAAAGCCACCTTCTATGTCTGGTGTCCTGTTCCGTCCGGGTATACCTCTTCTCAATTTACCTCCCTCCTGCTAAAGGAATGTGGTATCGTGACCACGCCGGGCAGCGGATTTGGCGAACCCGGAGAGGGCTATATCCGTATGGCTCTGACCGTGAACAAGGAACGGATTGCCGAAGCGGTGGCACGAATACAGAAGCTGGCCTTTTAGAAGGTCTTTTGTGGCAGGTTCGCCCGGAGGGCACTGACTTGATGGAGCGGGTCCTGATCGGGTTTGGGAGCAATATGGGGGATTCAGTGCAAATATGCCTTTCTGCCATTGAGCAGTTGCGCAGGCATCCACGCATTCGTGTGCTGGAAACATCCTCGTTTTACCGCACCAAACCCCAGATGCTCGCCGGGCAGCCCTGGTTTATCAATGGGGTCGTACTCTGTGAAACAGACCTTGGTGCAAAGGATTTGCTGGACGCTCTCCAGCGTATTGAACGAGATTTCGGCCGCAAACGCCAGGTCCGGTGGGGCCCAAGGACCCTCGATCTTGACCTGCTTGCATTCGGCAACCGTCAAATCGACCTTCCCTCACTCACGATTCCTCATCCACGACTCCATGAACGACGTTTTGTTCTGATTCCCTTGATGGAGATTGCCCCGCAATGGGTGCACCCGGGAATGGGAGTCAGTGCCCGTGATCTTCTTGGTCGGATCCGGGACGAGGACGGGGACCAGGAAGTGGAGCGATTGGAGTTATCATGATCCGGCTCATTGTGTACGGCATTTTGATTTACCTCGGCTACAGAATTCTGAAGCCCTGGATCGCATCCTTTAGCAAGTCCGGCGACGAAGATTCCGTCGTTCATTCCGGGGACACCGAGCTGATTCGTGACCCACAATGCGGGACCTATTTTCTGAGACAACGGGGGGTCGAAGCAAGGATCGGCGGACGAAAAGTCTATTTCTGCAGCGAGGAATGCCGCGACAAATATCTTCTGACTCACAGGGAAACCTGAAGAACCGTCTTTCAAACATGGAGGACACCATGAAATTCTTTATCGACACCGCGAATCTTGGCGAAATCAGGGAAGCTCACAGCATCGGCATCCTGGATGGGGTGACAACCAATCCTTCACTGGTTGCCAGGGAGGGGATTTCCAGCCGCAAGGCATTCGAAAAGCACATCAAGAAGATCTGTGAATTGATTCAGGCTCCCGTCAGTGCTGAGGCGGTCAGTCTGACCTTCAAGGAGATGGTTTCCGAAGCCCGGTCCCTGGCCAAGATCGATACGAATGTTGTGGTGAAGGTCCCGATGACCCTTGACGGTCTCAAGGCCGTCAAACAGCTTTCGGAAGAAGGGATCAAGACCAATGTCACCCTGGTCTTCTCGCCTCTGCAGGCGCTCATGGCGGCAAAAGCCGGTGCAACCTATATCAGCCCCTTCGTCGGCCGCCTGGACGACATTTCACAGGACGGTATGCACGTTGTTCAACAGATTGTCGACGTCTTCGGCAATTACCTCTTTGAAGCAGAAATCATTGTGGCGAGCATACGCAATCCCCTGCACGTGTTGACCGCAGCCAGCCTGGGCGCTGATATCGCGACCATACCCTTCAAGGTGATCGAACAGCTGGCGCAGCACCCTTTGACCGATATCGGCATCGAGAAGTTCTTGAAAGACTGGCAAAAGGTGGAAAAATAGGCATATTATGAGACTTCCCTTTTACAGGTCAAAGCCGAAGGGTAAGCGATGAGCAATCTGCCGAGAATGTCCATTAGATTCCTTTTTCCTCTCTTCATCCTGGCGTTATTGCTGGCATCAGGGTCTATGGCCGAGGCACAGATGTACCGGTATGTGGACAAAGATGGTGTGCTCCATTTCACCAATGTCCCCACGATGCCGAACCATGTGAAGACCCCCACCCTGCCCCCATACGCCGCAAGCCTGATGAGCAACAATGCCTATTCGATCACCTCTCGTTCCTTCTATCCGTACCGTTCTTTTGTTCGTTCATGCAGTATTATGAATCAAGGCTTTTTTGACCCGCATATTCAATATGCCTGCCAGCGATATGGGCTGGACTACAAGCTGGTGAAAGCGGTGATCGCAGCGGAATCGGCATTTGATCCCGTAGCGCTCTCGCCAAAGGGAGCAATGGGGCTGATGCAGCTGATGCCGGGAACTTCACGGGACATGGGGGTCCTGGACCCCTTTGATCCCACTCAGAATATCGATGGGGGGGCGCGTTATCTGAGGCTGCTGCTGGATCGATTCAACAACAACATCGTGCTCGCGCTGGCTGCGTACAATGCAGGACCTGAAGCGGTACAGAAGCACAACGGGATCCCCCCCTATGAAGAAACCAGGAATTACGTTCAAAGGGTGTTGGATCTATACGTCCGGCCAGAGCGATAATGCGGCTTGATGTTTCTATTCACTCATTACACCTTGTTTCTGCAAGCAGGATGGCATGATTACCGTAACCCGGGGCGGCTTTTCGCGCAAGGACCTGACCAGTATTCCTAACGTTCTGACCTATCTCAGGATCGCGACGATACCCGTTATCCTGGTGGTGTTGACCCCGCCGGCTTCACAAGAATCCCTGAACATGGCATGTGCCCTTTTCGTTGCCGCCTCCATCACCGACTACCTTGACGGCATCCTGGCTCGCCGACACAACCAGGTCACCTCCATCGGCAAACTCCTCGACCCACTGGCGGACAAACTCCTCACCTCGGCCGTTATGGTCATGCTCATTCCTCTGGGAAAAATCCCGGCATGGCTCGTATTCATTATCATTGGACGAGACACGACCATTACCGGCCTCCGCTCCATTGCAGCCAGCCAGGGCCTCATCATCGATGCCAGCCGTATGGGCAAGAACAAAATGATTTCTCAGACTGTGGGACTCTCTTTTCTTCTCCTTTCCATTACCGGTGTTCAGCACCTGCTCGACACCGTCGGGATGGTCTTCATCTGGATTTCAGTTGTCTTGAGCTGTTGGTCGGCACGCGATTATTGCCGCCAGTTCTTTCGGCAGGCCAAACGACACGATCTCCAGAATGATTGAAAAGGGAGACCCGTCCGGTGCCCTTTACTCTTCCAGACTACAACATCCCCGACTTCGACCATCCGCCTCTCCTGAATATGCCGCCGGTCGTTTTTCGCGCGGTTATCCAACCCGGTGTGGCACCGGAAGAATACCATGCCACCTCCATTTTCCCGGAGTATTTCCAGGTCAGGAAGGGAGACTGGCGCTTGCTCCTGGAGTCACGGATGGACTGCGTTGCAGTTATGGGGGCAGATGGACAGTTGCAGGTTAAGGAATTCCGCCACCTGCAGGTTGGCGATTCGGTCGCATGCGGTCGCAGAGAAAACGGAGAAGACGGTATTTTTGTTCACGCAACCCCCTTCAGCCACATTCACACGATTCCCGAAAAGTTTGCCTTCAGGACTCACATCTCACGCGAAACATCCTTTTCCATCGATTACGACGAGCTCTACGACCTGCTCGAACATGAACGACGGCATGGATTCATACTGTGGGTCCTCGGACCGGCGGTAGCGTTTGACAAAGATGCTCGTGAGGCTTTCGTCGGACTGGTCGATAACGGCTTCATTCACGGGCTGCTCGCCGGCAATGCGCTGGCCGTCCACGATATAGAAGGCTCCCTTTTTGGAACGGCCCTGGGATTGGAGCTATATACCAAGAGACATGCCACACTCGGACACTACAAACACCTCGATACCATCAACCGGGTCAGATCGGTGGGTTCGATCAAGGAACTGATCGCACAGGGAATCCTGACCGGCGGGATCATGCATGCCGTCGTGAGACAGAGCATTCCCTTTGTTCTGGGCGGTTCCATTCGTGACGACGGACCCCTCCCGGATGTGGTCACGGACGTCTGCAAGGCCCAGGACAGAATGCGCAGCCTTGCCGCCCGCTCCACAACGGTCATTGCCATGGCCACGCAACTGCACGCCATTGCCACGGGCAACCTGATCCCCTGCTATCGAGTGACGGCGGACGGTCGTGTCCGGCCCGTCTACTTCTACACTGTGGATATGTCTGAATTCGCCGTCAACAAGCTCACCAATCGCGGCTCGCTCACCGCTCACTCCATTCTGACGAATGTTCAGGACTTTGTGGTCATTCTCGAACGGGGACTGAGGCGAAGGCTTTCAGCAAAAAGGCCGCCTTCCCCCTGACCTCCAGGGTGTTACGGGAAGGAAGTCAATCTCTTATCTGTCCATTGACGTCGCTCCGGATGACAGATAAGATATCCATGAAGATATCCGAGGAGACATCCATGAGGCAGAACGATACCCATCTCGTTAAGACTACCGTCACATTGCCAAAGTGGCAAATTGTTGAACTGGATCGCTCCGTAGAGGCGGGCGTGGCCAGGTCTCGGAGCGAGCTTATAGCCGTTGCAATAGGAGATCTCCTGAGTGCGGCTCAGCGGCGGAAGACGCTGGAACTGATGAGGGAAGGTTACGAGAAGACCTCGGAGCGGGACCTCCAGCTTTACCGGGAGTTGTTAGGGAGTCATCCGGGTGTCCTCGAATATTAAGAGGGGTGAAATCTACTGGGTGGATTTCGAATCGGTGCGCGGTCCCGAGCAAGGCAGGCTGCGCCCTGCCCTCGTGATTCAAAATGATGTCGGCAACCGTTACTCGCCCATCACTATCGTCATCCCACTCACCTCTTGCGTCTCTGAGAAACCTTATCCCCAAAATGTCCTGTTGGAGGCTGGAGTCGGCGGTCTACGGGAGGATTTCGAACTCGTCTCGAGCCAGATCAGAGCGGTTGATAAGTCCCGTGTAGGGGAACGACTGGGCAGTGTTCCCGACAAACTGATGGAGGCCGTAGAGAGGGCCATCCTGCTTACACTGGGGATGGAGAGTTACACCAGATCGTGGGAATAGGTATGGAAACCGGTGAACGGGAGATCACCATGGGAAACCTTACCATTATTTCAAAAGGTGAATCGGACGCATCGGCAGTCCTATAAACCTTGTGGAACTGCCGATTTCCAAAGCTTTGCCGATTTCCGTTTTACGCTCCCTGCCAAAGCCAAAGCCTTGCCTGTTGGTTAGTCGCTTTCGCATCGAGATCACCAAGGATTCGACGTGGACGACCTTCGGGAAATACACTGGGACCCTTGCCAAAGGAAAAACACTAAGTGAGCGGAGATCCGTCACATCTAAACACACCTGTCATCAACATCATACGCAAAGATATGACAAAACTGCTCTGCAATATCACTGTTCAGCAATCGTTGGACGATATCAGGCAAAAAGAGATTGGTGAAAAGATTGTCTATTTTTACGTAGTGGATGATGATGACCGTCTGGTGGGAGTGGTACCGACCCGGCGGTTGCTCACCGCACCGCTTGATCAGCTGATTTCCGATATTATGATCGCCCCTGTGGTAACAATTCCACAGCATGCAATGGTGTTTGATGCCTACGAGTTCTTTTTGCTGTATAGATTTTTGGCATTTCCGGTGGTGGATGAACACAGACGTATTCTGGGTGTGGTCGATATCGCAATGTTTACCGAAGATACCTTTGATTTAGCCGATCGGGAAAACATGGACAGGATGTTCGAGATAATCGGTTTTCGCATCATGCAGCTTCGAGAGGCTTCTCCGCTCCTGGCTTTTCGGTTCCGGTTCCCATGGCTTCTTGCTACGATCACCAGCGGTACGGTGTGCGCAATACTGACCGGCATTTACGAAGTAACCTTAGCGAAGAGTCTGATTCTGGCTTTTTTTCTAACGCTTGTGCTGGGTTTGGGTGAAAGTGTCAGCATTCAATCGATGACGTTGACTATTCATAATTTGCGTTCAAAACAACCGGATTGGATATGGTACTTGCGAGCATTTTATCGCGAGGTCGGTGCGGCCGTCCTGTTAGGTGCCGCATGTGGGGTTGTAGTGGGCCTGATTGCCTGGCTTTGGCGTGGCGAAGGGATTGCGGCACTGGCCATCGGCGCAAGCATCATGCTGACACTTTGTGCTGCTGTCTTCTTTGGCCTGAGTGTTCCATCTCTGTTGCATAAGCTGAAACTGGACATGAGAATTGCCGCCGGACCACTCACTTTGGCATTAACGGATATTTCAACGATCCTGATCTATTTCAGTCTTGCAAAGGTATTGTTATGGAAATGACGGCGTCTTGGATCATTTTTTTATGAGGGATTTCGATGGCTTAGACAATGAGTTCAGCAGCATCTCACTTCGCGCGGGCCTGCCTGTAGACCCCGGCAACTGGCCCGCACTGCTGTCTTCGTGAATGTTTTCCCCGGCAACTCGCTTCTTGCCGGCAGAGGCGCGGCAAGGATTCGTCCAAACTACGCCAAGGACTGTTCGCGCCTGGCCTCCTCCAGGTCCTCGATCGTGAGGTCCAGAAACCTGAGCTTCGCATGGACCTCGGACGGGATAGCCGGCAAGACACAGACCCCGTCTCAGACCGGGAACGCCTGGATGCCTTACGGCACGCTCGCCCGCAGTAACACAGGTTGTCACCAACTAAGTGTGGCCCCGGGGTTTGTTTACAACACTTTCAACTCGTGGAGAAAACCTTCCATCTCTTCTTTCAACAGGTCAAACTGGCGGACATCATACAAATCTTCACTCGTTCTTCATTCAGGCAACCTGGTCCACCTTCTCGTTTTTGTGTTGTGAAGTGACGTATGAGACTGACAAGGAGAACTTGGGGTCAATGTCTGAACGTCGCTCTAGCGAGACATGAATTCCGGGCAGAAGCATGCCGGAATGACGTTTGGGAGCGGGTGGCATCGATCCACCTGGTGTCACACGGGAAACCCTTACGTTGCCCCCCATGAGATGGGGCATGAATCCTGAGCATGTTTCACAAAACGCTCCCAGCTCCAGCGGTGCTCTCACCGGTTGATCAACACACCGGCAACCTCTCACGCAACTGAAGAAACTGAGCAGTCAGCCTTTTCTTCTTGACAAAGAGGATGGGCTAAAGTAGCTTGGCGCCGCGTGTGGCAAGGCTCTCTCTTCTTTGTATTAAGTCTTGATTATGTGGTTGCGTGCAAACTCAGCCGGTGCAGGGAATGGTCATACCGTAAGAGCCGGCCTTAAGGCCAAAAGAGTTCTTTGTCGCCGCTTCTGATTTGAATCTCTCCGATCTGTCTCCCTCAACCGCACCTCTGAGTGAAACAAGGGGAATGTGCCTTGCTGAGTTCGCCTGCCAGTTCTGCCGGAAGGAATAGGGGCACCGTCGTCCCTTTGTCTTTTCTGTTAATACCGATCTTGCTGACTAATCACATCAATGACAGGAGGAGGGGAAAAGCAACGATCCGAGGATTTTCAAAGCAGAGTGAGTATTGATCTGATGATCAGAGATTTCTTGGGGCACGGCAAATCACTGAAAAAGGAGGAGTAGATAGATGGTATTGGATACGATTGTTCTTTTCGCCCTTGGTTGTGGCGGTTTGGGGGTGCTGTATGCACTGTGGACCGCAAGGTGGGTATTAAAGCAAGATCCCGGTTCAGAGCGCATGCAGGAGATCTCCGGCGCTATTAGTGAAGGGGCAACGGCCTTCTTGAACCGCGAATATAAGACGGTGGCCATTGTCATGGTCATCCTGGCGGTGTTGATCACCTACCTGGGCAAGTGGACTGCTATCGGTTTCGTCATCGGCACGCTGGGTTCGGCTCTGGCCGGCTATATCGGCATGATGGTCACCGTCAAGGCAAATGTCCGCACCACCGAGGCTGCCAGGCAAGGAATTCAACCGGCATTAAATGTGGCATTCAAGGGTGGCTCGGTCACCGGCATCATGGTGGTGGGGCTCGGCCTGCTCGGCATTGCCGGATATTACGCTATCGTCCGGTCCATCGCTCAGGTCGACGATGCTTTTCACGCTTTGGTCGGCCTGGGATTCGGCTGTTCGCTCATGAGCGTTTTTGCCCGAATTGCCGGCGGCATTTACACCAAAGCCGCTGATGTCGGCGCCGACCTGGTTGGGAAGGTCGAGGCCGGCATTCCGGAGGATGACCCCCGCAATGCCGCGGTCATTGCCGACAACGTGGGGGACAATGTCGGCGACTGTGCGGGAATGGCAGCCGACCTCTATGAAACCTACACGGTCACCCTGGTTGCCGCGATGCTGCTGGCAAAGACTGTTTACGGTCCGGACAGCAAGTGGGTCGAATTTCCCCTGCTCATCGGGGGGATTTCCATCATAGCATCCATCATTGGGACCTTCTTTGTGCGGCTCGGCAAAAGCCAGTACATTATGGGGGCACTCTACAAAGGCCTGGCGGTGGCCGGCATCCTTGCGGCGGGGGCCTTTTACGTGGCATCCGACATGTTTCTTCATCAACATACCGGCGTCGAACAGGCCTTTTCTTCCCTGGGGGTTTTCTCAACCGCCGTCATCGGGCTGGTCCTGACCGGCCTGATCGTCATAATCACCGAGTACTTCACTTCCAAGAGCTTCAGTCCCGTCAAGCATATCGCGGCCGCCAGCCAGACCGGTCACGGCACCAACGTCATCGCCGGCCTGGCGGTGAGCATGAAGTCAACCGGCGCCCCAGCCCTGGTCATCTGCGGAGCGATCATCTGGGCCTATTGGCTTGGAGGCGGGTTCGCCGGCAATCCCGGCGGAGGCCTTTTCTCCATTGCTCTCTCCGCAGTAGCAATGCTCTCCATGACTGGGATTATCGTTGCCATCGACTCCTACGGCCCGATAACCGATAATGCCGGCGGTATTGCCGAGATGGCGGAACTGCCTGAGGGTGTTCGCGCGGTAACCGATCCGCTCGATGCCGTCGGCAATACGACGAAAGCCGTTACCAAGGGTTATGCCATCGGTTCGGCCGCACTTGCAGCCCTGGTGCTTTTTGCCGAGTATTCCCGATCGTTTGAAGCCGGGCTGGCATTCGATCTTTCCAATCCCAAGGTCCTGGTCGGCCTTTTCATCGGTGGGCTTCTGCCCTATTTCTTCGGATCGCTCCTGATGGAAGCGGTGGGCAAGGCTGCTGGCGGGGTTGTCGAAGAGGTGCGCCGCCAGTTCAGGGAGATCCCCGGAATCATGGAAGGGACCGCCCGCCCGCAATATGGAAAGTGCGTCGATATCGTCACCAAGAGCGCCATCAAGCAAATGATGCTGCCCGCGCTCATTCCGGTTTTGACACCCCTGATCGTCGGCCTGCTGATCGGCAGGGAAGCGCTGGGAGGCGTACTCATCGGCAGTATCGTCACGGGTCTCTTTCTGGCCATTGCCATGACCAGCGGCGGCGGGGCCTGGGACAACGCCAAGAAGTTTATCGAAGACGGCATGTACGGCGGCAAGGGCTCCGACGCCCACAAAGCGGCAGTAACCGGCGATACGGTTGGAGACCCCTACAAGGATACAGCCGGCCCGGCCATCAACCCAATGATCAAGGTCGTCAACATCGTCGCGTTGCTCATTATTCCGTTAATCAAGTAAGTCCACAAAAACCATCGCCGGCAGGAACACTTCCTGCCGGCGATCGCCTCACCTGAAACGTTATTCAATAAAGACCGTTACTCTCTCCTTATCAACCAACCCACCGCCGTCGGTCACCATCAATTGGAAAACCAGGCTTTCATTCCCCGCCTTGATGACCGGTGCCAGGAAGGTCGACTGCACTGCAGTCGGGTCGGAAAGGGTAACCGGCTCGCCCGTGGTCTGGGTCCACCGAAAAGAGAGAACACTTTCTTCCGGATCCATGGATTTCGAACCGTCCAGGGTAACCGCCGCACCTGGCTGCACGGTTTGATTGGAACCGGCATGGGCCTTTGGCGGCTGATTTTCCAAAGTGTCGTTCACCAGACAGGTGGCCCTGGATCGCAGACCCCCATGATCGGTCACGGTCAGCCGGAAGATTAGGGTTTCACCCACCGGTCCTACTTCAGGAGCGACAAAAGTCGTCGAAACCGCCGATGGGTCGGTAAGCTCCACATCGCGACCCTCCACCTGCTGCCATAGATAGGTCGCAATGCCGTCATCCGGGTCCGTGGATTGGGAGCCGTCCAGGGTGACAATCTCTCCAACCGTCACGATCCGGTTCGAACCCGCATCCGCCGTCGGAGGATTATTGTCGCTGGTGATATTGACAATACAGGAATCGTCGCTCTGAGACCCGTCTTTCCCGGTCAAGACCAGTTGAAAGGCCAGAGATTCGCCTTCCGGCCCAACAGCCGGTGCAACAAATGCGGGCTCAACAACGGCAGGATCGGACAGATCCACGGGAGAGCCGTCGGTCTGAATCCATCGGTACGCGGCAATCTTCTCAGCCGACCCGATAGAGTTCGATCCGCTCAGCCAAGTCACCTCTCCGTCCTGAACTCTCTGATCCGGTCCCGCACAACTGAGAACAGATTCAGGCCCAATCGAGAAGTCCGCATCGCTCTCATCGGTCACAGTCCCGTACTTGGTGCTGGTTATCCTGACTTTATAATTGTCTCCGGGGGTTCGCTTCTTCGGCACGGTCCAGGAATATGAACCTTCTCCATCCTGGCCGATGCCGGTCTTTTTCACAATCCTTTTCACTACAACACCCGCTTTGAGAAGCTCCACTCTGACCTTTTCTCCCGTGTTCCCACTATAGGTCCATGTGATGGTCTCATTCCCGCCCGGCACCCACTTCTCTCCGCCATTGGGCGAAGTCACCGTGAGGGCAGGCCCCGGAATAGTGAAAGTATCCTGGCTCATGGCAGTAAAAGCCGGGCTGGTCACACTCGAGATCCGGACTCGGTAGTCGGTTCCGGGAGTCTGCTTGATCGGGATTTTCCATTCATAAGCCCCTTGCCCGCCGTCACCGACCCTGATGCTTGAATCGATAACCGAAGCGACGGCACCGCCCTTGAGGAGCTCCACCCTGACTTTGGGACCGGGATTTCCGGTGTAGGTCCAGCTGATGGTCACCTTGGACCCCGCTTCCCAAACTTCACCCCCCTTGGGTGCGGTGACGACAAAGGGAGTGGGAATTACGCTGTTCGTTGGGGCCGACGCAGGGCCGGTCCCAACCCCGTTTGTTGCCTTCACTGTAAAGTTGTAAGGCATCCCGTTGATGAGGCCCGTCACGGTTATCGGGCTGGCTGTCCCCGTCTGGCTGATGTTGCCGGGGTTCGATGTCACGGTATAGGACGTGATGGGGCTGCCGCCATCGTCGGCAGGAGCGTTGAAGCTCACCGTCGCCTGCCCGTCTCCCGCCACGGCGGCCGCGCCGGTCGGGGCTCCTGGAACCGTGGCCGGCGTCACGCTGTTCGACGGGCTTGAAGCCGGTCCCGTGCCGCTTCCGTTGGTGGCCGTTGCCGTGAAGGTATAGGCCGTCCCGTTGCTGAGGCCCGTCACGGTCATCGGACTGACCGCACCCGTCTGGCTGATGTTGCCGGGGTTCGATGTCACCGTATAGGACGTGATCGGACTGCCGCCGTCATCGGCCGGGGCGGTGAAAGTCACCGTCGCCTGCCTGTTCCCACCCACGGCGGTCAAATCCGTCGGCGGTCCGGGGAGTCCCTCGAAGTCGGAAATACCCGAAGGGATCTGAATCCATGTCGGTTCTTCCTTCCTGTCACTCCAGTTGCCGACAGTTTTCCAGGCTTGATCGGGCTCACCATCCCAGTGCCAAATGGTGTATCCGGATGCCGGAGCGGGAAGCAGCCCGGCCAGGATTGCCAGAAAGACCACGAGAAACCCGGATTGTAATCTTTTCGATCCATGTCGCCACTTCGACCAGATGCTTCCGGAACGCATTACCAACCTCCTTATTGATGGGTGATTGACCATCTTCGCCGGTCAGAATCCTGAAACGTTTTACCCCTCTTTTCCATTATACCGTTACAGACGGATCATAACCACCACGACCTTACATAAACCCTAACCCGGCAAAGCCGGAACCAAAAAAGGACTAATATGGATAAATATACCTCATAATGAGCAGAAAAGTTCACTTCGCTCAAACAACTATGAAGCTTTTCTCACCAAAGGTTCTTCACTTCGCAAGGTTCTCATGTTCTTATAAATTTTCTGCCAGAAAAAGCACGAAGTTTGGAACTAAGATACTACAGAGTGGCACCGATTGCCCGTTCACTTGTGTATTCATCATCCCATTGCCATGACAGGGTTTTCCGGCCGGATCACACAGGAGCACCGGTATGAAAGTATTCCTTGAGCATCGAGCACAGCCCATGCTCCGGCTCGACTCAGGGCCAACGCCAACAGGGAACAGCCTTGAATGCGCTTCCCTGGAGGGGCAAAGCCTGCTTCTTCCCCTTCACATACCATGATTCTTTCACCATAGATCGTCCCTGAAGCAGTAGTCAACTTTCAAAACCGCACCCTCTCAGCTATGGATTGACCTTGGCGGTCAGGGCTTCTTCTCGGTGAAAGTCACTCTGTTGGTCCAACTTATCGATGACCTGTTCTGATGACATGTTCTTGACCTCGCCTGGAGCTCCTGTTATTGAAACACCTCCTCAAAACAGTTACTAAGAGGGTGTCCAACCCAGACGTCAAATGCGCCGGTCAGGCGGGAAGTCGGGATTCAGAAAGGGAAGAAATCCAAATTGACCATGCAGCAGTTTAGAAATTTCAGCATTATCGCCCACATCGATCATGGCAAATCCACCCTGGCCGACCGTTTGATTCAGTACGCCGGCCTGGTGAATGAGCGGCAGTTTCGCGATCAAATCCTTGACAACATGGAGATCGAAAGAGAGCGGGGCATCACGATCAAGAGCCAGACCGTGCTCCTTTCCTACACCAGCCGATCCGGCGAGGTGTTCGGGCTCAATCTGATCGATACACCCGGCCACGTGGATTTCTCTTACGAAGTATCCCGCGCCCTGGCTTCGTGCGAGGGGGTCCTCCTTCTTGTAGACGCTTCCCAGGGCGTTCAGGCCCAGACGATAGCCAACCTCTATGCAGCCATGGAGCATGATCTCACTATTATCCCGGTGATCAACAAGATCGACCTGCCTTCAGCCGACATTGACGGCGTCAAGGAACAGATTGAACACGATCTGGGGCTTGAACCGGATGATGTCGTCCTGTGTTCCGCAAAGGAAGGGAGAGGAATTGAAGACATTCTCGAAGCGATCGCAAATCGAGTTCCACCCCCCTCCGGCGATGCTGAAAAACCCCCTACAGCACTGATCTTCGACGCACACTACGACTCTTTTCGAGGCACCATTGTGAGCTGCCGGATCTTCGACGGTGCCGTCCGCCCGGGCGACACCATCCGCCTCATGTCCACCGGGGCGACCCACAAGGTGGAAGAGGTCGGGGTTTTCCGCCTGCAAAGGGAGCCTCAAAAAGAGCTTTCCGCGGGGTCCGTGGGATACATCATTGCAGGGATCAAGACGGTGGCCGACATCCGAATCGGCGATACCCTGACCCTGGATTCCAATCCCGCTTCATCACCTCTCCCCGGATTCAAGCATGTCAAGCCCGTGGTCTTTTCATCCCTCTACCCCATCTCATCCGATGATTATCCCTCCCTTGTGGATTCGCTCGAAAAGTACAAGCTGAACGACGCCGCACTGGTCTATCAGAAGGATTCTTCGATAGCCCTCGGCCAAGGCTTCCGTTGCGGCTTTCTGGGGCTTCTTCACCTGGAGATCGTCCAGGAGCGGCTCGAGCGTGAGTTCGATCAGTCCATTATTATGACAGTCCCGAGCGTTCAGTACCGGTTTACCCTTCTCGACGGCACAACCGTTACGGTGGAAAATCCCCAGTACTATCCGGACCCCATTCAGATCAAGCATTCGGCGGAACCTTTCATCAGCGCCACGATCATCATCCCCGAGCGCTACATGGGCGTGGTGATGAAACTTTGCCTGGAGCGGCGGGGGGTGAATCCACGGATCTCCTACCCGACGCCGGCCCGGGTCGAAATCAGGTTCGATATGCCTCTTGCCGAAGTGGTCTTCGACTTCTACGACCGGCTGAAGACGGTTACCCAAGGATACGGCTCGTTTGACTACGAACTGATCGAATACCGGGAGAGCGACCTGGTGAAACTGGATATCCTGGTGAACGGCGAGAGGGTCGACGCCCTGTCACTCATTGTACATCGTGACCGGGCGAGGCAATGGGGAGTTCAAGTCTGCGATCGTTTGAAGGAGGAGATACCGAGACACAACTTCAAGATCGCCATCCAGGGCGCCATCGGGGGAAAGATCATCTCCCGGTCCACCATTTCGCCCTTCAGAAAGGATGTCACGGCCAAATGCTACGGCGGGGACATCACCCGGAAGCGAAAGCTCCTGGAAAAACAGAAGAAAGGGAAGAAAAGGATGAAAATGGTGGGCTCCGTCATGATCCCTCAGGGCGCCTTTGTCTCCGTCCTGAAAGCCAGAGATGAATAAGACGGACCGCCCCGGCCTCTACATTCACATTCCATTCTGCCGATCGAAATGCCTCTACTGCGATTTCTATTCCGTCGCCTCCCGTGCTGCAATCCCGGAATGGCTTCAGGCGGTTCAAAGTGAAACGCTTCTCTACAAGGAGAGGTTCCGTGAATTCGATTCCCTCTATCTTGGGGGCGGCACGCCAACCATCCTGGCTGAACGTGAGCTCGACACATTGATGGAGTCTCTCCACAAGCATTTTGCCTTTTGCTCCGGATCAGAGATCACCATGGAGGCCAATCCCGACGACCTGTCGGAACACAAATTGAGAACTATCGGGGACCTTGGCATAAACCGGATCAGCGTCGGTGTCCAATCTCTTGACGACAGGGACCTGACATTCCTGGGGCGGCGTCACAGCGCAAAGCAGGCGCTGAAAGCGCTCGATATGGTCCGCTCCTGCGGGTTCGCCAACATCGGCGTCGATCTCATGTACGGGTTGGAAATTCAGAATATACCGGGATGGAAAAAGACTTTGGACCGGGTCCTGGAATTCAAGCCGGCCCATATTTCATGCTACCAGCTGACCTTTGAAAGGGGCACCCCTCTATGGAAGATGAAGGCGAACGGCCGGGTGCGATCCATCGGAGAGAAGCTGGAACGGGCGTTTTTTGTTTTCACCTCCCGCTATCTGGAGAAACACGGCTACTGCCACTATGAAATATCCAACTTTGCCGGAAGCCGGGAATCCATGTGCCGTCATAACCGAAAGTACTGGAGCCACGTTCCCTACCTCGGCATGGGTCCATCAGCCCATTCGTTCCAGGCGGGGAGCAGATGGTGGAATGTAAAGTCGATCACGGAATACTGCCGACTCCTCGCGGACGGCAAGGCGCCGGTCGAGGGCTGTGAGACACTTTCTGACGAACAGCTCGAGCTGGAGGCCCTCGCTCTTGGCTTCAGGACCAGCGACGGCACGGGTCTTCCGGCGCCGGGAAGCGGATCGAAATGGGACAAGGCACTGGAAGCGCTTCAGAAGTCGCATCTGGTAAGGGTGAGCAACGGAAGGCCCCAACCCACCCGCAAGGGTTTTCTCGTGGCCGACAGCCTTCCGCTCATGTTTTACAGCCATTAGTACAGTAGGGCGGAAATCTTTAACCAGTTGGGCAGCGGTCTGGGCGACCGGCAGGTCGCCCCTGCAACAGCGGCTGAACGGCCGGTTGAACTGTGCAGGGCCTTGCGCCCGCCTGTGCTAGAATTGGATCTGCAAACCGAGTTCAACCACCCGATCGGGCGGAACATCGAAATAGGCTGTCGCCGCGCCGGCATTCCTCGACAGGTAGACAAAGAGTGCCTTGCGCCATCGCATCATCCTGGAATCACCGCCCGTCAACAGTGATTCCCTGCTCAGAAAATACGTTGTGGTCGCCGGATCGGTGACCAGCCCCTGCAAGGAGGCCAGCCGCATGATCTCCGGGACATTCGGTTTCTCCGCAAACCCGTAAAAGGCGACGATACGGTAGAAACCCTGTCCCAGATCTTCGATCTTGACCTTCTCCTCATCCTGCAGCACCGGAGCATCCGTGGATCGGATAGAAAGGAGCACCACTTTTTCATGCAGCACCTGATTGTGCTTATAGTGGTGAAGCAGGGAAATGGGTATGCCAACCGGCGAAACCGACATGAAAATAGCTGTTCCCCGGACCCTCGGCGGATTGTGGCCGGCCACATCGCTCAGAAAGATGTCCACAGGCAGCCGGGAAGCCAGCATCTTCCTGGCCAGCTCGGCCCGGCCGTCTTTCCAGGTCGTCATGGCAACCGCAATAACCGCCGCGATGGTCAGGGTAACCCACCCGCCATCGAACACTTTCAAGAGATTAGCCCCAAAATAGGAGAGATCAAAAATCAGGAAGAGCACCAGTAAGGGTATGGCGCGTTTCAGAGACCATCCCCAGGTTTTCGTTATCACGAAAAAGAAGAGCACGGAAGTGAATGCCATATCCGCTGTAACGGCTATTCCATAGGCTCCGGCCAATCCGCTCGACTTCTTGAACACTACCACGAGTCCGATGCAGGCGACCATCATCAGGTAGTTCACCTCAGGGATATAGATCTGACCCTCTGTTTCTCGGGAGGTGTGAACGATCCGGACACGAGGGCACAGGCCGAGCTGAACGGCCTGCTGAGTGAGCGAAAAGATCCCCGAGATCATCGCCTGGGAAGCAATAATGGTAGCAACGGTGGAAAGAAAGACCATCGGGTAGAGAAGCGTTCGTGGAACCAATCCATAAAAGGGATTAAAGGCGAAATTGGGATCTTTCAGGAGGAGCGCGCCCTGGCCGAAGTAGTTCAACAGAAGTGCAGGGAAAGCCAGGCCGAGCCAGGAGAGGCGAATCGGGTTACGGCCGAAGTGGCCCATGTCCGCATAAAGTGCTTCACCACCCGTTATGCAGAGCACAACCGAACCCAGGACCACCAGCCCGTGAACGCGATTCACCGCAAAGAACTCATAGGCGTTGAATGGGTTGAGCGCGCGGAGGATCTCGGGTCTTTCGACAATGGCCCTCCCTCCGAGAAAGGCGATGGTGAAAAACCATACGATCATGATCGGGCCAAAAACACTCCCAATATCTGCCGTTCCGCGATGTTGCACCAGAAAGAGCAGCAGAAGGATCCCGCAGGTGAGCGGCAGCACCAGGGGTCTTGCCGCCTCAGTGGCCACTTCGAGCCCTTCTATGGCCGAAAGCACTGAAATGGCCGGAGTGATCACCCCGTCTCCGTAGAGCAATGACGCTCCCAGTATCGCGGCTACCACGACGCCGGCACGAAGCCTGGGGGACACTCTTCGCCCATCCGACGGGATCAGGGCCAGCAGCGCAAAGATCCCACCCATGGAACGATTGTCGGCACGCATGACAAACACCACATACTTGATGCAAATCACCATGGTCATCGACCAGAAGACCAGAGAGAGCACTCCGAAGATGTTCCCTTCCGTTAATGAGACCGCATGAGTTCCGTGGAAACACTCCCGTACGGCATACAAGGGACTGGTTCCAATATCGCCGTAAACGATTCCCAGGGAACTCAAAGCAAGCGAAAGGGTCGCCGGTGAAAGCCATGGGCTCGTTTGTGCTTTGGCGGCATTGCCACCCGATATGCCATGCTGATCAGCCATGAAGGATCGCCCTGAATTCACATCAATAATCAATTGGAAGCCCATGGGGCCTCCGACCTGTCCTTATAGATAATCTGACTGGTCAAGTCCACTTCTTTGATTCCTTGATTTGGCCATGTACCGGATGAGGAACCGCTCATAGCCAACCTCCCTTCATTTCGACCCTCGGCCACCACACACCCCATCCCTTTGAAAACTAAGCAGAAACTTGATAATATCACCTCATAGTCTTGACGTTTTTCCGCGAGTGAACAGACCTTGCCACAGCCCCCGGATTTGTATTGATCTTTTGCCGCCTGCTGTGCTCTTATCCGCAAGGCAGTGTCTCAAGTATTCTACAACCGGGTTGAAGGCAGGAGCTGCCAAGATGAACAAGAAAGCGGTGTATGGAAGAATAAACCTTAAACTGGCCCTCCTCAGCGGCCTTGTCCTGGCCATCCTGCTGGCGTTCTTTGGACTGAGGTACCGGGACACCGGCCCTGAATTGGAGAGTGTTGTAAGCGGTCTGACCAAAAAGAATGAAGCCATTTCCAGAATGAGAATTAACCTTATCAAATCAGCCGACGTGGAGAAGGCCGCCGTTATGGCAGACACCGATGAGCTGTCACGATCCCTGGCTGATCAATCGTTGCAGGCTGCTGAAGCGGTGGAGGCCGATCGCCTTGAACTCACTGAATTGATCGAACACGACCCTACGGAGAACGAAAGGAACCTGCTCAGGGAGTTCAACACGTGCTGGGAGCAGTCCTGGAAGATCGACAAGGTGCTCCTCGATTTTGCGGTCGAAAACACCAACATCAAGGCCGCCGGTCTCTCTTTCACTCAGGGGAGTAAATCCCTGGAGCGTTTTGAGAAGAATCTCATCGATCTGGTTGATGATAACGCATCGAACAGCCGGAAGTTCCAAATCATGAATGCTCTTGCTACGGCCCTTGTGGCAGGCTTCAAGATCCAGTATCAGCAGGCCCCGCATATTGCGGCAGCAAACGATGGGGAAATGGATCGGATCGAGAAAGAGATGAGGGTCTCTCAGGAGATCGTGGAGGATTCTTTGACCAGGCTCGGACACATCGTGCCGGCGGAGGCCCGGGCCACCCTCCTCGATGCGGTATCCGCCTTCGATGAATTCAAGGCGGTGAACGCGCAGGTGATCACCCTGTCGCGCCAGAACTCCAACGTCAAATCGTTTGAGCTCTCTCTTGGCAGGAAGCGAAAATTGACCACCCAGTGCGATGAGGTCCTGACGAGTCTGCAGGCGGCCGTTCGCAATCGAACCTTTGAAGCAACAAAATAGAGAGGCTGAGGTAGTCGGGCTTTCGGCGAGGATGTCCTGGCCTTGATGAAAAGACGAAACCCGCCCTTCTTTTCAGGCAAAGCTCTTCCCTGAAAATCCTTATCGAAGCCGGATCAAACAACATGAAACCGGCTTCGACACTGCGTTTCCCCGGCTACCGAAAAGAAGGCGTTAAGTGCAGGTCCAACCACCCTTGCCGTCAGGGATCCACGTGCACTTGGGCATAACGGTATCGCTCCTGCCAAGCGCAGGGGTAGCGTGGCCGTGCAACACGACTTTGTGCCCGTTGAGGCTCGCCGGTGAGGCATCTATGATGAGCCCCTGCTCGTTGATCTGAAAGCTGGCACCCTTCGAAGAGGAGGCAGGAGCTATCGGCGTTGGAACCGGTTCAATGAACGAGTCCAGCATGGGCAGATAGGAAGACTCAACGAGCCTGCCCGTCTCATCAACCTTAACATAAAGCCGCTCACTCTCTATTCTCTTTTCCATGGTACCCTCCTGGCTTAATGTCTGCTTTCCCCCGTTGCCCTTTCACCGCTATCGGACGGCCCCTCTCTCACTATTTGGGATTACTTCTAATTACTTCTAATTATAGTCACGAACGTAATGGATTCAAACTGCTGACACGCAGCAAAGCACAAAACCACGCAGCTCTTGAGGCCAAAGACCAAGCTTCCAATCAAGAGACCCAACAATTCCCTCCAATGCCTCGTGCGAAGCCTTGAGAAAACCCCATTTTCTCTTCACAGGTTGCTCCCTCTCAGGGTGTTCCGGACTTCAGGCCACAGAAACCTTGGTTTGGCCTGCCCTGACGGCATAGGACATATCCGACTCATCTCAGTTTGAACGACTTAAAGCTCGGGATCAGCGCGTTCACCTCAGACTTGTACTTCAACCATTCTTCTCCGAAGCACTCCTCAAGTGAAGCCTCTTCCTCTTTGATCAGCCCCCTGAAGATGAGGGCCATAACAAGCGGGATCGTAAAGCAAAGCCATGACCGGAAAAACATCGTAACGGCAGGGACAATGAAGACGATAAAGGCCGAGTACATTGGATTCCTGACTATCGAATAAGCTCCGGTGGTGCAGAGTTTCCCCAGCGTGAACCCCTTCAGCAAAGGGAACAACGACAGAAGCCACAGGAGAACCCCGGCAGCCAGGAGGATAATTCCTGCGAAATTGAAGACGGCCGGCGGTATCGCGGATACGGTAAAGAAACCCGGATAAGCGATACTCAGGATGGTAGGAATGATTGCGTAAGCGAAAGTGAAACCCAGCAGTCGCGGGCCGATCCCGAAAAGTGTCATCGTTCATCTCCTCATCATGTTCTTCAGACAAACGCTCTGATCCGGATACCTACCCGACCTTGAAAAAACCTTTCCATCAAGGCGTCCGTGAATCTGTCGCAAGAACAGACCTGATCGCCACCTTCGCTCCTGCGAGGGTACCATCCCATACAGAGATGATGCAACAGGTCATTTGGCCAATCTACCATTATCCGCAACAAAAAGGAGTATGTGAGATTGTCTCGGGGGAGCGCCTTGCATCAGCCGTTCAGCAACCGACGGAAACTGGCTTTTGAGTGGATTCTTGTGTTAGGCTTGGACCACACCCTACGACGCTGGATGACCCTTACTGAGGAGCACAATGCCATGAATACCCCCGCACCCATTTCGACACGAGTCAGATTCGCTTTTGCTGTTCTCTTGCTGGCATTGAGTTTCACGGCTGGAGGCTCTGATCAAGTCTGCGCAGCCGGTCAGTGGCTGAGCGGGGATTTTCACCATCACACATGGCTGACCGATGGGAACCATACCCAGCAGGCAATCGCCGGGAATGCCTTCAACCGGTACCAGCTTGATTGGATCGCCTCCTCGGAACACGGAGGCACCTCAAAGAACGATTCCGATGGGCATGCCTTTCCTTCTCCGGTGTGGCGCTGGATCACCTTAACCTACTATTCCTATCCGATCATTGAAGACCTTCGTCGTGACTATCCCGGGAAGCTTCTGATTCAGGGGCTTGAATGGAACGTTCCCGGGCATGAGCACGCCAGTGTCGGAATCATAGCGGATCAACCGCGTGCAATCAGCAATTTCGAGTACCGGTTTGACCGGCAGGACACCGATGTCAGCCGGGCCAACGAGGGTCTTCCCAAGCAGAACGCCACTCACAACGACGCTCTGGCCGCCCTCAAGTGGCTCCAGGAAAACCATCCTGGAGCATGTTATGTCGTCATCAATCACCCTTCACGGAAGCTGAGATACTCGGCAGCCGACCTCAGAGATTTCAATAATGCGGCACCGGATGCGGCCGTTGGCTTCGAAGGCTTGCCCGGCCATCAGAGCGCCGACTCACGGGGCCGATACCGTGCGGGACCTTTTATGGACCAGAACGGCACGGACATAACCGGCAAGGCACGCACATATGGAGGGGCGGACTACATGCTTGCAACGGTTGGCGGTCTTTGGGACGCCCTCCTGGGCGAAGGGCGCAGGTTCTGGGTCTTCGCAAACTCCGACTTTCATCGTACCGGAGAAAGTTTTTGGCCTGGTGAATATTCAAAATCTTACGTCTTTGCGTCAGAAAGAAGCCTTTCTTCCCTGGTCGATGGTTTGCGATCAGGCAATTCATTTGCGGTTCATGGCGACCTCATCAAGGCACTCGATTTTAGGGCTTCAGGCGGGTCTTCACAGGCAACAATGGGCGAGGTGCTCACCGTCAAGAAGGGGCAACCCGTGGTCCTCAGCATCAAATATCAAAGCCCAGCGGTCAACAACCATGGAGATACCGTCGAGGTCGATCATATCGACCTGATAGCGGGAGAGGTCAAGGGGCGAGCTGCCCCCGGCACACCAGGCTACCGGGAAGATACCAACGAAACCGCCGCGGTGATCGAACGATTCACCACCAAAGGCCAAAAACCCGACACGGATGGTTGGATCAGCGTGGAGTTCAAACTGAATAAGGCCGAAAAGGACATGTACTTCCGACTCAGGGGCACCAATCTGGGATTGGGAGTGGAAAACGAAACCGATCCCCAGGGGGACCCTCTCCTGGACGATCTGATGGGCACAAACGGACCCGACAAGGCCTACAAAGACCTGTGGTTCTACTCCAATCCCATCTTCCTGAGCGTCAATCAAGAGTAGTCCGGGCAGGCCCGAACCACGATTCCCTGCCTGGGGCATGGTGCGCGATGAGCACCAAAGCCCCTTTTTCCTAATCGGATGTCACTGCCCGGTTCAAAATCTACATCTCAACATTTGTATTGACAACTTTACCAATTATAGGATATGGGTTTCCAAAAGCTCAATAGAACAGAACACCATTGTTCTCAAACCATCGGAGGAGCGACAGATGATCAGCAGGGGCTATTATGACGGATTTGGCGGGGCGTTTCTCCCGGAAATCCTCGTGGCAACGTTTGACGAACTGATCGAAACGTTTGGAAAGGCCAAAAGTGATCCCGGCTTCTGGCAGGAATACATCGATATCATGTCCACCTACTCATGCAGACCGACCCCCATAACCTATGCCGAGAACCTGAGTCGGCATTTTGGAGGCGGCCGCATTTTCATCAAACGGGAAGACCTGAATCACACGGGCGCTCACAAAGCCAACAATGTCATAGGACAGGGCCTGCTGGTGAAGAGGATGGGAAAGACACGGGTCATCGCCGAGACCGGGGCCGGCCAACACGGGGTGGCAACAGCCACCATGGCGGCCCGGTTCGGATTCCGGTGTACCATCTACATGGGTGAAGTCGATGTGGAACGACAGCGCCCCAATGTTTTTTGGATGGAACGGTTGGGTGCGGAAGTGATACCGGTTCGCGAGGGGACACGGATCCTGAAGGACGCCATCAACGAGGCGTTTCGCGACTGGGTGAGCAATATGGACACGACCCACTATGTGCTCGGCACGGCTTGCGGCCCGCACCCGTTCCCGGAGATGGTCTCCTACTTTCAGTCCATTATCGGCCAAGAGGCAAGACGGCAGGTCCTCGAACGTCATGGGAGGCTGCCCACGCGCGTCTACGCCTGTGTGGGCGGAGGCTCCAATGCACTGGGGATATTCGGCGCCTTCCTGAACGACCCGGTGGAGCTGGTGGGCGTGGAAGCGGGAGGCAAAGGCCTGGATTCCGGCCAACATGCTTCAAGGCTTTGTTCCAGGGATGCGAGCATCGGGGTGGCCCAGGGATACAAAACCTATTTTCTTCAAGACGGCGACGGGCAGATGAAGGAAACCCACAGTGTGGCGGCAGGTCTGGATTACATCGGCGTATCCCCGATCCTGGCTCAGCTCAAGACGACCGGCCGGGTGCGATTCGAGGCGGCCACGGACCGCGAAGTGATCGACGCGGTTTCCTTGACGATCCAAAAAGAGGGGGTGATCCCGGCACTGGAATCAGCCCATGCGTTCGCTCAGGCATTTAAGGAAGCACCGTCCTTGTCCCGCGAGGACATCCTTCTGATCAACCAATCCGGGAGAGGCGATAAGGACATCTTCACGATTGCAGACGCCTTTGCAGATCCCAAATGGCAGGAATTCATCATCACTAAGGCGGAGAAATATCATGCTTGAATCTTACCTGAGGGCCCGACTGACGAAAAAAGAGATCCTGCTGATGACCCATATCGTAATGGGGTATCCGACATTCGACGATTCCTTCAGAGTGGTGGAGGAGATGGTCAGGGCGGGAGTGGACTTGATGGAGCTCCAAGTCCCCTTCTCAGAGCCCATTGCGGACGGACCGGTGATTCTTCACGCCAATCAGAGGGCCCTGGCGGCAGGAGCAACCGTCCAAAAATGCCTGGACTTCGCTCGGGATGTGACCCGCAGCTTCGACATCCCCTTTCTTTTCATGACCTACTACAACATTCCCTTCAAGTACGGGCTGAAGCGGTTTGCCTCGGCAATGGCCGAAAGAGAGCTCAAAGGAGCCATCGTTGCGGACCTACCCCCTGAGGAGGCAGGTGATTATCTCGCTGCCATGGAGGAGTTTGATCTCGACCCGATCTTTCTCTTTTCGCCCACCACCGGCAACGAACGCATGAAAGTCATTGCTTCCTTTGCAAAGGGATTTGTCTACTGCGTGGCGAGGAAAGGGGTCACGGGCCTCGATACGAGTTTTTCCGGACAGCTGGGGGGATATCTGGCGCGATGCCGGAGTGCTACGAGACTTCCTCTGGCGCTCGGATTCGGGGTCAAAGAAAAGGCCGACGTTGATTTCTTGAAAGGGAAGGCGGATATTGCCATTATCGGCACACAGACCATCCGGCTGATGGACCGGGAAGGCGTTGGAATCGTCGGGGAGTTCATCCGCAATCTGCAAAGCGACGTTGCAGGGACTTGATCTGAACCCTGACCTCATTTTCGATGCGGTTTGCCCTGCCCTCGAACGGCGCACAGTCATGGCTGCCCGCTCCCGGTTTGTCTGATAAATTCCTGTTGTACATTGGCGAGCTATTCTGCTATCAACATACGCTTGGATTGAGCAGGAGAAGGGGGTGATAGAGCTTTACGGCATCATGGCGGATTGGAGATAAAGCTCTTTCTTTAAGGTGGCTGTTTGCTTGAATGGAAATATGAGGTCCCAGGAGTATGACGATGAAGACCAGTAAGGGATTGATCGGGTTATTGCTTTTTGCTTTCGTTTTTTCGTTTGCTTCCGCCGTTTTCCTGCAGTCCGCACTGGCGGCCGCGGAAGAGGAGACCATTGCCGGGACAGTCATCAAGACAGATAAGGGCCTCGTTATTGAAGCAGAGGACGGCGACTATCTTGTCAAAGGCCAGGACCTTTCCAAGATGATCGGCAAGATGGTCGAAGCGACCGGGATCATCACCGAAGGGGACAAGGGTGATGTGATCCAGGTCAAGTCATTCGAGGAAATTCAAGAATAGCTGTCGTAGCAGGCGATAAGGAAAGCCGGGATCGATCCAGGCCGACCGCGCCCTCTCGATCCCCCGCTCATCCTGGGGTTTCAGTGGGGTGAATGTCATGCCGGATTCGCACCCGAGAAAGTGCGCTGGAGGGTCTGCCTTCCCTCCTGTGACTACGCACAGCAAACATTCGAGGATTGGCTGGAACAGACCAGAAAGATGGCTGTGCTTTCAAGCACCGTTTGTGCATAACGTGATCGACCGAAATCAGCACCCACCCACCGGACAGGAGCTCAAAGCATGGACGATAGCTTCTTCGTTCAAAAGGTCACGGAAGCTTCGGATGAGGAAGCTGAACCTCCAGGCAATCCGGTCTGTTCCAAAGTTTCAAGACTCAACCTCGTTCCTCAGGCTTCTCCTCCTGCACTTTCCATCATCCCGGCATATGAAAACAGCAGTCATTCAGGGTCAAAACGCAACGGCAACGCACCCTGCTTTCTGATCAGCCCCCGTTCGAACCGCTTTCTGAAGCATCTCTTTCCTGAGGCAACGCCGGCCAACTGGACCGACTGGCGATGGCAACTGAAGCACCGCATTCGGGAAATCGATGAACTGGCTCAATTCATTGAGCTTTCCGACGATGAACGATCTTCCATCACCAATCACAAAGGCCATCTTCCTCTTGCCATAACTCCCTACTACGCCAGCCTCCTTCATTCGAGAAATCCCATGCAGCCACTGCGCCGCACGGTGGTCCCCGTGATGGCGGAATACCGCCGCACCGACGGTGAAGAGGAAGATCCACTGAGAGAGGAAAACCACACTCCTGTTGCAGGCGTGGTGCACCGCTATCCGGACCGGGCACTCTTCCTGGTCACCCGTTTCTGTTCCACCTACTGCCGCTATTGTACGCGTTCCCGCATGGTCGGCAACGGCGGCGACGGCCACCTGGATGAACAATACTGGGAGCAGGCCATCGAGTACATCGCAAAGACTTCAACTGTACGCGACGTGCTTCTTTCGGGAGGCGATCCACTGACCCTGTCGAACCACCGGCTGGAATGGATCTTATCCAGGTTGAGACGAATCCCTCACGTTGAATTCCTTCGCATCGGAACAAAGGTCCCCGTGGTCCTGCCTCATCGCATAACCCCATCTCTCACCGAGATCTTCAGGCGCTATCATCCACTCTGGATGAGCATTCATTTCACTCACCCGGATGAGCTGACACCCGAAGTCGCACAGGCGTGTGCACGGCTGGCCGACGCAGGCATTCCCCTGGGCAGCCAGACGGTCTTGCTCTCAGGGGTAAACGATGATGTCGAAACGATGAAAAGACTCGTCCACGGTCTGCTCAGGATGCGGGTCCGTCCCTACTATCTCTATCAGTGTGATCCCATTCCCGGGTCATCCCATTTCCGCACACCGGTTGAAAAGGGCCTGGAAATCATTCAGGGTCTTCGAGGCCACACCACCGGCTATGCAGTCCCCACTTATGTGATCGATTCGCCGGGAGGCGGGGGAAAGATTCCTCTGCTGCCGGAGCACCTGGTAGGGCGGGACGGCAATGATCTTCTGCTCCTCAACTATGAAGGAAGGACCTATCGATACCCGGATCCGGCCGGAAGATTGCCGCAATGAGGGTGGGCATCACGTATGATCTTCGAGACGACTACCTTTCTTTGGGGTTGGGCGAGGAAGAGACGGCCGAATTCGACCGGCGTGAAACCATCGATTCCATCGAAAGCACCCTCCAGGACCTGGGATACGACACAGACCGCGTAGGCCATGTCAAGGACCTGGTAGCACGGCTGGCCGGAGGTGACCGTTGGGACCTCGTTTTCAACATTGCCGAGGGCCTCTACGGATATGGGCGGGAAGCACAAATCCCTGCTCTCCTTGACGCCTGCCGGATCCCCTACACCTTCTCCGATCCCCTCTCCCTCACCATGACTCTGCACAAGGGTATGGCCAAGCACGTGGTTCGAGGCTTCGGTATTCCCACCCCGGATTTCGTCGTTCTCAAGTCACCGAGTGATACAGCGAAGGTCAACCTCCCGTTTCCGCTTTTTGTCAAGCCGGTTGCGGAGGGCACGGGAAAGGGTATCAGCCCGGCATCCAGGCTGACCAGCCCAAGGGAGCTTGCTTCCCAGTGTTCCATGCTGATGTCGAAATACTGCCAGCCGGTCATGGTTGAGACCTATCTTCCAGGACGTGAGTTCACTGTTGGAGTTGTTGGAACGGACATCCAGGCCGAAGCGATCGGTGTCATGGAGGTGATCCTGAAAGAGCAGGCAGAGCAGCACGCCTATTCCTATCTCAACAAGGAGAGGTGTGAGGAGCTCGTGGAATACCGGCCGCTCAGCGATGCCACGGCACAAGAAGCCATGGAAATCGCCCTTGCCGCCTGGCGGGCCCTTGAATGCCGGGATGCGGGACGGATCGACCTGCGGGCCGATGCGGATGGTCGCATCCATTTCCTGGAGGCCAACCCGCTGCCCGGCTTGCATCCCGAACATTCCGACCTGCCTATTCTCTGTTCCATGTTCGGTGTTTCTTACCGGGACCTGCTGGGATGGATCATTCAATCGGCTTCACGACGGAAGACAACATAGCCTGGGTTCCAAGATGAGAGTTGCAGTCCTGCACAGTGAGCTCACTGAAGGGGCCCGCAAAGACGAGGACGATGTTCTCATTCAAGCGGGCATCGTATCCCGGGCGCTTCGCAATCTGGGGTATGAACCGGCCCTAATGCCCTTCTCAATGGACAGCCGGGCAATGATGAGCGGACTTCGCTCACTCAGTCCTGCTTTCGTCTTCAACCTGGTGGAAACCGCAGAGACATCCGGGCGGTTCATTCATCTGGCGCCGGCGATGCTCGACCACATGGGGATCAAGTACACCGGAGCCACTGCCGAGGCGACCTTCTTGACATCCAACAAGATCGTGGCCAAACGATGGCTGACCCAGGCAGGCATCCCGACCCCACACTGGCTGACTGTGAGGGACATCAGCCGGGGTGCTCCGGTCTCCCCCGGGACCTACATCATCAAATCCGTGTGGGAGCATGCCTCCATCGGCCTGGATGATCACGCAACCGTGTTCGTGAAGTCTCACAGGGAACTGCTCAATGCGCTCCAAACGCGTCAGGGGAACCTCACCGGGGAATGCTTTGCAGAGTCCTTTGTTGCTGGCCGGGAGTTCAACCTGTCGTTGCTCGCAGCGGGCAAGGACCCGCAAATCCTTCCGCCTGCGGAGATTCTCTTTCAGGATTTCCCTCCGGGAAAACCGAAACTGGTGGGCTACTCCGCCAAGTGGGAACCCGATTCGTTCGAGTACAACCATACTCCCAGGCACTTCGACTTTGCTCAAGAGGACGCGCCGCTGCTCGAAGAGCTTGAGAGGATTGCACGCCACTGCTGGGACCTTTTCGATCTGCGCGGCTATGCCAGGGTCGATTTCCGGGTTGATGCTTCCGGCCGCCCATGGGTGCTTGAAATCAATACCAATCCGTGCCTCTCTCCCGACGCCGGGTTCATTGCCGCCGCCAGGGAGGCAGGCCTGACCCTGGAGCAGGTGATTGCAAGAATCGTCGCGGATTCGTGTGAGGATGGGTCGATTTGCGCTCATGCAGAATGAAACCGGAACGAGAGCTTCCGATAAGATTCCGGGAAGCGGTCACATTCGAGGATAGCGAGAATGTTCGTCGGATCGTAGTCTCTTCGGGTTTCTTTTCTTCTGATGAAATCCAAGTTGCTGTCGAACTGGTTGAAGAACGCCTGAGCAGGGGGCTGGAGAGCGGTTATCGCTTTCTTTTTGCCGAGCATGAGGGAGTCTGCATCGGGTACACCTGCTTCGGTCCGATCGCGCTCACGAAAGCTGGATACGATCTTTACTGGATTGCCGTGGACAATCCATTCAGAGGCTGCGCAGTCGGGCGAAGACTGCTTGCGGAGACGCTCCGCATCGTTGAATGCCTTGGCGGCGTTCGCGTTTACGCCGAGACCTCCTCACGGGCTCAATATGCCCCGACCCGATCGTTCTACAGAACACACGGGTTTGTAGAGGAAGCCGTCTTCAAGGACTTCTACGACTATGGAGACGACAAAATCGTCTATTCGACAACCACAAAGGTTCCGTCCAAGGACAAGGATCGCCCTTGAGGATGGGCTGGGTTAGTATATCGATCTGACCGACCACTACGATTTTACGGTGCCTGACCGCCCTGACCCGGCCTAGGAGCTTGTCCGAGAATGAAAAACGTGGTTCCAGATTCCCACTTCGGCTGTCAAAGTGGACGCATATTGATCGTATGGAAGCGAAAAATG
>CAYTWB010000023.1:0-19586 GCA_964441945.1 uncultured Syntrophobacteraceae bacterium
GCAAAAATTCAGAAAATCGAAGTCTTTGTCGACCTACCGCAGGAACTGATCATAATCAATGGTATTGCGAGCCTTCTACAGCAGGTGTTCATGAATCTTTTTCTCAACGCCATAAACGCCATGGTGGATGGGGGCAGTTTGCGCGTCTGGATGGTCAGAAAGGAAAGTCATGTATCGGTTGGCGTTGCCGATACCGGTGAAGGCATCAGTGAAGCGGATATCGGCAAAATCTTTGATCCATTCTATACCACATCGCCGGTAGGACGGGGTACAGGACTTGGACTTTCCCTCTGCTATTCAATCATCAAGCACCACTTCGGTTCCATTGAGGTGACAAGTCGAAAGGGCGAAGGCAGCACCCTCACGGTCATCCTGCCGGCTAATTAATGACAAAGGTGAGAGCGATGTGTGACGAGAGTCTCAAATTCCTCATTGTAGATGATGAACCTGATATGTGCTGGGCCTTGCAGCATATTTTGAAAACAGCAGGCTACTGTTCCCAACATGCCCTCACAGGCCAGGAGGCGCTGAACCTTATCCGTCAGTGCAAATTCGCCCTTGCGTTTGTCGATGCCAAACTACCTGACATCGATGGGCTTCAACTGGCCAGGGAGATTCGTGAACTGGATCCAACCACCCATGTTGTAATGGTTTCCGGCTATTACTACCAGGATGACGTGACCATCCAAACGGCATTTCGAGAGAATCTGATTGCCGGATTCATCAGCAAACCCTTTCTTAATGAGGAGATCGTTCGATTCATCAAGGCGATCAGTGGCGTGAATTGCTCCACCGCTGAAAAGCTGCAATGATGGAAAACACTACCCAAGAATGTGGAATGCCCTCCATAGCATCTGATCCCCTATAACTACTTTTGAGCAGTCATACTCCGCACGGGTAAGAAATGGACTTCCTGACCTTCCTGGAAAAGTCCAGATATCAACCGTTCGTAGGTATAGCCTTCCGCAAGACGTTCCCGCTAATCCGCGACGATCCGAGTTGATTAAGTCCGCTTTGGTTTGTTGGTGCAGAAGAGTACATCCCTTGGATTGGCATACTTCTGGTAACAGCGATGGATGTGCAGGACTGACCTTCTTGTCGTAGGGAAGGTTTGGTGAACCCCAAAACAGTCACACTAGAAGGAGGAAGTTATGGCAAAGGTACAAAAGTCAACGGATTCTTCAAGCCTGGCAGAGGTTGTAGACCGCATTCTGGACAAAGGTATCGTCATTGATGCCTGGGCCAAGGTCTCGCTGGTGGGGATTGAACTCCTCTCTGTCGAAGCCCGCGTTGTCATCGCTTCAGTAGAAACGTATCTGAAATACGCTGAAGCGATCGGATTGACGGCGAGTGCCGCAGCCCCAGCGTAATCCCCGACGACTGATCGGGAGTTTACGATGTTCCTCCCCGGGAGCATTAGTTAGGGCGAGCTCCCGGGAAGGTTCCCCCATCACTCACTGATGAGAGAAAGGAATTATACCATGGCAAAAGTTCAAAAATCAACTGACTCATCCAGCCTTGCGGAAGTTGTCGATCGCATCTTGGACAAGGGTATCGTGATCGATGCCTGGGCGAAGGTGTCTCTTGTAGGCATCGAACTGCTTTCAATTGAAGCCCGTGTGGTTATCGCCTCCGTTGAGACCTACCTGAAATATGCTGAAGCAATTGGGCTCACGGCAAGCGCTGCCGCTCCAGCCTGATGCCCATCCACAAGAGGATTCCTGCTTGCCGGGTGCCGGCCGCGGCACATGGTCGATACCCGGCAGAAGGTTCCACTATTGAAGGATCGATCAGGCTAGAGAGGAGGATAACCATGGGGGTGTTGACTGACGATATGGCACGCCTGCGTGGTGAGATAGGGAACTTGCGTGTACAGCGAGGAGAGCTTCGTAAAGATATTACGCAGGTTACCGTGGAACGCAAGGCGGCTGTGGAAGAAATGCAGGCGGCTTTCGACAAGGCGCACAATGAGATCGCAAAAGCAGGCAAGGAGGAACGTTCGGCCTTCGTTTCCGGCATAAAGGCTAACGTTTCCTCCTTGCAGGAGCAGTTCCACAGAGATCTCGCTGTCAGCCGCACTGCTCTGGCGAAGATGGCCAGGGAATCAATGCAGGCCACCAAGTCCTTTGTGGTCAGCATGAAGAAGGACGTTGCCGGTATGAAAACCGGATTCTGCAATGCTCATGCATCCATGGCAAAGACGACCAAAGCCGACCGGCAGGCATTTCTGTCCGGTTTGAAAGCCGAAGTCACCGGGATGCAGGCGGGTTTTCGCAGGGGCCATGAAATCATGGCCAAAGAGGGCAAAGCCGACCGGCTGGCTTTCCTGTCCGGGGTCCAGGCAGGAGTTTCAAAGTTGCAGGCAGGATTCCAGAAAGACTTGGCTGATTGTCGTTTGGCTTATGATGGGATGGTCAAAGAAGCAAGGGCAGACCGTTCAGCGTTTGTGGCCGGCATGAAACAAACGGTGACGGATCTGAGACAGTTGAATGCAGAGGATATCACCGGTGCGCGCCTCGCCTGGTTGGGCATCGGGACTCCTGCAGTGGTCCGTCAGGCCCCAGTCGATATGACGGTGGAACGTCAGCATCGGGAAGCGGAGCTCAAGGCCAGGGAGGAAGCGGAACGTAAGCGCCGGGAGACTGAAATCCTGGCGAGGCAAGAAGCTGCACAGCCGGCGCAAGTCGAGGCAGAACGGCAGGCGGCTGAAAAAACTGAAGAGCAGGGGGAGACAGGCGGCAGGGCCGTGGAGTCCGTTGCGTCTGGAAGGGAAGAAAAAAAGCCTCATAAGAAAGAAAGGATGCGTTAGCCAGGAGGGTTCGAGACCCGGCGAAACGCAAAGTCAGGCAAAAGCAGATGACTACAGAGCAGAGAAGATCGGCTGATATGCGCTGCTCCTTTTGTGGCGGCAGCGGGAAAGATCCCTTCGGTATCATGTCCTATCTGTCCGCCTGTTGTGTATGTGGAGGGAGGGGCCTGGTGCGTGTGCCTGTTCCCCATGTGCCGTGTGCTCATTGTTGCGGTACCGGCGCCGTCAAGACCCTTACCTGCACTGCCTGTGGTGGCAAAGGAGTTATTCTTGCCCCTGCCGGTCAAAGGAAGATCTGCCCCGAATGCAACGGCGACGGGGATGACCCCTCTGCATCTTCGCTGCCTTGTCTTCGCTGTCGCGGCAGGGGATGGATCGAGAGGTGATCAAAAAGACAGAATTCAGTGGTCAGAGGCTGGCACGATTCTTCGATCCTGGATTCTGTCTTCTGAATTCTGTCTGTTCTGATGGCCTGCCCAACATTTAGAAACAATGGAGTAAGGGGACAATGAATGCAGAGAATATGAACGTCTCAGCTGCAAGCACTGTAAGGGTTCGGACCGATGGAGACAATATCGTGCCGGAGCCGGGCGATGGCTTTGTATCAACGCCGTACGTGGAACAAGTTACGGAGAGGGCACTCGCCTACCTGTCGGCAGGGTATGCCGTGCATTTCTCAGGAGTGGCAGGAACCGGCAAGACCACCCTGGCATTCCACGTTGCCTCAAACCTTGGTCGCCCTGTTACGCTCATTCATGGGGATGATGAATTCGGCAGCTCCGATCTCGTTGGGCGTGATGCTGGATACCGCAAGTCCAAACTCGTCGACAATTTCATCCACTCGGTACTGAAGACTGAAGAGGAGATGAAAAGCTTTTGGGTGGACAATCGTCTTACCAGTGCCTGTCAGAATGGCGATACCCTGATTTATGATGAATTCAACCGCTCCAAGCCCGAAGCCAACAATGCCCTCCTCAGTGTACTCTCGGAGCGAATCCTAAATCTCCCGAGACTACGCCGAACCGGCGAGGGTTATCTGGCAGTGCATCCTGAATTCCGGGCCATCTTCACCTCCAACCCTGAAGAGTATGCCGGCGTGCACAAGACTCAGGACGCTCTCCTCGATCGACTCATCACGATCAATCTCGAACACTATGATCGCGAAACCGAGATTCTGATCGCGATGGCTAAGTCAGGTATCGACAGGGGCAATGCGGAGATCATCGTCGACATCGTGAGAGAATTGCGCAGCATCGGTGTGAACAATCACCGCCCCACGATCCGGGCCTGCATCGCCATTGCCAGAGTTCTGGCACTCCGCGACGGTCAGGCACGGTTGGAGGATCCTGTTTTCCGGTGGGTATGCCAGGACGTTCTCAGCATGGATACGGCAAAGGTCACCCGAAGCGGCCAGTCAGTCATGCTGCAGAAGGTGGATGAAGTCATTCAGAAAGTGTGTGGCTGTCAACCTCAAGTTGCCCGCAGGCATTGAAACGGTTGCTTGCCGCCCTTGATAAGGAGATTCAGATCATGGCCATTCCTCCCAGGAACTTGAAAAGCTTGCAGGATATTCGCACACATGCCGGAAGGGTTGACGAAGCCGCTATCCCGTATAAGGCGTTCATGAAACTGAGCTGTCTGGAAATGGAGAAGTTCCGGCGAGACAGGGAAAGAAAAAGTGCGATGACCAGGGTCAATAATATTGACAAACGATTCCGGGAAATCGATGCGGAGAGAGAATCTATTTTGTCCCGCCTGGAGCAATCTAACGAGAGCAAAGAGAAGAAAGTTGAAGAGACCGATTCCAAACCACCAGTCCGCCAGGTCCCCAGTGGCTTTAGGCTGCAATACTAAAGGGAGGTTGTGGCATGTTAACGAGGAGAGCTTCCGATCATATTCGCACAAGCGGCAACATAAG
The DNA here is from genome assembly GCA_964441945.1 of uncultured Syntrophobacteraceae bacterium. GTDB lineage: Bacteria > Desulfobacterota > Syntrophobacteria > Syntrophobacterales > Syntrophobacteraceae > JADGQM01. Next base: position 4,728 of record CAYTWB010000023.1, read on the forward strand.
AGGTCTGCATTCCTGTCGCGCAGCCACCGGCTTTCCGTTGATGCATCTGGACGCTGGACGCATAGCTCGGCAGGACGCCGCGCTGAATACCAGGAAACAGCGCAGAGAGCGACTGGAGCACCTTTGGAGCAGGCACCAGGAATGGTGTCGGCAAATCAGGTATAATTAAAGAAGTAGCTCAAAAACATGAGGTGGGGTCATGAAGATCAACTGTATTTCCTGTGGGCACAAAATCGATCTGGATGATGCTTACGACGACTACGAAGGACAGATCAAGTGCTACGTTTGTGGGAGCATCCTGGAGATCCAAACACGGGAGGGAGGAGTGAAGTCGGTGAGACTGGCCAAATGGGTGGATGAGGCGCAGGGCCAAGCTGTGAACCAGTGAATGAAAGGATGGGTTGCTCAATGGCCAGGCAAAAGGGTGACAACAGCGGGAAGTATCTCTTCGCCATCATAGGTGACGGAAATGATCATGTTTATGGGCCGATTGGGATTGACGGGGGTTCGGTGTACACCATTTCGGACGGCAAGGTTGCAGCTGTAATCAGCGATTTCTCGGGTACGAAAATCCGTCCCGAGCGGCGGCATCTGGCAGCGCATCAGGAAGTCTTGAGAAGACTCATGGAGGAGACCACTCCCCTGCCCATGAGCTTCGGGATCATTGCACAGGGCCACAAAGCCATCAGAAAGATCCTCTCCATCCACCAGGAATCCTTTATCGAGAAGTTGAATCATGTGGCCGGCCGGGTCGAGATGGGCCTCCGTGTTACCTGGGATGTACCCAATATCTTTGAATATTTTGTGCTAACTCACCCGGAACTGCGAGTTGCTCGGGACCTCTATTTCGGCAGCCACCGGGAACCCTCCCAGGAGGACAAAATCGAAGTGGGAAGGATGTTTGATCGGATCCTCAATGAGGATCGAGAAGCCTATACCGAGAAGGTAGAGGATGTGCTTTCCCCGTGCTGCGTTGAAATCAAGCGGAACTCAGCGCGAAATGAGCGGGAAGTGATCAATTTAGCCTGTCTGGTAAAGCGTGATGGCTTGGGGGAATTTGAGAAGGGGATCTTCGATGCGGCGCGTCTGTTCGATAACAATTTTGCTTTCGACTACAATGGTCCGTGGGCCCCTTACAATTTCGTGGATGTGGCCCTCAACCTTTAGAGCTCATTCTTTGCGTCGGAGTTAAGGCATGCTGCTCCTGGACGATATCCTGTTTTTCCCAATTACCGGTATTCTTTGGACGTTCCGCGAATTGCACAAGGTGGTGATGCAGGAGTCGGATACGGAGGCGGAGAATATCACCCTGCAGTTGAGTGAACTCTATATGATGCTCGAGACAGGGAAAATCACGGAAGAGGAATTCGATTCCAGGGAGAAGGAACTGCTTGACCGGTTGGATGAGATACAGGAACGTGGCGCCAAGTCTTGAGGGCAAGGATGAATCAAGGTGAATACACCGTCTTTTTTGAGCGAAGACTCCCTGCGCCTGTTGATGTTCGGTGGCAAGGGTGGGGTAGGCAAGACCACCTGTGCCATGGCAGCAGCGATCCACATTGCTCGCAATCGCCCGCAAGAGTCATTCCTTCTGGTTTCCACAGACCCGGCCCACTCCCTGACGGACAGCCTCGCAGGCTCTCTCCTTCCAGAGAACCTTAGAATGGTTGAACTGGATGCTCAGGGAGCTCTGGCAGCCTTCAAGAGAGAGCATGGCGAACATCTTCGGGAAATGGCTGTACGCGGAACATTTTTCGATGAAGAAGACATCAGCAAACTCCTAGAGCTTTCCCTTCCCGGCCTTGACGAGCTCATGGCCTTTCTCGAGATCTCCAAGTGGGTGGAAAAAGGCGACCATGGCTGCGTTATTGTCGATACCGCTCCTACCGGACATACCCTGCGACTTCTGGCAATGCCGGAGTTCATCCTCAAATGGCTGCGCGCGTTAGATTCTTTGCTGGCAAAGCATCGCTATATGAGAATGATCTTTCGGGGTTCCTATGAACGGGATCACCTCGATCATTTCCTCCAGGGGTTTTCGGAAACCGTGCACCAAATGCAGACTCTTATGCAGGATGCCGGCCGCTGTCGGTTTATCCCCGTGATGGTTGCAGAAGAACTTTCCGTAAGAGAGACGATAACCTTACTTCATTTCCTGGAGGACTTAAGAGTGCCCGTGGGCGAGGTCCTGGTCAATCGCCTCTTCCCGGACAACGGTTGTCCGGTGTGTTGGGAAGCTGCATGCTGCCAGAAAACGGCCGTGAAATCCTTGTTGGAAGACGGGCTTTTTACAAACCATGCAGGCTGTGGGATTCCTCTCTATCCACGGGAGGTAATCGGTCTAGAGAATCTTGCTCTCTTTTGGGATGGAGCGATAGCGCAGGAATACATTCCGTTGAGTCATTCTCGGGAAGGAACGCTGCGGTTGCGGCCTAAGGTCGAGACGGCTTCAGATCATCCGTTCCATCAGCCGAAATTGCTCTTTTTCGCAGGCAAAGGCGGAGTGGGTAAAACCACACTGGCCTGTGCCACCGCTCTGCATCTGGCTCAGGAAGATTCCGGTAGAGAAATCCTGCTTTTCTCCATTGATCCGGCCCACTCTCTCTCCTCCTGCCTCGGCATCGGAGTCGGCCCCGAGCCGATGCCCATCACCCCTGGGCTCAGCGCCGTCGAGTTCAATGCTCAAAGAGAATTCGATTCCCTGAAACAGCAGTACCAGACCGATTTGGCGCAATTCCTGGATACAATCCTGCCAAATTTTGACTTGACCTTTGACCGTGAAGTATTGGAACGCATTCTTGACCTCTCTCCGCCGGGCCTTGATGAGATCATGGCCATCACTCGCGCCATGGAACTGTTCATGGAGGGTCGCTACGATCTCTTGATTCTGGACTCCGCACCAACCGGCCATCTGATTCGTCTGCTTGAGCTTCCGGCATTGATCGACCAATGGCTCAAGGTCTTTTTCGGCCTGCTCCTGAAATACCGGACGGTTTTTTCACTGCCGAAGGCCAGTCAACGCCTGGTGAGAATGTCCAAAGAACTGAAGACCTTCAGGTCTCTTCTGCAAGATCCGATACAGTCAGCGATCTTTGGAGTAACCGTTCCGACTGAGATGGCATACCAGGAAACACTGGATTTGGTGGCGGCCTGTGACCGGCTGGGAGTGAAGGTGCCTTTGCTGTTTATCAATCTCGCAGCCCGTCCGGCCGACTGTGTTCTTTGTTCTGCTCTTGCCTGCCGGGAGAAGGCAATTCGGGACCGCCTGCGGGGGACGTTTCCCGATTTGCACCAGACAGTCGTCTATCGCCAGAGTGAACTGCGAGGAATTGCTGCTCTCACGGACCTGGGGCAGATGCTGTTTCGGCCTCGAGATCAAGGTCCCGTAGTCAATCCCTCCAGCGCTGCAAGAAAAGGATCACAGAGAACAAGTCCTTGTTTTGCTTGACGCTCTGCATCCTCTGCGGCTTTGCAGTGCATTTTGTCATTTCGCTCGAAAGACGCCGACTTAATGAGGTGCATGCCCAATGTCCCGGATCGCCGATCTTGACGACGAACATGTGACAATATGTGAAGCGCTCGACCGCATTCTCAATAAGGGTGCCGTCGTGGTGGGGGAGGTAAGAATCTCGGTGGCGGACATCGATCTCATCTACCTCGGTCTGCAGCTTGTACTGACCTCCGTTGAGACGGCGCGTGATCCAGGCCGGACGAGATCGGCGATCAGGGACGAGCCGTGCCTGACTGCATCGCAACCGGTGGGTCGGAATTCGGAATAACAAGTGGTCAAGCAAAGGATAAAGACGATGGATGGAACGAGGGTGGAATCAGCGAACATCACGGATTTTGCCAGGGTAATGCATGTGGGATGCGATTCTGAACAGCGTTCGTTTTCCGCTCCAGGGTCTGCGGCTGTCCTTCGGCAACCCCGAATCAACCTCGATGAAGATAATGTTAAGAATGGCCTCGGCAGGCTGGTCTTGACCCTGGTGAAATTGCTCCATGAATTGCTGGAGCGCCAGGCAATCAGGCGGATCGACGCAGGATACCTCGGCGAAACAGAAATTGAGAGACTCGGGTTGACATTGATGAGGCAGGCGCAAGAAATTGAAAGACTCCGGTGCGAATTCCATTTGGATGAGGAGGATCTGAACCTCGACCTGGGACCTCTCGGAAAGTTGTTATAGGAGGTGAAAAATGGCCATTCACAGGGGAACACAACACTCCATCGAGAGTGCGAATCTGGCAGATCTCCTTGAGCGTGTGTTGGACAAAGGCATTGTCATTGCGGGGGACATCAAAATCAAACTGGTCGACATTGAATTGCTCACCCTCCAAATTCGCCTCGTGGTTTGCTCCGTGGACAAGGCAAGAGAGATGGGAATGGACTGGTGGACGAACCATGCTATGTTTGAATCTCGATCCGACCGGGAGACCATTTCGCCTCCCCTTGCCAGGCTGGAAGAGCGCCTGGCGAGATTGGAGTCCACTTTGGCTCCACAAGAAGCTGTCTGAATAGTACCCGCATACGTCATACCGGTAAAAGCCGGTATCCGGAAGGCTGCGTAATTCCTGGATATCGGTTTTCACCGGCATGACGTTGGGGGCACCGTGAGCCGATTTTCAGACAGCCTCTAAGGAGTTCTTGAGGAGAACGGGAAGGAAGGATATTGTTTTGAAAGATCGGAGTAAAACACTGATGACGAGCTCTCACCTCCTGTGTGGTGAGCTCCTTGAGGATCGAGTTCGAGAGCCTGCTGCTGAGTTGGAAGAGACAAATAGAGAGCAAGAAAGAGAAATCACCGAACGTATGCAGACAGAAGCGGACTTAGAGCAGAACCAGCAAGAAAACCGCAAGCTTCATGAGAGCATGATGGACGGTTTCGTATACATCGATATGACGGGCAAGATCAGAGATTTTGACGAATCCTATCGGCAAATGGTTGGCTACACCAACGAGGAACTGCTGCAGATGACTTATGTCGATCTTACACCGGAACGCTGGCACGCGTTTGAGCAAGGCATTGTGGAGGATCAAATCCTTCGAAAAGGTTACTCCGAGGTGTACGAGAAGGAGTATCGCAAGAAGGATGGGACGGTGTTTCCGGTTGAGCTTCGAACATTCCTGATCAAGGACGAAGGCAGCGGGAACCATGGGATGTGGGCGATCGTCCGAGATATCTCCAGGCACAGACAAGCACAGGAGGCGTTGCGTGCGTCGGAGTCCAGGTTCAAGGACCTGGTCGAGAAATCGTCTGTTGGTGACTTTCTCATCCAGGATGGAGTGTTGAAGTATGTCAACTCACGACTCGCTGAAATACTCGGCTACCGTGTTGAGGAGTTGGTCGACAAGAAAGGGCTGAAGGATATTACATTCCCGGAAGACCTGCCTCTCATGGAGGAGGATCTGTGCAGGAGCACGTCCGCTGGAACAGGATCGGTCCATTGCGAATTCAGAATACTCAGAGGGAGTCAGGAAATCAGGAATGTCGAGGTCTATGGTTCTTATACGACATATCAGGGTAAGCCGGCAGTTATCGGGACCATGCTGGATATCACCGACCGCAAAAGGACAGAAGATGAACAAAAGAAGAGCGAGGAGAAATTCCGAAGCATCTTTCAGCGGTCACCCATCGGGAAATACTTGTACGATGCGAATGGACACTTGGTCATTATGAATCAGGCATGTCTTGACTTGTTCGGCGTGGTTGACCCTCAGGAGGTCAAGCATTTCGACCTTTTTCAAGACCCAAACCTGCCTCCTGGAGCGAAGGAGAAGATCCTCAATGGAGAAGTCGTTCGATATGAAACAGAGTATGACTTTGGCCTTGTTCGAAGCAAGGGGCTCTATCAGACCACAAAAACGGGCACTCTGAGCCTTGATGTGGTCATCTCCCCTCTTTCACTGGAAAGCTCATCCGAATGCGGATTCTTGGTGCAGGTTGTTGACCTCTCCGTACGCAAAAGAACGGAAGAAGAGCTCCTGAAACTGAAGAAACTCGATGCTGCCGGTGTACTGGCAGGCGGTGTCGCTCACGATTTCAACAACCTTCTATCGATCATTATGGGAAACATCGACATAGTCCGCATGGATCTGCCATCTGATCATCCATTCGTTACGATCCTCGAAGATGCCGCAAATGCTGCTGTCAGGGCCAAGGAGCTTACCAGGAGGTTCATCACCTTTTCCAGCAGCGGGGCTCCGCTGAAAAGGCCCTCTAATCTCAAGAAGATGCTGGAAGACTCAGTGGTGCTTTTATTAAGCGGTTCCAATGTCGAACAGAGGAGTTCTGTCCCTGTGGATCTCTGGAGGGTTGCTGTCGATGAAAAGCAAATCAGACAGGCGATCACCAATGTGATTCTCAATGCCCGGGAAGCTATGCCCAACGGTGGGATGATCACCATCCATGCCCAAAATATCGACATTACAGCAAAAGATGGGCAGATTCTTCCAACCTTGTCGGAAGGCAGGTACGTGAAGATTTCAATAAAGGATCAAGGCAGGGGGATACATCCAGACCACCTTGAAAGGATCTTTGACCCCTATTTTTCGACTAAAGAGAGAGGCAGCGAAAAGGGAATTGGCCTTGGACTGACAATCGCTCATTCCGTGTTCAGGAGGCATGGCGGCCATATCGAGGTAAAGACAGACGAGGGCGTGGGGACAACCGTCGATATCTATCTTCCTGCTTCTCTGGAAAGCAGGGAAACATCTGTTCCAGAGGCTAAAGAGAACATTCCCGAGCGCAGAAGAATCCTCGCGATGGACGATGAGGAAAGGATGCTGGACTGCATAAGAAAAATGCTCCTCAGGATGGGTCATGAGGTCGAAGTTGCCAGCAATGGGGAACAAGCCATTCAGAAATACCTCGAAGCCTATGAGCAGGGCAAGCCGTTCGACCTCGTTATTCTGGATCTGACGGTAAAGGGAGGTATGGGAGGTAGGGAGACCATCGCCATGATAAGAAAGATCGATCCTTATGTGAATGCTGTAGTGTCCAGCGGTTACTCTCACGATTCGATTATGAGCGACTATTTGCAGTATGGATTCAAAGACGCCCTGGCAAAACCTTATGACATGAAAGAGTTGGAAGAATTCCTGAGTAAGGTTCTCAAAAGGTCACATCTTCTCTTTGCTTGACCGATTGAGTGATCCTGCAGAAATGGAATGACAACAACAACTTGCGGGTGTTCTCGAATCTTCAGTCGGACCATACTGGAGAGGGAAGTGTTCTTGTTGGAAGGGGAGTTGAATGGATACTGCCACCCACAACCAAGCGCAAGATGTTCTAAAGCGATATGCTTTGCTCTCAAAGTGGTCGCGCGAAATCATTCTGTTTATCTCTCTGGACGGCCGCATCGAGGAAGCCAATGATGCGGCCTGCACCGCTTACGGTTATGATCGTGAAGAGCTGCTCAGGCTGAATATCGAGGATCTTCGTGCGCTGCATACCAGACCGTTGATACGGAACCAAATGGCACAAGCGCTCGAAAAAGGAGTCCTCTTCGAAACAGAACATGTCCGAAAAAATGGCACTGTTTTCCCTGTCGAGGTCAGCTCGGGTTGCGCGCAAATCGGAGAAGAACGAATACTCCTGAGTATCATCCATGACATTACCGAACGAAACCGAGCTGAAGCTGCCAAACATGAACTGGAGACCCGGCTAGGCCGGGCACAAAAGCTGGAGGCTATCGCAATCCTGGCTGGTGGCATAGCACATGATTTCAATAATATCCTTGGAATCATTATGGGCTATTTAGGACTGGCCGAGGCGGAATATCAAGCCAGTGGTACGGCTGGGGATCATATAAAGGAGGCTTTGAAAGCATGTCACAGGGCTAAAGACCTGGTAGCTCAAATCCTACGGTTCAGCCGCATCAATCAACAGGAGCGACGGAACCTTATGGATGTTCGTCCCATCATTAAAGAAGTCATCAAATTTCTTCAGGCATCTCTTCCATCCAGTATAGAGATACACCAGAGCTTAATGAGTGAGTCTGCTATAGTTCTTGCCAATGCGACGCAAATCCACCAGGTATTGACAAATCTGTGCACAAATGCAGCTCATGCCATGGAGGAAACGGGCGGCGTTCTGCAAGTCGGCCTGACCAATGTTGATCTGGATGGAACCACGATATTCACGGACACCAGAACACGGTGCGGTCCATATGTAAGGTTAACCGTTGCGGATACGGGAAGCGGGATGGACCCGGCAACCGTGGAACGGATCTTCGATCCGTATTTCACCACAAAAGAGACAGACAAAGGAAGTGGCTTGGGGCTCTCGGTGGTTAACGGCATTGTAAAGAGCTTTGATGGTGCCATTGCCGTTTCAAGTGAACGCGGCAAAGGCACTACTTTCCATGTGTATTTGCCCAGAATTGAAAAGGATTTGACCTCTGCTGAAGAATCCAGTGCGGCGGTTCCAACCGGTACTGAGCGAATTCTTTTTGTCGACGACGAGCCGGAACTGGTTCATGTATGGCAAACATTTCTGGAACGGCTTGGTTATGCAGTGGTAACCAGAACAAGCTGCCTTGAAGCTCTGGAGCTCTTTCGAGTCCATCCGGATTATTTTGATCTGGTAATAACGGATTACACCATGCCGCACATGAACGGCAGAGATCTTGCCCGGCGGATGCTGTCCATTCGACCTGATATCCCGGTGATTCTGTGCAGTGGATGGAAAGAGGACACTTCCGAAGAGAAAGCCGGGGAGGCTGGTGCTTGTGCATTCATGTTGAAACCGCTCGATTTTCTTGAAACCGCTGTGTTGATCCGCAAGATCTTGGATCAGAGGCCGCTGAGCAAAGATAAGCCTTTACTGGTCAATCAGATTCCATTCGATGGTCATCAAGCATCATAATGGGAACCGTGGAGCAAGTGACTCTACGGTGGGACCGCCTTAGAGGGGGACAATCTCGAGATCGCCCCAAATGCCGATCTTGTCTTCAATGACAATCAGGGTTCCCTCAATGTGCGGGATGGAAGGAGCAAGCTCCAGGGCTTTCCCGATATCCTGCGGTTTCCGGACGAGGTTGCCGAGAGCCGTGGCCGCGGCATCCGCCAGGGCTGCGTCCCGCGAGACAACGGTTACCGCATCGGCTTTGCCGAAGCTCAAGGAGTGACCGACTGTTCCCGAAGAGGTGCAGATGCCCAAGGGAAAGCGATCCGCCATGAAACGGAGCGCTATCTTGCCGGTGAAGGGCGAGTGGGGGCCGGCAAAAATCCCCACACTGGTCTCTTCCTGCAAATCCAGATAGCAGTCTCCCCCATTTTCGATGATAATGGATGGACTCAAATGTTTCAGATCGAGCCCTACGGATTGGGCGATTGCGCCGGCCACACTCGCCATCGGCCCCACCCCTGCTTTCTGCGCGGCATGCAGCATCCGCCGCACCAGTGGCGGTGCGAACGGATCATCGGGCAAGGGGCTGAGCGACTGCATGAAATCGGGAAACCGTGAGATGTAAGCTTCCAGTTGATGTCGGCAATCCAGGACCGCCCCCAGAGCCTCTTCTTCCAGTGCACATCGGGCGCGAATCCAAAGATCGGTCTCGCGATACCGGGTCTGAAAGAAAACCCAACCTTCCTTATGCTGGTGTTGATACCGATAGAACCGATGGCTTTTCTGATAACCCTTCATCGATGAGCGAGCGGTCATTCCCATTCAATGGTGCTGGGAGGTTTTGAAGAGATATCGTACACGACTCGATTGACCCCTTTGACCTCGTTGATGATGCGGTTGGAAATCCTCTGGAGCAGTTCATAGGGAAGTCTCGCCCAGTCAGCGGTCATGGCGTCCAGGCTCTCTACAACGCGGACCGCAATGACCTGATCGTAAGTACGTTCATCTCCCATAACACCGACCGACTGGACCGGCAACAGCACAGCAAAAGCCTGCCAGACGCGATCGTACCATCCGGAGACTTCCATCTCTTCCAAGATGATCAGGTCAGCTTCCCGGAGGATGTCCAGTTTCTCGGGGCTGACTTCGCCAATGACGCGAATTGCCAGGCCGGGTCCAGGAAAAGGGTGACGCATGACGATCTGCTCGGGCAATCCCAATTCTCGGCCAACCAGGCGGACTTCATCTTTGAACAGTTCTCGCAAGGGTTCTATGAGCTCGAATTTCATCAGTTCGGGAAGCCCTCCGACATTGTGGTGGGTCTTGATGGTGGCCGACGGCCCTTTGAAAGAGACACTTTCGATGACGTCTGGATAGAGCGTTCCTTGAGCGAGATACTGGACATTGGGGATGCGAACGGCTTCCTGTTCGAAGAGCTCGATGAAGAGATTGCCGATGATCTTGCGTTTCAGCTCAGGGTCGACAACTCCGCGGAGACTTTCCAGGAAACGTTCTGTAGCATCTATATAGATAAGGTTCAGTTCAAAGTGATCCTGAAAAATCCTTCGGACGCTTTCCGCTTCGCCCTTGCGCAGCACCCCATTGTTGACAAATATACAGTGAAGGCGTTGACCGATGGCCTTGTGCAGCAGCACGGCCACAACGGATGAATCCACCCCGCCGCTCAAGGCACAAATCACCTGATCCGGGCCGACTCTCTCCCGCAGTTCATGAATGGTGTTGTCGACAAAAGACTTCATGGTCCAGGCGGGACGGCAATGGCAGATGCGAAAGAGGAAATTCTCAAGGATTGATCTTCCACACGGGGTATGAACGACTTCGGGATGGAACTGGACCCCATAGAAACGGCGGGCTGGATCGCCCATGGCGGCCACGGGTGAGTTTTCGCTGCAGGCGAGTATGATGAATCCCCGGGGAAGTTCGAGGACGCGATCTCCATGGCTCATCCACACCCGTACTCCTCTGCTGTCGATGTTTCGGAAGAGTTCATCCGGCTCAACCACATCGAGGGTTGCCGGACCGTATTCCCTGCGATCCGCCTTTTCAACCGTGCCTCCCAGCTGAAGAGCCATGAGTTGCATGCCATAGCAGATGCCCAAGATGGGAACCTGCAGAGAAAATATCGCGAGATCGGAGAGGGGGGCCCCAATGTCATGAACGCTGGAAGGGCTTCCGGAGAGAATGATCCCTTTCGGGTGAAAAGCCCGGATCTTCTCTATTGGCAGGTTGAAAGGTTGAATCTCACAGTAGACGTGGCTTTCCCTGACTCTTCGGGCGATCAGCTGGGTGGTTTGGGAACCAAAGTCCAGGATCAGGATGCGTTCTTCGTGAAGAGGATTGAAAGACATGAGACGAGTCCTGTCAGAAGGTGACTATTTCAGATCGACCTGATAGTTTGGGGCCTCTTTTGTGATAATGACGTCATGAACGTGGCTTTCTCTGAGGCCGGCACTGGTGATGCGAACCATTCGGGCCTTTTCACGGAGCTCAGCCAGGTTCCGGCATCCCAGATACCCCATGCCTGCACGGAGCCCTCCGATCAGCTGATGAACACTGGCTGCGATGGAACCCCGATAGGGCACTTTCCCTTCAATACCTTCGGGAACCAGTTTCCCGGGTTCCACAATCTCATCCTGGTAGTAGCGATCCCGGCTGCCTTCTTTCATGGCTCCCAGGGAGCCCATCCCGCGATACACCTTGTAGCTTCGGCCCTGATAGAGAATGGTTTCACCGGGACTTTCGTCCGTTCCTGCAAAAAGGCTTCCGATCATGACGCAATCCGCTCCGGCAGCCAATGCTTTGACGATGTCGCCACTGTATTTTATTCCACCATCTGAAATGACGGGAATACCGTGTGCCCTGGCAATTTTCGAACACTCGAGGATTGCGGTAACTTGAGGCACACCCACGCCGGCCACGATTCGGGTTGTGCAAATCGATCCAGGACCCACACCTACCTTTATCGCATCGGCACCGGCTTTGATCAAGCTTTCCGCCCCATGAACCGTCGCGACATTACCGGCAACAATCTGGATTTCGGGAGACTCCGCCTTGATCTGTTCGACCGTTTTCAGAACATTTCGTGAATGCCCGTGAGCGCTGTCCACAGCGATTACATCTACTCCAGCATCCTTCAGCGCTCTAAGCCGGTCCATGGTGTCCTTGCTGACGCCGACGGCGGCTCCCACTCTCAAGCGGCCCAAGTGGTCCTTGCACGCGTTGGGGTATTCGGTGATCTTCATGATGTCCTTGATGGTGATGAGTCCCCGCAATCGTCCTTTTTCATCGACCACAAGAAGCTTTTCGATGCGGTTTTTGTGGAGGAGCTTCTTCGATTCTTCCAGGGAGATTCCGAGGGGTGCAGTCACCAGATTGTCCTTTGTCATGACTTCGGACACTTTGAGCTGATTGTTGGTTTCGAAACGAAGATCGCGATTGGTAATGATCCCAACAAGTTGGCCTCTTTTTACAACCGGTACGCCCGAGATGCGATATCGTGCCATGAGGTCGAGAACGTCTGATATGCTCTGATCGGGTTCCACCGTCACCGGATCAACGATCATTCCGCTTTCTGACTTCTTTACCTTATTCACCTCCTGAGCCTGCCGTTCGATGGACATGTTCCGATGAATGAACCCGATGCCTCCCTCCCGTGCAAGACTGATTGCCGTATCCGCCTCCGTGACCGTGTCCATGGCTGCGCTGGTCAGGGGTATCCGCAGGGGTATTCCCTTGGTGAGCAAGGTATCTACCGAAGTGTTTTTGGGTAATACCTCGGAATAGTCGGGGAGGAGAGAAACATCATCGAAGGTGAGTGCCTCTGGAATTCTTTCCACAATTCTTTCCGCCATTGGTTTTCTCCTCCAAATATAGAAAAAGCAAAAGATTAAGGATAATAGGTTCAGTGGCTAGAGCTGAAAGCAGCGGCTTCTATACGTCCTGCAACCCGAATGTCAAACGTGATGACAGACCTGCCGGCCAGCCATATTCCTTTTCTATGAGGGCCAACAGGAGGCCTTCGAGGAGGCCGCTGTCCACCACGGTTAGAAGTTTGTGCCCGAGGCCGTGCATCAGTTCCCGGACAATCAATGCTCCCCCCAGAATGATCGCTTCCCGGCCCTTTTCCAATCCCACGAGCTTCCGCCGATCAGCAAGAGGCATACCGGACAGCGTATCGATCAATTGAATCAGGCACTCCTCCGTTAATAGGAACCCATTTACGCGGGACGCATCATAGGTCTCCATTTTCAGAAGCATGGCGGCGAGGGTGGTTACCGTTCCCGCAGTCCCCACCAACTGCAGGAGATGGAGCGGGATACGAAGATTCTCCAACAATGCCCGAACCTCAGAAATGCTCTGAGACAGGGCATCCCGAATGGTCCCTGCGGCACGAACGAGGGACGGACCCGCCGGGGGATCGCCGGGCAGAAACCGCTCAGTGATCGTGGCGGCGCCGATAAAGATACTGGTACTCCACAATGACTCGGCACGCGAGGTATCGACCAAAAGCAGTTCCGTACTGCTCCCACCCAGATCAAACGACAAAACAAAGCACTCCGGCCGCGGGAGCCCGCTGATGACACCCTTGGCTGAGAGAAACGCCTCGGCTTCCTCCGAGAGAATTACCGTGGAAATGCCGGTCGCTTTCCGGATGCTTTGCAGGAAATCTGCGGCATTTGCAGCGCGGCGGATCACTCCCGTCGCACAGCAGTTGACGGACTGCACCCGATGACGATGCATGAGTGTGGCATATTCCTGCAGGACGGCGATACTCTCTTGAATGCTGTCATCCGCGAGGGTCTTCTCCTCGGAGAAGTTCCTGGCAAGGCGGGTGATGTGCCGGGCCGACAGAACGGGGACAACCTTCGTCCTTCCTTCCACCTGCGCGATGAGCAAGCGAACCGTGTGGGACCCGATGTCTATGGAGGCAAAGAGCGAACTCTCCGGAGCACCATCCAAGGCTTCTCTCCTTTTCTTACCTTGACAACCCATTTTTCATGTGACTATTGTCCAAAGAGTACAGGGTCGGTAGTGGACTTCGCGTGAGGATCTTATTGCATCGGTTCTGAAGTTGATGTCAAGACCTCCATTGAGAAAGAAGAAAATTCCAAGAGTCGAGAGATTCCCGGACGCAGTGTGGGCGAACCGCCATGAAAACTCTTAGCCAGAAAGGGATTACTCATGATTTTGGAGATCAACCCCCAGCACCCTGAACCAAGAAAGATCAAACAGGTAGTCGACGTTCTGACGAAGGGAGGGATCATCGCTTACCCTACCGACACCTATTACGGGATTGGCTGCGATCTTTTCAACAAAGCTACGATCGAAAAGATATATCAGCTGAAACGGCGTTCCCATGTGGAACCGTTCAGTTTTATTTGCAGTGATCTGAAAAACATCAGCGAGTACGCCCAGGTCACAAACTATGCCTACAAAACCATGAAGCGCCTGCTTCCAGGCCCTTACACCTTTGTCTTGGAAGGATCACGCCTGGTCCCGAAGATCATGTTGTCCAAACGGCACACACTCGGGATACGCGTACCCGACAGCCCAATATGCCTGGCAGTGGTCCAGGACCTGGGGCATCCGGTCATCAACACCAGTGCAACCCACCCCGAAACCCGGGAGATTCTCTCAACCCCTCAGGAAATCAAGGAAAAACTCGGGCACGCCGTCGATCTCATCATCGATGGCGGTGCGGTGCCCGGCAGGCCTTCCAGCGTGATCTCTCTGATCGGCGACACGCCGGAGGTCTTGCGGGAAGGCGGGGGCGATGTCAGCATTTTCAAGACCTGATAAGCCGGACGAGATTGAGGGCTCGGGGTAATCGGTTTTTTCAACACAGCCATGCAGGTACTGCTGGGAGAGCCATCGATTATCCGATGCTACATCGAGGGCACCTGATAGCGAAGAAAACTTAAAGACCCGTTTATATAGCCATCCAGCTGTTCACTGATTTCGCTTCCAATCAGGAAATCCAGCAGTGAGC
>CAYTWB010000023.1:19686-56257 GCA_964441945.1 uncultured Syntrophobacteraceae bacterium
TAGCCATCCAGCTGTTCACTGATTTCGCTTCCAATCAGGAAATCCAGCAGTGAGCGTTTTCTCTTCTTTGCGTAGAGCAGGTCGGGTTCTTCTTCGATTTTGCCCAGAAGTGCCGAGGTTTTTATCGCATCCTCAAAGTTGCCCAGTTCATCCACCAGGCCCAGCTGCTGGGCTTTTTCCCCCATGAAGATCCGGCCGTCCGCTACCTCTCGAACCTTCTCCTCCGGCAGATTGCGTCCGTGAGCGACATCACGAATGAACTGACGATGCGCTTCATCCATCGTGCTCTGAAGGAGCTCTCTCTCCTCATGTGTCATTTCCCGATCCGGATTGCCGATGTCTTTGAACCGGCCGCTCTTGATGATGTTCGCACTGAAGCCGATCTTCTTGAAGAGCTCCTGGAGGTTGGGGAAATAGCTGATGACCCCTATACTTCCCGTGATCGTGCCCGGGTTTGCCACAATGCGATTGGCGGCCGAGGCAATGTAATATCCCCCGGAAGCTGCGATCCCGCCCAGGGAAGCCACCACCGGCTTTACTTCGATAGTCCGCTTGACTTCCCGATAGAGCTCTTGAGAAGCGCCGATGCCTCCGCCTGGCGACTCAATTCTAAGCAGAACGCACTTGACATTCGTGTTCTTGCGAAACTCTCTGAACGCTTTCAGTGGATCCTGAACGCTGTCAATCAGACCGCTGAGCTCAATCACACCGATTTGATTCGGGCCGGCGAACCACTGTGATTCGGGGGTTAGCAGCCATGTCACCAGGCCGATGAATATCAGCAGAGACAGAATAATCAGGGAAAAGAAGAATCGCTTCATAAGTGTTCCCCGAAACGGCTCACCCGGCCTTACGCTAGACAGCATAAGCCGGGTGAGCAACTTGCAGCAGGACTAATCTACAGAGCTACTTGGCATTATCAGCCGGCAGGGCGGTTGTTGCCCGGGCCTCCAATTCTTCCTTCAGCAATTCACCGAGGTTTGATGTTGCCGCCTTGGCATTGTCAACGTACTCTTCATAATTGGTGCGTTCTTCCTGTTCCTGGATCTTCTTTATGGAGAGCCCAATCTTTCGATCCTTGGGCGAGATATTGATGACTTTTGCGCTGACTCGGTCACCAGTCTTGTATTGTCCCACGGGGGACTTGATCTTTTCCTTGCTGATTTCAGAAACGTGCACCAGGCCCTCAATGCCTTCCTCAATCTCGACAAAGAGGCCGAAGTCCGTCACGTTGGTGACCGGACCGGCAATGATTGCACCCAATGGATAGCGCTCAGGGATGCTCTCCCAGGGGTCCTGCTCCAGTTGCTTGATGCCCAGCGAAAAACGCTCATTTTCCCGGTCGATGTTGAGCACGATTGCCTGGACTTCCTGGTTCTTCTTGTAGACTTCAGACGGGTGCTTGATGCGCTTTGTCCAGGAAATATCCGAGATATGAACCAGGCCGTCAATCCCCTCATCGATGCCGATGAAAACTCCAAAATCCGTGATGTTCTTGATCTTGCCGGCAATGGTTGTACCCACGGGGTATTTGTGGGCAATGATATCCCAGGGATTGGGCTCCAGTTGCTTCATGCCGAGCGAAATGCGCTTGTTATCCGGATTGATGCTCAGCACAACCGCCTCGACCTCGTCTCCAACACTGAGCACCTTCGATGGGTGGCGAATCTTCTTGGTCCAGGACATTTCAGAAACGTGTATCAACCCTTCGACACCCTCTTCTATTTCAACAAACGCTCCGTAGTCCGTCAGACTGACTACCCGGCCCCTCACCTGGGTTTCCACCGGGTATTTCTCCCGAGCCTTCGTCCAGGGATCATCGATCAGCTGCTTCAGCCCCAGGGATACACGTTCGTTTTCCCGGTCAAAGCTCAACACCTTGACCTTAATCTTGTCGCCCATCTGGAACAACTCGGAAGGATGCCCCACTCGACCCCAGCTCATATCCGTTATGTGCAGCAGACCGTCAATCCCGCCCAGATCAACAAACACTCCATAGTCGGTGATGTTCTTGACGATCCCTTCAACGATCTTGTTGTCCTCGAGGTTTGCAAGCGTTTGATGCTTCAGATGCTCGCGTTCTTTTTCAAGAATCGCTCTGCGGGAGAGTACGACGTTGCGGCGTTTCTTATTGTATTTCAAAACCTTGAAGGGAAAGACCTGCCCCAGAAGCGACTCCAGGTTTCGAATGGGTCGAAGATCGACCTGTGAACCCGGAAGAAATGCCTGAACACCAATATCGACGGCGAGCCCACCTTTGACCTTGGATACGACCTTGCCCTCGATAATGCCGTCGTCGTTGTAGATTTTGCTGATGTCATCCCATATCTTGATTTTTGCAGCTTTTTCCTTAGACAGGTGAATGGTCCCGTCTTCGTCGTCATGGTATTCCAGCAAAACGTCCACTTCGTCCCCGACCGCCGCTTTCACGATCCCAGCCTCATCCCTGAACTCGGTAACCGAGATCTGCCCTTCGGACTTGTAGCCGATATCGACCATCACAAAGTCCTCATTGACCTGGACGATATGTCCACGGATGACTTCTCCTTCCTGGATATTCTGAAAGCTCTGATCATACAAATCCTGCATTGAATCGAGGTCTTCGAGATCGGCATCAAACGCGGCTTCATCTGTCTGCGATGGCTCGGCTCCATCAGTCTGAGCAGTTAGTTCTTGTTTCGTTTCATCTTTGTCAACCATTGAATTAGTTACCCCCTTGTCCGATATTGGCCCCTGCCAAGTAGATTAGCGTACAATCTATCAAAATAAAATTGCAACAACAATTTGAAAATCATCGCTCAACCCTCAATTGATGACACTTTTTCTCCGGCCTTCCGACGGACAATCTCCAGGAGGCGCTCGACGACCTCTTCAATCCCCATACGCGAAGTATCCAGAACGCAGACTCCCGGTGCTGCGCGCAGAGGCGCCAGTGATCTTTGTTCGTCAGCTTCGTCTCTGGCCCGAATCTGTTCCTCCAGAGCGGCTGGGTCGGCCGTGATCCCTTTGCTGCGGTACTCGAGGAGGCGTCTTTGTGCTCGGACCTTCAGGTCAGCCTGCAGAAAAACCCTGACCGGTGCATCGGGGAAAACGATGGTGGTCATATCTCGACCCTCTGCCACGATGTTTCCTATCTTGCCCAATTGCCTCTGACAATGGGTCAGGTAATCCCTGACGCACTTCAACCGAGAAATCCGGGAGGCCCAACCAGATATTTCCGGCCGGCGAAGCTGCTCGTCCAATCTCCTCTTACCGGAGTAGATGCCGATGGCGCCATCCTCCATTGTGAAACGAAGAGGGACCGACTCGATATGCCGGGCGATTTCGCTTTCGTTTTCTATGGCCAGATCCTCCTCAAGGGCACTCCATGCCATCGCCCGGTACATCGCTCCGGTGTCAAGGTATGCGTATCCGAGTTTCTTGGCCAATAGCCTGCATACAGTGCTTTTCCCCGCCCCCGCGGGGCCGTCAATGGCAATAACCATCGTCCTGTTCAACGGGCCTCCGACAATCCACTGAGTGCGCGGCTAAGGGCTTCAATGAACCGCTTGTTCTCTTCCGGCAATCCTACATTGACTCGTATGTGGTTTGGCAATCCATAAGCGTTCATGGGGCGAATGATCACCCCATGGCGAAGCATGGTTTCACTCACCGCCCTGGCCTCTATGGGGGTTTCGATGAGAAGGAAATTAGACTGTGTCGGCACATAGTGCAAGCCCAGCCGGTTGATTTCTCCGCGGAGAAAAGCCAGCCCTTCGGCGACAACACGGCGTGTTTCGTGCAAGAATTCTTCGTCATCAAGGGCGGCCAGCGCCGCAACCTGGGCCAGTGTGGAGGTGTTGAAGGGTTGCCTCACACGGTGCATAGGGTCTGCCACGGCGGGTTCCATCGCACCGTAGCCGATACGCAATCCCGCAAGACCGTATGCCTTGGAAAACGTCCTGGCGACAATCACATGAGGACCGGATTGGTGAATATAGTCAAATCCTTTTGGAGTGTCGCCGGTGGCTGCAAATTCAATATACGCCTCATCCAAGACTATGACCGTATGCGGGGGAACGGCTTTCAGAAAAGAATCGAAATCGGCCTTCCTGATGACTGTGCCGGTCGGATTGTTGGGATTGTTAATGAAGATCATCCTGGTTTTCGATGTAACGGCCCCGGCAGTTTGATCCAGATCGATGGTATGGCCTGAGAGTGGAACCGTTATGGTTTTTCCCCCCATTGCCTGGACCGCCAGGGTATAGACCAGGAAGGAGGGTGCCGGCAGAATCACCTCATCCTGAGGTTGAAGGAAAGTGCGAAGGGTGAGCTCAATGATCTCGTTGGAGCCATTGCCCAACACAATCCCGTCAAACGGTAGACCGAACTTCTCACTCAGTCGCTTTCTCAAGTAGTAGCCACTGCCGTCCGGATATCGATGCAAACCATCCAGGGCCTTTCGAATGGCGGCTGTTGCCATGGGGGAAGGTCCTAAGGGATTCTCGTTGCTTGCAAGCTTGATCGAGCCGGTCATGCCGGATTCTCTCTTCAACTCATCCAAAGGCTTGCCTGGCAAATAAGGGGTCAGTCTAGCGATGTGCTCTGGAATGACAAGGTCACTTCTGGTTATGGATGGGGGAGCCATCAACATTTAGAAAAATAATACCGCCTTCTTCTCAAATATTGGTAGGCTTTATATATGGTTGATACGGAAAAGGCAATGGTTTTCTCCTCTTTATGGCAACAAACTTCCCGGCTTCCATCTTGTTTTGTTGTCGAAGGTATACTAGTATTGGGAAGTAGTGAATCGCAATATCGCAGGCAATCGGCTTTTGATGGGACGAGGGCGGGGCCCTCGCCGGAGCTCCATTGGGCCTTATGAATGCAGCAATAGACTTCTCTGAGTGCCGATAGCGCTTTTCGCTGCTATGGGTAATTTGCCCGTTGAATGAGGCAGGTTCTGCTATGAGCATCAGCCGCAAGATGAGAGACCCTGAAGAAGACTCGGCTCCAAACGAGGAGGCACAGGAAGTTCAACACCCTGTTGTCCCCGCACCGGTGCGGCCTCATCTGATTTCCTTAGATCCCTTTCGGCTCTATCTGGATGAAATCAAGAGATACTCCTTGTTAAGCCGCGAAGAAGAACGGGACCTGGCGATCAGATATCGGGAAAAAGAAGACATGGATGCTGCCTACTCCCTGGTTACCGCCAATCTGAGACTGGTGGTGAAAATCGCCATGGAATTCCAACGCTATTGGATGCAGAACCTCATGGATCTGATCCAGGAGGGCAACGTCGGGTTGATGCAGGCGGTCAAGAAGTTCGATCCGTACAGGGGCTATAAGTTTTCTTACTATGCGTCATTTTGGATCAAAGCTTACATCATCAAGTTCATTATGGACAATTGGAAGCTGGTCAAGATCGGCACCACGCAGGCACAGCGTAAGCTTTTTTTTAACCTGCGCAAAGAGAAGGAACGCCTGGAAGCCCAGGGAATCGAAGCCTCCCCGAAACTGCTGAGCCGGCGCCTTGACGTCAAGGAATCGGAAATCATCGAAATGGACCAGAGGCTCAACAGCTGGGAGATATCGCTGGATAGCCCGCTGAAGGAAGATTCGGAAGATACTCATAAATCCTTCCTGCCGTCGGATGATCTGCCTGTCGACGACCAGCTCGCAGACCGGGAAGCCAAAGCGATTCTTCACGACAAACTGGAGCTTTTCCGCAAGCTGTTGAAGGGTAAGGAGTCGGTTATTTTTGACAAACGTTTGCTGACCGATGAACCGATGACCCTTCAGGAGATTGGCGACCGGTTCGGCATCAGCCGGGAGCGTGTCCGCCAAATCGAGAGCCGGCTGAAGAAGAAGCTCAAGGCTTATCTGGAAGAAGAGGTTGACGACATTGATCTGCTGCAGGAGAGCCTGATAGAAGTGTGATTGGAATAACCATCGAATGATTGTTGTGTTGCGGACGGTCTCGCAAAACAAAGGGGCGCCTGGAAAAGGCGCCCCTTTGTTCACACCTGATTGGTTTCAACCAGCTCTGTCTTGTGCTGCTGGCGTCTCCTCTGTCGGCGCGGCGGTCGCGGCTGCAGGAAATCCACTCGGATGTATTCGTGCCTGTTCACGAATGAGACAAAGACCCGATCCATCTTGAGCTCCTCCTGCACCAGTGCGCGAATGAGTGCGAGGTCTGAATACTTGTTGATTCCATGCTTCCGATAATCCTCGGTCTTAATGTAAAGAGACATCGGACACCCTCTCCCCTGGGATAGAGTTGAGAAAAACCCCTTCCGGACCATGCTTTTTCGCCAAAGCGATATTCCGCTTCATGGACCGAAACCTTGCCAATAATAACATGACCCCTGTGATTGTCAAAATTATATTCGTGGCTATTCTTCCAACAAGAATGTTGGTATCCTCTGAAAGGAAGGGGCTCGAACATCGATTACTGATCGCAAACGGGTTGCACTTGGGAAAGGAAGATGGCTGAGATCATCCAGGGTTCCGTTGAACGGATCACCTTTGCCAATGAAGAAAACGGCTATCGCGTCATCAAAGTAAAGGTCCCGGGGCGCAGAGAACCGGTCTGTGCCGTTGGCAGTTTTGTCTCGGTGACCCCCGGTGAAGTGCTACGTATGGAAGGTTCCTGGAGTTTTCACTCTCGCTTCGGAAAACAGTTCAATGTTGATCGATACGAAACCACGGCTCCCGACTCTGCGCAGGGGATTGGCAAGTATTTGGGATCCGGGCTGATCAAGGGAATCGGTCCGATTATGGCCAAACGGATCGTTAGCCTGTTCGGCACGGATACCCTTGAAGTTATCGACCACAGTCCTGAGCGTCTCCTGGAGGTCGACGGAATCGGCGCGTATCGTCTCGACCAGATTCGCAAAGCCTGGGACGAGCAGAAGGATATCCGGACACTCATGATCTTCCTCCGAGGTCATGGTGTCAGCGCGGCATTCGCGTCAAGGATTTTCAAGCATTATGGCAAAGCTTCGCTCGAAGTGGTCAAGGAGAATCCTTATCGCCTGGCCATGGATGTGTCCGGAATCGGTTTTCTTACTGCCGATCAGATTGCTCAACGCCTTGGCATTCCACTGGATTCACCACTGCGAGCGGAAGGAGGCATCGCCTACGTTCTGCATCAGGCCACAGAAGATGGACATGTCTGCGTTCCCCGCTCATGGCTCCTGGAACAATGCCAGAAGCTCCTGGAGATTCCCCGAACCGTTCTGGAACCCGCCTTGGCTCGCCTTTTTGCCGAACAGCGAATCGTTCAGGAAAAGCTCGGTTTAGAAACGAGTGCAACCTTCGGGGACAAAGAGGCGGTTTATCTGAGAGGGTATCACATTGCTGAAGCTCAAGCGGCTCATAGGCTGATTTACCTGGGGTCTTTCCTTCCTCTTCAGACCAGACCGGACCCCGATAAAGCCATTTCCTGGCTCCGCAGAAAGTTGCCCTTCAGGCTTGCACCTTTGCAGGAACAGGCCGTGAGGCAGGCTCTGACGGAAAAGGTCCTGATTGTCACGGGAGGTCCGGGAACCGGAAAGACCACGCTTATCCGGGCGATTCTGACAGTTTTCCGCAGGATGGATGCGCGCGTCGCTCTTGCGGCGCCAACGGGCCGTGCAGCCAGGCGTCTGAGCGAAGCCACGCTTCATCCAGCCGGCACATTGCATCGGCTTCTTGAGTACAGTCCACAACTGGGAGGCTTTCAGCGCAACGACCAGAGGCCTCTTCCTGCGGACCTGGTGATTGTCGATGAAGCGTCTATGCTGGATATTCTCTTGATGCATCACCTTCTCAAAGCAATTCCCAGCCACGCGACGCTGGTACTGGTCGGGGATGTGGATCAGCTGCCCTCGGTCGGTCCCGGGAATGTGCTCCTGGATACGATCACTTCCGGGAGGTTCCCGGTGGTCCGACTCACCGAGATATTCAGGCAGGCCCGACAGAGCCGGATTGTGATCAGTGCACACCTGGTGCGGGAGGGCAAGTTCCCTCGCCTGAGGACGGACCAAGAGGGTCTATCGGACTTCTACTTCATCGAGAAGGAAGGGCCGGAAGAGGTCCTGCAGGTTATTCTGAAGCTTTGTAGAGATCGCATTCCGGGCAGATTTGGCTTCGATCCGGTCGAGGACATTCAGGTGCTCACCCCGATGAATCGTGGGACCATCGGCACTCAGAGGCTCAATGCGGCGCTCCAGAATGCCCTGAATCCAGCGCCGAAATCGGAATCGGTTGAGAGATATGGCGTCGTTTACCGCCTGAACGATAAGGTCATGCAGATTCGCAATAACTATGATAAGGATGTTTTCAATGGCGATATCGGACGCATCCGCAGAATCGACAAAGAGAACCAGGAGATTGGGGTGGAGGTTGACGGGCGGGTCCTGACCTATGACTTTTCCGAGCTCGAGGAACTGGTGCTGGCCTACGCCGTGACGGTTCACAAAGCTCAGGGGAGCGAATACCCCGCCGTAATCCTTCCCATACTGACCCAGCACTATGTTATGCTTCAGCGGAACTTGCTCTATACCGGCATGACCCGGGCCAGAAAACTGGCGGTGATCGTGGGGAGCAAGAAAGCCCTGGCCATTGCCGTTCACAACAGCCAGATTCAGAGGCGATATACGCTCTTGGGTGACCGTTTGAAGGGTTTGCTGGAACAACGAAGACCTTTTCGAAACCGAACCACTGTTTAGAGGTGTTTTCCTGGGAGATTTGGTTGATGTTACCCACCTTAAAGGATTCTTATCAGCGCAAAATCGACTACCTTCGACTCTCGATCACGGATCGGTGCAATCTGCGATGCACCTATTGCATGCCGGAGAAGGGGGTCCCGCAGCTGAGCCATGAAGAGATTCTGAGCTATGAAGAGATTCTCCACCTGGTGCGCATTGTAACGCGAATGGGAATCACCAAGGTCAGGATCACCGGGGGAGAGCCTTTGGCCAGACGGGATATTCTCTTCCTCTGTGCAAGCATTGCTTCCACCCCGGGCATCAAGAGCATCAGCCTCACAACAAATGGTCTGCTCTTGCCACAGTTTGCGCAGGCGCTTTTTGTTGCCGGCATCAAACGGATCAACATCAGTTTGGATACCCTAAACCCTGAGAAATATGCCCTGATCACGCGGCGGGATTGTTTTGAACAGGTCTGGGCAGGAATTCGAGCGGCTCAGGAAACGGGTTACGCACCGATAAAGCTCAACACTGTTGTCATGCAGGGAATCAACGATGACGAGATTGAAGATCTGGCTTGCTTGACCTATCATTTCCCTTTTGAGGTGCGCTTTATCGAGTTCATGCCGTTTCAGTCCGATGAGGGGCATGAATGGTATCTTTCGGCAGCCCGCATTTTGGAGCGTCTCGCAAAGGTCTCTCGGCTGCTCCCTGCCGAGAGCGAGAACAGCAATGGGCCTGCCCGCCTTTACCGTTTTCCGAATGCGCTGGGAAAGATCGGAGTCATCAGTCCCATCAGCGAGCATTTTTGCCACACATGCAATCGTTTGCGCATCACGGCAGACGGCAAGCTGCGTACCTGCCTGTTCTCGATGGAAGAAACCGACCTCAAGACCCCGCTCCGCCAGGGTGCTTCCGACCGCGAAATCACTGAAAAGATTCGTGCCGCCATCAAGCGGAAGCCCGAAAAGCATGAATTGGACAATAGAATGCTGCGAAAGTGCATCAGCCGCCCCATGGTGAGAATTGGGGGTTAGACCGACTGGAGAAAGCAAAACTGCAACGCCACTCGAGCCGCTCCCAGGAGTGCGGCGTCGTCACCCAGTGCACTCCTTTGAACAACAGCATCTTTTGCCGGCAGCATAGAGGAGTACCGGGCCAGACTCGTGGTCAGTGGTTCAACAAACTGATCCCAGCCGGCGCTGACGCCGCCGCCAAGAATGGCGGTGCGGATGCCGAGGACCGTGAAGAGATTGGCGATGGCCAGACCCAGGGCCCATCCCATACGGGCGAAAGCCTGCCGGGCGGTCGGGTCGCCCTCCACCGAGCATTGGTAAACACCCTGTGCGTCCAGTTTACCGCCCTTCCAGAGCTCATAGAGCGGACCACCGGTTAACCGGCCTTCTGATGCGGCATTACTAACGAATTCCAGCAAAGCCCTGCCCGAACCATGTGCCTCCAGACAGCCATTCAAGCCGCAGGCGCATCGAGGGCCGTCGGGATGGACGATCATGTGCCCGATTTCTCCGGAAAACCCCAGATTGTCTCCGCTCCAGAGCTTCCCGTCGAGAATGAGGCATCCTCCGACTCCGGTGCCCAGAGTTAGCCCAACCCAGTTGGGAATTCCTCGGCCCGCCCCGACCCAGCTTTCACCAATGCCGAAAACGTTGGCGTCATTTTCAATCAGGACCGGAAGATTAAGGCTTTTTTGGAGCTCAAGCCCCAAAGGGTAATCCCTCATCGCCGGCAGATTAGGGGAGAAGAGCACCCAGTTGCGCTTGTGATCAACCTTTCCGGCAACACCGAGGCCAATCCCTGCGACCGGGCTGCCAAGGTGTCTGGCTGCTTCCACCTGGGCGCGACACTCGGCAATCAGCGTTTGAGTCGTTTGCATGACGCCAAGGGAGATGTTCGTAGCAATCTTTTGCCGACGAAGTATGCACCCCGAGACGTCAACCAGAGCGGTCCTCATATGGGTCCCGCCCAAATCCACGCCGATGACCGTCCTTGTATCCATAGTGTTTTTGACTCGCTTGCTTCGTTTGGATGTTTCTCTGAAAATGCTCGCGGAACCACATTGATCACGTTCTGTGAGCCAGTGTATCCTCGTTTCCCCGCAGACGGGAAAGGCCTCCCAGGCGATTCTGAGACTATTTCGTTGAAAACGCCTGCCCACTGCCTGGACCTGTCCGTGCCCTGCTTATGCCGAGCCTTCTCAGTCTGGAGTCAAAGGTGGAGCGGTTGACCCCGGCCTCCTTCGCGGCGCGGGAAATGTGCCACAGGTGTTTTTCCAGGAGATACAGTGCATAGGCCTTTTCGATTTCATCCCAGGAGCGGCCTTCAAACAGGGACGTTGCCGAAAGAGCGGCTTCCCCGCCTGCATCCCTTTCCCCTGGTCCAGTGGCAGCGCCACTCGGCAACTGATCCTGATCCGCGACAAGATGGATTGAAAGATCGTTTGGCCGAATAACCTCACCGCCGACAACGACCGAGATGTGTTTGGCGAAGTTCTCGAGCTCCCGGATGTTTCCTCTCCACGGGTGGTTCACAGCGTATCGGAGCGCTTCTTCAGAAAGCCTCTTTGGTGGAATTTCCAATTTGAGGGCTTCTCTTTTGAGAAAATGATCGAGCAACAATGGGATATCTTCACGTCTCTCCCTCAGCGAAGGGAGGTGTACTGGCAGCACATTGAGTCGATAGAAAAGATCTTCTCTGAAAAGCTCTTTCTTGATGGCTCCCTTCAGATCTTTGTTGGTCGCGGAGATGATCCTCACATCAACCTTCCTGGTCCTGGTGGAACCGAGGGGCTTGACCTCTCCGCTCTGCAGAAACCGCAGCATTCTTGCCTGGAGGTGGATCGGCATGTCCCCGATTTCATCGAGAAAGAGCGATCCCCCGTTGGCAGCTTCAAAGAGCCCGATGCGGTCTCTTGTTGCGCCGGTGAAGGCCCCCTTTTCATAGCCAAAAAGTTCGCTTTCAAGGAGAGTATCCGGAATAGCGCTGCAGTTCTGGGTTAAGAAGGGCTTTGCCCTGCGGCTGCTGAGACGGTGGATTTCTTTTGCCAGAAGCTCTTTCCCTGTACCGCTCTCACCGGTGATCAACACGGGGAAATCAGTTCTTGCATAGTTCTCAGCGGTTTTCAGCACCTTCTGAAAAGCCTCACTCTTGCCCAGGATCATATCCCCGCTGCGTATCGCCTCAAGCGTCTCCTTCAGCTTGACGTTTTCCATTTGCTGATCACTGTGGATGAAGGAATTGCTCAAGGCGATGGATCCCAAATCAATGAGCTGCTGGAGGAGCTCCAGATAGGCAGGATCGAGGTTGAGACGGTCTCCTCCGGCGCTCGTGTCGATGAGCTCCATTGCTCCATAGACCGTGCCGTCTCGAAGCACCAGAGGGAAACACAAAATCAGCTTACTCTTGAGGGTTATCCCGATCTCGGCCTCTTTGTAATGACGGCTGTCTTTCCCAGCTTCGGCAATGGTCATCTTTCCGTTTTCAATGACCCAGCCAACAATACTGGGACGGTCCACAGGGACGGACAGCCCAATGACCCCTTCACTCTCGGAACCCGCCGCCTGCACGCACTGATAGCTGTTTCCTCTCCTGACCCATATGGAACCACGCTCGACATTCTGAAGGTCAAGCAGGGCCGTAAGGAATTTCTTTTGGAGCCTCCCCGGCTCCAGTTCTTCGGATACAGCCCTGCAAAACTTTATAGGGGAACTGCCCATTCTTGAATCTCTTTAGTCAAAGTATCCAAAACTTTCCATACGTTACCGCGGATGCGTCGATTCCCTCTGCTGGAATTCTATCAGCAATTCATTCTCTCGAAGCCAGCCCAATTCCTCGCGCACCATTTTTTCCTGGGCCCGAGGGCTATTCTTGAAAGCCTGGATCTTCCGGAACAGCTTCTGGTTCTCTTCCTTGAGATTATTCACCTTGTTCTCCAGCTCCTCGACCTGTGCGCACTGTGTTCGAAACCCCATGATCCCCTGAGTCGAGAAGAAGAGGCTCTGAAACAGCAAGGTATTCAAAAGCAACAGCACACCCACCAAAAAGAGGATCAAGTGTGTACCCTTGAAGAAGGTGCTCTCGACTTCCCCTGCCCCCTCCGGACGATTGCGATCGAAGATTTTCCCGTTCATATGCTCCCTCACCGAATCAGCTTGAAGCCTGTTTGGTCATCCCGGAATATCCTGCGGTCAAGAAGTGCCTTCGCTGCTTCAGAGTCTCCAGTGTCTCCGAGTCTCTAACAGCTTGCAAGATGTAAATCAGGAACCATGTTGTTTTATAATGTCATCCATGCATCAAGGCAATGCAGTTGGTCGACGTGCCGGATACCTCTAAAGCCACCGAATTCTCTGAAACTTCACAACATTCACAGCAAGCTCCAGAAGGCCGCAAACCATAACATCAGACAGTTGCAAGTTAAAGCGATTCTCAAGTTTTTCCAGGGCGTCGGAGACAATTTTCGACGGCTCCAGGTTGAATCCCAACGCGTAGGCATTCTGAAAATGGGATGGACGGCACCAGTGGGGTGAGGAAAGACTGAAATGCATCCGGCACGCAAAGGGTCGATAGGGGTAGACCTGACATACCTGACCTTGCAGGAAGGGGCAGGGATGGTCCAGACTTCGGTAGGCTTTCGAGGCCAGTTCCGTGGGCTGTCGCACGTCGCTCAAGAGAGGGTTTGAGTTTGTCTGTCGGCGAAAAACCTCAACCCAAACCTCCTCCGCTTCCAGGCAGCGCCGAAAAAACCTCGAAAAGGTCCCACTCTGATGCATCCCATGGTACAGGTAGATCAGTTCAGCGGTGCTGAGACCCGTCGGCATCTGGTAGCAGCAGTGGGAGCATTCGCTCCGGCACTGCACTCGAAATCCGACTTTACGCAACCGCTTCAATGAGAGTCTGGTGGATTCGCCAAACAAATCCAATAGTTTCTGAAAATAAACCAAAAATGCAAGGGGCAGCCCCCCGGTCCCCGGCAACCTTTCCAATCCCTCCAAACAGGCGATCTCAAAAAGACAGCGCGCCATCCGGTGCTGGTAGGATGCCGTATTCAAGGCATTCTGTATCGCAGCGGCAATCTCTACTGCCGAATCGTCCGACCAGGGAGCAAGCCTCGCTTCGACCATGGCAGTTCAACTCAACGGAAATCTGTTCTGAACGATCGGTTTCATCCCGCGCAATTCCAATCAGTTACAGACAATATATTATATTTCTTAGGATTTTCAACTTGACACCTTCTCTGCTTTTCCCTTAAGTTCAAAAGTCGGCATGGGTGGTGCAAGCCTTCAGGGTATTACGCGTTTTCATAAAGTGACTCTGCGTGGCACCGTGCCCCTTATCCCTCGCGGTTGCACTGCCGTGGCCGGAGCCTTCCAGTGTCGAGCGGGCTGGTTCTTTTATCGACCGTTGGTGGTCCTTGTATCCTTATTGCCTGAAGCCTCGATTCAGCTGAAGCCGCAGGGGGAGCCTCGGTATTTATCTGATCACAAGCCTTGCGGCAACCGTGGGCATCATTGCATAATCTGATCGTCTTGTGGAGTGGGAAGAATCGATGGAGCACATTCAGATCAAGGAACTTGTGGAGGTCATCACTCGCGCTTTGGCGGAGTTTCCCGATCAGGTAGAGGTGAACGAGATCGTTGGGCATCAGATCTCTGTAATCGAAGTGAAGGCGGGGAGGGGTGATTTGGGGAAAATAATCGGCAAGGAAGGGCGTAATGCCCATGCCTTGCGCACCATCGTCAATGCAGCAGCGACCAAGCTCCGCAAAAGAGCAGTCTTGGAAATCATCGAGTGATGTCTGGGAGAGGCTTCCTGTAAGGGCGTGAACGATGAAGCCACAATCTAAAGACCGGGCAACCGGCGGAGAGGGGCCCGACAGGGAGACTGTTCCTGCGTGCTTTGGTGATCCAAACCGGGTTTGCCCCAAGGATGAGGAGGGAATCATGCAACCACAGGTTGCATGTGTCTCCTGTAATCTCCTGAGAAGCTGCCTGCAGCAGGCTCTTGGACAAGCTGGTTTGATTGCGGGCTCATCCCAACAAAGCCCTCTGGTGTCCCAGGCTACGCATTTTTTCAAGCGTTGGTCAAACAGAAAGCTCGCACAGAAAGATGGTGCGGATCAGGCTACCGGGCCGTGAATTGCAGGGTCCGTAACAAAACCGACTACTTTTCACACTGAGCGTTTGTGTGTGCCCGCTTGAGTCAACCCTGGCAGGTAGAGTAGTCGTTATGCATCAAGGGGCCCTTGGCGATTTCCTTCTCACCCTCCCCATTCTGACAGGATTGTACCGCTCCTATCCGTTGATCCAAATGAATCTCTGGACCAAACCGGAACACATCGCTCTCCTGGCCGAAGAACCGTTCCTTGGGAAGGGTTGTCCACCGGACGACTCTGAGCTCCATCCTTTCTTTCATGACGAGCTCTGGATCACAGCGAGAGTGCCCAGATTCCTGCAGGGTGCCCAGGCGATTCTGATCTTTGGACAGACGGGCAGCAGGCAGCTCGCAGAGAAGCTTTCCAGGCGATTGGATTGTCCGGTTCACTGGTTTCAATCATTCCCCGGAACAGGAATGAATCCGCACGTACACCACTTCCATCTGGATCAGTGTCGCCGCCTGGGGTGGGCTGTAGAAGAGTGCCTTCCCAAACTCAAGCCATCCCGCGGAGAAATAACACTTGTACAAGAATGCCTGCAAAAGAGGATTCCCGCATCCTTCGGGGATGCCCCTCGACCCATACTCCTGCATCCCGGCACTGGTGGACTGAGAAAGATATGGCCTTTAAAGAAATGGTGGGCGCTCGTTCGGTTTCTTCGCGGCTATGATCGCTGTCCGATATGCATGACATTGGGACCTGCAGACGAACGACTGAAAGACTTTGCCAAAGCGGTTAAAGAACTTGGTGTGGTGGTTATTGAGAGAATCTCACTGCCGACCCTGGCCGCACTCATGTCGGAGTGCAGGCTCTTTATCGGGAGTGATTCAGGAGTGAGTCACCTGGCCGCCCTGGTGGGAATTCCGACGGCCGTTATTTTTGGCCCGACCAACCCGGATGTTTGGGCCCCGCGTGGGTCCCATGTCCGAATCGTCAGGGAAAACTGGGAGGAACCCGAGGTCTTGGACTGGTCCAGGGATCAGGCTGAAGCCTCTTTGGACCCGCATGTCATGGAATCCTTGACCGGTCTGCTCTCATCTCAAGGGATGTAAGAAGTCACCCGAACGCCCCTTGCCTTGAGCTCCGCCAGGATCGGTTTTAGATCAGTCTTTTCCAGGCGTATCGTGTAAGAATGCTCCGCCCCCTCCATTGCTGCCGAATGGCAGATGCTGATGATCTTTCCACCGTGATCCTGGAGCACTTGGGTTATCTCCTGCAGGGAAACCATGGGAACCGAAACCTTGACATCGATTCGCGAGGACTGGGCGAACATCCCCATCATCGAGATGAATGCGGAAAGGATATCTACGACGGTGATGACTCCCACCAGTTTGCCTTTTTTCACGACAGGCAACCCCCCGATGCGCTTCTCCAGGATGATATGAGCGGCTTCGTCGAGAGGCATCTCTGGATGGGCTATATAGGGTTGGCGCACCATAACGTCTGCCAGAGTGAGCTCTTCCAGCATGGAAGCAATCAAAACACCCCGTAAATCCGCGTCGGTCACCCAACCCAAAAGCGTACTTTCAGAGTCCACGACCGGCAGGTGTCGGATTGAATGGAGCTTCATCACTGCCAAAGCTTCCTGTATGGATGCTTCCTTGCTAATGGTCACTAATTCCGTTGCCATGCAATGACGAACAATCATCAAGGCCAAATCCTGTTGCTGAAAGAAAAGACTTTGATTTCCTTCAGAGTCTAGAGTACGATTAGCAAGAAGTTTGCCAACATCGCACAACTAGCGTATGCGAGATTCTTCCATAATGCAACAGCAAATTCGTCCGGGCGGTAGGCTTGGGGACCAGGTCCTAGAGGACTTGCAGTACAAGGTCTCAAGGTTGCCGGTTTGACTTTGGAGGGGCGTCTGCTATACTGCCGGCGGTTCTCAGAACGATAGCCGCCGGGTTCAGCCGTGACTAAACCGCCACAGGAGGTATGATCCTTTGCGCCAGCCAAAATTCATTTTCGTTACAGGTGGGGTCCTTTCATCATTGGGCAAAGGTCTGGCTGCGGCCTCCATCGGGGCTTTGATGGAGAGCAGGGGGCTGCGGGTAACGATTCAAAAGCTGGATCCCTATATCAATGTTGATCCCGGCACAATGAATCCGTTCCAGCATGGCGAGGTCTTCGTCACTGACGACGGGGCCGAAACGGACCTGGACCTTGGACACTACGAGCGTTTCACTCATGCAGTGATGACCAAGAAGAACAACTATACCTCCGGGAGCATATACTATTCGGTCATCACGAAAGAGCGTCGTGGGGATTATCTCGGCGGGACCGTTCAGGTGATTCCGCATATCACCGATGAGATAAAGGCGTCCATACGCGGCGTTGCGTGCGATGTGGACATCATTATTGTGGAAATCGGCGGGACGGTGGGGGATATCGAGAGTCTCCCATTTCTTGAGGCTATCCGGCAGATCAGAAACGACATCGGGAGGGAACATGTGGTCTACGTTCATGTCACTCTGGTGCCGTTCATGAAGACCTCGGGTGAGCTCAAGACCAAGCCCACCCAGCACAGTGTCAAAGAACTTCGCGGCATTGGTATCCAACCCGATGTCCTGCTGTGTCGCACGGAACACTCCCTTGCACCTGACATCAAAGCGAAGATTGCTCATTTCTGCAATGTGGAGCCGGATGCCGTTATCACGGCCAAGGATGTGGAATGCATCTATGAAGTTCCGTTACTCTTTCATGAGGAAGGTTTGGATGAGAAGGTCCTACAGTTGCTCAATGTGTGGACTCGCTCTCCGGTTCTCGATCCCTGGCAAAGGCTGGTCCGTACTCTCAAACAACCCCTCTATGAGACACGCATCGCCATCGTCGGCAAATACATCGATCTTAAGGAATCCTACAAGAGCCTGAACGAGGCCCTTGTGCACGGCGGTGCAGCGCAAAACGCACGCGTTGTTTTGGATTATGTGGACTCTGAGAATGTGGAAAAAGATGGAGGGGAAGCTTTGCTGGAAGAGGCTGACGGGATCCTTGTGCCTGGGGGGTTCGGTCAGCGGGGGGTTGAAGGAAAGATCAAAGCGATCCGCCATGCTCGAGAAAACGGCATTCCATTCCTGGGGATTTGCCTCGGAATGCAACTGGCAACAGTGGAGTTTGCCCGTCATGTCGCCGGGCTGGAGAAAGCTCACAGCATCGAGTTTGACAAGCATTCGCCTCATCCGGTTATTTTCCTCATGCGGGAGTGGTTTGACCATCGCAGCAATCGTATCTTGCGCCGGGATGAGACATCGAACCTTGGAGGAACAATGCGCCTGGGGGCTTATCCCTGCATTCTGGAGCCCGGGAGCCTCGCTTTTGATGCCTATCAATGTCAAGAGATTTCAGAGAGGCATCGACATCGCTTTGAATTCAACAATGACTACCGGGAAATATTGGGGCAATGCGGAATGCGTTTTACCGGTCTTTCACCCGACAGGAACCTTGTGGAGATCATGGAAATCCCGGACCATCCCTGGTTTCTGGGTTGTCAATTCCACCCGGAGTTCAAGTCTCGGCCCATGGTTCCCCACCCGGTCTTTAAGGCTTTTGTGGGTAAAGCGCTCGAAAAGACCAGAGAGAGACGTCCAGATGCATTTGCCAAGGAACCCGTTTGCTGAAAACCCTGGAGAGTATCGGTGAGCCGGTTTCAGTTTGAAGTGTTTGGGCACCTGGTGAGCAGAGAACGCCTGTTCATCATCGGCGGACCTTGCGTCATTGAGAGCCGGGAAATGGCGATGAAGGTCGCACGGTTCATGAAATCGACCTGTGAGCGGATCGATATCCCCTATGTGTTCAAGAGCTCGTATGATAAGGCGAACCGTACTGCTTGGGACGCCTTCCGAGGCCCCGGTCTCCAAGCAGGGCTGGAGGTCCTTGCTTCCATTCGGAGCGAACTGGGAATCCCAGTTCTGACGGATGTCCATACCGTTCAGGAAGCTGAGGAAGCGGCAAGAGTCGTTGACATTCTCCAGATTCCGGCTTTTCTGGTACGCCAGACAGACCTTTTGACGGCCGCCGGGATTACGGGCAAACCGATCAATCTGAAAAAGGCGCAGTTTCTTGCTCCAGGAGACATGATCCACGCGGTGAGGAAAATTCGCCAAACGAAAAACAACAGGATCTTGTTGACCGAGCGCGGCACCCAGTTCGGCTATAACAATCTGGTGGTGGATATGCGCTCTATCACGATAATGGCCGAGCTCGGGCTGCCGGTGGTTTTTGATGCCACTCACAGCGTTCAGCTTCCCGGCGGAGAGGGCACGAGTTCGGGCGGTCAGCGGCAGTTTGTTGCCCCCCTGGCCCGCGCTGCTGTTGCCGCAGGGGCACACGGTGTGTTTCTCGAAATGCACGAAGACCCTGACAGGGCTCGCTGTGATGGTCCAAATTCTCTGCCTTTGAGCGAAGTACCGGAGCTCTTGGAGGACCTGCTGAGGGTATATCAGGCTGTACGCGCTGCAAACCGCTGACGTTGCACAGCCTGCATGGGTTGTTGATTATTGCGGAGTAAAGATGGTGTTGTCCAATATCGAAGAAAAACTGCGATCCCGTATCATGCGCGTTCGGTTGATGATTTTCGATGTGGATGGAGTGTTGACGGACGGACGCATTGTTTACCATGACGACGGTTCCGAAATCAAGGCGTTTGATGTTCAGGACGGCCACGGCATCAAGCTTCTCCAAAGGGGTGGCATTGAGATTGCCCTGATCACGGGACGCTTCTGCCGAGCCGTGGAACATCGGGCACAAGGTCTCGGGATCAAGAGGGTCTATCAGGGTGCTCGGGACAAACTGGAAGCCTACGAGGAAATCCTCGAGGATACGGGGCTGCGGCATGCCGAAGTAGGCTTCATGGGCGATGACCTCATTGACATTCCCCTGCTGCGTCGAGTTGGCTTTGCAGCGGTTGTGCCCAACGCTGTTTCCTACGTGATACCTTATGCTCATTATGTAACCCGGGCACCGGGAGGTCATGGGGCCTGCAGGGAGATCTGTGAGCTGCTTTTGCGGGTCCAGGGATTGTGGGACGAGGTGACCGGTCGCTACTTTGCCGATCCAGGTCGCTGATATCGAATTCAATGAGACCATGATGGTTCAAAGAAGACTGGCTCAGGGTCTGGCTCTGGCTTTTGCCTTGGGGCTGACGACGGTCCTCATCGTTGGAGTCTGGAAAGGAAAGACTCAGAAGGATCTACAGGCGGTTCAGACTATCGAACGAAGCGATGTTGAAATGAGGCTCAAGGAAATGGAGTATACCGAGCTGCGAGAAGGCAAGCGCCTTTGGACACTCAGGGCTTCCGAGGCAAAGTATTTTCATGAAGAGCAGAAGACGCTTCTTTCCTCGGTTCGGGTCACTTTCTACCTTGAGGGCGGGGAAGAAATTCAGCTCGAGAGTCAAGAAGGAGCGTTATACGCTGCGACAAAGAACATGGAAATGTGGGATTCCGTTCAGGCTGAGCTGCCACGGGGGTATCAGCTGTTTACGGATCGGGCCTTCTATGATTACCAGAAAAACGCTATCTCGTCAGAGACGCTCATCAGGCTCGCAGGGCCTGATGTTCGTCTTGAAGGGAGACTTTGGGAATACCGGATCCAGGAGAAAAAAGCAGTGATGGAAGGCGGGGTTCAGGGGACACTGGTCTTTCTGCCCGCGAAAACAAAACCTTTTAAGTGAGGCCGAGATTATGTGCTGGTACTTTAGGGACTGGCTGCTGGTTGCTCTCTGTCTGCTCTGGGTTGCTCTCTGTCCTTCGTTCGCTTCGGGGCAGCGGACCCCGCCGGGGAACTCCACCGCCAATGTCGATGCCGCCAAGATCCTCCAGAGTGATTCGCCGTTGAAGATTGTAAGCGATCGCATGGAGGTGAATCAGAATGACAAGACAGTCCTCTTTGAAGGCCATGTTGTTGTTCAGCAGGACGATTTGACGATAACCGGGAAGCGGCTTACGGTCTTTGCCGCAGAAGGTTTGAAAGAGAGTGTGGAACAATCTGCCATGGTGGACAAAATAGACCGGATTGAAGTGGAAGGAGATGTTACAATCAGTCAAAAGGACAAAGTCGCCATCGCGGAGAGGGCTGTTTACTATCACAAAGAGCAGAAGATTGTGCTGAGTGGTCAACCAAGCGTGACTCAGGGAGAGGACAGGATCAAGGGGCGTTTGATCACGCTGCTTCTCTCTCAAGGGAAAAGCATTGTGGAAGGGGGAGCGGAAACCCCGGTTCAGGCCTTGCTCCACCCAGCCAAGAAGGACTAGTTTGTGGCCTCTTCCCCGCCGAAAAGCCTGATGGTGCGAGATCTTGTAAAAACCTACAAGGGTCGTTGCGTGGTCAACGAGGTGGCCCTGGGAGTTGAGCCGGGCCAGATTGTGGGGCTCTTGGGCCCAAACGGTGCAGGAAAGTCGACCACCTTCTACAGCGTGGTGGGCATCATTCGTCCTGATCGGGGAGAGGTCATCCTGAACGGGGAAAATATAGTCCGTATGCCGATGTACCTTCGTGCCAGGAAAGGTATTACCTATCTGCCCCAGGAGCCGTCGGTGTTCCGAAAGCTGACCGTAGAGGAAAACCTGCTGGCAATTTTGGAAACGATGAATATCGGCCAGCAAGAACGACGTCTGCGCCTGCAGGAGCTTTTGGCGGACCTGAACATCTCGCATCTGGCCAGGAATCGAGCTGATCGATTGTCCGGAGGTGAGCGGCGGCGTGTTGAAATCAGTCGTGCCCTGGTAACCCGGCCCGATTTCATCTTGCTGGATGAACCGTTTGCCGGCATTGACCCGATTGCTGTTCTCGAAATCCAGGGGCTCATTCGATCACTCAAATCCAGGGGCATCGGGGTGCTGATCTCGGATCACAACGTTCGCGAGACACTTAAGGTTTGCGATTGGGCGTATATCATGCACGAAGGAAAGATCCTGGAAGCGGGGGACCCGGTTACAATCTCTCAGAGTGACCTGGCTCGCCGAACCTATCTGGGCGATCAGTTCAGTCTGTAGTAATGAGGCATGACGATGGCGGCACTTGAACTCAGACAACAACTCAAACTCAGCCAGCAGCTGATAATGACCCCCCAGTTGCAGCAGGCTATCAAACTGCTTCAGCTCTCACGGCTCGAACTCCTCGAAACCATTCGCGAGGAGTTGGAAATCAATCCTATGCTTGAAGAGACGCAGGAGGAATCGGGGGAAAGCGACAACCGGATCGACGAATCGAGAGAAGCGTCGGAGGAGCTGGCGGAGGAGTTCAAGGAAGTCAGAGTGCTCGAAAGCATGGGGAAAGACTTTGATTGGGAATCCTATCTGGACGAATACAACACCGGCACGCCGGTCCTTTTTGAAACGGACCCGAACCAGGAATCACCCTCCTACGACTATCGACTCACCCTTCCCGACAATCTCCAGGATCACCTGATCTGGCAGCTTCGGCTTTCCGACATGACCGACAGAGAGAAAGAAATCGGGGTGTTCATCGTCGGCAATCTGAATGGTGATGGATACCTTGAGGCCTCGGTGGAAGAGATTGCAGCCATGGCGGAGGTCGGTGTGCAGGAAGTGGAAGCGGTCCTCGCCAGGGTCCAGGGTTTCGATCCAGTTGGGGTGGCTTCCCGCAATCTTCAGGAATGTCTTTTGGTCCAAGCGAAGAACCTGGATCTCAGCGATGACCTGCCCATCACGATCATCAAGGACTATCTGCACTATTTGGAGAACAAGAACTTTCAAGCGCTGGTCCGGGCGGTAAAGAGGACCCCCGAGGAAGTGAAACTGGCCGTTGATGTCATCCTCGGGCTTGATCCCCGACCGGGGAGTGCATTCACCGAAGAATCGGTGAACTACATCAGTCCGGATATCTATGTCTTCAAGGTCGATGATGAATTCGTTATCCTCCTGAATGAGGACGGCATGCCCAAGCTGCGGGTAAGCTCCTATTACAAAGATGCGCTAAGCCACGATACCGTCATTCCTGCCGATGCGAAGGACTTCATCCATAACAAGCTGAGGTCCGCGGCCTGGTTGATTAAGAGCATCCATCAACGTCAGCGGACCCTGTACAAGGTGGGACAGAGTATTGTCAAATTGCAGCGCGAGTTTTTCGAAAAAGGTGTGGCTTTCCTCAAGCCTATGGTTTTGAGGGATGTGGCCGAAGATGTGGGAATGCATGAATCGACCATAAGCCGCGTCACATCCAACAAATACATTGATACCCCCCACGGGATTTTTGAGTTGAAATATTTCTTTAACAGTTCCATAAGTAGCGTTCTGGGTGAAGCTGTCGCTTCGGAAAGCGTCAAGGAAAGGATCCGGCAGCTCATCAAGGGGGAAGATTCCTCAAAACCATACAGTGATCAGGATGTGGTTGAAATCCTCGAAGGCGAAAACATCAGGATCGCCAGGCGTACCGTCGCAAAATACCGAGAAATGTTGGGCATATTGCCTTCGAACAAGCGAAGAAGATCTGCCTGGAGTTGACGGAGGGCGATTCTTCAACTATTTGTGTCAGACGGCAATCGGAGCTCCGATTGTACAAAATCATCCCATGGAGGACGATAAGTATGCAAATTAACGTGACTTTCCGCCAGATTGAGCCATCAGCAGCTCTGCGGGCCTATGCCGAAGAAAAGATCTCCCGTATCAAGAAGTATCTCGAAGAGCCCATTGAAGCCCACGTGGTCCTCAAAACCGAAAAGTTCCGGCACATAGCTGAAGTCTCGATTATTGGCAACGGGATGCGCGTCAACGGCAGAGAAGAGACCGATGATATGTACTCCGCCATCGATGTAGTGGCGGACACCATTGAAGGTCAGGTCATTAAGGGGAAGGATAAGTCCCGGCGCAGAAAACCGGTGAATACAGGGAAGGACCTCAGTGCACCCCTGAGTGTTCCTGTACAGGAGAAGACAAACAAGGATAAGGAATCGCGCATTATCAGGGCTGAGCAGGTCTACGCCAAACCCATGGATCTCGATGAAGCCGTGATGCAGTTGAATCTGTCTAATGGTGAGTTCATGGTTTTTACCAATCGTGTTACCAATCGTATTAATGTGCTCTACCATCGTAAGGATGGTCATTATGGGCTGATAGAAACCGTCTCGTGAATGGGTCCTACCCATTTCTGCATTCGCGGATTGCTTGCAGAGTCAGGTTACCAGGAGCCAACAGCGTTAAACGAGCATAAATAAGTGATGAGAATACTCGACATACTGCCAAAGAAAGCGATTATTCCCGATCTCAAAGGCAGAACTAAAAGACAGGTGCTCGAAGAGCTGATTGACGCATTGCTCCTGGAGAAACCCGAATTGGACAGCGAGCGTCTCATGGCGGTGCTTCTCGAGAGAGAACGCCTGGGAAGCACCGGCATCGGCGACGGGATTGCCATACCCCATGGCAAACTGAGAGAGCTCGACCAGCTCGTATTGTCCTTTGGGAAGTCTGCTCTGGGGGTGGATTTCGAATCGATGGATGGGAAGCCGGTGCATTTCTTTTTCCTGCTGGTGGTGCCTGAGAACTGCATAGGCATTCACTTGAGGGCCCTCGCAAGGATCGCCAGATTACTCAAGAACGCACCGGTGCGCAGGAGGTTGGGGAGTGTCAGCACGCAAGATGAGGTTTATGCCGTGATTCAGCAAGAGGATGAGGACTTCTAGTATCCATGGACGACTTCCCTCAAGCACTTAAGATCCAAAGCCTGAAAGCCGTCGCTGTTCTCTGAGCTCAGCTCCTGTAGGGTTACAGGGGCTGCTTCGCTCTCCTTCTCTTCTTTTTTTCTCTCCTCTTTCAGAGGGTTTCCTCCTTTAGCCGGAAGGCCTTTATGGGGTTGTTATTATGGAGCAACAGAATTTCCATGTAGTGGTCGTTACCGGCCTCTCCGGTTCGGGGAAAAGCACAGCCATCAAGGCATTTGAAGATTTGGGCTACTTTTGCATCGACAACCTGCCTGTACCCCTGCTTCCGGATTTTCTTGGTCTCTGTGAAAGGGACATGCATGATATTTCCAGGATTGCCCTGGGCATCGATGTTCGCGAACGAAAATTCCTTAAAGATTACGACCGGATTTTCCGGTTTCTTGAAAACTCCGGGTACCGATTTGATATTATCTTCCTGGAAGCCCCAACCGAGGTCCTGCAACGGCGATACAGCCAGACACGCAGGCTGCACCCGATGGCATCTTCGAAACCGCTGCTGCTCGCTGCCATCCAACACGAACGAGAACAGCTGGAGGCTTTACGGAACCGTGCCACAAGAATCGTCGATACGGGCGATCTCTCAGTCCATCAGCTGAAAGCCATGATCACCCGCCTGTATTCGATGATCAATGAGAGTGAACTGATAAACCTTCAAACGCTCTCCTTCGGATTCAAGTACGGGCTTCCATTCGAAGCTGATCTGGTCATGGATGTGCGATTTCTTCCCAACCCCTACTTTGTTGAAGAATTGATGAACCTGGATGGTCGCACGCCAGAGGTTCGGGCTTGGGTGCTGCAACATCAAACAGCCGTTGATTTTATTAAAGATTATACAAATCTCATCCTGCGGCTGATTCCATGGTATATTGAGGAAGGCAAGCGCTATCTGACGATCGCCTTCGGATGCACCGGGGGAAAACACCGTTCGGTGGTTCTCGCCAACCGGATAGGAGAGAAATTGCGGGAGCATCATTATTTCGTGAGCGTCTTTCACCGAGATATCAACCTGGAGTGAGTCGTACCAGTGTCTAAAGAGAATCAGAAAGGACTAATTGGCATTATCGCTATTTCTCATTGTCAAATAGCCGGAGAAATGCTTCGGGCGGCGGAGCTCATAACCGGTCCGCTCGATGCCTCCAAAGCCCTTTCTTTTCAGGCTGACCAGCCGGTAGAAGAGATGGTGAAGGAGCTGCGCGATGCGATCAAAGAGGTGGACCAGGGCAAAGGGGTCCTCATTCTGATCGACCTCTTCGGGGGAACTCCGGCCAATATCAGTTTCTCTTTCCTCGGGCCCAAGATTGAAGCCGTGTGCGGTATGAATCTTCCCATGTTGATCAAGCTGGCCGGTTGTCGGAAAGACTATCCCCTGGAAAAAGCAGCTGCACTGGTGAAAGAATACGGACAACGCCATATTTCCCTCGCCGGTGAAGTCCTGGCTCGTTCGGGGAAAGCACCGTGAGCGTTATACGCATGAACGACCAGAGACGGGTTTCTGAAACACTTCGCATAACGGAGATGCTCTCATCCGATATTCCTGCTGTTGTATTGATTGAGCAAGAGAGCAACCCGGAACCCTGGTCTCACGAATCGTTCCTGGAGGAACTGATCAGGCCCCATTCCTTCCTGCTGGTGGCGCGCCTGGCGGCGAAATCAGGGGAAATGGTGGTGGGTTTCCTGTGCTTCTGGCTGGTGGCTGACGAGATTCAAATACTGAATATTGCAGTGCATCCAGCCTATCGAAGGCAGGGTGTCGGGCACGCTTTGTTGTGTCATTGTCTGAACTATGGTGCGCAGAGACGGTGCCTCGGTGCTGTACTCGAAGTGCGTTCGAGTAACCTTGTCGCCCAGCATCTCTACACCAGTCTGGGCTTCCGGGTAGTTGGGCAACGAAAGGATTACTACGGGTGCCACAAGGAACCTGCCTTGCTGATGGAGCTCAGCATGGCAAGAGAACACCTCAGGAGATGGAGCAATGGGATGGGAAAACCAAGCCTGGAGGTCTGATGACTTTCATTTTTCGCATAGCGTTTTTTCAGATCATTTTCTGGGGCATTTGAACAGGATAATAGAATGAATGAAGCGCAGGGAGTCGACCTCATAAAGTCTGTGGCGCTGACCAGGAACCTGGACCTGACGAAGGTTGAAGTCATTATTCCTGAATTCTGTGCAATTCTTGAAGAATCTGTTAGGGGTTATGCCGGTAAAGAACGACAGGCCAGGGAGCTCCTCAGAGAATACCATCATAAGTTTCGAAACTGGCAGTTTGTGGTTCAAGAAGCATGGCGCTACGCAACCTCCAATCTCAGGCTCTTTTGCCGCCACAGGCTGAACGGCAGCGTCGTCTATCTGCTTTCCCAGATCTTGTTCGAGGCCTTGAGGCGCTCCGAGCGCCCGGATGTTCGCGGTCTTGCGGTCGATCATCTGATTGGTTTCTGGCTCAAGCTGATCGACGAGATACCGGAAGAAGTCGGTCGTCCGGTTCCGGAAGACGTTTCGATGAAGCGGATCGAGGAGTCAGTCAAGACCATCACCTTGATGCATGAAGGAATATTCCGCCATTTCTTCCTGCAACTGAGCGAACTTCGGGAAACGCCCTTTGAAAACCTGATGCGGTGCTACTACCAGCCGAAGCGCCTGGTTGCGAAGCTTCTCAATCTCTGGCCCAGCCCTCTGTCTTTTGAAGAACTTCGGATGCTGATGCAGCGACTCCAGAGGGAAACGTATCACTTCTGGCTGCTCAGGGATGACCCCGGCCAATGGGTCGCCCAACAGGAAGGACCGGGGTCTTTGGACCGGCCCTGGTCGAATGTATGCTACCCGCTGAGCCACGATCACTACCGACGCCAGCTGGAGATACTGAAGACGGAGATTCAGCCGGAGAGAGACCACCGGAAGGCCGTTGCAAGGCTGGCCGAGATGCCCGATTTCAATGAGATCGTGCGCCGCTATATCAAGCTCCCTGATGAATTGAAGGCTTATGAAGACCCTGCCCAGCCGAGTCATTTGAGCACCCTGATACGCTTTAAGATCATGGAAACCAGAGGGCTGGAAGCGATTCATGAAGAAACACTGCGGGAGATCAATTTCGATATAGGCAAATGGATCCATGAGGAATCCATCGAGAGCCTGGAGTCTTTTCTCGAAAGGATTTTTGATGTTCTTGGAGGCTGCTTTCAGAATTATCCCAAAGCCGCCCTGCAAATCCTCAAAACAATAGGGCTCGATGTGGTCCAGACGGAAAACAAAGCCCTGATAGAATTCTTCCTCAAACGTACAGTCCGGATGGGGTTCCAGCCCCCCCAGCTGGGTGCCGTCACCGAGTACTGGCAGATTGAGATGAATCCGGCTCATCTCCCCAATATTCGCATCTGGCTTGATATTATCAAAAAGAATCCCATGCGGACCAAGCTGTTACTCTCTGCCCTGATTGTCAACCTGTCACTTGGTGGGATCTACATCCGGGATACGGACCTGTTCCAGAGGGATGTGAGTCAACTGCTCCACGCCGCGATTCTTCCTTCCTATAACCTTGTGAAGCAGCTGGCGAAGCTGTTCCCTGTCTATTTTAACCAGATCGGAGCTGAAGGACTGCTGCGAACCGTTTCTACGGATGTGGATGAACTGACCGGCAGAGATGATCGGTTGGTCCATTTTCTGCGCAAACAGAGCCACGTGGAAAGCAACAATGAAATTGTCTCGTTTATCGAAGCGGTTGTTGATTTCTGGCGGACCCTGGACAAAGGCCGCCTCGTAGACCTTGTACCCCCGGAGGTGTACGACGAGATTTACGATTCTGGGCCGCTGGTTGACGAGATGCACGACATCTTCACCACCCTTTTCAATTCCGGTGGGATCTACCGCACGGAAGATTTTCTGGACCTCTCGGAGTCCGAGATCGGTGCCCTCATCCAAGACATTCCGGATGTCTCAGAGATCGAGCGCCGGCGCGCATTTCTCATGATCCGATTCTACCAGCTGGTCCAGGAGAAGTATGCCTTGAGCTTCAAAGACATTGATGCCCATTTGCAACAGGCAGGCAACCTGGGGCTCCCCAATCCCACTTCTCTGCTTGAAGGCATGAACAGTCCTGATCCATTTGAAAAACTGGAATCGATATTGAAGTATCTCCTTCAGCTCAAGGGGCTGATTCTTGCCCCTGGTGAACTGCAAGTGGTGGAAAACATTTACTATAAGCGTCATATAGCGGTCGATATCCCATCGATGTATGGTTCCTACAACGAACGGAAGTTTGATGCCCTTGGCTTGACCTTCCGATTGGAGAATCTGGCCAATGTGTTGTTCGAAGAGATCATTGCTTCTTTCAATCTCACTTTTATTACCCGGGCAACCTTTTTCCGAATCGCCAAGTTCTTGCCGCTTTTCATAAAGGCCCTCGATATTGACGGTATCAGTTCCTACCGGCTTGCAAGGCAGGAGGAGCTCTTTCTGAGGGCACTGGAGGTACCACGTTTCTCTCATTCTCAATACCTGGACATTTTCAGGGGCTTTTCTGAAGCCATCAAACAGATCATCCAAACCAATTATCATTCTCTTCATGAGGAAAATCTGGAAGTTGTCATTCGCGATCTGGGACAGGAAAAGCTGCTGCCGAAATACCGCAGGGACTCTGCCCGGGAATCTCAGCCCGAATGGAATCATCGGGTTTCAGAAAGCTTTCTGCGGGAAATCATCGCCAGGACCTTTGGCCTGCAGAACTTTGACCACTTTATCGGCAGCATTCTGACCACGTTGGCTACCCAGAAGGAAGAACTCAGTGTCGATAAGTTGGATCTCCTGTTGAGCTACGATCCGGAAAGGACCTTTTCTCTCGTTTATGAACCAAACAAGCTGACTAATAACGCAATCCTTCTGGGCAATAAGGCTTTTACTCTGGCCAAGCTCTCCTCAATAGGCATTACGGTCCCTCCTGCATTTGTGATCACTACGGAGTATTATCGATGCAAGGATGTGATCCGGGGCTTTCCTCACACCCGGGTGGACTTTGAAGAGCGAATCCAAACCCACATGCAGAAACTGGAAGCGGCAACCGGCCGTCATTTTGGATGTCCTGACAAACCGCTTCTGCTCTCGGTTCGGAGCGGTTCGGCAATGTCTATGCCGGGCATGATGAACACATTTTTGAACGTCGGTATCAATGAGACCATTGTAGAAGGGCTCATCAAGGAGACCGGTGAAGCCTGGTTCGCATGGGACAACTACAGGCGTTTTATCCAGTCGTGGGCCATGTCTTTCGGTATGCCGAGAGATGAATTTGATGCCGTGATGAATTTCTACAAGGAGAAGTATAAACGGCGGGAAAAGAGGCAGTTTTCGCCTGAAGAGATTTGCATTGTCGCAAGGGCTTATCGGGACGAACTCAAACAGCATGATATCGACCTCACCAC
Source organism: uncultured Syntrophobacteraceae bacterium (assembly GCA_964441945.1). Lineage (GTDB taxonomy): Bacteria > Desulfobacterota > Syntrophobacteria > Syntrophobacterales > Syntrophobacteraceae > JADGQM01. The sequence goes on from CAYTWB010000023.1 coordinate 49,609, forward strand.
TGATCCCAAGGCGCAGCTCCTTACGGCCATTGACCAGGTGAACGCCTCATGGAATACCCCAAAGGCCAAAACATACCGGGACATCATGGGGATATCCGAGAACTGGGGCACCGCGGTAACCATTCAGGCAATGGTTTTTGGAAACCTGGATACCCGCTCGGGAGCAGGGGTCATGTTCACTCACGACCCGAGAAAAAGCGAAGACAAGGTCGAGCCCGTGGGGGACTTCACTCTGGGAAACCAGGGGGAGGATATCGTAGGGGGGCTGGTTCAAAGACTTCCGCTTTCTGAAAAGCAGCGGCTGAGCGAGGGTGAACGAAAAGAGTATTCGCTCGAGAGGCTATTCCCAAGAGTCTATGACCGGCTGGTCAAGATCGGCAGGCTTCTGGTCTATGATCACAAATGGGCGCCCCAGGAAATTGAATTCACATTCCAGGGGGACAGTGAGGATGGGTTATATGTGTTGCAGTCTCGGAACATGACTGGGCGTGTTCAGCGTCACTATCCCGTCTTCAAGCCTTCCGATGAACTCACTGCATCCTTCCTTGGCAGCGGCATAGGGGTGAGCGGAGGCGCGATGTCAGGCATTGTGGCATTCGACCTGGAAAGCATTCTGCGATTGAGGGCGGAACCTGTGTCTCACCCCATCATCCTGATTCGTGCGGATACCGTACCGGATGATATCCACGAGATCTCCATAGCCGACGGCATCCTGACCGGCAAAGGCGGTGCCACATCGCATGCAGCCATTGTCGCCCATCGGCTTGAGAAGATCTGCGTGGTCGGATTCAGCAAGATGAGGGTTTGGGAAAGGGATAGAAGATGCACCATTGACGGGCATATCATCCGAACCGGTGATGTGATTGCCATTGACGGTCGCAGCGGTGCAATTTATTTTGGCTTTCATGAAACCGAGCAGGTCGACGTTATGGTCTAGGACCAAGCGTCGGCAAGGGGGGATTATGAGCGAGCAAAAGAGGATGGTACCGATGAAACTGGGAATCAATGGACTGGGACGTATTGCAAAGCTCTCCATCTGGCACCATGTTGAGCGGCAATACTTTTCCGAACTGGTCGTCAATATCGGCCGGGATGTTGGGACCAGCATCCAGGACATCGCCCATTTCATTGAAAAGGACTCCACCTATGGAACACTCCATCAGTTCCTGCATGGGTGCCGGTCCCGGCGGGTGATCGAAGACCTGAATGAGAGCGACGGCAGTATGGTGATCAACGGGGTCAAGACGACCTTCTTGCGTCGGCATCGGAATCCCAAAGCCATCGGCTGGCGTGATTTCGGTGTGGAGGTGGTTGTCGATGCCACGGGCGTCTTTGTGGATCCCACCCTGCCCGGCGATGATCCGAAAGGTTCCGTGCGGGGGCATCTTGCAGCCGGGGCAAAAAAGGTGATCGTATCGGCTCCGTTCAAGATCAAAGACAAGAGTAAGGACATTCCCCATGACGCTGTGACGACGGTAATGGGAATCAACGATGCCGACTATGATCCCAAGAAGCATGTGATCATCTCCAATGCATCCTGCACGACGACCTGCCTTTGCTACATGGTGAAGCCACTTCTGGACTATTTCGGCGCGGATCGGATTTTGTCTGCGGCCATGACTACCGTGCACGCCGCAACCGGTTCGCAGCAGGTTTTGGATCACTCTCCCAAAGCCGGATCTACAGACCTGCGAAAAACCCGGTCTGCATTCAACAACATCATCCTCACCAGCACCGGTGCGGCCAAGGCCCTGAGCCTGGTCATTCCTGAAATGAAGCGAATTGCCTTCATTGCCGAATCGGTACGAGTCCCCGTCGTTACGGGATCGTTGATCATTCTGGCAGTAATGATCCAGGATGAAAGCATGACGGCCCCGATCAAGCGTGACAAGATCAATAGCATCTATGAGCAAGCCGTCGAACACTTCCCTCAGGGCTACCTGGTCTACTCGGAAGAGCAGAATGTTTCTTCCGATATCATTGGGTTGCCGCGGGCCGCCGCGGTCATTGAGGGACATGAGAACCACACCCGCACCGCAGCAGTGCGCATCAGTATGGAGGTTGCGCGGAGGGCAGGGGTGCCGGTTGAGCAGGCCTTTGAGGGAAATACGATTGAAATTCCGATTACCCAGGCAGTGATCTATGGCTGGTATGATAACGAACTGGGCAGTTACACCAATATGCTGGGGGATCGAACGGTCAGTATCGCCCAACTGCTCTAGCCTGCTCCGGCAGATCACACACCAATCATGAATCCTGAATGCCGGATTGGAGGCAAATCTGAGATTCTGCTGTGCCTGCTCCATCGCTGGGTGGTGGTGAGCCATCTGGAAGCGGGAGCATGCACCTGAAAGGAGGGGAACACTATGGCAATTCGCGTGGCTATCAATGGCTTCGGACGTATCGGTCGGACATTGTTCAAAGCGGCAATCGATCGCAAGGCACCCCTGGAGATAGTGGCCATTAACGATCTGGCGTCACCCTCGGACCTGGCGTACCTCCTTAAATACGACTCGGTGCATCGAGTATGGCCTCATGAAGTCTCCGGTACCGAAAACGAGTTGAGGGTCGGCAACAAAACGTACAAATGCGTGAAAGTGACTGATCCTGCTCAGTCTCCGTGGCATGATCTGAAAGTGGATGTAGTTCTCGAGAGCACGGGGCGTTTCACCAGCAGGGACGGCTGTCAGAAGCATATCAATGCCGGAGCGCGTAAGGTCATTGTTACAGCGCCCGGGAAGGGTATGGACGCGACTTTCGTAATGGGTGTCAACGACGGAGCTTATGATCCACGGAAGCATGATATCGTCTCCAACGCTTCATGTACCACCAATTGTCTCGCGCCAATAGTCTCCCTGCTGAATGACCGGTTTGTTGTCGAATATGGCCTGATGACCACCATCCACTCCTATACCATGGACCAGCGTCTCCTCGATGCGTTGCATCAAGACAGGCGACGTGCCCGCTCGGCGGCACTTTCCATGATCCCTACCACAACTGGAGCGGCCAGAGCGGTTTCGGAGGTCATCCCGGAGATGAAAGGGAGGCTCGACGGCATTGCCATCCGTGTGCCGACGCCCAATGTTTCCCTCGTTGATCTGGTCTGCAACGTAGGCAGAAGCGTGACCAAGGACGAAGTGAATAAGGTGTTCGAAGAGGCCGCCAGCGGTCCGCTCAAAGGCATCCTGCAATGTGTCACCGAAGATCTTGTCTCCATTGATTTCAACCATACGGCCTTTTCCTCCAGCGTCGATTTGCAGCTCACCAACGTTATCGGAGGTCGGATGGTGAAGGTCTTCAGCTGGTATGACAATGAATATGGTTATTCTAATCGGGTTATCGAGCTGGCTATGATGATGGGAGAATCTCTGGAGTGAGCTGACGCGCTTGCGGATGAGCGGCATGGCGTTGTTCTTGTTTCTATGCTCGCCCAATGAAAAGGAGAATGCTGGACGATGAAGACCCTGGACGATGTCGAACCGGCCGGCAAGCGGGTGTTCTTGCGGGTCGACTATAACGTGCCGCTGGATAAGGAGCGTCAGGTAAAAGATGACCTTCGTATTCAGGCCAGCCTGCCTTCCATCAAGAAGATCATCCATGACGGCGGCAAAGCTATCATCGCCTCACACCTGGGAAGACCGAAGGGGAAATTTGCGGAAGAATTCTCCCTGAAGCCGGTGGCTGAATATCTTTCGAGGCTTCTGGGGCAGCCGGTGCGGATGGCTCCAGACTGTATTGGGGAGGCAGTATCCGGGCAGGTCGCAGCCATGAAGAACGGAGATGTACTGCTTCTGGAGAACCTTCGCTTCCATCCGGGTGAAGAGCGGGATGAGGAGGAGTTCTCAAAGCAACTGGCTCAGTTGGCAGAGATCTATGTCAACGATGCTTTTGCAGTCTCTCACCGGGCCCACGCCTCGGTTCACGGCATTACCCGCCTTGTCGGGATTTGCGCCGCCGGCTACCAGTTGGAAAAGGAGGTTGCTTACTTTCGCAAATCCATGGAAGATCCCCAAAGGCCGCTGGCCATGATCATCGGCGGCGCAAAGATCTCAACCAAAATTGAACTGCTGGAAAACCTCATTACGAAAGCAGACTACATGATTATTGGCGGAGCCATGGCCAACACTTTCCTGAAGGCTCAGGGCAAGGAGGTGGGGAATTCGCTGGTGGAGAATGACCATATTGAGACCGCCCTGCGCCTGATCGAGAAGGCCCGCAAGAGGAATGTCGGAGTTTTCTTGCCGGTAGATGCCGTCGTCTCCTCTAACATCGAGAGCTCTGGCGAGGCAAGGCAAGTTTCAGTGGATAGCGTCCCACTCGATACCCAGATCCTGGATGTAGGGTCAGGCACCATCGAGGTTTTTGAATCGGTTCTGAAGAATTGTCTAACCATTGTCTGGAATGGGCCGCTGGGGGCCTTCGAAAAACCCCCTTTCCAAATGGGTACGTTCGCCCTGGCTGAATTCCTTGGCAAGTTGAAAGCACTCACTATAGTGGGCGGAGGAGATTCTGCTGCAGCCGTGAAACAAGCAGGAGCTGCTGAAAAGATGAGCTATGTCTCAACTGGTGGCGGAGCTTTCCTGGAATTGTTGGAAGGGAAAACCTTGCCGGGCATTGCGGCATTGGAGGAATGCTCGAAACGCCGTCCATGTTGATATCGAGGTTGCAGTCTTGAAAGGGAAATCTATGAACCGGAAGAAATCGCTTATTGCCGCAAACTGGAAGATGTTTAAGACGCTTGCCGAGGCGGTCTCCTTTACCGAGGCACTGCAGAGAGAAGTTGATACCCTTGAGGATCGGGAGGTGGTTATTGCTCCTCCCTTTACAGCCCTTGCCGCAGTTCGGAACGCGTTATGGCGCACCGACTTCAACCTGGCTTCCCAGAATTGTCACTGGGCAGACAAAGGGGCTTTCACGGGGGAAGTCTCATGCGCTATGTTGAAAGATGTGGGTTGTGACTATGTGATCTTGGGGCACTCCGAAAGGAGACAGCTTTTCGGGGAAACCAATGAAGCCGTTCAGAAGAAGCTGACCGCGGCGTTCTCTCATGGGATCCAGCCTATCCTCTGTGTCGGTGAGGTGTTGGAGGAGCGCGAAGGCGGGAAAACGTTTGAGGTCGTAGGTACTCAACTGGACCTGGCGCTGCAAAGATTGAGTGCCGATCACGCCGGACAGCTTGCTGTAGCCTACGAACCGGTATGGGCAATCGGGACTGGAAAGACTGCCACACCCAAGCAGGCCCAGGAGGTGCACGCTTTCATAAGAAGACAATGTACATTTCGGTGGGACAAAACGGTTGCAGGAAGGATCAGAATAATGTATGGAGGTTCGGTTAAACCGGATAATGTAGACGCACTCATGGCTCAGTCCGACATTGACGGCATGTTGGTGGGTGGGGCAAGCCTCGAAGTGGGGTCATTCAAACGCATTGTCCAATATCAATCTCCTGGAGAAGCGGACTAACGCATGTACACAATAACTGTTGTCTTTCACGTTGTCGCCTGTATGGCCCTTATTCTCATTGTGCTGCTGCAAACCGGCAAGGGAGCGGAAATGGGAGCGGCCTTTGGCGGCGCATCCCAGACGCTTTTTGGCAGTTCCGGAGGCACCAGCTTCTTGAGTAAGTTGACGACGGGTGCGGCGATTGTCTTCATGATTACGTGTCTGGGTTTGACTTATATGTCGACAGGCCCATCGACCAAATCTGTCATGGAGAATGTTCCCGTCGAGGAGACTCCGGCGCCTTTGTTGCCCGATGCCAAGCCCATTCAGCCCGGGACGCAAACGCCGGCCGGGGCGGAGGTAATGCCAAAGCAGGAAAAGACTGCAGCACCGGTTGCTCCTGAGAGCGCAACATCGCAGCCTCAGGCAGTACCAACCACTCAACAACCGGTCAAAGAGGAAAGCAAGGCAACGCCTGCTCACAAACCTCAGGAAAAGCGTCAAGGAAAACAGGCGGAAGCGACCAAAAAGCAAAACTGAGCAGAGATTGAGGTTGTCAGGTGGGTGCTTTTTGCTGTAGTAATAGACCGTTCACGTGCCGAAGTGGTGGAACTTGGTAGACACACCATCTTGAGGGGGTGGCGGGGCGACCCGTGCCGGTTCGAGTCCGGCCTTCGGCACCATCGTTGATTTTATTAAGAAAATTACGCTGAAATAGCCTTTTTGTCACAGAGTTTGTCACAAGAACCGGTTTTCGCAGGATGACGGCCTAACAAAATAGCGGCTCTTGAGTCTGTGACAGTGTGACAAACTCTTGTCACAAACCCATTTGAACCCTTGTCAGTTCGCGGCTGACAAGGGTTCATTGTTTTTCGGGTCTGTGCTCGATCTCTTGTCACCCCTACTCGTCCTTCTTCTTATCAAACGGGCTTCCCTTCAACTTCAACGAAATCCTCGCCGGCTTTGCCCCGAAGGTTTCGTTGAGGTGTTCCTTGCCCTTGCCTTCTCCAGGCAGCCAATGGCCATAGATGTCAACTGTCATCGTGATGCTGTGATGGCCGAGCTGCTTCTGAACATATGCGGGGCTGACGTTCTCCATCAGGAGCACCGTAGCGTACGTGTGCCTTAGATCATGCGGGCTCCGTACTCTTAGCTTTGCGGCGTGGCAGGCTCGCTTCATGGCGTTTTGAACAATCCGCGGAGTGAC
>CAYTWB010000024.1:0-53332 GCA_964441945.1 uncultured Syntrophobacteraceae bacterium
TCGAGTTTGTTTTGAGACATGCCGCCCGATACATGGCAAGACCTCCGAGGCGGGTGGATGTTCGAAGCGTCTTTGCCGGATTGAGGCCTCTTGTCAGCCCCGGCGGGACCGCCGACACGGCTTCCATAGCCAGGGACTATCTCTTAATCATATCCCGATCGGGGCTTGTCACCATGACGGGGGGCAAGTGGACGACCTACAGAAAAATGGGTGAAGAGGCGGTCGATCATGCAGTACTGGTGGCCGGATTGGATGAGCACCCCTGCAAGACGGAGCATTTGCGAATTCACGGGTGGCTGGACCACGACGACCGGAGCGATCCTCTGCGCTTCTACGGTTCCGACGCCCGCTGCATAAAGGACCTTATCGTGAAAACCCCTGATCTGGGGAAAAGGCTGCATGATGCGCTGCCCTACACGCGGGCTGAAGTCGTCTGGGTCGTTCGGGAAGAAATGGCCAGGAGCGTCGAGGACGTGCTGGCCAGGAGGACCCGAGCCCTGCTCCTGGATGCGCGGGCCAGCATCGAGGCAGCACCCGAGACTGCCAGGATTATGGCTGATGAAGCCGGTCGAGACTCGAACTGGCAGGCGGAGCAGGTGGCTGCCTACACTGAACTGGCAAGCCATTACATACCTGTCTGACCAGGCGGATTGCTCTTGAGACCCTACACGGAAGCCGCATCACATAGCGGCGATATCAGCTGGCTCGCGCTCCTCTGTTTAGCCCGAATGGGGTTCAGTTTTGTTTTCACTGCCTATTCAGCGGCGTTGCCCCTTCTGCAGTCCGACTGGGGGATGAGCGCAACTCAGGCGGGAATGATTCAATCCGCCTGGCACCTCGGCTTTCTGATCTCCTTGTTCCTGGTCGGATTCGCCGGGGACCGGTTCGGGGCGAAGAAGACATACTTGTATAGTTCCGTTGCAGCCGGCATCAGCGCACTCATCTTTGCGGTCTATGCTTCCGACTTCCTCTCGGGAATGCTCCTCTATGGAATCGCCGGATTGTGCTCCGGAGGCTCCTACACTCCCGGACTCACCCTTGTGGCCGAGCGCTTTTCACCAGCGACCCGCGGGCGTGCCATGGGCTTTTATCTTGGTGCGGCGTCCCTGGCTTACGCCCTGTCGATTATGATGTCGAGCCGCCTTTTCCCCATCGGCGGCTGGCGGCTGGCCTTCCTGGTCACCTGCAGTATGCCGGTACTCGGACTTGTCCTCTCCATGTTTGCCCTGCGCGATACACCCAATATTGTCTATCAGACACTTCCCCGCAAAGAGATGTGGCGCTCCATTCCCGCCGTAGTGAGGAACCGGCCGGCCTTTCTTTCGATGCTGGCATATACCTTCCATAACTGGGAACTACTGGGCATGTGGGCATGGCTTCCCGCCTATCTCGGTGCGGCTGCACAGGCAGGTGTGTTTGGCCGGACATCTGGCACGATGCTTGAGTTTGGCGTGCTCCTGTCGGGGCTGACCTATCTGACGAGTATGCTGGGAAGCTTTATCGGTGGGGCACTCTCCGACCACTGGGGACGAACCCTTACCATTCTGCTTTTTTCCTGTGCAAGCCTGGCTTGCTCATTCACTTTCGGCTGGATGTTCGGACTGCCGCTGTCGTTGCTTTTCGCGGTGGCCGCGCTGTACAATTTTTCCTCTATTGCGGATTCCTCCATCTATTCCACGGCGCTGACCGAGCTGGTCGAGCCGCGCCATATCGGGGCTGCCTATTCGGTGCGATCGGCCATGGGATTCAGTGCGGGCGCGGTCAGTCCGTGGGTGTTCGGCCTGGTACTGGATATCGTGAGGGCAGCCAGCAGCACATCGGATCACCTGGCCTGGGGACTTGCGTGGACCAGCCTGGGCCTGGGGGCCCTGGTCGGCCCTGTCGTGACACTAAGGCTCCGAATGCATCCGGGTGCAGCGCGTATGGCCGGGGGGCTTCGGTAAGATCGGCACTCTCCTGAAGCATCGGCAAGGAATGGAAGAAGGGGCCGTCCAGAAAGGCTAAGCCAAATGGAACCACTATACGAAAGCCATCTGAGGGTGAATGCCTGCGATACTGACAGCACCGGCAGGCTCAGGGTGAGCTCTATGTTCAACTACATTCAGAATATGGCCTCGGTACACGCTGAAGGGCTGGGAGTCGGGATTCAGAAAATGCTGAACCTGAACATGTTCTGGGTGCTTTCCTGGGTGAAACTGGAGTTCATTTGCATGCCGAGGTTTGGGGATGAATTGTCCGCAAAGACCTGGCCCAAATGTCGCCACAGACTTTTCTCAATCAGGGACTTTCTATTTTACGACAAGAACGGTGCCCTTTTCTCCAAAGGAACCACAGCCTGGCTGCTGGTGGATCTCAAAACAAAGAAAGCGAAGAATCCCGAGTGTCTGGAAGCTCGCATTCCCTGTCTGGAGAGTATGGGTGCGCTCCACTGCTATCCTGAACGATTTCATTCAGAGCACCCCGGCCAGCCGGTCTTTACGAGGAGGATCAGATATTCGGACCTTGACATCAATCGGCATGTCAACAATGCAAGGTATGTCGAATTCCTGATGGACTGCTACGATGTCGAGCATCATAGAAGGCACCGAGTCGGGTCTCTGGCCGTGTCTTTTGTCGCCGAGGCCAGGTGTGGCGATGAGATCGACGTCCGCCTGGCTGAGAATTCGGACAACGGTTCCAGTCATTTCATCGAGGTTCGCAATATGCAGTCGGATGAACCCGTGGTTCAGTCTGTCATCCATTGGATTCCTTTGCGGCAAACTGAATCCGGATAGCCAAACGAATTGGTGCATCGGTGCTTGTTGGAAAGTCAGAAGGGCCTTTTTGCCTCTTGACCCGTCTATAGCTTCACAGTTTACGGTTCGCGTTGTCATGGCCGTGACGTTTTCTGAAAATCACATTCAAAGAGGAGTCTGACTATGCAGAATCAGGTAACGGTACAAGAATGGGTCGCCATGTTTCAAGAGGTAGGACTGGATGAAGAAACGATGATGAAGTGGCACAATGTCTTCGAGTCTCGTCATCCTGGAGCACACCGGAGTTTTCTCGAGTGGCTTGGGTTGCCGGCCAAAGAAATAGAAGCGATTCGATCTAAAAGCCGATAACACAGACGGGCAGTGGTTGGCCGCCACTGCCTTTCCCACGAGAAGGCATGAAGACTTACACCATATCAAGGCTTGCCCGTTTATTCGGTCTTTCCAGGAGTACACTCCTCTACTACGACAAAATCGGGCTCCTGGTGCCTTCGTACCGGACTTCATCGGGGTATCGTGTGTACGTCGACGACGATATGAAACGCCTTGAGCGGATCTGCAGCCTCCGCCAAACGGGCCTTTCGCTTGACGATATCAGAACTATCCTCGCTTCTGAAGATGAGCCCAACGCGAGGCTCATCGAGGACCGAATGAATGAGATTGGCGATGAGATCCTGGTTCTTCAGGCCAGGCGGCGGCTTCTTTCGAGCATGCTGCGAGGTTTGACTCCTCATGAGGGGCATGCTGCAGTGAATAACGTGAATAAACAGATGTGGATAGAAATGTTGAGGGTTGCGGGGATGGACGAGGAAGCGATGGACCGCTGGCATGCCGAGTTTGAGCAGAGGGCACCGGAAGCGCATCAAGCATTCTTGCTCTCGCTTGGCATACCGGCGAAGGAAGTCCGATTGATTCGCCGGTGGTCCAGAAGAAACCGGTGTTCCGGGGGAGAAGAGGCAAGGGCCCGGGCAGCCCCATAGCCGGTTTCAGTATCAGGCCTGCTGAATCAAAGTCTGAAGCCAAAGCCATGCCGCGGCAATAAGGAGGGTGATCAGCGTTACGGGGACCCCAACTCGCGCGTGATCTTTCCAGGTGATTCGGACGCTGTAATTCCGGGCCTGTTCCACCACGATAATGTTGGCAATACTTCCAACGATGAGAAGATTTCCAGCCAGGGTGCTGGACAGGGCAAGAATTGGACCGGCCATCGGGTGGGTGGCCACGGGCAGTAACAGCATGGTCGCCGGTACATTGGACACCAGATTGGACAATAACACCGTGACCCCAAACAGCCACTCGGGGGCGCAAATGTTGATCCCCGTGGAACAAACGGCACGCATCATCCTTTCCAGGTTTCCAGAGACGGCCAGGACGTGGTTCACGACGAAGAGTCCGGAAAAAAGGACCAACAACTGCCAGTCCACAAGCCCCAGAATTCTCCTCGAAGAGACCTGGCGGCTGGAAAGCAGCCAGCCCGCTGCAGCCAGGGCCAGAACGTCACGCGGCAATTGCGTGAAGAGGAAGAGCCCGACCAATGTGCACAAGACCAGGACCGCCTTACCTGTCTGCCAGGCATCGAAAGGAGGCGTTTCAACGCTGGGCACCAGCGTCTCTTTAATCCAGGTCCCCCGTGACTGCCTGTTAATGACATACCACACGGAGACAAGTCCCAACAGAACAGGGACTGCTGCATCGAGACTGTAACCGGCGAAAGAAAGGCCCAGCGTCTGACCGATGAGCATGTTCTGAGGATTGCCGATCAGCGTTGCTGCCGAACCGACGTTGGAGGAGCATGCAAGGGCCAGGAGAAAGGGGATGGGATCGAGGCCCCTTCTGGCACAGGCTTCCACCAATACCGGTGTCATGGCTAAACAGACGATGTCGTTTGCCAGAAGCGCTGAAAGCAGTCCGGAGCTCAATATGAGCAGCGCCAGAAAGACGGTTGGGGAGACATTCATTGTACCGAGGCGCCGGGTCAGGTGAGCATAAAACCCTCCCAGTCGAAACTGCGCTGACAACACCATGAGCCCAAGCAGCAGGGCGATAGTCTGTACATCAATGGAGCGCCAGGCATCTTCCAGCTGTATTTTTCCGTCGGCAAGCAGAAAGATGGCCCCTAGCAGGGCAATCCCGGTACGGTCCATGGCCAGTCCGGGGATCTTTCCCAGAATCATTCCAAGGTACACGAAAACAAATACTGCTACTACAGCCGGGTCCATCCGGACAATGCTTCCAAAACGCCCTCGTAAGCGGGCTGAGAACCGTTATGTCAACGGTTTTAATCAGGGGAAATAACGTTCACTCTATCCAACGGCACCCTCTTTTCGGGTGCGCAGGGTCCAACGGTTTGGCCCTCGATGGGTTGCCGTTTCAATCGCGGCAGATGGCCGGAGGGGCTGGCGGATGTCCTGCGCCCTGATTTCCGGAGCCTCCGCACCCGTGAAGGCCTAAGGTTTTTACAGCCAATCTATACTCTTATCAAGCCCCTTCGCAAGGCATTATCAAGAACGATCCCCACGAGGAAAGCCACTCCCATATTCCATGATGCGAAACCTGCCACGACCAGCATCACATAAAAATCAGAGCGTTTGCTTCCGATATCTTTCACCGCCGTCGCCAGTTCGACGCCGGAAAAGAACAAAATCACACCCAGGATCGGGTCGGGTAATATCTTGAAGAGGGTAGAGACGGAATCGCTGAAAAACAGGGCAATCGTGACGAGAATGCTTCCCAATATCACGGGGGCCCCCCCTGTCCTGGCCCCAAAACGGACATGGCCTGCCATTCCGCCTGCGCCGTGGCACATCGGGACACCGCCGAAGAGGGGTGAAACCAGGTTCATGATCCCCTGTGAGATGGCAAGCTTCTTCTCGGTTACCTGCCTGGTTGGAAAAAGATCGTTGTTTTCGGCAACGGTGGCAATCACCGCGTTGCCCAGTGTCAAAGGAACCTGGGGGATCGTGAAAAGGAGTGTGCCCTTGAGAATATCATCCCATGTGATCATGTGGAGGCTGAAAACCGGCAGTTTGAATCCAACGTGGACCTTTGCCAGCTCTGAGAGCATTTCAGGGTTCATGATGATTGCCGACGCAACCCCGATGGCCAGGAGCACAAACATCGCCGGTATCCTGGGATTGGTCAGAAGAAGATAGGTCACGACCAGGGCGATTCCCGCCAGGAGCGGAGCGGTCTTCATGCGGTCGATACCCTGGGTTATGAAGGAAAACCCCAGACCCAGCATGATGCCGCGCACCACCGGTTTGGTTGTGATCCTGGAAATCCACTTGACAGCGCCGGTACTGCCGGCGAGAAGCCAGAAGAGCCCCGTGGAGAGGCCTGCTCCAAAAAGGGCGCCAGGGGTGATCCCTCCGGAAATGGCGGCGGCTCCAATGGCTTTCATGGGCTGGATGGGAATGGGTGTTTTGAAGTAAAAGCCCGACACGATGAGAGAGATGCCGAACATAAAGAGCAGTCCAAGAGGGTCAACCCCTACGATCATGACATAGGCGACCGCAAAGGGAATCAGGGTGCCGATGTCTCCGAAGGCACCAGCCCATTCCATATGGTTGTAGCGGTTCTTTGCCTTGCGAACCTTTTCCTTTTCCGGGAATGAAGCTTCCCTGCTCTCAAGTTCGCCGGATTGACCTTCAGGCAACATGAATCCTGCCTCCATGTAAATGGCGGAGTTGATAGAACGGAGTTCTATCCCCTTCACACCGCCTGCACAAAGCCGTTGTCCAGCCCAAGACGGCCCAGCTCGAAGACGGCCTTTTCGTATTCCTGCCGGGTAACCCTGCGGTTGAGCGGAGGCGTATGGAGTGCCCGGTGCGCTGGAAAATACTGGTGCATCAGGCTGATCCAAACCTCCGGGCCGATCTTTTCCGCCAGGAAGGCCAGGTTGGCAGCGGTCCCGGAGAGATCTTCCGGGAGTACAAGATGCCGGACCAGCATTCCCCGGCAGGCTATGCCTTCAGGATTCACCTTGAGCGGGCCGACCTGACGCCACATCTCCAGGAGGGCCAGGCGATTGAATACAACACAATCGGCTCTGCCTGAACACTGTTCGGCCACCACCGGATCCGCGTATTTGATATCCGGGAGATAAATATCCACAATCCCTTCCAGCAACTGCAGGACCTCGACCCGTTCGTATCCGCTGGTGTTGTGCACAAGCGGCAGGTTGAACCCCTGGGGTATGGCCAGGAGCAAGGCTTGGGTTACCGCGGCCATCTGATGGGTCGCAGTTACCAGATTGATGTTGTGAACCCCCTTTCTCTGCAGGTCGAGCATGGCCTGCGCCAGGTCCTTTACCGTCATGGAGCGCCCAACCCCCAGTTGACTGATGGGATAGTTCTGGCAAAACAGGCACCGAAGCGTGCAACCGGAGAAGAAAATGGTCCCTGAGCCGCGGGTCCCCGAAATCGGAGGCTCTTCCCAGGGGTGGATATTGACCGCAGCAACTTTTGGGTGGTCATCCACTCCACAGGTCCCAAGGCGGCCGTCCTTGCGGTTGACTCCACATCGGCGGGGGCAGAAGGCGCAGCAGGTGAGCATTTCACTCAAAAGCCGCGCTCTTTCGGCAAGAACGCCTCCTTCATAGAGTGCGAGATAAGACGGCTGGAGAGTTCTATCGGCAAAGAGACCCGAAGGCTCACGCATCGCCGATCCATCCGTCCCGGGTTGTCAGTCTGGGAATCCTTTCCACTGCAGTTCCGGCGGGTTCACGGCGTGGGTCACGTCGCATCGTTTTACGGATAAGTCCAGGTGCTTCCATCCCATATCCCCCGCACCGTTCCGGCAGCAGCAACATCATAGCCGCCCAGGTCGGCGACCATCTTTCGAAAGGATGATGAAGCGATGATCTCCAGCAGGTTCTGAATCTTGGGGTCCGCCCAACTGCTTTCGGGAATCACCAGGTCATAGCGCTCCTCGGCGATGGGAATGAAGTCCAGATTTAGGGCCCTCGCGGAGGCAAAAATCGCCATTCCGGTATCGGCCCGTCCGCTGAGCACATTTACGGCCACGGCCATGTGTGTGAACTCCTCCTGGTCATATCCGCGAATCTCCTCGTGCGGGAGATCCTGCTGCGCAAGACAATAGTCGAGAAGAATACGGGTGCCGGCCCCGGCCTGCCGGTTGATGAAAGTCACATCGGGCCGAAGCAGATCTTCGACTCCCCGGATGCCCTTGGGGTTGCCGGGACGAACAAGGAGGCCCTGCTGGCGCATGGCCAGCTCCACCAGGCGCAGGGGTATGCCTTTGAGGTACCGTTCGATATAGGAAAAGTTGTATTCACCCGTCCTGGTGTCCAGAAGGTGTGAACCGGCGAGGTGTGTCTGGCTGCGGCGAATGGCCGTAAGACCGCCGAGGCTGCCCACATTGCTCGAAGAAAGGTGGAGACTGCTGTTCAGACGCTTTAGCTCATTGGCCAGAACATCGATGGTGTTGTCGTGGCTTCCGATCATGATCAAGGTTTGATCCAGCTGCTCCTCGGGGCGCAGGAGGCGCACGCTTACCGTTTCCTCCTGTTCGTGGCCCTCCGCCTCCTGGGGGACCTGCAATATCCCGTCGGCCCGGGTAAGGGAGGTGACGATGCCCGCACCGCGCTGGAGAGGCATGGCAATGAGTCGCCCCTGGACTCTCCCCAGAATGACCCGTACAAATTCCTCCATTCCCAGTTTGGACGGCATTTTCCGGCCGAGGACGGCGGTTGCCTCTGGAAAGGATGGACACGGTAGACCCTGAAGGGCATAGAGCAGAGGGCGCACGAATTGTTCGAAAGCCATGATGGCCGATACCGGGTATCCCGGAAGGCCGATGACCGGCTTATCTTTTACCATCCCAAGAATCGTCGGCTTTCCCGGCATCATGGTCACGCCGTGTACCAGCACCTTCCCCAGATCGTCGATGATCGCTGCCGTGTAGTCTTCGGAGCCTGCAGAGGAGCCCGCATTGAGCAGGATGACATCGGCCGGCGATTCGACGGCTCTTGAGAGCGACTGTTTGATGCTCTCGTAGTCATCGGGAACGATATCCTGAAGCCAGGCTTCTCCGCCGCATTCCTGGACCATGCCCAAAAGAACGGTCCCGTTGAATTCAATGATCTGGCCTGGAGCCGCTTCTTGGGCCTTGCAGGCCGGGACCAGTTCCGTGCCGGTGGGCTGAATCCAGACGCCGGGTCGAGCGAATGCCGAAACTTCCTGAACGCCGCCGGCAAGAAGAACTCCCATATCCGCGGGCCGAACCCTGTGATGCTGAGGCAAAAGCAGCTCGCCGGCGACAATGTCTTCGCCAACCTTTCGCACATGCTGCCAGGGAAACGCTGCGGACCGGATTTGAACCTCCTTTTCTCCGAGCCTTTCCACATATTCAATCATGATGACCGCGTCCGTCTGTTCCGGCAATGGGTCCCCCGTATCGACCTCGAAAGCCGTTTCCCCCAGCACAAGACGCAGCGGGTTGATCTCACTCGCGCCGAAGGTCTCTTGAGCTCTTACAGCAATGCCGTCCATTGCGGCACCGTGATAGTGCGGCACCGAGTTTGCGGCAACAATCGGTTGCGCCAGGACCCTGGAGAGGGCTGCACCGGTTGGGATCATCTCCACGGAGGAACGAAGAGAAGACGTCTCCTCTCTCCAGAGCCTCAGGGCCTCTCCGAGGGTCTTCATTTTGAGATATATGTTTCTTTTGTGCTTCGATGCCATGCAGGATGCCTTTCCTGTCGCCGGTCTCGATGCCGGCTGCCAACACTTTGATTCCACTGCGGGTTTTCCTATCGCTGGAAACCGAGTCGAGCCCAAAACTCCCGACGAAACCGCCTTGCCGTCCTGAGGTCCACCTCCACAAGCTGTATCTGCTCCAGTTGATCCAGTTCGGCACGCACCCAGTCTTCGATTGAATCCAGGCCCTTGAACCATCGGCGGAAGTCTTCCTTATCAAGGAGTTTCGGCAATTGTATCACAAAACTTCGTCCGCCGTGCTGGCGGATCCGCCTCCCCTTGATGATTGCATTGTAGTCTGCGGTGTTGACTCCCACGACCGGAACGAAGTTGTCGAATGATCGAACCAGGGCCCCGTGTTTCCAGTGTCCGCAAAGGATTGGGAAGATCGCGATATTGAAAACGATGTCGACACCCTGATCCGCGAGCTGTCTGCCGGCTTCGGGGTGGCCCCAGAAATCGATGCAGACGGGCAGGCCGATCTTTCCGAAATCGGTCGCAAAAGGTCGAAACACCCCATCTCCCGGTGAGAATCCCATCTGTTCCCGCTCCAGGACCCCAAGATTGCGCTTGCGCTGCCTGCCAAAAACCCGGCCGGACCGGTCGATAAGGGTGGCCGTATTGTAGAGGCGGTCCCCTTCTGATTCCGCCAGGCCGGCCACCACATAAGTATTGAGCTGGCGGGCTGCAGCCCCCAGTTCCTTTTCTCCCTGGTAGGGGAAATACTCCGGGAAACAGACTAGATCGAGCTTTTCACCACGGCATCTTTCCAGAAGAGTGAGAGCGTGACCGATGTTTCTTGGATCGTCATAGCTGGGATAGGGTTTTGGCTGAATGATGGCAACACGAATCGAATCTTTCATATCACAGTCAATCCTTTACATCACGATTCAAATTAGGGCTCCGGATTCCGCCGAATGACGCCCCATGGCCTCGGCAGGGGGCTCTACGTGAACAAAAAGCCCCTGGTCGACAGCCTCGTTAAGACCCTACCGGGTCATGGAAGTGGACAAACCTCGGCGAAAGATTCAGGATAGCATCGAAACCCCATGAATGCCTAACAGCTTTTCTTGCTGCCTCCTTCTGCTGCCTTTGTGAAAAACTGAAGGTTCGCTTTTTTTCTCACCCCGACCCAGGATAGATGCTCTTGCTCTGTCATGCGTGTGGACAGCCTTCCTGCCCGTGAGGTTTCGAACGGTGCTCGAAGCATTGTCTGTCTCGCACAGACTCTCCTTTTTTCTTGACATGAAGGCGGTGATTCGTTTAATAGAGGGGCCGTTTGTGAAAAAATGTTTTTTTATTACCAGCAGTTTATTTTATGCAATGCAAAAGCGTTGCATAGCGTCATCAGGTTCATTTTTCAACTTACCTCTTGTGGGAATTCCCAAAACTGTGAGTGACTGAGGCTGGCCTATGAAAGAAGAAAAGAAAAGCGCTTCCGGTGAAGGTTTAGTGGGAGGTATCCTATTTCTCGCAGGTTTCATGCTTGCACTGATTGTGGGATGGGTCGCCTTTCCCAACCTCCTCTATTCCGAGAAAACACAACCCATGAATTTTAGCCACGTTTCCCATCAGGACAGTGCTTGTGAAGACTGTCACGCATTCAGGCCTGATGGGACCTACGCGGGTATCCCTCAAACGGACAAGTGCAAGGAATGCCATGAGTCTCCTTTGGGGAGTACCGAGGATGAGCGCAAGCTGGTTGAGGATTACATCGAGAAGGACCAGCAGATCCCGTGGCGAAACTATTCCTGGCAACCTGACAATGTGTATTTTTCTCATGCCCCGCACAAAGCCAAAGGGATCGAATGCGTTCAATGCCATCGAGACGTAACGAAGGAAAAGGCTCTCCCCGTCTACAAGGAGAACCGGATTACCGGCTACAGCAAAGAGACCATGAAAATGATCGTTTGCGAAAAGTGCCACGCTGAACGGGGCGTGAATAATGAATGTGAGCTATGCCATAAATAGCACGAAAACGAGAGGGTTAACGGGATGAAACTTGGGAGGAGAGCTTTCTTACAGTTTGCAGCCGGAGTGGTGGGTGGAACCCTGCTCTCACCAATCCCATGGCAGTTGACTGACGACTCCAGCATCTGGAGCCAGAACTGGTGGTGGCGCCCATCTCCTGAACGCGGTGAGATTACCAAGGTAGCCACAACCTGCATGCTCTGCGATGGAGGGTGTGGCATCCAGGCGCGCCTGGTCAATAAGAACCGTGCCATTTTATTGGAAGGAAATGCCAAAAACCCGGTGAATCGGGGTGGCATTTGTCCGCTGGGGGCTTCCGGTCTGCAGTTCCTCTATGCACCCTACCGGGTCAGCCAGCCGATGAAACAGACCCAGAAGCGGGGAGATCCTGCGGGATTTCAGCCGATTGGATGGGACGAAGCCGTCAAGGAGCTGAGCGGTAAGCTGGCTGGGCTCCAATCGCAAGGCAACGCCAAGACCGTAGCCTGCCTCACCGGTCAGAGGCCAAGCAGCATGGATGCCCTCTGGCAGCAGTTTTTTGCGGCCTACGGTTCACCCAACTTTTTCCAGATGCCCTCGCAGGCCGACAGCCTTGCCCTGGCAGCTGGCCTGACTGTCGGTCAGGCAGCGCCTTTTGCCTTCAGTCTTGAAAACGCTTCTTATGTTTTAAGCTTCGGTGCCAATGTCGTCGAGGGATGGGGAGCACCGGGCAGAATGCAAACGGTCTATCGGCTCTGGCGCCAGGAGAATGGTGGGAAGGCAGCGACCAAGTTTGTTCAGGTTGACTGTCGCTGTTCCCTCTCAGCCGCGAAAGCGGACCAATGGGTGGCGGTCATACCGGGGACAGAAGCGGTCCTGGCCCTTGGTATCGCCCATTTGATGGTGAAGGAGAACCTCTACGACAGCGGGTTCATGCAAAATTCGGTATTCGGCTTTGAGGATTGGACGGACGCCAAGGGAAAGGCTCACAAGGGATTCAAAAGCCTGGTCTTGTCGGCTGAGTATGCGCCCGAGGAGGTTGCCAGGCGTACGGGTGTCGAAGCCGCTAAGATTCGCGATCTGGCTAAGGATTTCGCCGGGCATACCAACGCAGTGGCGGTATGGGGGGCCCCCCAGGGCGATCAGCCCGGAAACATCTATCACGATCTCTGCTTTATTGCCCTGAACGCTTTGAAGGGGAATTTCGACTCAAACGGAATGGTGACTTTGACGCCGGATGTTCCGTTTGAACCGCTTCCTGATCTGCAGATGGATGCTGCCGCCAGGTGTGCTTTGGACGAGCAAAGGTTGGATCGACTGCAGTCTCAGCAGGCTCCTCTGGTTGGCAACGGCCTTTATGGCTTCCTGGACATGGTGTCCAAGGGGGCCGGTTACCCTGTCAATCTGCTGATGGTACACGAGGCGAATCCGGCCTACAGTCTTATGGAAAACAAGGTCTTTCAGGCGGCGCTTGAAAAGGTCGGGTATCTGGTTTCGTTCTCTTCTTACATGGATGAAACAGCCGTGCAGGCCGATCTCATCCTGCCCAACCACATGGCCCTGGAGCGTTTCGACGATGCCGTCGGGCTTCCGGGAGTGCCCTATGCCTACTATGCCGTGGCTTCACCCATTCTGAAGCCGTCTCAGGGCACCAAACACACCGGAGACGTGATCCTTGCACTGGGCAAGGGCCTGGGAGGGAAAGTCGGCGCTGCGCTTCCGTGGACCGACTACGAGGCCTTTCTCAAGAAGCGTGTTGAGGGACTGGCGGCGGCCAAGAAGGGTGCGGTGGCGGACCGTGAGGGCATGGAGCTCTGGAAGCTGCAGCCGGGAGACCTGTTGGAAGCCAATTATAAGGACGGTGCCGACCTCTGGAAAAAGCTGGCCGGCGGACTTTGCTGGTATGATGGCCCGAATGGTGCCCTGCAGAAAGTTGAAACCTCTTCGGGCAAGTTGGAACTGGGTCTGAACACTTTGGTGGCCAAGGGGGTTGTCGCAGCCGAGGATGAGGTCTATCTGCCGCACTTTGCCCAGCTTCCTCCCGCAGGGGATGAAAAGGAGTTTCCGCTTCTGCTGATCGGCTTCCGGACGATGTCTTTGACCGGCGAATACCTGGCGAATCCCCCTTTCATGACCAAGAACCTCTGGGATACCGTGCTCAAGGGGAAGGACCTGTTTGTCGAGCTCAATCCTCAGACCGCTCAGTCTCTGGGCTTGGGGGAAGGAAGTCACGCGATGCTCAAGACACCCCGGGGAGAGGTCTCGGTTTGCGTGCATCTCTATGGTGGAGCGCGTGCCGGTGTTGTCTATATTCCCGAGGGATTGGGTCATACGGCTTATGATGAGTATATCCAGGGAAAGGGAGTGAATGCGAACAGTATCTTCGAAGTTCAGATGGATCCGGTGACCGGCCTTGGGACCGTTTGGGCCACTCGGGCTCAATTGCGCCGCGCATAAGGGGGTATGATCAGTGAGTGAAGCGGGACATTCAAAAAGTAGTGTTCTCTATGGAATGGTGATCGACCTGGACAAGTGTACCGGCTGCACCGCGTGCAGCGTGGCCTGCCAGGCAGAGAATAATGTTTCCTTTCTCCCGGACGAGTCCAATAAGGTTCGGTCGATCTCGTGGATGGAAATCTATCAACTGCAGAACGGCAAGGAATATCCTGACTATCAGTTCACCTACCTGCCACGCCCATGCATGCACTGTAATGCTCCTCACCACAGCCCGTGCACGTTCGTCTGTCCGGTCAATGCAACCCGCCGGGATGAGTCCAACGGGATTGTCAGTCATATCTACCCTCGCTGCATTGGGTGCCGATACTGTATGGTCGCGTGTCCTTACCATGCCCGCAAGTTCAACTGGTGGGACCCCAGCTGGCCGAAATCCATGGAGGCCATGCTGAGTCCCGAAGTGAGTCCCCGAATGCGCGGTGTGGTTGAGAAGTGCACCTTCTGCCATCATCGGTTGCTGGCTGCGCGCGCCAAAGCCTATCTCGACGGGGCCGATCTCAACAAGGTGACTTACCTGCCGGCGTGTGCGGAAGCTTGCCCAACCAAAGCGATCAGCTTCGGCAACTTGCTTGACCCGGATAGTGAAGTGGCCAGGCTCTCCAAAGACCAGCGAGCCTTCAGAATACTGGAGAAGCTGCAAACAGAACCGAAAGTGTACTATCTCAGTAAGTACCAGTGGGTGCACAAACTGGGAGATAAAGGGCTCTAGGTCCTATTATCGACAGGTTTTTGATACTGCGTACGGTAGTTCTGGATTCAGAACACAGACTTCGACACAGGATTCACAATTTAGACATGAGAGGTCACAATGGATAAGGCATTGATTCCCGACGGAGTAAAGCGTTGTCCGCTCCCGGTTTTTTCGCTGTGGGTGCTGCTCCTGGCTGCGATTATCGGCTGGGGCGTATGGGCGGGAGGCATGGTGCTGTATAAGGCAATGAATGTCACGGGGTTGAATGACTATTTCGGATTCGGGTTTTACATTACCATCGACCTGGCAATCATCGCTTTGGGTGCCGGGGCGTTTTTTACCGGTTTCCTCTACTACGGGTTGTCCCGGTTTTTCCCGGCCTTCGCAGAACTGAGCAAGGTGATCAATCTATCGGTGGTCATTGGGTTCCTCTGTTACACGGGGGCCATTGTCATTCTGCTCCTGGAGCTCGGACAGCCGATGCGTGCCTGGTTCCCCTACTGGCATCCAAACGTTCATTCGATGCTGACCGAGGTGATTTTCTGCATCACCTGTTATGCGATGGTCCTGACCATCGAGTATGCTCCGATCATCCTTGAGAACCGCAAGATCAATGCGGTGCGCGGTGCGCGTGTTTTCGGCCACACCCTGCACGAGGTAATGGCCATCTTTGCTTTGACCGGGACCTTCCTGAGCTTCTTCCATCAGGGTTCGCTGGGTGGGGTTGCCGGTGTGCTTTTTGCCCGCCCATTCGCGTTTCGAACCGGCTTCTTCATCTGGCCGTGGACGTTCTTCCTCTTTGTCCTCTCGGCCATCGCTTCCGGTCCGGCCTTTACCGCTCTCATCTGCAGGGGACTGGAAAAGATCTCCGGAAGACAGTTGGTGGACCGGAGCGTCTATGATCTGTTTGGAAAGATCGTCGCCACTCTCCTTTCTTTCTACATTGTGCTCAAGATTATCGACACGCTCTATTGGGCTCTTGTCCTGGCGCCCAGTTTCGGTTTCAAGCTCACTGACTTCTACCTTGGACCGGTCTACGGGTTCTGGCTGCTCGTGGGCGAGATCATTATATGTGGAATCGTTCCGGCTGTCGTTCTGCTTACGCCCAAGGGGCGGGCAAACAACGGCCTGCTTTTCAGCATGTTCATCCTCGACTGCATCGGCATCACCATCAACCGCTACGTTATGACCGTCCAGGCCCTGGCTACTCCGGTCATGCCCTTCGATCGCTGGGAAATTTACATCCCGACAATCTATGAATGGGCGCCAGGATTTGCCTTGATAGCCTATATCATGCTCGTAATCTCGCTCTCTTACCGGTATCTGCCGCTGTTCCCCAGAGAGAAGGAGCTGAACCCGATTCGGTAACTGGATGAATAAGGGCCTGAACCTCTTCCCTCCCGGTACGACCGGTGTGATCGGATACGAGGGTGGTGATGGCAAGCCAGGTCGAATCGAGCTTTCCATAGATTCCATGATGCTCCATGTGGCGCCTTATGAGATGAGTGGCTTGACCATAGTCTTGTAAGGCGTCAGCTGTTTGTGGGAGGATTATCCCGGAGCGTCTTGCTGTGAAGACTGCCACACGACCGTGAATGCCATGGGAGCTTTTTCAGAGGCCGTTGGACTGCAGAGATCGAACTGCCTGGATGTCAAGGCATGCTTTGAAAATCCGACGGTTCAGGTTAAGATGCTGTCGAAGATCTGGCCGGCTGTTCTGAACCCTTGATGGATGGAGGGATCACAGTTCCAACCGACCGGGGGTTAGCCGGATCAGTCTCAGACAGGGCAGAGATGAAAGACCATTGTTGGTGACCATTCGAACAGCTGTGCGCCTTTTCGATCCCCGGCGGTTAAAAGACTGCGAGGATTGGAGGTAGTCGCTTTTTCATGAGGAAACTCAGGTATGATGTGGCTTCGTCGCCTTTTGTGGGGAACCAGAGAAGAAGAAGGACCCAAGGAAGAGAAACAGGCAGAAAACAATCCCTCTGAACCGTCCATCAATCAGGGTATCTTCTATTTGTACCTGATTATCGGTTTGCAGGTCGCTTTTGTTTTCGGTCTGGTTTTGGCCATTATGATGGTCGGGAGTGTGCTGGCCACACCTCTTTGGGTGTTTTTGTTCGCCTTTGCCCTGGGGATCGCCGGCTGTGTGTATGTCTACAGGAAGGCCAAACGTCAGTTCCGAAAGCTTCGGGAATCACTGCAAAAAGTGGACTTGTCCGACCGCGACTATGAGATCAGCCTGATGGGGGGATTTCTCACGATGCGTGTGGAACACAATCCCCGGCGGCTGATCGAGGCCCCGAAGGACCCTCCCATAATCGAGTCTGAACCACTGGAAACCCGGCCGCTGCAGTGAGCAATACCGGGGTCTGCAAATGGATGTAGAATCGGTTTAGAAAAGGATCCCCTCAAGATCGCAGCTCAATAGAGCTCGTCGGGCTTGTGCCTGACCACTGTCGTGTCTCGCTTCCAATTCTGATCATCCTTCTGGGGATGATCGAGATTGTAGTGCAGCCCTCGGCTTTCCAGTCGCTGGATGGCGCAGCGGATGATCAGCTCGGCCACCAGGGCCAGGTTCTGCAACTCCAGAAGGTCACTGTTGAGCGGTATATGAGGCAGGTGTTCCCGGATCTCCAGGGATATCTGCGCCATGTGATTCTTGGCCAGTGTCAGTCTCTTATCCGTTCTGACGATCCCCACATAATTCCACATGAGACGGCGGATGATGTCCCAGTTGTGCGCGATGAGGACCATTTCACTCTGCGGCGAGCCCGTAACCCTTTGCTGGGATTTGAGCGGGAAGGATGGGGGAATGGCAGGCAGGGACCTGGCTCGCCATGATTCCATATTACTGCAGCCTTGGTGGGATGCATTGTGAGCGAAAACCATGGCTTCGAGCAGCGAGTTGCTCGCCAGGCGATTGGCGCCGTGCAGTCCCGTGCACGCGCATTCTCCCAGAGCGTACAGGTTCTCGATGTTGGTCCGGCCCAAAAGATCGGTCACAATACCGCCGCACATATAGTGGGCAGCGGGGACGACCGGGATCGGGTCCTGAGTGATATCGATGCCGAGCGACAGGCATTTCTCATGGATGTTGGGAAAACGCTGCTTCAAGAATTCCTTGTCGCGATGGCTGATATCCAGAAAGACGCAATCATCGCCTGTTTTCTTCATTTCGGTGTCAATGGCGCGCGCCACCACATCACGAAAGGCAAGGTCCTTCAAAGGATGATAGTTCTCCATGAAGGCCCGCCCTCGCCGATCGATGAGTCGGCCGCCCTCGCCGCGAACCGCTTCAGAAATCAGGAAATTCTTGGCCAGCGGATGATACAGACAGGTCGGGTGAAACTGAACGAACTCGAGGTTCGCCAGCTGCGCTCCCGCACGATAGGCGATAGCGAGTCCATCTCCTGTGGCGACATCCGGATTGCTGGTATAGAGATAGACCTTGCCCGCGCCACCGGTACACAGCATGACGGCATGGGCGAGAAAGGTATGGACCTGCTGTTCCAGGCCGGCAAGCACATAGGCGCCCCTGCAAACATCCTGATGTTGAACGGTAACGGTGCCGGCCTTCAATGAATGGTGCTCAATAATGAGATCCATAACCAGGTGGTTTTCAAAAAGCTGAATATTGGGATTGGCCTCGGCCGCTGCAATGAGCACCTGTTCTACCGCTCGCCCCGTCATATCATGGGCGTGAACGATGCGGTTCCGGGTATGGCCGCCCTCGCGCCCCAGGTCAAATGGAGCTGCTTCGGACGCACACTGGTCGAAGGGGACTCCGAGGCTTGCCAGTTCTCGTACGCGGTCGGGGCCGTTGTAAACAACGGTTTCCACAACATCCTGGTGGCACAGGCCATCCCCTGCGTTTAGGGTGTCCTGGATATGCAGTTGAAAGGAATCGTCCGGCCCGAGCACGGAGGCTATACCCCCCTGGGCATAGTTGGTGCTCGTTTCGATCTTGTCCTTTTTGGTCACCACTGCAACGGTGCCACACTCAGCCGCTTTCAGAGCAAACGTCAGGCCGGCGATGCCGCTGCCAATCACGAGCAAATCAAAATGATATTCCATAGCAGTCCACAAGCACCTTGTCTTTGTTGAACACAAAGGAATGTTGCGCACCTCATCCCCGGCACGAGCATGATTCGCGTGCCGTCACCTTGACACGGTGCACTCTATTCGATTAGTTAATGGTTGTAAAGGCTTCTAACCGGCCTGACAGCAACCTGAGGAGTCATCTTATCCAGAGGAAGGAAAACGATACCATGCCGATTTCGCAAGCAGGCTTCGGCCTTCATCAGCCGTGCAGTTCTGGGGGGCCATTTGAAGTGGTCGCTTTCGATTGCGACGGGGTGCTTTTCGATTCCAAGGAGGCAAATGTGCGCTTTTATGGTCATATTTTGGAACATGTCGGACTGCCTCCTGTAAAGCCGGAGCAGCAGGAATACATTCATATGCACCCTGTGCGCGAATCCCTGCGCTATCTTATGGGAGAAGGACAGGCTTTCGAAAAGGCCTTAAACTACGCCCAGGGCATCGATTTCAATGAATTCAACTCCTGCCTGCGTCCCGAACCCGGCTTAGTGGATATCCTGGAACAGGCGAAGACCAGCTATCGTACGGCCCTGGCAACCAATCGAACCGTCTCCACTCACCAGGTCCTCGCCTATTTCAATATCGATCAGTATTTCGATCTGGTCGTCAGTGCTTCCGATGTTTGTTTTCCCAAGCCGCATCCCGAGATCATGGAGCGGATCATGAGTACATTCGGCGTCTCATCCCGACAGGTCCTTTTTATCGGAGATTCGGCGGTGGATGAGGCACTGGCGCTGGCGACGGGAGTCTTCTTCGTTGCCTATAAGAATACCGGCCTGCGGGCACAACTTCACATTTCCCATTTCAAGGAGTTGCAGCCGGTGCTTTTTACAGACGAAAGCCGCAAGAAACGATAATGGGGTTTTATGCGTTCCCGCTCTCCATCCGGGTCTCCTGTTTCACGGCTCATCCTGGTGGGTGCTGTCCATGGAGACCCGCTTGGATATGCACGGACGCAACTCTGCCTCCATGCACTGCAACCGGACCTTCTTTTTGTCGAACTCAGCCCATACGGGAAAGCCTTCCGCAGTGACAACCAGGCCGCTCTGCAACGAACGCTGCACTCCAACCTGAGCGTAGCCGCCGGAAAACATGCGATGCCGCTCAGACGCGCTTTGGGCCACCCGGAGATCAAGGCCATTCGGCGCCAGCTCGCGCTGCCTTTCGAATACCGTGCGGCATTCCGGTACTCGCGAGCATCCGGGGCCGGGCTCTTCCTTGTGGACGATTCCAGCTTCAGTCGCAGGATAATAGCTTCCTGGCCCGAAATGCTCTCGGCAGAGAACCTGTCGCTTCTCCTCTCCCTTTCACGGGAGAGTCGGTTTGCCATGACCAGCCTTTATGATCTGGCTGCAAGACGAATCCGCAGTGAAGGCCCTGCAGTATTCGACCTTGCCGAAGCAGGCACCGCCGAAGCCGACCCTCTTTGGAAGCTACGGGAACGGCGTATGGCAGATGCAGTCCGGTCGGTTCTCTGGAGCCGTCACTGCCGGAAGGCTGTATACTTGGGGGGATGGCGGCATCTGGCCACTGGCGGCAACCTTCCGTCGCTGCGGGAACTGCTCGGCATAGGGCCCTCCCAATGCCATCTTCTCGATCGTGGCCTTCTGTGTTCCAGTGCAACCACTGAACCGCTCTGATGTTTTCCGGCAGATCAATTTCTTTCGACTTGACTTCGTTCAATGATTCGAATAGATTCTCATTATTTTCGTGACGTTCGAGCGGGTGTAGCTCAGTTGGTAGAGCACAAGCTTCCCAAGCTTGGGGTCGCGGGTTCGAATCCCGTTGCCCGCTCCAGTCCGGGAGATGCTCCTTCTGTAAAGAAGGCTTCCCTTTTTGAGGTGGATGCAGGCTGGGCATGCAGGCTACGCCGGGGCCACTTTGATGAGCGGATGGCAGGACTATAAGACTCTTATTGCATGAGAGCCTGGTTCGATTGGGCCGAGATAATTGTCGCGTCTGACTGGCAGAAGTGGGTATGTTACCCACTTTTTTGTTTTTTAGGGTTTTTATGTGAGTATTCGGAGCAGAGGGCTCATGACCGAAGAGGGGAACAAAACCAAACGGGTGGCCGAGCAGGTCTGGCAGCTCGTTGAACCGGTTGTCCGTTCTGAGGGATTCGAGCTCCTCGAACTCGAATATCGGTGCGAATCTCATGGATGGGTTTTGCGCCTCTATATTGATCAAGAGGACGGTATCACGGTAGAAGACTGTGCTCAAGTGAGCCGGATTGTGAGCGATCTCCTTGACGTTTCTGATCCCATTATCAATCAATACCACCTTGAGGTTTCTTCCCCAGGATTGAATCGGCCGCTGCGCAAGTGGGAGCAGTTCCAGAAGGTCATCGGAAGCGTAGTCGATGTGCGAACCAGCACGGCCATTGCCGACCGGCGCAGATTCAAGGGAAAGCTGATCACTGCCGATCCCGAAGGAATCACGGTTGACTGTGAAGGTGTCGTGTATGACATCCCGCTCAGCCTTCTGGAACGGGCGCGGTTGCGCTATTTTGAATCACTGGGATGATGATCCCTTTTACTTCCATGCCCCAGGTCTGTTTGTTGACAGACGAGGAGATCTAAAATCATGAATGGTGAACTCAAGCGTTTGATCGATCAGGTCAGTCGGGAAAAAGGTATCGACCGGCAAACGTTGATTCACACCCTGGAAGAAGCCATCAAATCGGCGATCAAGAAGAAATACGGCAGCAAACTCGATCTTGACGTAACTTTCAACGAAGAATTCGGCGAAATCGAAGCCTTTTTGTTTAAGGAAGTCGTTGAACAGGTGACGGATCAGGAAAAACAGATCTCTTTGCAGGACGCTCGCCAGATGGATTCTGAGTGTGAGATCGGCGATGAGCTTGGCATCCGCATGGATACCGAAACCCTGGGGCGTATTGCCGCTCAATCGGCCAAACAGGTCATCATTCAGAAGATGAAAGATGCGGAGCGGGAAGTTGTATTTGAGGAGTTCAAGAGCAGGAAGGGAGATATTGTTCACGGTATCGTTCAGCGAGCAGACAAATCCGGTGTGATTGTCAACCTGGGCCAGACGGAAGCGATCCTGCCCCCAAAGGAACAGATTCCCAGAGAGATCTTCAGGCAGGGGGATCGGGTCCGCTCGTTCGTCTTGGAAGTCAAGAAGATCAGCAAGGGACCGCAGATCATTCTAAGCCGAACGCACCCTCACTTTTTGGTTCAGCTGTTCCATTTCGAAGTGCCCGAAATTGCTGATGGAGTTGTCAGCATTATCAATGCTGCGCGAGAACCGGGATCACGGGCCAAGATCGCGGTCATATCGAGGAACCCGGACGTCGATCCGGTGGGTGCCTGCGTGGGCATGAAAGGCTCCAGAGTGCAGAATGTGGTCCAGGAACTACGGGGTGAGAAGATCGATATCGTTCCCTGGAACATGGATCCGGCCAAGTTTGTGGTCAACGCTCTGGCTCCGGCCATCATATCCAAGGTGATCATCGATCAGGCCAACCGAAGCATGGAAGTGATCGTTCATGACGATCAGCTCTCCCTGGCGATAGGCAAACGTGGTCAAAACGTTCGACTGGCCTCCAAACTCACGAACTGGCGTATCGATGTCAAAGGCGAGAGCCGCTACAACCGTCAAAAACAGGCAGGTTATCAGTCTCTGCTGCGCCTGAGAGGGCTGACGGAAGAGATGGCTGACCGGCTGTATGACGGTGGAATCACTTCGCTGGAAGAATTTGTCCAGGGAAGCCTGACGGAACTGGAGGACCTGACAAGCATTTCTCAGCCTACCTTGGAGACCATGGTTGAGGAAGCCAGGGACCTGCTGGCCAGGGAGAAGAGTGAGGCTTCAAGTGATCCATCCGATGCGTCGCAACTCCCGCCTGACGAAAACAAGACACTGGACGAGCTGAATACCGGGGATCAAACTCCGGACAAGCAGCTTCCTGGAGATGAAATCGGTGCATAAGAACCATCTGCCCATCCGCACCTGCCTGGTTTGCGGCGGAAAGCATAACAAGACCGCTCTGCTGCGAGTTGCCCTCCGTCCAGTGGAGAAGACGATCATTTTGGATCGCGAGCAACGCCTGGAAGGACGTGGGGCTTATGTATGTCCAGGTTGCCTGCCACGCCTGCGCTTTACCAAACGCGTACAGAAGGCTTTTCGAAATGAGGCAACAGGCCTGGCGCAGAACATTGGCGGATAAAGCTGGTTTCCTCCATGGGGTTTGCCCGGTCTGGAGGCGGCAGTGGGAGTGGATCGGGGGCGAGAAAAATTGTCAAGGACAACAGAGAGGTATTCATGTCGCGCATGAGGGTGCATGAGCTTGCAAAAGAGCTGAACATGAGCAACAAGGATCTGATTGAGCGGATTGCCAGGATGGGGGTTCCTGATCTCATCAAGAATCACATGAGCGCCTTGACCGAATCCACAGTGCAGAAGGTTCGGCAGCAGTTTGCTGAAGCAAAGGCTGAGAAGGTGGAGGAGAAGCGTATCGGCAGGGCCGTCATACGCAGGCGCAAGCGGGTGACCGAGGAGGAGCTGGGAATTCCCTCTGCTGCGGTTGGAGAGGGTGAAGAGGTCCCTGCGACTGTCAAGATGGAATGGGCCCCCCCCGCGCCAACTTCGGAGGTGCCTGTCCCGCAGGGACCCGAAGCACTTGATGTTGCTGCGGCCGCTCCGGTCCTTGAAGTTGAGCCCGAAAGAGAGGAAGCAGTCCAACCTGAAGCATCTCCTGGGGTTGCTCCCTCCCCTAAACCGGTGCCGGTCGAGCCGTCTCCCGCTATTTTGCCCCCTGTCGATCGGATTTCCGTTGCTCCCGAAGAACAACGCCTGCCGGCAGAGCAGCCGGTCCCAATGGTTGAGGTGACAGGCGAGTCTCTGGAAAGGCCGGAGCGTGAAGTCCCGATTTCAAAAGTCGAGGAAGGGCCTCTTGTCGCTCTCGCCCCCCAGCTGACGGCAGCGGTGGTGCCTGAGGAGGTGGATACCTCTACGGAACCGGTTCCAGCCGTCTCCGAAGAGGGGACGGAGGAAGAGGAAGGGGCGGACAAAGCAAAACCAAAGAAAGCCAAGAAGAGGCGGCGCAAGAAGGTCCGAAAGGACGAACCCGCCAGGATCATCAGACTTCCGGAGATCATTCCCGAAGAAGAAGAAGTGGAAGAGGAGCCGGAGCCTATTCCCATTATCACGCGGCTCCAGGTGAAAGCCGAAGAGCCCGACATCAAAGAGCTGGCTCGAAAAAGGAAGCCGAAGGCGGAAGAATTCGAGCGGGAGACAGCCGACCGAAAACGCCGTTGGGTGGGGCGCAAGGAGGTGCTGGAGCGGGAGGACCTCTATTCGAAGAAGGAACTGGCTGCTCAGGCGGATCGTGGGCGCCTCAAAGACAAAGAGAAGTTCCCCTCGGTTCGCGAAGTGCTCAAACCGGAACCGGCCGCCCCGAAGCCCGGCAAACGCCGAATAAGAATTGATGAGGCGATCACGGTGGCAAACCTGGCCCGGCAGATGGGAGTCAAAGCGGCCGAGGTTTTGAAAAAGCTCCTGCTTTTGGGGCTTCCAGCGAATATCAACCAGGCCATGGATTTCGATACAGCGGCCCTGCTGGCCTCGGAATTTGATTTTGACGTGGAAAAGGTCGGTTTTGAGGAAGAGGACATCCTGCAGATTCAGGAAGACCGACTCGAAGATCTGGTCCATAGGCCTCCGGTCGTGACGGTTATGGGGCACGTCGACCATGGGAAGACGTCACTGCTTGATGCCATCCGTCACACGAAGGTGATCGAAGGCGAGGCGGGCGGTATTACGCAGCACATTGGAGCGCACTACGTTCGACTCAAATCGGGTGACGTGGTTTTTCTCGATACCCCGGGCCATGAGGCTTTCACCTCAATGCGCGCCCGCGGGGCCAAGGTGACCGATATCGTTATCCTGGTTGTCGCGGCAGACGACGGCGTGATGCAACAGACAATCGAAGCGATCAACCATTCCAAGGCCGCCAAGGTGCCCATAGTCGTGGCGATCAACAAGATCGATAAGCCCAACGCGAATATCGACCGTGTCAAGAGAGAGCTGGCCGAGAATGGTCTGATCCCTGAGGAATGGGGCGGAGATGTTGCTATGGTCGGGATCTCGGCCAAAGAGCGGATCGGGATCGATGAGCTCATGGAAATGGTCCTGCTGCAAGCCGAGATCATGGAGCTCAGGGCCAGTGCCAACAAGCCCGCCCGAGGACGAGTGATTGAAGCCAAACTGGACAAAGGCCGCGGGCCGGTGGCAACCATCCTGATTCAAGAGGGTACACTCAAGACGGGAGACATCTATGTCTGCGGCGTGCACTCCGGTCGGGTACGAAACATTTTTGACGACGTGGGGCAGAAGCTCGATGAAGCCGGCCCCTCAATGCCGGTGGAGGTCCTGGGGCTGTCGGGCGTACCGAACGCCGGAGATGATTTCGTTGTCATAACGGATGACAAACAGGCCAAGATGGTTGCTGAGCACCGTCTCGTGAAGCTCCGAGAAAAAGAGCTCTCACGCACCACCAAAGTCAGCCTGGAAAACCTCTACGATCAGATCCGGGAAGGTGAGGTCAAAGAGCTGCCCATCATCCTGAAAACCGATGTGCACGGGTCTCAGGAAGCCATCAGCGACTCCATCCTCAAACTCTCCACCAATGAAGTAAAGATCAATCTCATCCACAATGCCACGGGGGCCGTGACGGAAACCGATGTGATGCTGGCTTCCGCATCCAAGGCCATCATTATTGG
The DNA here is from genome assembly GCA_964441945.1 of uncultured Syntrophobacteraceae bacterium. Classification (GTDB taxonomy): domain Bacteria; phylum Desulfobacterota; class Syntrophobacteria; order Syntrophobacterales; family Syntrophobacteraceae; genus JADGQM01. Next base: position 25,475 of record CAYTWB010000024.1, read on the forward strand.
ATTCAACGTGCGCGGGGATGCGAAGGTCCTGGAGCTGGCCGAGCAGGAACATGTCGATGTACGGTACTATGACATCATTTATCAGCTCCTGAGCGACGTCAAGGATGCCATGGTGGGGATGCTCGAACCGGTTTATCAGGAGAGTGTGCTCGGCCGGGCGGAAGTGCGCCAGACCTTCCATGTCCCCAAGGTTGGGATGGTTGCCGGCTGCTATGTGCTCGATGGTCGTGTGGAGAGAGGGGCGAGGGCCCGGGTCCTTCGTGACCAGGTTGTTGTATACGATGGCAAGATCGGTTCTCTGAGGCGGTTTAAGGATGATGCAAAGGAAGTCAAGGCCGGGTTCGAATGTGGAATCGGAATAGAGAATTTCAACGATATCAAAGCCGGCGACATTCTGGAAGCCTACGAGCTCAAAGAAGTCAAGCCTGCTCTCGATCATGAAGGCGATCGTAAGTGATGTGCAGGGATTGCGAAGCATCAAGGCCCGGAAGTGACAGACAAGGGTCGATATGACGGTTGGAATTGCCCGAATAGTATTTAGACTGCACGGTAACCAGTCCCTGAAAGACAAACGTAAGGTCGTCAAGAGCCTGATCGAGAAGAGTCGCCATCGTTTCAATGTTGCGGTGGCGGAAGTAGGGGACCAGGACTTGCACCAGCGGACCACGTTGGGTATTGCGGTGATTGGAAGCGATGGACGTGTCCTCAATTCCGTTCTTGACCGCGTCGTCGGTTTTATGGATTCCCTCAATCTGGCGGACCTCGTGGATCATGAAATCGAATTGATCCCGCTTGGAAGCCAGGGGAAGGCAATATGATCGCTGAGTACAAGCGGTGCGATCGCATAGCGGATTTGCTGCAGCGGGAAATCGCCGACCTGTTGCTGCGCCGGGTGAAGGATCCCCGTACCGAAGGAGTGACCATCACCGGGGTCAGGGTCTCAAGTGACCTGCAGCATGCCCGGGTGTTTTATTGCGTTATGGGTTCAGCGGAAGCCGGAGCAAGGGATGCCGCTGCTGATGGACTCGATAAATCGAAGGGTTTCATGCGCCGTGAATTGGGTAAGCGCCTTCATATGAAGCATCTTCCACATCTGGAGTTTGAATACGATGCTTCATTCGACTATGGTGAGAAGATCGAACGCTTGCTGAAAGAGTTGCACCAGGATGAGTAAACCATCTCATGATGTCGTTCGCGAACTCATAGCTTCGATCCAGTCCAACCAGCGTTTTCTGGTTGCCACCCATGTGCGTCCGGATGGGGATGCCATCGGATCAGTCCTGTCAATGACCCGGGTTCTTCAGCGGCTGGGAAAGACAGCGGATCCCTATTGTCAGGACCCGGTGCCGGCCGCCTATGAATTCCTGCCGGCCGTCCAGTCGATTCGCAACAATGCCACCCGGCCGGACCTGTATGATGTGGCCGTTCTCTTGGACTGCGGCGAGTTTCTCCGGGTGGGAGAGGCTTTGGCGGAATCCATTCGCCGTATCCCATTCCAGATCAGCATCGATCATCATATCAGCTACGGTTCTTTTGGGAACGTATTCTGGAACAAGACCACGGCAAGCAGCACCTGCGAGATGCTTTACGAACTGTGCCAGGACCTGCCGTTGACCATTGACGCCGACCTGGCCACCACGCTCTACACCGGCCTGCTTTCCGATACCGGCTCCTTTCGGTTCTCCAATACCAACCAGCGGGTGCTCGAGATTGCGGCAAACCTCGTGGCTGCAGGGGCCCGGCCCGCCTTCATTGCAGAACAGGTCTACGATTCTGCTTCAGTGCAGAGCCTGTGGTTGCTGGCAAAGGTCCTCGCCACCCTGGCTTTTTATTCCGATGACCGCCTGGCTACTGCCGAGATGAGTCAGAAGATGTTCTCTGAAACCCGTGCAGCTCCAGCTGATGCAGAGGGGTTCGTCAATTTCCTGCGGTCTGTCGGAACCGTCAAGATGGCGATACTCTTTCGAGAGGGAACGGACGGCGATGTGCATGTCAGCCTGCGTTCCAAGGGCGATATCGATGTGGCCGACTTTGCCCGGAGGCTGGGTGGAGGTGGCCACCGGAATGCAGCGGCTTTTCATGTCCGGGGAGAATTGGGGGCAACCCGCGCTCGATTCACCGGGGAGGCGCTGGCGTTCCTTGAGCAGGAGACATGGAAACGGTGATGCCCCAGTGTCCGAACGGGTTTTATGAGAGAGCTTCTGTACCGTGTGATTCCCGAAGAGCGCGGTCAGCGAGTGGCGTCGTGATTCTGGATAAACCTGATGGGCGAACATCGTTCAGTATCGTCAATGAGATCAAGAGATTATCCAATTTCTCAAAGGTTGGGCATTGCGGTACTCTGGACCCATTTGCCACCGGGGTGTTCTTGCTCTGTCTGAATCGGGCTACGCGTATTGCCGACCAGCTGCTGGAGCAGGATAAGGTCTATCGATTCGAGGTCCGATTTGGGTTTGAATCGAACACACTGGATAGAACCGGGGACATTCGGGAGGTGTATAACGGCCCTGCTGTTTCCGAAGCGGCGCTGCGGAAGTCTTTGGACGGTTTTCTCGGTGCCTGTGAACAGCAGGTGCCACGATACGCCGCAGTAAAGGTCCAGGGACGCCGCCTCTATGTCTGGAGCAGAAAAGGGATTGAAATCGAATTGCCGAGCCGGGAAGTGTGTATCCACCGTATCCGTTTGCTGGCATTCGATTGGCCGGGAGCGACGATAGAGGTCCACTGTTCAAAAGGGACTTATGTTCGTCAACTGGCGTCGGATATCGGCCGTGATCTGGGATGCGGTGCTTATGTGAAGGAGCTCAGGCGCCTTGCCAGCGGCCCCTTTACTATCGACCGGGCAATATCCTTGGAGGATTTTCGAAAGGCCCTATCGGCCGATTGTTGGCAGGATCAATTGATGGGGATGAACGATGCGTTGGCCCATCTGCCTTCTATGACAATCGCCTGCAGGGAGACCGTAAAACGTTTGCAAAACGGATACCTGGATCCGGTTTTGGAAATCCGCTTGCGGGAACGGTTTCCGAAACAATCGACCGCTGTTCGATTGACGGCGGCATGGAACAACGAGCTGATCGCGCTGTGGTGGCCTCAGGAGAATCATCATCATCAGCGCCGCCTGCGTGTTCTTGGATCAGATAGTCCAGACAATTCTCTACCATAAAACGATAAGGAGGATAGATCGTGGTAATGACCCCTGATAAGAAGAAGGCTATCATTGAAGATTTCAAGCTCCATCCCTCGGATACGGGTTCTCCTGAGGTGCAGATCGCGCTGCTTAGCGAGAGGATTGCCTATTTGACAGAGCACTTTAAGAGCCACCAGAAAGACCATCATTCCCGTCGAGGACTATTAAAGCTGGTCGGCCAGCGTCGACAGTTGCTCAACTACCTGAAAAGAAAGAGCGTGGACCGTTATAACATGGTCGTCGAACGACTCGGACTGCGCCGATAATTTACGTTTTCCCGCTACCGGACCTGGTGAAGGGTCCGAAGCACACACCGGAGGTGTATGGAAACACATATGAAACACACAGTACAAATTGATGTGGGTGGACGTCCCCTGATTATCGAGTGCGGTCATGTTGCGCAACAGGCCAGTGGGGCAGTGTTGATGCGATATGGTGATACCGTCGTATTGGTCACCGCAACCAAAGAGGACCGATCCAGAGAAGGCATTGATTTTCTCCCGCTTATGGTTGACTATCAGGAAATGAGCTATGCTGCGGGTCGCATTCCCGGGGGGTTCTTCCGAAGGGAAATCGGCCGCCCCAGCGAAAAGGAGACCCTCACTTCGCGGCTGATCGACCGCCCCATCCGCCCTCTTTTCCCGAAGCGCTATGCACTGGAGACGCAGGTCATCGCAACAGTGCTCTCTGTTGATCAGGAAAATGAACCCGATGTCGTAGCGATGACCGGGGCCTCAGCCGCTCTGCACATCTCTCCCATCCCGTTCCAGGGCCCCGTGGCTGCAGTGCGAGTGGGACGGATCAATGGCGATTTTGTCATCAATCCCAGCCTGAAGCAGCTCGATGAGAGCGATATGAATGTGGTAGTGGCCGGCAGCCGGGACGCTGTGGTGATGGTGGAAGGGGGCACGCAATTCGTTTCCGAAGACGACCTTGTCGAAGCCATCGATGTCGCTCACCGGGCCATCCAGCCCATTCTCGACATCCAGGAAGAGCTCAGAAGGCTGGTCGGAGCAGCGAAGGAGTTTCCTCCCGATCCGGCAAAGGACCCGCAGTTGATCGAAGCGGCAAGAGGGACGGCCGGCGAGGAGATGCGCACCGTCATCACTACACCCGAGAAGCTGCACCGCAGAGACCGCAAGAAAGCCTTGAAGCGGCGAGTGTTGGAAGAGTTCGCCGTCGAGTTCCCTGGGCGGGAAAAGGAAGTCGAGGCAGCGCTGGAAGATCTTGAGAAAGAGATGGTGCGACGGATGATGGTGGAGGAGGGGCGGCGCATCGATGGGCGCCTCTTTGACGAGATTCGTCCCATTACGATCGAAGTCGGCATGCTCCCCAGGACACATGGATCGGCGATGTTCCGTCGCGGCGAAACCCAGGTCTTTGCCGTGGTGACTCTGGGTTCCTCGTCCGATGAACAAAAGATCGAAGCCCTGGCCGGTGAAACCTTTAAGTCATTCATGTTGCACTACAATTTCCCTCCGTTCTCGGTGGGTGAGGTGAGACCTCTGAGAGGTCCGGGCCGTCGAGATATCGGGCACGGAGCGCTGGCGGAACGTTCGGTGAAGACCGTTTTGCCCAGAGACGGCGAGTTTCCGTATACGATTCGCGTGGTGTCGGAAGTCCTTGAATCCAACGGTTCCAGTTCCATGGCCACTGTTTGCGGCGCTACCCTGGCCCTCATGGATGCCGGAGTTCCCCTGTCGGCCCCTGTGGCGGGAGTCGCCATGGGTCTGGTCAAAGAAGGCGGCGAGATCATTATCCTTTCCGATATCCTGGGGGATGAAGACCACCTGGGAGACATGGATTTCAAGGTCACGGGCAGTGAACAGGGCATCACCGCCCTGCAGATGGATATCAAAATTGCCGGGATCGACCGGGAGATCATGCGAAGAGCGTTGGAGCAGGCCAGAAAGGGCCGTCTTTTCATCCTCGATAAGATGAGAGAAGCCCTCGCAAGCCCGAGACCCGAGCTTTCCCCGTATGCGCCACGAGTGATCAGTTTACAGATCAACCCGGACAAGATCCGGGATGTGATTGGGCCTGGTGGAAAGGTGATTCGTGCTATTGTGGCGGAAACCGGAGCCAAGATCGATATCGACGATAGCGGTCGGGTCGTGGTGATGAGCCCGGATCAGGATGCCTGCGACAAAGCCATCAACAAGATAAAGATGCTGACGCAAGAACCCGAGGTCGGTCAACTCTATATGGCCCGTGTGGTGCGGGTCACCGACTTTGGGGCTTTTGCCGAGATCCTCCCCAATGTTGACGGACTGATCCACATCTCCCAACTGGATCACAAGCGGGTGCGAAAAGTCACCGACATCGTGAATGAAGGGGATGAAGTACTCGTCAAAGTCATTGAGATCGATAAAGACGGGCGAATCCGGCTAAGCCGCAAAGCCGCTTTGGATAAGCCGGAAAACAGTAAGGAGTAGCCCGCGGGCAGGGCAGCGGGGCATGATGGACCCCGGGGCCCGGGGACTGGTCAGGATGGCTCTACCGAATCACATAAGAGAGGAAACATTTTGTATCATAAAGAGGTTCTTCCCAATGGCGTTCGCATCCTGACCGAAAGGGTCCCCCATTTTCACTCGGTTTCAATGGGCATTTGGGTGAATGTAGGATCACGGGATGAATTGAACCGGGAGAGAGGGATCACCCATTTCATTGAACACATGCTGTTCAAGGGTACTCAGAAACGTAGTGCCAGAGAGATTGCAAAAGAGCTCGACTCAGTCGGCGGTTTTGTCAATGCCTTCACCTCCAAGGAACAGGTCTGTTTCCATGCCAAGGTCTTGCACCCTCATTTGCCTCTTGTGGTTGATGTCCTGACTGATATTTTTCTTAACTCCGTCTTTGCTCCTGTTGAAATCACCCGTGAACAGCAGGTTATCACCCAGGAGATCCGGATGATCGAGGATACGCCCGACGAATATGTCCACATTCTGTTCCAGCAAATGTTCTGGAAGGATAACCCGCTGGGGGCCCCCATCTACGGGACCATCGAGGCGGTAGAGCGTATCGATCGTGAGTGTATCCTGCAGTATCTCTCGCGCATGTTTCAGCCTGACAGAATTGTTGTGGCCGCTGCCGGCAACCTCGATCACCGGCGGTTCATGGATCTGGTGGCGCCCGTGATGGGGGCACTGAACCACCCGAAGCATACCCTCGTTCGTCAGAAGCCGGCCGTTTGTCCCGGGATTCTTCCGGTCCCCAAGGACCTCGAGCAGGTTCATCTCTGCCTCGGGATGCGCGGTCCCTGTCAGTCTGAAGAGAGCCGCTTTCTCTGCCACCTCCTCAACGTGGTTCTCGGCAGCAGCATGAGCAGCCGGTTGTTCCAGGAAGTTCGGGAAAACCGAGGTCTGGCCTATTCGATCTATTCGTTCATTAACAGTCACGAAGATACCGGTCTGTTTGGAATCTACGCGGGGATAGCAGAAGAACACGTTCTGGAGACCCTTGATATCATTCGCGGGCAGCTCTCAATTCTTCTCAAAGAATGCATACCCGAGGCGGAATTGAAAGCCGCAAAGGAGTATCTGAAAGGCAACATGTATCTGAATGCGGAGAGCACCGATTCGCGGATGAATCGTCTTGCCAAGAACGAGTTCCTCTTTGGTCGTTACGTCCCGTACGAAGAGGTTGAAGAGAGCATTGACCGAGTCACTTCAGATGCTGTGCAGAAATGGTTTGAAGACCTGTACCAGCCGTCTCAGGCGGCCCTGATACTTTTTGGCCCGGTCGAGCAAGGGACGGGTGAACAAGCAACGGCTGTTCTGAATGGATAAACACGCATGTCTCTTCAGTTTCAACTCCTTGCCAGCGGTTCCAGGGGTAATGCAACCGTTGTTTGTAGTGAGAAGACCAGGGTCCTTCTGGATGCCGGCTTGAGCGCCAGGGAGCTGGTCCGGCGTCTCGATCAGGCTACAGTCGAAGCAAAACAGCTGGACGCCGTGCTTGTCAGTCATGAACATACGGATCATGTCCGCGGATTGGGCACCCTGAGCCGGCGATTCGACCTGCCTGTTTACCTCACCCAGGGAACGCTGGAGAACCTTCCTCAAGATACGGGACAGCTGGCCGACGTTAAGCTGTTCCAGCCCGGTACGCCATTCACTGTTGGCGACATCAGGATCAGTCCTTTTGCTCTATCCCACGATGCCAAAGACCCTGCGGGCTTTGTGCTGGAGCATGACACTCACAAGCTGGGGGTGTGTACCGACCTGGGCATTGCAACCCAGTTGGTTAGAACCAGGCTTCAGGGGTGTCATGGTCTGATTCTGGAAGCCAATCATGACCCGGATCTTCTGTTCAGCGGGCCGTACCCGCTGCCGCTGAAGCAGCGCATCCGCAGCCGCCACGGGCACCTATCCAATGCAGATTCTCTTGAACTGCTGAAAAACATCTGTCACAAAGAACTGCGAGTGGTCCTGTTTGCTCACCTGAGTGAAGTCAACAACCGGCCTGAGCTGGTTCTGGCAGGCTATCGAGAACAGCTGTGTGATTCTGCTCCGGACGGCATTTCCATCGAAGTGGGAAAACAACACCAGGTTTCTAAGGCGTTTGCCTTGATCTGATCGAGAGGTTGTTGTCATGGCGCCCTTATCCAAATGCGTGCTGTTGCCGATTGACGGTACCGAAGAGGCCCTGAGACCGGTGGAGTTTCTGGCCCGCCTCTACCCCACTCCAGGCGAGGTCAGTGTCGTTCTAGGCTACTGTGCCCAACCCATCCCGCCCGTCTATCAGGGGAAGCCCGCCTCATCCGAATCTACAAAGAAGAGAGAAGAGTTCCTCCAGTCCAGAGAACAGGAGATTCGGTCCGTAATGGATCGGGCCAGAAAGGCACTCATCAGGGCCGGGTTCTCGGGCCCAGCAATCGAAGAATACGTTATGTCGCGGACGGATGGTAAGGCGAAAGCGGCCTGTCTTCTCGCCGACCAAAAAAGGGTGGACGCGGTTTTGGTTCAAAAGCGGGTGACCAGCAGCCTGGAAGGCTTCCTCAGGGACGACCCTACCCCGAGCATGCTCAATCATTGCCTGGGAAGCCCTGTCTGGGTGATCGACGGGACTGTCGACATCTCCCATGCGGTCGTTTGCATCACGAATGAAAGCGCCTCCCTGAGAGCGGCAGACCATACCGCTTTCATGCTTTCCGGAACAGGTTCAAGGGTTACTCTGCTCCACGCTTCACGGTCCATTTCGTACCCGGTGAGCAGCCCTGTATCGCATATCTCGGAGGACCTTCAGAAATGGATGATGACCCCGGAAGGCACAAAGATGAAGCCGTTTTTCATGGAATCTCACGGCATTTTAAACAGTGAGGGGATCGGGGACGACAAAATCCGCATCGCAGTCCTTCCCAGTCATGGGAAGGTGGCCATGGAGGTCCTCTCCTATTGCCGGGAAAAGGGCATCGGCATCATTGTGGTCGGCCATTCCCGGCCCTCCGGCATAAAAGACTTCCTCAAAGGCTCCGTTACCAAGAAGGTCCTCTCTGAGCTCAAAAACATGACCCTCTGGGTCAATCAATAGGGTCCGGGCTTGCAGCCTGAATGACCGGGTGAGGCAAGGAGCGCCCGAAGCCTCTATCCATCCAGGACCTTGCGGATTGTTGCAGCAATATCGTGCAGGGCAAACGGCTTCATCGCAAAGGCGCTGATACCCAGGTCCCTGGCCCTTGCTTCCGAAATCCTCTCGTTGAATCCGGTGCAAAGAATCACCGGGATGTCGGATCGAATGCGCATGATCTCCCTGGCCAGTTCCTCGCCTGTCATATGGGGCATGGTATAGTCCGTAATCACAAGGTCGAAATCGTGCGGGTGAGCGCGAAAAAGCTCCAGGGCTTCCAGGCTGCTTGTCTTGACGAGGATTTCATAACCGAGAAGCCTCAATGCCCTCTGCGCGATATGGACAAGGGCCGCTTCATCATCGACGAAAAGGACCCGTTCGGTGCCCTTGAGGAGCTCTTCCTGTGCCTTCTCTTCTTCTTCCTTTTTGCACTCGATCCTGGGCAGGAAAACCTGAAATACCGAGCCTTTGCCAATTTCACTGCTCACGCGGATCGCCCCCTCATGGCCTTTCACGATCCCATGAACCACGGCCAGGCCTAAACCACTCCCCTTACTGATTTGCTTGGTTGTGAAGTATGGGTCAAAGATCCGCTCAATGGTTCTCGCGTCCATTCCATGTCCTGTATCGCGGACTGTGAGCCTGACATAGGGCCCTGGCTTGATGCCTGAACAGGAAGGTGCGGTGTCCGGATCAAAGTCCGCTTCCACCAGACTGATTTCCATGACACCACCCGTCTCCTCCATGGCTTGAGCGGCATTGGCTCCCAGGTTGGTCAGCACCTGATGGATTTGAGTGGCATCGGCGAAGACCATGATTCCTCTACTGGGAATGTCCTGCAGGATCTCAATGGTGGTCGGAATGGTGGCCCGCAGGAACCTCAGGGTTTCTTTGACGATTCGGCAAATGTCAACCGGCTGCCGGTGCTGTTCCTCATCCACGTGGCTGAAGGAGAGGATTTGTCGCACCAGGTTCCTGCCTCGTTGGCATGCTTCCAGCGCCAGCTCGATGCTTTCCCTGGCTGTGGGGTTTGCGGTAAGGTCCAGCTTTGCGAGTTCTGAGTACCCCATGATAATGCCCAGGATATTGTTGAAATCATGAGCGATTCCGCCCGCAAGAGTGCCGATGGCCTCTATCTTGTCGGCCTGGCGGAGCCGGTTCTCCAGTCGATAGTGCTCCGTTTTATCGCTGTGGGTCAGAATAAGGCTTCCATCATCCATGGCGACGGTTCGAATATTGACTATTTTTTCCCTGCCGTCTTTGCAGCAGGCCCTTACGCCTGTGTACATTTCGCCCGCAGGGGGTTGATTCGCAGCATCCCCCTGCTGAAAGGAGGCGATCCGCTCCACGACGTGAGGTTCCAGACCGAGTTTCTGCAGCCAGTCTTGTAGATGCCGAAGGTCCCCCAGGCTGTATCCGAAAAGCTGGAGAAACATCGGATTGAAATACTCGAAGGTCCGGTCCTTCCTGATGAGTGCAATGCCGAGGGGAATGTTTTCTATCAACTTCCGGAAACGTTTTTCACTGACCTTCGAAGTCTCCTCGATCGCCCTCCGCTCTTCGATCTCTTCCATCAATTGCCGGTTTTTTGTCGAGAGCTCGGCGGTTCGGTCTTCCACAAGCCGCTCCATGTGGTCGTACGCTTCCTGCAACGCCTGTTCAGCGCGTCTCCACTCGGTGACGTTCCGTATGATTGCGATCATCTGGTGCTCGGGCACCGGGATGAACCTTGCTTCGTAGAAGTGCTGCCGGGCCTGCATCGTCAAGTCATACTCGAAGCTCACCATCGAGTTTGTCTCTTGAACCCGCTGAATGGCTTCATTGAATACATCGGCGATTCTCTTCAAAGGAATATCCTGAATCCGTTTGCCGATGAATTGACTCGGATGAAGGAAGAAATCCGCGGCACCGCTTGAGCTGCACTCCAGGATCGCGCCGCCCCTGTCCAACCGGATCAAGAGGTCGGGAATGGCTTGAAAGATGGCCCGCAGTTCTGAATTTGCCTGGAGCAGTTCCTGGGAGCTCAGATCGAGAGATCGTTCAAGCATTCGGAGATGGGCGTCGGATTCCTGATAGGCTTCGTTGACTGTATCGATGAATCGCTGCCAGGGTTCAGGGATGGTGGGCGAGTCGCCAAGGCACCGTTTGAGTTGACGTTTCAGTAAGCTGTGCATCGCTTTCAAGGTTGATCCTCCATGAGACACCCGGGATTGACCACGGAAACACGCACGTGCCTTCCGGAACACGCTCCTTTTAAGATGACTGCCACGGGGAGTATATCGTAATCGTGATCGAGCGGTTATGCAATTCGCATTTTGTGTTGGAGCCGCCGGGCGTGGACCTTCGGCTTCCAGGGTTGACAAAGTGAGGGAAATGATGGCAGATGCATGCCTGTTCGATGTCATGGAAGCCTGAGGGGGAGAGTGCAGGTCGAGTACCCTTTGCCCATGGCTTGGAATCACGAGAGAGTTTTGGACCGGCCTTTCTTTCTGCAGGATATCCGCCGTGAGTCGTTTCTGGAGTTCGATCGTACATGAGCTGACCCCCTATGTCCCGGGAGAGCAACCCAAACTCCCGAACCTTATCAAGCTGAACACCAACGAGAACCCGTATGGTCCTTCGCCCAGAGTCGTGGCAGCCCTGCAGGCTGAAGCCGGCGATACCCTGCGTCTCTACCCGGACCCGAACGCCGATCGGTTGAAAGCAGCCATCTCCGCCTACTATCGACTGACGCCAAAGCAGGTGTTTGTGGGCAACGGATCAGACGAGGTGCTGGCCCATACCTTCCTGGCATTGCTCAACCATTCGCGGCCGGTTTTGTTTCCCGATATCACCTATAGCTTCTTCCCGGTATACTGCAGACTCTACGGTGTGCAGTATGAAAGGGTGCCTCTCACAGCCGGTTTCGAAATAGACCCGGAAGACTACAAACGGCCAAACGGCGGTATTATCTTTCCCAATCCCAATGCACCCACAGGCCGGCTGTTGCCCCTGGCGGCCATCGATGAATTGTTGAGGCAAAACAATGAGACGGTTGTCGTGGTGGACGAAGCCTATGTGGATTTCGGCGGGGAATCCGCCGTCCCCTTGGTGGATACATACCCCAACCTCCTGGTGGTCCAGACCCTCTCCAAATCCCGTTCCCTGGCCGGATTGCGGGTGGGCTTTGCAGTCGGGCATCCTGAGCTGATCGAAGCGCTGGAACGAGTGAAAAACAGCTTCAATTCATACCCGCTGGATCGCCTGGCGATCGCGGGTGCTGTGATGGCCTTTGAAGACCATGCCCATTTCGAATGGACGCGAAACGCTATTATCCGGACCCGTGGCAGGCTGGTCGAAGAGCTCGAAGCCCTTGGTTTTGATGTGCTTCCCTCAGCGGCTAACTTCATATTTGCCCGTCATCCGAAAAAGGATGCCGCGGAGCTCTTCAGGCGGTTGCGAGAGCAATCGATCATTGTGCGCCATTTCAAGCTGCCGCGAATCGACCAGCACCTTCGCATTACCATAGGAACCGAGGAAGAGTGCACATCGCTGGTGAAGGCATTGAGGGGGATCCTTTCATGAAGTCTTTTACTGATTCTCCATTCAAATCCCCCTGTGTCTCCCTTTTCCGAAGGGGGACTTGAAGGCCCCTCAGGGTCTGGTGAGTCAAATTGCGAGGTCGAAGAAGGGTTCGACTCACTCCGCCAAAGAGTGCCGCTTCACCGGCCTCTTGCTTTTCGAAGCCGAACCGATTTCGGGGTTACCTCTACCAGTTCATCGTCGCTGATGTATTCCATGGCCTGTTCGAGGGTGAACTGGCGCGGCGGGATGAGTCGCAAGGATTCGTCTGAGCCGGCTGCTCGGATATTGGTGAGCTTCTTCTCCTTGGTGATATTGACCCAGAGGTCTTCCGAACGGGAGTTCTCCCCTACGATCATGCCGGTATAGACGGGATCTCCGGGATTAACGAAGATGGTGCCGCGCGGCTGCAGGTGGTAGATGGCGTAGGTCACCGCTTTCCCGTCGCGGTCGGAGACCATCACGCCGTTCGGCCGACCCGCGATCTCGCCTGCGTAAGGCATGTAGCCGATCAGCAGTGCATTGAGAATCCCCGTGCCGCGCGTGTCGGTCAGGAACTGGCTGCGGAAGCCGATGAGGCCCCGTGAAGCGATTTCAAATTCCAGGCGAACCCGCCCAAAGCCGTTATTGATCATCCTGGTCATACGACCGCGCCGGGAGCTCAGCATTTCCGTAACAATCCCGGTGAATTTTTCCGGAACGTCAACCACAGCGTGTTCCATGGGCTCGAAAAGCCGTCCGTCAACCTCTCGAGTGATGATTTTCGGCTTCGAAAGCGACAGCTCGAAGCCCTCCCGCCGCATCGTTTCCACCAGCACCGCCAGCTGCAGTTCTCCCCTGGCGCTGACCCGATAAGAATCCCGGTTCTCCGCCTCCTCGACACGGATGCTCACGTTGTAAAGGAGCTCCTTTTTCAGGCGATCATTGATGTGCCGTGAGGTCAGGTACCTTCCGTCCCTGCCGGCGAGAGGCGACGTATTGACGGAAAAAACCATGGACATGGTGGGTTCTTCAACGGTTATGGTCGGAAGGGCGCGCGGATCGGCGGGGTCGCCCAGGGTGTCTCCGATAAAGATGTCATCCACCCCGGCTACTGCCGCAATATCCCCCGAATGGATCACTTCCTGCTCCACCCGGTCGAGTCCGTCGTAGGTGTAGATCACACTGAGATTGGCTTTACGTGGAGGGTGGTTCTCCTTGAGGAGAACCACCTCCTGGCCGCGGCGCAACGCCCCGTTCACAACCTTTCCGACGGCGATTCGGCCTACGTAGTCGCTGTGTTGCAGGGTGGTGACCAGGAACTGGAGCGGTGTGTCGGGATCATGAACGGGCGCAGGGATGGAGGCGAGAATGGCTTCAAACAGGGGGACCAAATCCCTTCCCTGTCCGTCCGGTTCCGCAAGGGCAATCCCGGCTTTGGCATTCGTGTAGAGCACCGGGAAATCCAGCTGTTCTTCAGTGGCATCGAGATCAATGAAGAGGTCGAAGATCTCATCCATCACCTCGTTGATACGCCGATCGGGCCGATCGATCTTATTGATCACCACGATGGGAGGCAGTCCGCGGGCCAGTGCCTTCCCAAGCACAAATCGCGTCTGGGGCAGTGGACCCTCTGTGGCGTCGACCAGGAGCATGACCCCATCCACCATGTTGAGCGTGCGCTCCACTTCACCTCCGAAATCGGCATGGCCCGGGGTGTCCACGATGTTGATCTTCACGCCTTTGTAGATGACGGCGGTGTTCTTTGCCATGATGGTAATGCCTTTTTCCCGTTCGAGATCAAGGCTGTCCATGACCCGTTCAGCAACCTGGGTGTTCTCCCGAAAAACGCCGCTTTGCCAGAGCATGGCATCCACAAGTGTCGTCTTGCCATGATCCACATGAGCGATGATGGCCAGATTGCGCAGATCGTGACGTACAGGCATGATGATCCTCTCCGAAGACGCGCATCGTCCTCAGAATGAGTGGGTAACCGTTCACTACCTCCCCTCTTTTTCAAAGTTTTCAAAGGGGGGTTGGGGGATTTCTCTCGCTGCCTTACAAAATCCCCCCTGGCCCCCCTTTGCGAAAGGGGGGAAGTGAATGGTTACGTTGAATGCGATGAATTACCACCTTCACGGAAATGACTCGGATGGACATGGACTTGGGTTGGTCTTCAGAAAAGAAGTCTGAGAAAACAACGGAGGTCCGCCTCGATGAACCGTGCAGGTCTGGTCTGTACGGTGGGTGTCCCCTAACGGTAGTATTCGATGTTTCCCTGCGCATCCTTGCGATAGGCCTGCCGACAACTGATGCATACGGCAGATCCGAAACCTGAATCAATGAACACCTCACAAACCTCGCCGCTTCCATCAGCATTCCAGTCACTACAAAGAGGCGTAAACCCTTCTTGCTTCAAGTTATTCCAATGATCTGATCGACCATGAGACATCATTTCTCCTTTGGCAGTGTAAATTGTTCATTCTTTTTGTCCGATTTTTTCCTGAGGAGCATCAATGGTCCGCCGGAACCCGTTTACTCTCAAGAGAACATCCTGTTTGGTTTGGATGAGGAAGCCTCTCCCGGGACCCGCAGCAGACATAACCCCTGAGGGGCGGCTGAGGCAAGGGGGGGATCTGCCGAATCGATCAAAACAAACCCCTCCTGATTGACCATCTCCCGCTGCTCAGACGGGAGTAACGAATATTAGAAATTCATCTCTTTGTCCAGGTTGAAACGAGCCGTTCTCGGTCGGAAGGAATCCGGAAAAGAAGAGCTTGTTTGAGAGCCGGCATACCTTGTCCCGGGGGATAGTCCTGAAAATGCGCTGCCTGCCGCGTGAGGACCAAATGGTCATATCAGTGCCAGGTCCCGGTTTGATGCCATAGTATCAAGAGTGGTATTGAGACCGAGATCCGGGCAAGGGTTATGAATTTCTGTTTCTCAATCAGGTGTGGAATAAACTCGATCGACGGAAACCAAATAAGCCCCATTAGTGTTACGTGCACTGCGTCCGGGCTGCCTTTGAAAAAACCAACGAGACCGTAGCCGACCAGCGCGGTTGTACAGACAAGGAACAATGATCCTTTGACAACCCACCAACCGATCGCTGCTTGCTGATACTTGGACATTTTCATGAGAAAAAGCCCGGCGATGAGAAAGAAGAAAGGCTCAGAGCTGTTCAATAACTGAACGAAAAAGGAAGCTCTGGAGGTCAAAACCTCAAAGACAATATAGACTCCGCACGAAGCTGAAAACAGTAATCCCAACGGCACGTTTCGTGTGCAGAAGCCGAAGATCAAATGGGTTTCAACTTGTTTTTTGAGCCAGGGTGCCTCCATGATGGAAAGGAAATCCTTATTGATATTGCTTCCCATGGCTGGGTCTATGTCCTTTTTGCGAGGGCGTTCGTCAAGGCTTCTCTCAATTCGCCGATGGCATAGGGTTTACGAAGTGCGCCCACAAATCCGGAAGCTTCGAACCTGGATAGGACAGGGTCTTCGGAAGAACCACTCGAGACAATAGCCTTGACTGAAGGCTCTATCCGGATGAGCTCCCGGATGGCCTCCTTTGCTCCCATGCCGTCGCGCACGCTCAGGTCCAGGATGACCACGTCGAAAGCCTTCCCGGACTCTTTCGCACCTCGAAACATCTGTATCGCTTCGGTTCCGTCCCCTGCCGACTCGACCTCGTAGCCCAGAATGTTGAGCATGCGAACACCCAGGTCCCTGAACATTCCTTCGTCATCCATGAAAAGGACTCGTGCCTTGCCGTCTGTTTGACGTCGGTCTGATTCGTGTGGCTTCGCGGGGCTGCTCTCGATGGCCGGAAGATAGATCTGAAAGGTGGTGCCTACACCCTTTTGAGACGCCACGGTCATATGGCCTTCATGCCGTTTCACAACGGAATAGGCTATGGCCAGTCCCAATCCCATTCCCTTTTGTGCCCCCCGTTCTTTGGTGCTGAAGTAGGGGTCGAAA
This sequence comes from uncultured Syntrophobacteraceae bacterium, assembly GCA_964441945.1. Classification (GTDB taxonomy): domain Bacteria; phylum Desulfobacterota; class Syntrophobacteria; order Syntrophobacterales; family Syntrophobacteraceae; genus JADGQM01. The sequence goes on from CAYTWB010000024.1 coordinate 41,753, forward strand.
ATCTTTGTTAAATGAGCCTCCGGGATGCCTTTCCCGTGGTCCTTTATGGAAATCCGCACGTAGTTGCCCCCTTTGAGAGACAGGATCATGCCTTCCTCCAGGTGCAGGTTTGCCGCCTCGACCTCTACGACTCCCCCTTCGGGCATGGCGTCTCGTGCATTCATGAGCAGAGTCATGAGGATCTGACGCATTTGTTCCAGGTCGCAGTTGACATGCCATAGAGGACTATCGGTGTGGATCTGACATTTCATGTCCGAGCCTGCCAGGGCAAGGCTGACCGTCCCTTCAAGCATTGCCTGGATTGACTCGAGTTTCCTGACCGGTGATCCGCCCCTTGAGAAGGTGATCAACTGCTGGGTCAGGAACTTCGAGTCATGAACAACCTTCTCGGCTTCTTTCAAGGCTTTGAAGGGTTGAGAGTCAGGGTCCATATTCATTCTCGCCAGGCTGATGTTGCCGAGAATGATCCCCAGGAGATTATTGAAGTCATGCGCTATTCCTCCGGCGAGAATACCGATGGATTCAAGCTTTTGAACCCTCAACAGGTCTTCTTCCATCCGTTTGTGCGCAGTCATATCCAGCAGCGAAGCCACACTCCTCCTGCTTCCCGGGATCATTCCAACGGTCGCCAGAATATTCCGGATGTGGCCTTGACGCGTGATGAGGTTGAATTCGCGTTGAGCCGGAATCACTTCCGGACCTTGTCTCAACCAGGCACTGAACTCTCTCATTCCCTGCAGGTCGTCCGGGGCGATGAATTCAGTCCAGCTCATCTTGCCTGCGATCTCCTTTCGGGAATATCCGGAAAGCTTTTCACACTGGGCGTTCGCCAGCGCGACAGTTGAGTCCTCTTCCAGGATAACCATGGCTGTTCCCGTGTTTTCAAAAATGGCCCGGTAGGTATTTTCGGATTCGATCAGGGCCAGTTCGGCCTTCTTTCGATCAGCGATTTCCCTGAGGAGTTGTTCATTGGTTGATCTAAGGGCTTTCAGCAGTTTCTTCTGTTCGCTCAGGTCTCTTGCCACACAAACACTGCCGAGCGTCCTCCCATCGTCTGCTTTCAGCAGGCTGATGGAAAGCTCCACCGGCACAATCCCTCCATCTCGTCTTTTCAGTCTCATCTCGAGGTCCCTGGCGGCCCCCCGGGTTCGCAGCTCGGTCAGCATGGCATGGAGCTCGGTTTCATCGGCATAGATGTCGAAAGCGGGCCTGCCTCGCATCTCTTCAAATGTGAAGCCGAAGGTTTCCGTTGCCATGCTGTTCCATTTGACGAACCTGCCGTGTTCATCCACGATCCCGATGGGGTCCGGTGAGTTCTGGAGGACATTTTCCAGGTAATCCCTCGTTTGTTTGAGGTTCTCTTCGGTAAGCCGGTAGACGGTGATGTCTCGGAGTGACTGGACGGCACCGAGCCTGTTTCCCTTCGCATCAGAGAGGGGCGAGGCCTTCGCCCAGAGAAAAGCACCCTTCCCCTGGTAGGTCATCGGGACATAAGCCTCTGCAAAGAGTGTCTCTCCCTTTTTTTCAAAAAGGCTGTACAGTTTCGACGTGTCATCGTCCGGGAGCAGTACCAGGTCGATGAGAATGGGTCTGCGTTTCCCATAGAACGGCACGGCATAGGCAAAGTCCCCCTTCCCGAGCATCTCTTCCTTCAATACCCCGGTCATGATCTCCATGGCGCGGTTCCAGGCGATGACTCTGCCCTCCAGATCGATGGCAAAGGTAGCATCGGGGAGTAATTCGACCATATCCATGTAGAGTCTCTCCCCTTTGCGGAGTGCTTGCTCGGCGAGCTTTCGATCGGAGATATCCCGAACAAGCGCCCACATTCCAGCGGGGGCGCCGGAATCGTCGCGAAAGAGATGAGCACTCAACTCAACGGGGAAGACGGTACCGTCCTTCCGGATGTATTCCTTTTCGTAGGTCCTTGAAAAGCCCTGGTCCAAAACCTCCTTGAGAATCAATGCAGATTCAAAATCATGCCACACTTGCGGGGTTATGTCTTGAATGCTCCGGTTGTTAAGCTCTTCAATCGTGTATCCCGTCATTGCTTCATAGGCGGGATTGCATCTCAGAAACCTCCCATCCATATCAGTCACAACCAGCCCATCGCTGTGGTGTTGGAAAATGTGTCGGTGTTCTCTCTCTAACCGGGTCGATTCCTGGTGGATTGACGAGATCGTGGCGGCTTGTTCCGCAGCCTTCCGTTCCAGGGTGTCGATGCCGGATCTCAGGCGATTGGCCAGGGTGTTGAAGCAGTCGGTCAGCTCATTCAGTTCACGAACTCCCTCAAATGCAATCATCCCGGTCGAATCGTTGTCGGCAAAAGATCTGGCAGCGGTGTTCAGGCGAAGCATCATGCCCGCCATGCGGCCCGAGATGAACCATGCGACAACGATGGCCAATCCGAAAGAGACCAGGAAAAGCGTCGCGGTCTTTGCTTCGTGATAAATGAAGAGATAACCGGCCCATCCCAACGTGACTCCCATGAAGAGCAGGATGGGGATGGTCAGGAAAGTCCGAATCGACGTTCCTTTAAGGGGTCCGGAGAAGGTTTTGCCAGGGGATTTGCTAATCATCGGTGTGGTTCCAGTCTGTCTGAGATTACGGAATGATATGCCAATCAGTACCATCTCATTGACTCAGGATCATCGCTTACACTACTGCTATCTCAAGACTTTTTAAACAGTTTTGTTATCTTGCCCCAGTAATTTGGATGATATGGAAAAGTGAAAGTGGCCGGTAAGTGATCCTCCATCGATGCATTTTTTTTCAGTGCAATATGGAATCGGCGGGCACTGTGCAACGGATACCGTGTGTGGAAGGGAAGCGAAGCGGGCGCGTTTCGGGCAAAAGGTTGGCCATGGTGGACGGAAAGCCTCAACCCGGGATGGGCCGGCACGTAGGGTCTCGCTTGGTCAATGGCTGGCGGCTGCAAAACGGTTGAACCCCTCTCGGCTGAGAGAGGTCCAGACCGCTGTATTGATGAGATCCTCCAGCCCGGACTCAATGAACGGGCCGAAAAGGTGAGATCTAAAGCTTCGCGCGGATGATGTTACCAAAGGGTTTCAGCAACTCGCGACGAGCCAGCTTGCGGGTGCCGGCCGGACTGATCCCGGCGACCGCATTCTTATGGTATTTGGGGGGATCGTCAACAACCAGAAAAATCACGCGAACCTGATCGGCATCCAGGAGTTGAGCCTTGGGATAAACGCCCTTCAGCTTTTCCAGCCGTTCCTTGGCCATGGCCAGCATTGCCTCCCGTTCGCCGAAATTCATCGCCCCCGTGGGACAGATTTTCACGCAGGCCGGGATCAGGCCGTTGCTCACCCGGTCAATGCACATGGTGCATTTAGTGAATCGGCCGTCTGCCGCCTTTCTTGGAATGTCATAGGGGCACGAATTCTTCACTTCATCAAAGGGGGCTTCTTTGGCCTTCTCCAGATAGACGACGGCACCCGTGGCTTCGTCCTGAATCACGCCGTCTTTTACATAGCCCTCGATGGCATCTTTACAGGGTGGCTCGAGACAATGACGGCACTGATCGGCGAAAAAATACCACGCCACTTTGCCGTCGTTTTCCACCTCACTAAACCGGACCAGCTTGAAGGTGTTACCGTCCAGATCAGGAGGGTTCTGGTGACTTCCGATGTTTTTGGTTGCTGATGCCCCGTTTTGGTTCCAGTTCTTACATGCCATCTGGCAACCTCTGCAGGCCGTGCACCTGGTGGTATCGATGAAGAAGCTTTTTCCTGCCATAGCTTACGCCCCTTTCTTGCGAACATTGACCATGAAAGCCTTGCTTTCCGGAATACGGGTATTGGCGTCCCCAACAGCGGGAGTGAGCAGGTTGGCGCTGTCTCCGCCGTCTTTGGGCCAGACCCACCCATAGTGCCACGGCACGCCCACCTCGTGGACCTCCCTCCCAAGGATTGTGAACGGCTGCAGCCGCTTGGTCACGATCGCTACGGCTTCCACGGACCCCCTGGGGGATTCGACGATCACCATTTCACCGTTGGCGATGCCTTTGAGCTTTGCCAGCTGTTCGCTCATTTCCACGAAGATCTGGGGTTCGGCCTCAATCAGCCATGGTAGCCAGCGGGTCAAGACACCCGTCTGCCAGTGCTCGGTAACCCGGTAGGTGGTTCCCACAAAAGGAAAGCGAGGATCACAGCTCTTGACGATGTCCTTGTCGCTGTGAAAAACCGCCGCTGCCGGATTGTGGAGCTGGGAACCGAGAGGGTTTTTCTCCACGGGGCATTCCATCGGCTCGTAGTGCTCCGGAAAGGGACCGTCCTTGAGGCCCGGGCCGTAGAGCGCTCCAAAGCCTTCGGTCTGCATGATAAAGGGATACTTCCCGTCCTCTCGCGCCGAGCCGTCGGGATTCCGAAGCGGGTACCAGGGGCCGTCGGGAATATCACCCTTCCATTTCTGAGTCACATATTTGCCGTCCTTCACTTCGCCTACGAATTCAATCACCGCTTTTTTCGGGTTGTACGGTTTGCCCGTAAGGTCCACCGAAGCCCGGTTGTAGAGGATCCTGCGGTTGACCGGCCATGCCCAGGACCACTTGGGGAAGAGGCCGATACCGCTGTCGTCGGTCTTGTCGCGGCGCGCCATGTTGTTGCCGTCCTGGTTGTAGCTCTGAGAGTAGATCCAGCAACCGCAGGCTGTGGATCCATCCGCCTGGAGCATGGGGAAGGCCGGCACCGGTTCGCCCTTCTTGAAAGTCTTGTCGCCGATGGTCACATCTTTGGTGAAATACCCGTTGATCGCTTTGGCGACCTTATGGGGATCGAAATGTTTGTTGGTGGTGTAGTCCCACTTGAGATTCAGGATGGGATCGGGGAAAACGGCTCCCGGCTTCTTGTAGAGCTTGCGGATCTCTTCGAAGAGATCGAAGATGATGTCGCCGTCCGGCAGCGCTTGGCCCGGCGGATTCTGAGCCTTGTAGCGCCACTGGATCCAGCGGCCGCTGTTGGCGAGCGATCCTTCTTTTTCCAGGGAGGCCGCACAGGGGAGATAGAACACCTCGGTCTTGATCTTCTTCGGGTCCATACCCGGACCCTTCCAGAAGGAGGCGGTTTCGTTGTCGAACAAGTTCACCACCACCATCCAGTCGAGCTTGCTCATCGCTTCCCGCGTCTTGGTCGAATTGGCCCCGCTGCAGGCCGGGTTCTGCCCCCAGGAGAAGAATCCGGTAAATTCCTTACGATACATGGCATCGAACAGGTCGAGCCAGGTGTAGTTCTTGCCATCCTCGAGCTTGGGCATCCAGGCGTAGCCGAAATCGTTTTCCGGTTGGGCCTTGTCGCCAAAAAGGGTCTTGAGATAGCTCACCACATATTTGGGGCGATTCTGCCACCAGTTGGCGCTGAGGGGATCGCCGCAAACGGGGGTGTATTTCTTGAGGTAATCGGCCAGAGTCGCAAGAGAAGCGGTCGGGGTGGAATTGTATCCCGGCCAGATGTGGAAGAGGAGACCATGATCGGTGGAACCCTGGACATTGGATTCGCCGCGAAGAGCATTTACGCCACCGCCGGCCATGCCCATGTTTCCGAGCAGAAGCTGGATCATGCACATGGTTCGGATGTTTTGGACACCCACCGTGTGCTGGGTCCATCCCATGGCATACATGCTGGTCCCCGCCTTGTCGGGCACCCCGGTCTTGCTGTAGGCTTCATAGACTTTCGTCAAATCCTCCTTGGGGGTTCCCGTGATGCTGGATACGGTATCGAGATCGTAGCGGGAGTAGTGCTTTTTCAGCAACTGAAAAACACAGCGGGGATCCTGGAGGGTCGGGTCCTTCTTGGGGACCCCCTTGTCATCCCTGACGAACGCCCACGTCGAGGCGTCATAGGCTCCTTTCTGGGTGTCAAAGCCGGAAAAAAGCCCGTCTTTGAAATCGAACTTTTCCCCTACGATGAAGCCGGCGTTGGTGTAGTTGACCACATAGTCCTTGAAGTACTTCTCATTCTCCAGGATGTACTTGATCATTCCGCCCAGGAAGGTAATGTCCGTTCCGGAGCGGAGCGGCGCATAGATGTCGGCTTTGGTGGAGGTGCGAGTGAACCGCGGGTCTACATGGATGATCGTAGCGCCCTGTTCTTTGGCCTTCATCACCCAGCGAAAGGAAACCGGATGGTTTTCCGCGGCATTGCATCCCATGATGAGAATGCAGTCGCTGTTGGCAAGATCGATGTAGTGATTGGTCATAGCGCCGCGGCCGAAGGATTCGGCCAGGGCCGGCACCGTGGAGCTGTGACAGATGCGGGCCTGGTGTTCGATATAGACCAGGCCTAGCGCTCGCAGCATGGCCTGGTAAAGCCAGCATTCTTCGTTGTCCATGGCGGCGCTGCCGACGGAGGCAATACCGTTGCAGCGATTGACCACCTGCCCCTTTTCGTTTTTGGCGACAAAGCTCTTGTCCCGGCTTTCCTTAACCCGCTGGGCGATCTTTTGCAGTGCCCATTCCCAAGTTTTGGATTCCCATTTGTCGCTGTTGGGGGCGCGATAGAGGACCTTTGACGAGCGTTTGTCGTTTTGCGCGATCTGATAGAGCGAAGCGCCCTTCGCGCATAAAGCCCCACCGTTGATGGGATGATCGGCATCACCCTCGGTGTAGATCACCTTGCCGGTTTTTGTATCGGTATGGCAGATGATCCCGCATCCGACGGAACAGTAACAGCAGATGGTGGTCGTCTCTTTGGCGTCCTTGATACGCAACGCTTGGGTATAGGCCTCCACCGGTTTGAGATTGAATCCCATTCCGCTCAAAGCAAGGCCGGTCGTTGCAGTCCCAGAGATTTTCAAAAAATCCCTTCTTGTCAGCTTCATACTCTCTGTCCTCCGTAGTCCATTCGTAAATTCGGCTCTCTTTCGATCCATTCCACACAAAAGCCGCATCCCACCACAGCCGGTGACTTCGCTTGCATCTTCCCCCGGTCTTGCCGAAAGAGCGATGCACAAGCAAAAGTCAGTCAGCTCAGAGACTGACGGTCATTCTCCGTTGCCCGTACCGGGTCTCGCTTATTAGTGCGAGTCCTGGACCGGCAGATCCCGGAGAAGATGATGCGAAGGTCCCGCTCGTCGATTTCTCTGAAAAGGCAATCTTCAGCCGCATCTTCTTCTTCACGCGATGCTTCCTCAGCGGCTGAATTCGTTTCAGCATCTTGAACCGGGAGAATGGTATTTCTTTTCTTGTATGGCACAAGGCCCCGGCCGCTGTTGTGACAAACCCATACATCACACTCATCGTGGCTGCCCACAAAAAGGAAGATCAGACAGTCCCCATCCATAACAGCCAGCAGTCGGTAGCTTTCAACCAGATCGTATTTCAAGCAATTCTTGATGCGCGCTTCGCCGAAATGGGTGCCTCTGGTGGACTGCTTGGGTCTTTTCAGCTCACCCGAGAGCCACTGGTGAATAATGGCTTCCGCGTGTTCGGCAACGATCTTTGCCGTACCCCCGGATTGATGCAGACGCTTCAACTGTCTGCTCAGATTATGGTCGAGAATCACAGATCGGATCATGGCTGAACCAGCTGTTTCCCTCCGTGGATGTGCCCTTTGTAAGTACAATGTCGCGGAAATGAGTGTCCGAATTCCCCTTTGTCATACCGGCATGCTTTAAGCCGGTATCCAGGAAGCTTTTGTGGATTCCGGCCAGAACCATGCCGGAACGGCGCATTTGCTCCATGGTCACTTTGTTATGCGGAGCTGTAATAAGTCACGGGTGTCTGAACCCCTCGTTTCATACCGCCACGGCGCTCCAGGAAACCGGGGAAGCGATAATCAAGGGGTCCAGGTGTTTACCCGTGCATTTGGGACAAACGGTTGTCGGCGAAGCAGCCTAACTGCTCTTCTTCGCCAGATTGGGCCTCAGGTAGATGAACCAGTACATGCCGCCCACCATGAGCGCGCCTCCGATGATGTTGCCGATCGTCGCCGGAATCAGGTTATTGATGAAGAAATTGCCCCAGGTGAGGATCGCCCCGCCATCCTTCAAGTTCGCCGCGACACCGGCGAAATAGGTCGGATCGAAATCCTTGATGATCAAAGCAGACGGAATGAAGTACATATTGGCCACGCAGTGCTCGAAGCCGCACGCAACGAAGGCCGAGATCGGGGGCAGAATCGCCAGGATCTTGTCGGCGGTGCTCCGGGCGCCGAAGCACATCCATACCGCCATACAGACCAACGCGTTACAAAAGATCGCGAGGAAGATGCATTGGACAAACCCCAGGCTGGTTTTGGCGATACCGATGTTGAGCGCGGTCACACCAACGGCACCCCCACCCATTAAGTGCTGTTTTCCAAGGAATACGAAATAAGCCGTAACCACGGAACCGACGAAGTTCCCGATATAGACGATCACCCAGTTCCTCAACATGGCGCCCGTAGTGACCTTGTTTGAAGCCCAGGCCATCGGGATCAGGCAGTTACCGGTGAAGAGCTCGGAGCCCCCGACAACGACCATGATCAAGCCGGTGGCGAAGACCAGGCCCCCGAGCAACCGCTGGAGCCCGTACGGAAAGCCGGTGGTGAAGGCCACATCCTTGCCGGCGTTGACCACAATCTTTCCGAGACCGGCCCATACCGTGGTGGCGTAGTTGGCCCCCATGGCAATGAAGGCCCCGGCCAGGATCGCCAGGGCGAACATCTGGGCTGCGCCCAGGTTTGCCTTGGCAACCCCCACGTTTTCAGCCTTGACGGCCATCTCCTTGGGAATCAGAGCATCGAAAGACATACCATTACTCATTGAAATACCTCCTGATGGTTCGGGTCTAGATAATCTTCTCCACCTTGACCGCACAGACTTTCAGGTCCGGGATCTTGGCAATGGGATCCAGGGCGGCAATGGTGAGCTTGTTGACCGCAGACTCGCTGAAATGGAACGGAATGAAGACAACGCCGGGTTCGGTCATATCCCCCACCGAGGTTTTTGCTTCGATCCTGCCGCGCCGGGAAATCACACGAACCATCTCGCCGTCCTTGACGTTCAGTCTTTCCGCATCCTCCCGGTTCAACTCCACGAGACATTCGGGATAGCGTTCATTGAGCGCCACCGAACGGCGGGTCATGGTGCCGGTATGGTAATGATAGAGAACCCTTCCTGTGGTCAGCAGGATCGGATACTCCTGGTCGGGAAGCTCCGCCGGGGGAATCCAGTCGACGGCGGCGAAGAGACCTTTTCCGCGAACGAACTTGTCCTTGTGCAGGAACCTGGTCCCCGGATGATCCTTGGTGGGGCAGGGCCACTGAAGTCCGCCGTTTACCAGGCGTGGGTAGTCCATGCCGGCATAGGAAGGCGTGACCGCCGCAACCTCCGCAAAGACGGCCTCGGCATTGGCATATTTCATCGGGTATCCCATGCGCGTGGCCAGATCGCACAGAATCTCCCAGTCCGCGCGCGCCTCGCCGGGCGCGTCCACGGCCTTTCGCAGCAACTGTACCCGCCGTTCGGTACTGGTAAAGGTCCCCTCCTTTTCCGCAAAGCAGGCGGCGGGCAGCACCACATCAGCGAATTTCGCCGTCTCGGTGAGGAAGATGTCCTGCACGACGAGGAAGTCGAGCTTCTTCAGCCCCTCTTCCACGTGGTGTTGATCCGGGTCGCTGATCATCGGGTTTTCACCCATGATGAAGAGGCCCTTGATTCTTCCCTCGGCGGCGGCGTTCAGAATCTCAACAATGGTCAAGCCGGGTTTGTCCGGCAGGGCGGCAACGCCCCAGGCCTGAGCCATTTTCTGCCGAATTTCCGGCGAGGACACGGCCTGATAGCCTGAATAGACGATGGGAAGCGCTCCCATGTCACAGGCACCCTGCACGTTGTTCTGACCTCGGAGCGGATTGACCCCGCCCGATTCGATCCCGATATTGCCGCAGAGCATGGCCAGATTGGCCACGGATTTCACCCCGTCGGTGCCGTTGATGTGCTGTGTGACCCCCATGGCATAGATGATCGAGGCCGCGGGGGCGGCGGCATACATCCTGGCAGCGGCAATGAGATCGTCCTTGGGGATGCCGCTGATTGCTTCCACCTTTTCAGGGGTATAACCCTCCACCATCTTCTTCAGTTCCTCGAACCCTTCAGTCCGCTCAGCGACATATTCCTTCGCGTACAGGTTTTCCTTGATGATGACGTGCATCATGCCGTTCAGCCAGGCCACATCGGACCCTGGTTTGTGACGAAGCCACATCTCGGCATGGTCCACCAGGTCGATCTTGCGGCCATCGACCACAATCAGCTTGCTCCTTCCGCTTCGGATCGCCCGCTTGATCGCCGACCCGAAAACCGGATGCATTTCCGTGGTGTTGGACCCGGTGACCAGAATGACGTCGGTATTCTGCAATTCGTCGATGGTGTTCGTCATGGCGCCACTGCCGAACGATGCCGCAAGACCCGCAACGGTCGATGCGTGGCACAGACGCGCGCAGTGGTCGACATTGTTGGTGCCGACAACCGCCCGCGCAAACTTGTTCATCAGGTAGTTTTCTTCGTTGGTCACCCGGGCGGATGAGAAGAACGCCAGGGCATCGGGCCCGGATTTGGCCTTGATGTTTGCCATTTTTTTGGCTACCAGATCCAACGCCTCATCCCACGATGCTTCACGGAAGCTGCCGTTTTCGGCAATCAGAGGCGTTGTCAGTCGGTCGGGATGGTCGATGAAATCATAGCCGAACCTGCCCTTGATACAGAGGCTCCCGTTATTGGGTCCGGGAATTGTCTCACTTGCCGTCACCTTGACAACCTTGTTGTCCTTGACATTCAGCTCAAGCTGGCAGCCGACGCCGCAATAGGTGCAGGTGGTGACCGTCTTGGTCAATTCCCAGGGGCGCCCCTTGAACCGGGCCTGCCTGTAAGTGAGTGCCCCGGTCGGGCAGACATTCACGCACTCGCCGCAGAAGACGCAATTGGAGTCCTTCAGCGTCGAATGGTTGAATGTGGTGATAAAGGATTCGGAGCCGCGCATCGCCACATCGATCACCCCGTTCACCTGCACTTCGAGGCAGCCGCGTACACACCGACCGCAAAGAACGCACTTGTTCTGATCGCGGATGATCATCGAATTGGATTCGTCCTTGGGCTTCGGCTTGAAATCCGACTTAAAGCGGACCTTCTCGATCCCGTGTTCGTAGACCAGGTCCTGCAACTCGCAATTCCCTGTCTGCTCACACATCAGACAGTTGTGGTCTCCGTAGGCCAACAGCAATTCGAGCACCGTCTTGCGAACCTGAACGACCTTCTCCGAATGCGTGTTCACGATCATTCCGTCGGTGGCCGGTGTGGTACACGAAGGCGGCAGGCCGCGCATGTTCTCGATTTCGACGATGCACAAACGGCATCCGCCGTAAGGCGGCATCTTGGGGTGGTAGCACAGGGTGGGGACATGGATGCCGTTATCCCTGAAGACTTCGAGCACCGTCTGTCCCCGCTTCCCCTGGATTTTCTTCCCTCGAAAATCCTTTCCATTTACCGTTAAGGTGATGCTATCTTTATTCATAGATCCTCTCTCATCTGCAATATTGCGAGTGACGAGTTATGAGTTCCTCTCACTGATCACTGACCACCAATCACTAG
>CAYTWB010000025.1:0-53048 GCA_964441945.1 uncultured Syntrophobacteraceae bacterium
CGGGGTGCAATGGTTATCCTGTTCGTATCCCGGTGGTATCGCCCATTTTCGCGGGCTCAACCACCGGCTAAGGGCTTTGAACCCTCCGGGTTCGCCTCCGATCGTTGTTCAAAAGATCTGCTCCCTTCAGCAATCCTTTTACCACAAGTTCGAAGCCGGTGCATGGTGTTGCTTCGGGTGGGAATTAAAGGACGAACGGGGAGGATCACCAGGCGGCCCGGATGGTTCTCGATCGGGGTCTCAAACAACGCGTGCTCCACCTCCTCCACTTCGGGAGGAGAATGGAGCACGTATTAGAGCAGCGGCTACTTCTTGTGGATATCGAGTGGGCGCAGCACCGTCGTGACAGCGGTCATGGCCGAGGAGCATTCCTTGAAGATGCGCATCATAAAGAGGAAAGCCACAACATTCAGGACGCCACAGGCGATCCATGCCTGTCCCACGGCGGCACCCGCGGAAAGCGCGGCAAAGAGCAGGGCCAGAATGATCCCGGCGGCTGAGCATCTCGGCCAGGTTCGGAACTTCACCAGCTGCTTGCCCCCACCGTGTTCTTCCACGGCCATGAGCACCCGGACACAGCCGAGCAGGCCGCCTCGCAGCTCCAAATCCCATCGGTCATAATCGCCACCCCGCAAAACTACGGTGCGCAGCGACTTGATGCTCGCTTCGAGCGATTCCAGCCAGTCGATGGACGATCTCCACGTTTCGCTCCACAGGTTGAAGGTCTTCGGCCAGGGCCAGGGAGCGGAAACGCTGGTCATCTCGCACCTTCTCCAGGGGGTAAGCCCCAGTCGGATACGGCCGTAAAGGCGGACAAGCGGTTGCGCCATGTGCAGGTAGGCTGTCAGCGCCCGCATCTTGATCAAATCCCGCTGGGACTCAGGGGTTGTCGTGAACTGAGCACGGATACCGCAGAAGACCGCGTGCACAAAGGGAACGACCATGGCGACAAAGAGCAAAGGCCATGCAATGAGCAGGGGTGACCATTCGAGACCCAGGAAGGAGAGGGCGGCGAGTGCTGCCACAACCACATACCATTCCGGCATCATGGGCAGGGCACTGAAGAGGCCTGATGCGGGCTGATAGACGGACTGGAACAGGGCCGTGCCCCAGGTCCCCTGATAGACTCGGCCGCGGAAGAACCCGAGCAATTGTTCGAAGCCCTTGAAATAGAGTCGTCCGGCCCAGGGAATATGACCGGCGGCGTTATATTTCTCAGGCCATTTCTTCTCCAGCATCGCCTCGGCTTTGCCGTAGTTCATCTGCTGCTTCAGATAGGTCTTTACCGAATTCCGTCTGTGGTGCCACACCATGGCCGAAGGGTTAAAACCGATCGTCCAGCCCTGCTGCTGGATGCGCCAGCAGAGATCGACGTCGTCCCCGGCAATGCGGAAGCGTTCGTCAAAGCCGCCGATCGCCTCCAGGGCGGCCTTGCGGAAAGACATATTGCAGCCCGGGATGTGTTCGGCTTCTTCATCCGTCAACAACACGTGAATGGGGCCGCCCGGAGAGTTGGCCACGCAATCGGCGATTGACCCGTCATCGTGGGGAGGGAGGTTGGGGCCGCCTATCCCCATATGGTTTGTCCTCAGATAGCTTGCCGCAAGATAGGTCAGCCAATGAGGGTCCGGGATCGCGTCATCATCGATATAGGCGACGATCTCGCCCTTGGCTGCCCGCATCCCCGTGTTTCGGGCGCTGCTGAGACCGCGGTTTTCAGTGGTAATGACGCGGAAGCCAAATCCTTTCGCAATCGCTTCCGTCTGGTCCTTGGAGCCGTCATTGACCACAATGACCTCGTAGTTCGGATAGTCGAGCCTGCGCAGACCCTGGAGGCAGTCGCCGATGGTGCGTTGACCGTTGTAAGAGCAGACCACGACGGAGATGCTTGGCCAGGGCAAGTCGGGAGGGAAGGGGACTTCGGCGAATGCCTTCCGAATCATTTCCAGCGATTGTTTCGGTTCGCGGTTGCGGTCGGTAAGTCCAAATCCCCAATCCTCGATGTCAAAACCGCCACGGTGCCATTCATCCGTCCAGGCAAAAACGAAGACCCCAGCACAACCCGCTGCGAAGGTGGAGCGAATCTGCCATTTGAGGGTCGAGGCCTGGGCCTCTTCGCCGTTGCGCATGCTGTCAAGGCCGATTTCCGCCATCAGCAGCGGTCTCTCGCCTGCAAGGGTCTGCAGCCGCGCCAGGTAGCCGGCCAGCTTCGCCTCTGTTTCCAGATAGACGTTGAAGGACATGAAATCTACAAAGGGCAGTTGCAGATATTCGGTCGTGGGGAAGTTGACATAGGTGACCAGGGCGTCGGGATCTTCCTCCTTGACGGCTTTGTAGAGGCGCTCAAGAAAGCCCTCTATGCGGTGACGGCCAAACCAGCGCACAATCGATGCGGGGATTTCGTTGCCGATCGTGTAGCAGAGCAGTGCGGGATGTCCCACAGAGTCGCGCACTCCCAGGCGGACCCGCCGTTCGATATCGTTGGCCAGCTTCTTGTTGTCGAGAAAAGTGATGTGCTCTTCCCAGGGCAGTCCGATCATGACCCTCAGGTTGTAACGCTGGGCCACATCCAGCAACCAGCGGGGAGGGACCGTATAGACCCGGACCGCATTGATACCCTGTTCTGCCATTTGAGCAAAATCCCGGTCGACAATCTCCGGATTGTGGTATTCGCACCCGTTTTCATCCGGGCGGAACGGACCGTAAGTCACACCTCGAACATAAAACTTCTCATCACCGACGAAGAGAAACTTGCCCTCGACATGAGGTCGAACACCCTCAACGACTGCAATGCTCTTCGGAGGTTCGAGAAAGTACTGGACTACCTCGCTTGTGACCGGTGATTTGGGGAAGATCGGTCTCAGGATCACCTTCTCATCCGATCTGGACTTCAGTAGATCGTTCTTGAGGAAGTTGATCGGCCTTTCTTTGGGAGTGTCCAAATCCCTGACTCGCCGGGTTTCCCTTTTGAGAAAAGGCCTCACCACCGGCCCAGGGTCCTGGCCGGGTTCAACAGGAGTCTCGCCGGAATGCCTTCCGGCTTGATCGTCGGTGAAGAGGTCCTCCGCTAAACCGGACTGGTCGCTTTTCAAAGCTGCTTTAGCCATTTTGGTCTCGCTTTCACATCCTTCTATTCATTTCGCACCCGAAGCGGAATTCAACCTCGGGATCCAATTCCACTGCTGACGAGAAACCGTCAAAGGCAACAATTGTGCCACGCCATAAGAAGGCACGTTGACCACGATCCGCTGTCTTCGTCATCCCTCCTCACCTGGGTGACGGTTACGATTCTTGCACACGCGGTTACGATTCGTGCACAGCGGCCTTCTTTGACTTTTCCAGTGTCCCCTGCTAGGCTTGTCGTGCCTTAGCGGCCAAACGGCATCATGCTCCAGATAGTGTTTCCCAATGCGGATTTCCGGGGTTGGTTCTCGATGAACTCAGTGCTTTTGGATGTGAAAGACCTTCGTACCTGCTTCTTCACTGAGAGTGGCACAGCCAGGGCCGTGGACGGGGTGAGCTTTCGGGTTGATCAAGGACAGGTCTTCGGGATCGTGGGGGAATCCGGTTGTGGCAAGAGCATGACGGCCCTTTCAATCATGCGTTTGATCCCGACTCCTCCCGGCAGAATCATGGGGGGTGAGATCCGGTTTGACGGACTCGATCTTCTGTCCATACCGGAAGAGTCCATGCAGTCGTTTCGGGGAAACGCGATTTCGATGATTTTTCAGGAACCGATGACCGCTCTCAATCCGGTTTTTCGGGTCGGAGATCAGATTGCCGAAGTGATTCAGCGTCATTCGAGGGTTGGCAAACGGGATGCACTGGATCAGGCCAAGAAACTGCTGGAAGAAGTGGGTATCCCGCTTCCGGCGGCCAGAATCAGAGACTACCCGCATCAGATGAGCGGCGGCATGCGTCAGCGGGTGATGATTGCCATGGCAATCGCCTGTCATCCGAGGCTGATCATTGCCGATGAACCGACAACCGCTCTCGATGTCACCATTCAAGCCCAGGTCCTGGAATTGCTCGGAGAGCTTCAGGCAACCCTGCGCACCAGTATCCTTCTCATTACCCATGACCTTGGAGTAATCGCCGAACTCGCTGAGCAGGTATTGGTCATGTATGCCGGGAGGGTCATAGAGCAGGCCCCGGTTGTCGATCTCTTTCATAATCCCTTGCACCCGTACACGAAGGGGCTGATGCGCTCCCTTCCCGGGAAAGCGCCGAGGGCGGGGAGCAAGCGCCTGGAGGCGATTGACGGAGTGGTCCCCAGCCTCTTTGCACTGCCCTCCGGCTGTACGTTCAACACCCGCTGTTCTTTTGCCTTTGAGCGCTGTTTTCTCGATCCGGAGCCTGACATCGAGGTGCGGGCCCCGGGTCATCTGGTCCGCTGCCGGCTTTATGAGGAGAGTCAGAGTGCCTGAACCTTTAGACGAGAGAGATCTGCTCGTCCTTCGCCATGTCAGGAAACACTATCCGATCACCAGGGGTTTTTTGCGTCGGGAAGCTGGGACCGTGAAGGCTGTGGACGGCGTTGATCTGACGCTGAGGCGAGGTGAAACGCTGGGGCTGGTGGGAGAGAGCGGATGTGGGAAATCCACCCTGGGTCGAGTGATTTTGAGGCTGGAAGAACCGACTGACGGAGAGATCAGCTTTGCAGGGCAGGACATCGTGCGCCTGTCCCGGAGAGCACTGCAGCCGCTAAGAAAAAGGATGCAGATTGTCTTTCAGGACCCCTATTCTTCTCTCAACCCTCGTCGGACGGCAGGCGGGATCATCGGCGAGGGCCTGGAGATTCACAAGGTTGGGACTTCCAGCGAACGAAGAGAAAGAATACGGCGTCTTATCGAAGTTGTCGGGTTGCAGGAGGATGATCTGCACCGCTATCCTCACGAGTTCAGCGGCGGTCAGCGACAACGGATCGGCATTGCCCGGGCCCTGGCTCTCGAACCCGAGTTTCTCGTCTGTGACGAACCGCTCTCGGCCCTGGACGTCTCTATTCAGGCCCAGATCGTCAATCTGCTTCAAGACCTTCAGGAGCGTCATCAGCTCACCTTCCTGTTCATCTCGCACGATCTCTCCGTGGTGCGCCACATCAGTGACCACGTTGCGGTCATGTATCTCGGCGGTATTGTTGAATCGGCGGAAAAGCATGAGCTCTTCGATCACCCCTGCCATCCGTATACGCGGGCACTGTTGTCGGCCATCCCGGTCCCTGACCCGGTTTTGGCCCGAAGAAAACGGCAGATCATTCGCGAGTCCGCATCCGAGCCGACCCTTCAGGGCTGTCGTTTCGAACCGCGCTGCCCGCATGCAACGACTTGCTGCAAGGAGCAGATGCCCGAGCTGGTGACGTGCTCACCAAATCACCGGGTGAGGTGCTTTCTCTATTCCTGACAATGGGGGGTGTTTAACCGGCCTTGCTGACAATGGTCAGCTCTTCCTCTTTGATTTCCGAAACCGGACCTTCCAGGTGAGAGCTGTAGCGGGCAAACATCCAGAGTTCGGGAAGGATCTCGGAGATAATCTCACCGTCGTCGAAGATGCGCACGATTGAACTTTCTGAAACCACTACGGCCACGGCCTGGGTTTGCTTGGTAATGGATGCCGCCGCCACATGCCTGCTGCCCAGACCGAGTGGCAGCTTAATCCCTTCAGAAAAGGCATCAATGTACCGGCATGCCGAGAGGACGACACCCTCGTTGGAGACCACAAAAGCGCCGTCGAGCTGGGCCAGTTCCTTCACGGTTTCTCTCATGTCGGGAAGATGAATGAGCTTGAGCTCATCCGGATGGCCGTAGAGCGGGTCAAGGATGAGGCTTCTGGAATGCTTCATGACCTCCTCGGCATCCCCAACCACAAACAGAGTGCCGATTTTTCGACCCTCTCTGCCTTCCCGGGCGATCTCGATGGCGAGAATAATGGTTTGCTGCAGCGTTTCACAATTGATCCCACAGGCTGTGGAACAAATCCCGTGAAAGATCTCTTCAGGGGTCCGCATCATTTTGCGTTTTGCCATAAGTCGACTTCTCCCTGTATTCACTGAATGGCTTATTGGCGCCAACCTGCAGGCAAATTGAAGGCGAAGGGTCAAAAACAAATCGTTGGGTGTTGATTCTTCTGTTTGCTTACATAAGCCATGTAATACAGCAGCGACGGAACAATCAAGGCAAAAAACCGGTCCGAGCGCTCCATTGGTGCTTTGGGTCAGGCCGGTCAAGCAATGAATTTTGACATCACTGCCGATATAGTGCATATCAAACAGAGAGGCATTCGTTGGAGGGATAATGATTTCGCCTGTTCACGAAGGAGACTTCGCCGCGGGAGAAGGGATCGGAGAATGATGGTTCAAGAGAGAAACAAGCCTGTTCTTGTTGTGGGGGCGACGGGATACGTTGGGGGGCGTCTTGTGCCGAAGCTTCTGGAGGCCGGATATCGTGTGAGGGCCATGGCACGATCTCTCGCAAAGCTGGCAAACCGTCCGTGGGCATCCCACACGAATGTGGAGCTGGTCGAGGGTGATGTGCAGGACCTCGATTCGCTTCGAAGAGCCACGGCCGGGTGTTGGGCAGCGTACTATCTGGTTCACTCGATGACCTCGGCGAGAAAGAGTTTCGTTGAGGCCGACCGGAAATCTGCTCAAAACATGGTGGCTGCAGCTGCAGAATCGGCCCTGGAGCGGATCATCTATCTGGGAGGATTGGGTAGAACAACAGATCCTTTTTTGAGTGTTCATTTGAAATCAAGACATGAAGTCGCAAGGATCCTGCAATCGGGGCCGGTCCCGACCACTCTTCTGCGTTCGGCCATGATTCTGGGATCGGGAAGTGCTTCCTTCGAGATGCTGCGCTATCTTGTGGACCGGATGCCGATCATGCTGACTCCGCCCTGGGTACACACGCCGGTGCAGCCGATTTCCATCCGCAACGTTTTGAACTACCTGGTGGGCTGTCTCGATCATGACGAGACCATCGGCCAGTCCTTCGACATCGGGGGACCGGACGTGCTCACCTATGCGGGACTCATCGAGATTTATGCTGAAGTTGCGGGGCTGAAACCCCGGCGGATCATCCCTCTGCCCTTTATCACTCCGAAGATGAGTGCTATCTGGATCCATCTCATCACTCCCATTCCGGCCTCGATTGCACAGCCCCTGGTCGAGGGCCTCATGAACCGGGTCGTATGCCTGGACAGCCGTATTCAAGGAATCATCCCCCAAACACTTCTCGATTCAAGGGAGACGATTCGGAGAGCTTTGGAGAAAACGAAATCGCTTGTCGTTGAAGGCTGTTGGGCTGATTCCGGAAAGCTTCATCCTCCCGAATGGACCTATGCCGGGGATGCCGAGTATGCCGGCGGCTCAATCATGGAGTGCGGCTATTACATCCGCCTGAAAGCGACCCCCGAAGAGATTTGGGGACCCATAGTCAGAATCGGAGGGCTGACTGGCTGGTACTATGGTGAGCGAGTTTGGAAGATCAGGGGATGGATGGATCGGATCCTGGGAGGAATGGGCTTGAAGCGGGGAAGACGGGCCTCTTCAAGCCTCTATGTGGGGGATGCGCTCGACTTTTGGCGGGTCCTGGATGTTGCCCCCCCTTACCGTTTGGTGTTGCTGTCCGAAATGAAGGTCCCCGGTGAGGCCCTTCTTGAATTCGTTATCACCCCCGTCGGCCCCGGAGAAACCGAGCTCCAGCAGCTCACACGGTTTGTCCCCAGGGGATTTGCAGGTCTCGTCTACTGGTACGGCCTCTATTTTCCTCAGCACTGGCTGTTCCGAGGCATGCTGCAGACCATTGCCAGGGCCGTGGGCAAACCCCTGCTGGAAGGCCCGAAGCCTTTCATTCCTGCAAGACGATGGACCTGTCCCATCGGTTACGGAACCGGAACAGGCGAATAATCGGATCGGGACTCACCCGCAATCTGGAAGGAGGAATTGAACATGCCACATCATGATTCTGAGTGGGAACTGGCGTCTGCGTTTGCCAAAACCAGCGGGAAACACTCGCTTTTTGAGGAATCCATTCGGCAACTGCCCATTCCTGTCTGCCCGGTATTCCTGGACAAAGACGGGAAGGTTCGCCCCGCTGTTTTTCGTGAAACGGAGATGGTCTTGCCCTGCAAGGACCAGGATTGTGCTTTGAAGATTTTCCCCATAACAGCTGCCAAGAACAGGAATATCATTCTCGAGGCGGCCCCTGAAGAAGACCCGCTCAGGGTCACAGGAAAACGAGTTGCCGTATTGTTTTCCGGCGGACCGGCGGCAGGCGGGCACAATGTCCTGGCGGGCCTCAAGGCTGTTCTTGGACCGGAGAATACCCTGCTGGGCATCCGCAGGGGCCCGAAGGGGCTCCTCAACGGCGATCTCTTTGAAATCACCTGCAAAGATGTCGAAGGAATCGTGAATACGGGTGGCTTCGATTTCCTCGGAACCGACCGGACCAAGATCAAGACGGAGCAGCAGTTTGAACGGGTCAAGGAGACGATCGTTAGGAACAAGCTGGATGGCCTGATCATCGTCGGCGGCGATGATTCGAATACCAATGCAGCATTTATCGCCGAATACCTGGAAAGGGAGGGAGTCCCATGCAGTGTCATCGGGATTCCGAAAACAATAGACGGGGACATGGCAGTGGGTAAGTACCTACCCATATCCTTCGGCTTTGACACCGCTTCCAAGATCTATTCGGAACTGGTCGGAAACCTGACTCAGGACGCTGCCTCTGCGGTCAAGTACTGGCATTTTGTGAAACTCATGGGCCGCACGGCCAGCAAAATCACTCTTGAGGTAGCCCTCCAGACCAAGCCGGCTGTCGCTCTCATTTCCGAAGAGGTTTCCGAGAAGAACATGTCCCTGGAAGAGATCGTGGACTATATCGTGAATGTGATTACCGAACGGCGCCTGAGAGGCATCAACCATGGTGTTGTGCTGGTGCCGGAGGGGTTGGTTGAGTTCATCCCGGAGATGAGAAGGCTCATCCAGGAACTGAACAAAGTGCTGGCCGAATACGAGGCCGACATCAGGGACCTGCCCACGTTAAAGAACAAACAGGAGTTCATCTATCCCCTGCTCTCGCCCCAATCGGCTCAGCTCATGGCCTCCTTGCCAGAAGAAATCGAGGAGATGCTCATATTGGATCGCGACGAACATGGGAACGTGAAGGTTTCCCAGATCGAAACCGAGAAGCTGCTGATAGACAAGATCCGGTACAGAGTCTCTGAGATCAAACGGCATCCTGAGAGGTTCTTTGGAAAGGGTGAGGGGAAGATCCCCGCCACCCCTGAACAAATCGAACAGATCAAGGGCCTCAGTCTCTCGACTCAGTCCCATTTCCTGGGTTATGAAGGGCGCAGCGCCAAACCGACCCTCTTTGATGCGGCATTTACCTTTAACCTGGGTTTGACTGCCGGTTCTCTGGTCCTTGCCGAAAAGACCGGGTACATGGCTGCGGTGACCGATTTTGGCAACGGCGGCAGGGTCCTGGCCCTGCCCCTCGTGGGCCTGATTGTCAGTGAAGAGAGAAAGGGAAAAAAGGAGGAGGTCATCGAAAAGTCCCTTGTTAAGCTCGCCTCCACGTCATTCAAGACCTTTTCGGAAAATCGGGACAGATGGGCCCGCGAAGACCTCTTCAGCAGTCCGGGTCCGATTCAGCACTGGGGACCTTCAAGCAAGCAGATGCCCATCTCGGTAGCTTTGGACCAGTCTTACGAAGATTACAGGAGCTTCAACCTTGGTGAGGATCATGAGCTCGAGCTGGAGTAAGGGCCTCGGCGGGGCAGGGAAGTCTGCTGTGCACTCCTGCCCATGGGAGAGTCGACACCATTGTTATGGGAGCGGGTGTCGGAAGGCTTTTTTCCTGAGCCAGCGTCCGGTTCTGCATTTGTTTTTCTGGATCCTTGTGGTAAAAGAATCAGTCGCTGTGGTATCCGTTGCCTCATCCGGCAGTGCTTGTGCTATCATGAGATCACCATCTGATTCTCAAACAGGGCTCGATCATGACCTTCAAACTCACTTTCAATCCCTATGAGATCACCGTCGAAGTAGCCGAAGGAGAGAATCTTCTGCGGGCAGCCTCGGATGCCGGAATCCACATCAATGCCTCCTGTGGGGGGGAAGGCGTATGCGGCAAATGCAGAATACTTCTGGAATCAGGGGACCTGGATACGACTCGATCGGGACTTCTGAGCGATGAGGCATGGAATCTTGGCTATCGTCAGGCGTGCCAGTGTCGTATCCAGTCCGACGTTGTGGTCCGCGTTCCGCCCGAATCGCTGCTGGATCACCGTGCCCTCACGCGCCGCCGTCCGGGAATTGCCCTGCGTCCAAGTGCTTTTGATCTCAATGCCCTGAAAGCGTCCGGGTTCTACCACCCCGCCCTGCAGAAACGCTTCGTTAAACTCACCCCGCCGAGCCTGCATGACAATATCTGCGACCTTGCCCGCCTTGAACAGGGGCTCGCCCGCCAGCACGCCTTGGGTACCATCGCGTGTGATTACTACTTTTTGCGGAAACTGGCCCAGGTGATGCGTGAGGGAGACTATCAGGTCACCGCTACATTGGACTACTCGCGCCGTCGCTATCGGTTCCCGTATCTCCTGAACGTTGAGCCGGGCGACACCACTCAGCGCCATTTTGCTTTGGCAGTAGACATCGGCACCACGACGATCTGGGTTGAGCTGATCGATCTTGCCAGGGGTGAAATTCTGGGCCATAGCGCCGACTATAATGGCCAGCTCAGCTATGGTGATGACGTCATTGCCAGGATCATCTACAGCCAGAAGGAACAGGGGCTGCAAAAATTGCAGCGTTCGGCGGCCGCTTCCATCAATCAGATTATGCATCGATTGCTGAAACGACATCAGGTGACGGTCGACGAGGTATCTCATCTTACGCTGGCCGGCAACACCACCATGACCCACCTGTTTTATGGGCTTGAACCCAAGTATATTCGGCTGGCTCCGTATTGTCCGGCAGTCTGCAACATTCCTCTGACTCGAGCCCGCGATCTGGGACTGGATTTGCCGCCCCATGTCTTCATCTGTTGCGTGAGCTCGATATCGAGCTATGTCGGCGGGGACATTGTGGCGGGGGTCCTGGCCTCGGGCATCTTCAAAGACTCCAGACTGACCCTCTATATCGATATCGGGACCAACGGCGAGATTGTCATCGGGAATGAAGACTGGCTTGCCTGCGCGGCCTGTTCTGCCGGTCCGGCGTTTGAAGGGGGCGGTATTCGGTTTGGGATGCGTGCCACCAGTGGGGCGATCGAGGACGTGAGTATCAACCCTGACACGTATGAGCCCATGATCATTACCATTGATATGGTGAAGCCGAAAGGGATCTGCGGGTCGGGATTGATCAACCTGCTCGCTGCCCTTCTGGAAGCCAATCTCATCGGGCCGAACGGCAGGTTCCGGGATGACCTGAATACCCCGCGCATTCGTATGGGGGAATACGGCCGGGAATATGTTCTGGCTACCGCTCCCGATACCCAGACCGACCGGGACATCACATTGAGCGAAGCCGATATCGACAACTTGGTGCGGGCTAAAGCCGCTATGTTCGCCGGTTATGTGACGCTGCTCCAAAACGTCGGGTACACCCTGCAGGACCTGGAACAGGTTATCCTGGCCGGGGGCTTCGGCAATTTCATCAATATCGAGAATGCGATCACCATTGGACTGCTTCCCGATTTGCCTCGCGATCGATTCCAGTTTGTTGGGAACGGTTCTCTCCAGGGCGCCACCCTGCTTGCCTTATCTCGAGACTTGCTGGCAGAGGAGCGAAGAGTGGCAACCATGATGACCAACTTTGAGCTCTCTGAGACCCCGGGCTTCATGAACCACTATACGGCCGCCCTCTTCCTGCCTCACACCCAGTCGGAGCTCTTCCCGACAGTCAGGGAGCGCCAGCAGAATAACCGGAACAAGAATTCAAACGGATAGATTCTTGACGCCATGGAGTTCGAGCAGCGAGCAGGGAAGGGTGGCATCCGTCCAAAGCGGCCTGACTATCGACGGCTGCTCTCCCGCAGCACAACGGGTCGCAGCGACTCGGGCAGTCTTGTTGGCTGGAGCTCCGGAAGACCCGCCCAGCTGGTGATGAACTCCCGGTAGTAGCTGATGAGGTGGATATTCATCTCCAACTGCAATCCGTCATCAAGGCTTTTGTATCCGAAACTCTCAGCAGGGAAGAACGCCTCGACGACCATGTGGGGCAGGGCTTTCTCTATGCGCTGGACCCTTCCTGCAACGGCCATTCGTTCGGCCGGGCGCCTGTCTGCATAGCGGTAGAGCCTCGGCTTCACCTCAAAACCATCGGGAAAGAGCGAATTGGGCTGTGGCACCAGATGAACGGCATAATGCTTTGGTTTGCCGGAAACCTTCACAATGAGGTGGATTTGAAAAGTCTCGGGAAGGGGGAAATCTCCCTCATACGCCAGGAACTCAGGGTCCACAAAAGTGTTGGCCATGGTTGCAAGGTACAAACCTTCGGGCGCCCAGGCCAGATGGACGTCCCCAAAGGGGACATAGGGGCCCGGTGTCTGGAAGTCGAGTAGCCGGGATGGCTCCTTATCCCAATCCATGAGGGATTGGTCGGTCACCAGGATTTGTCCGGTTGCCCGCCCGACAGTGTATGGGGTATGGGTTGATACCTGGTGCCGGGTGGCGGGGGTTGAGCCGACCGGTGAACGGTGGGCTGACTCGGCGGCGCCTGAATCGTTTTCGGCTGGAACTTCTCCGCTTGCAGAAGAGATCTTGCGGGCGGAAGGCAAACCGCTCTGCCGATGGATCTCATCGAGTTTCGGGTTCCATGAACGGAATACCTCGGTCACCTGCTCATAGGGTTGGTTGGAAAGATCGATCAGTCCCATATTATAGTCTTCACCGTCTTCACGTCCCCCGAAAGGCTCATCACAGTACTGGAACCAGTGCATGCCGATGACGTTGGGAAACCGGGCAAATCGGCTGATAGCGTTCATCACGCCAAAGGCCCTTTCAGACTGAGTCTTGACAGTCATAAGGTGGCCCGGTTTGGGGTATTTGCTCCTGGCCGTCTCGTTGCGGTTGCCGCTACGGTTTTCCTGGGCGGCAAAAAAGAATTCGGTGATCAGAACGGGCTTGCTGCTCAAGCGGCGCAGACCGTCGAAGTAGTAAGGGGCTACCCATCCGTCGGGGACATCCACATTGTAATTGGTGGAGATGACATCCACATGGTCGTCCATCGCAAGCACCGCGTCCTGGTGGTAATAGAGCGGCAGCCGGTCTCCCAGGATGAGGGCCCCCGGATGAGCGCGCCTGATCGCTTCAGACGTCAGCCTGTAGTAGTGTCGGCAGTATTGGTGCATAAACCGGTCGACCAGGCGGATCCCGTAACCACCGGAGCGGAGTTTCAATTTGGAACCGGCCTGTTTCAGGTCATCGAACCCGGCAAGCGTTCCCTGGGGGACCCAGTCTTTCAGGAGTCTGTTCCAGTTTCCCCCGTAGTGGTCATAGAGCAGCTGCCAGAGCAGGCGCTTGGTGTTGTTCTCCCAGCCTTTGCTCAGGTACCAGACAAAAAGGGGAGAATTCCACCAGCCCACCTCATTGTCGGTGAAGTAGCCCATGAGCTTCGGATCATTCCGGAAGGGAGCCGTCAGTTTTTCTGCCCATTCCCGGGTTTCATTTTCCTGCCCCGGATCGAACGGATCAAACCAGTGAAACCTGGAGTTCCGCCCCAGTTCCAGGTCGACAGTGAGTGCCAGATTGAATTCCGGGGAGGGATCGGACCACCCTCCGCGAGTGTTGAAACCCCAGTCGAGGAGTTGCGCTCCCGCCGCTCGCCGCCACTGTTGGATGGTCGAGAAGAAATTCCCCCAGTAAAACGCCTGTTTGTTGCTGCTCTTTGGGTCCTCTTTGCCGGCGTCCAGAAAATTCACACCCTTAGAAAAGAAGCGCTCCCCGTTTGGTGTTGCGAGCCAATGGACGCCGTTTTCCTCGACGATGCGCCATCCCGGCGCGGCGGGCGGTATTGGGGAGGCTGCAGAGCTGCCTGTTCCCACAATGAGCGCGATCAGGAGCCACGGAAGGGTGCGAATCGTAACGGAAGATCTCTGCAAGGTCTTATCAACTGCGAGGATGTTTGAAGTTCAAGGAATAGTCCTGAGGGATAGCCAGGGCCTGGGCCGGATCCAGTCTTCCAAACATCTCCTCGGAATGCAGAAAAATCTTAAAAAAGCCCCCCAACATCGCTTCCTGCGACTGATAGGCGGAGAGTGCGCGTTCCTTGACTTCCAGTTCCTCATCCGAAAGCGGCAGACTGAGCCATTCCGTCGTCGAGAGGATGCCGCAACCGGTTGTCGACATGAAGAAACCGGACCGTCGGGCTTCCTCCATCCAGGTGGGTGCTGTCGGATAGTCTTTGAAATGAACAAGATAGGTCAGAATCTGGGTATTGCTGAAAAAAACCTTCCCTTCCTGGTTGAGTTGTCGAATGGCTTCCAGGACAAACAAACCGGTGGCACAATGGTCCGGATGGTAATCCCTGGGATCGGGCAAAACAATCCAGTCGGGGGAAAAATCTTCCAGTATCCTGGCCACCTCGTCTTTGAGGTTGACTCCGGCATACACGGTCCAGCGATTGTAACTCTCTTTGTATCCTGCGCAGTTAAGGCGTGTATGGGGAGAGGTATATGGGTCAAGCTTTGACCAGTGGTCTTTCAGCAGGTCGTCAATGCCGTCGTCGGGAAATCCCAGGAAAATCGAATCATCGGGTGATATGCCCAGCTCACACATCGCCTGCAGCGCTTCTTCATATCGGCTATTTCCATAGGCCTTGAAATCGTCGGAGGACCTTGGCGGGTGTCCCAGCTGTCGCCTTAGAGCCTCGGGGTATCCATCCCCATTGGTGACGAAAACCATGCGCACCTCACCCCCCAGGCCGACGACACGTTGCACCAATCCGCCAGCAGCCAGGGTTTCGTCGTCCGGATGGGGTGAAAAGACGATCACCCGAAGCCCTTTCGATACGTCCAGCTCGTTTTCCATTTCCGAGAAAAAGGTGGCAACCGCACTCTCCAGGGGTCGGATCAGGTTTGACAGGACCTCCGTCAGATCCTCAATTCGAATGGAGGTCAGATCGCACAGAACACAGCTGTCCGCTTCTCCATCCTCAATGAGCGTTTTCCCATCAGTGGGGGAGGGGGTATAGGTCCCCAACAATAAAGGCAGTGCCAGGAGAAAAATAAACAGCCGACGCCACATCCTGGAAAATCCTCCCGTCGGAAAAGGGATTACATTGTTGAGACAGCAGGCACTGAACGGAAAGCTCGAGCAGAAGCCCTTTGTATTCAGTGGCCGGCGTTGTCCGGGGTAACCGGTTCTCTCGCCGTCATTTCGGGACCCGAACCACAGAACCGGATGGTCTTTCAAAGCCGAAGGCACGTATCATACCCGGAGTCTCTTCATGAGGCTAGAAAAATTCTCCCCAGCCATTTCGTTTCCATTCTTTTAGCAAATCTGATGCCGAATCTGTGACCCACCTGTTACGCTCCAATCGGAGGCCGCTATCCGCTGAACTGAGCCCCATAGAGTGATGCGAAGGGGCCATTGCGTTTGATGAGTTCATGAAAGGTCCCACGTTCGACAATCTCACCCGAGCGCAGTACCAGAATCAGGTCGGCCTGGCGAACCGTAGAAAGCCGGTGGGCAATGATAAAGGTGGTTCGGTCGGCAATCAGGCGATTCAGCCCATCCATGATCTGCGCTTCGGTTTCTGCATCCACCGAGGAGGTGGGTTCATCCAGTATCAAGATCGGAGCATTGCGAAGGATCGCTCTGGCAATGGTGATACGCTGCCTTTCTCCTTCAGAGAGGGTCGCGCCCTGTTCGCCGACAATCGTCTCATAGCCGTCCGGAAGGCGCTCAATCGAGTCGTGAATCCTGGCCAGCCGGGCAGCTTCGACGACCTCCTCAAACGTGGCTTCGGGACGACCGTAGGCGATGTTTTCCCGAACGCTGATCGGGAAAACCAGTGGGGGCTGGAGTACCATGGATATCTGGTTTCGCAAGGATTTCAACTGGAAGTCCCGCACATCCATCCCGTCGATCAGGATACGTCCCTCCCTGGGGTCGTAGAAGCGGGGAAGGAGCCCAAGCATGGTTGATTTGCCTACTCCTGTCGGACCCACTATGGCCACCTTCTGCCCTGGTTGTATCCGAAGGTCGATCTTGTTGAGCACCGGCTGGCTCGATACGTAATGGAACGATACCCCTTCCCAGGCGATCTCTCCCCTTGCCCCCGCCTCTGGAAACGATCGACTCCCTTCTTTAATGTCTCGTTCCACATCGAGGATTTCAAAGACCCTCTGGACTCCAACCTTGGCTCCCTGAATCAGGCCCCACGTCTGGCTTATGGTATTGATCGGGCCATAGAGGGATGCGAGATAGGTGGTGAACACGATGATGTCACCCACGGTCAAAACGCCTGAAAGTACGTGCTGAGCCCCTACCCACACCACCACTGCGGTCCCCAGGGCCATCAGCGTGTTGATCACGCCGGAATAGAAGGTCTGGAGGGTATACAGCCGAAGACTGGCGCCGAGGCTCTCACCACTGGCCGCCATGAATTTTCGGTGCTCCTCTTCCTCCTTCGTGAATGCCTGTATGATGCGCATGGCGGACATTGCCCTTTGAACGACCGAATAGACCTCGCTCTCCTGCTGGCGCGCCAGTGTCGCAGCCTGTGTTATCCTTTTGCTCATGAGAGAAATGGAAAGAAAAAGAAAAGGGCAAACCGCCAGGGCCAGCAAGGTGAGTTGCCAGTCGAGCCTGATCATGACAAAGAACATTCCGCCCAGCAGAACCACGGCCGTGGCAATCGGAAAAACCCCATTCATTGTGAGGCTTTGAATGGCATACGTGTCGGCTGTCACGCGATAGAGCAGGTCGCCTACCTGTCGTCGGCTGTGGAAGGCCAGGGAGAGCCGCTGCAGATGACTGTAAATGTCTCGACGCAGGTCATTGACCATCATTTGACCGATCTTGATGGTCGTGTAGTTGTTCAGGAGAGTCAGTCCCCCGAGGAGAAGGTAGATCACGATCATCCCCAGGCATGCGTAGATCAGGATTGTCTGAGGCGGATACCCATCGGTTGCCTTCCATGGCAGGGGCTTGTCGCCCAAGACATGATCGATGATGATCTTAAGCGGCCACGGCTTCAAAAGCTCGCATCCACTGATAAGAAACACCTGCGCCAGGGCGATCAGGAACTGGGCACGGTACGGGCGGAGATACTGGAGGACTTTATGTGTCATAGGAGCCATCTTGTCGATTTAGGTGACCATGCTGAAGCAAAAGAACAGAAGCCAAAGCGCCTATCTAGCTCATTGACATGAGGTTATCAATCGAAATTATCTTAGGCATTGTCAATGCGGAAGGAATCATATAGATTAGCTGCCCGTATGCTTTTCTCTCGCTGAGTGCCGGTTGGCGGGGAATATAGCGGTTTGGCATTGATGGCGAAAGGAGTTCCAATGCATCTTCGTAAACGTTGTGCGGTGACGGGTGGAGCCGGGTTCCTGGGTTCTCACCTTTGCGAGAGGCTCCTCAAAGAGGGCTATGATGTCTTATGCATCGACAATTTCTACACAGGAAGTAAAAGGAATATAATCCACCTCCTGGACAACGCCTATTTCGAACTCCATCGACACGATATCACCTACCCTCTGTATGTGGAGGTTGATGAGATCTTCAACCTGGCCTGTCCGGCTTCACCGATTCACTATCAAAATGACCCGGTTCAGACAACCAAGGTGAATGTCCACGGTTCGATAAACATGTTGGGGCTGGCGAAGAGGTTGAGGGCAAAGATCATGCAGGCTTCTACATCGGAAGTCTACGGCGACCCGAAAGTCCACCCCCAGAAGGAGACCTATTGGGGCCACGTAAATCCCATTGGTCGCCGGTCCTGCTACGATGAAGGCAAGCGGTGTGCGGAGACGCTCTTCTTTGATTATTACCGCCAGCATGGCCTCAAGATCAAAGTGGCTCGTATCTTCAACACTTACGGTCCAAGGATGCACCCCAATGACGGGCGGGTGGTCTCCAATTTTATCGTGCAGGCCCTAACCGGGAAGCCCATCAGCATTTATGGTGACGGCAGTCAGACTCGCTCCTTTTGCTATGTCGATGACCTGGTGGAAGGCTTTTTGAGGCTGATTCAAACGGAGGATAGTTTCACCGGGCCGGTTAACCTGGGTAATCCCGGGGAATTCACGATCCTTGAGCTGGCGGAAAAGGTGCTGAGCATGACCGGTTCGCGTTCGGAGATCATCCATCTGCCTTTGCCGTCGGACGATCCGGTAATGCGCAAACCGGACATCACTCTGGCCGGGGAAGTGCTGAAGTGGGAACCCAAAGTCCCTCTCGATGAGGGGCTGCGAAGGACCATCGACTACTTCGACGATCTTCTGAACACGGGAAAGATCAGCAAGGTGGGGACTCCAGAACGACCTCAATAAGAGTTCTCTCAACTTCCGGACTAGTGGCCCTTCTGTGCGGCATTGATTGTGCGAAGGAATATGATGTGCCTGAACCGTGCTTTGGGTAGGCCGGTGTTCCCATCATGCTCAATCGCTCAAGACGAAGCGCAACAGGTCCTGTTGCAGATTCGTAAGCCTTTGAAATTGCAGGCCACAGCGCCTTTTCCCTAGCCCGCCGGAAGATGGCTGATCAACCGGCATCTCGTAGACCACTCGACACGGGATGCGAGCCAATCGCAGGACCCTGCCACAGAGGATATTGACTTCAACGGTTTTCGATGGGACCTGATCGGTGCCGGCAACATATTCGAAGCTTGCTCCACCCTGGCTGATATCCCTGAGCCTGCCGACAATCTGGTAAACAGGTCTGGCCCCAACGAAAACATCCCCATTGATGGCATATCGACGGTCTCGACGGTTTTCATAAATCATCGGCTCACCCATTGGCACTCCTCCCCTTGAAGTGGATTTCGAAATCCCAAGGAGCTTGTCCGAGAACGGTGCCTCCCTTGAGGGAGAAGGTGAAGGCGCTCGAAATTACCCCCCTCACCCAGGCACTTCCCCTTCAGCGGAGAAGAATTTCTCATTCTCGGACAGCCTGCAAAGCCAACTCCAGACCCAAAACTGATTAGAACGATTGTACGCAAGACACATCCATGGCGCAATCAAACTAATTGTAACAAACCTGGTATGATTAAGGGAGAGCAAAACACGGAAACAGGATGAACCCCGGTGACTAAATGCCCCAGAGCACATCTCCACAAAGGTCCGAGGCATGGGGTCGAGCCGAGAAGAGCTCCAGGGCCCTCTTTTCCCTCCACAGGATGGTCGCTTCTCCGTGGCCGGGGTAAATCATCGTGTCGTCATGCAGTGGGAGAATCTTTTGGGTAATGGAGTGAAGAATCTGGCGAAAGGCCTCCGGCGAGCGTGTGTGACCGGGGCCTCCTGGAAATATTGTGTCGCCTGCGATCAGGCAGTGTCCGGTCAGAAAGCATAGACTGCCGGGCGTATGTCCCGGCGTGTGCAACACCTGGAGCTGCAGTTCTCCAAATGAGACGGCTTCCCCGTCCTGGAGCAGCATATCGGCCGGCATCGGAAGATCTGGGGCATCGGCGGTGTGGGCTGCCACGGGAACCCGCAGCGAGGAGGCCAGTTCAAGAAGCCCTCCGATGTGATCCAAATGGGAATGGGTGATAAGGATGCATTGGGGCCGGAGCTCCTTTAAGCGGGGCCGGATTGCACTGTTGATCTCGTCCGGAGCGTCAATCACCACGCATGCGCCGGTCGTCCTGCAGGTCACGAGATAGGTGTTGGTCTGGTATGGACCCAGTTCCAGCCGGTCAATCTGAATGGTTCGGTTCTGCTGCAAGGTCTTCATCATTCTTCCGATCCGAATCGAAGGATTGCATAAGGATCAAAGCAACCGGCAACGGTCACCGGCCACAAACCTCCTCCCAGACTTTGATACCTTATTGCATCGAATGTAACAATCCCTGAATGAGATCCGGAGAGCAAGGGAAATGGTGTCTAGGGCCTTATTCTGATTCAGGGAAGGAGGTGATGGCCGCTGTTCTTTTTTGACCCTGACGGTTACACTTTGAAGAAAATAGCTTTGCCTTATACCGCTTTCCCGGAGTACTCTGATCGTTGCCGGGAAGTGGCGGTGATGAAGAGGCTGCCCACCGTCAACCTCTGACAGAAGGGAGAGAACCATGATAAGTGGCGAAATACTGCGTGGATTTGAGCTCTTCGACGGATTGGAGGATCGTGAACTGACTGCGGTCGCGGAGTTGTGCCGAGAGCGGACCCTTGAAAAAGGGGTCGTTTGCTTTGCTCAGGGGAGAAAAGCAAAGGACCTCTATTTGTGCCGCAGCGGCAAAGTCAAGCTCGTTGCTCAGCATTTCGAGGCGCCCAACATACGAATCAACACGCATACAGCCATCCCGGGGGAGGCTTTCGGATGGTCAGCCCTGGTAGAGCCGTGCCGATACACTTCTTCGGCGGAATGTGCGGAAAGGACAGAGGTCATCTACACCAGGGGGGCGGACCTGCTGAAGCTTTTCAATGAGAATCCTCGCACGGGCTATGTGGTCATGAGGAATCTGACCACAATTGTCAGCGCACGACTCATGGAGATCCGGGAGAAGATCAGCAGGGAATTGGCTATGGACATACGGGACGACTATGAATGGTAAGCCGGGAGACAGGGCTTATTCTGAGGACCGCGCTCCACAATAGAGTAACCATTACCGCAAGTCGTCATTCCGATTTGACCGGAATCCAGAAAACTTCCTGGATACCGGCCTGAGACCTGCCGGTATGACGAATGGGAATTCGGACACTCATTTGTGC
Organism: uncultured Syntrophobacteraceae bacterium; assembly: GCA_964441945.1. Classification (GTDB taxonomy): domain Bacteria; phylum Desulfobacterota; class Syntrophobacteria; order Syntrophobacterales; family Syntrophobacteraceae; genus JADGQM01. Next base: position 20,877 of record CAYTWB010000025.1, read on the forward strand.
GGAACTGTACTGAGCGCATTCCAAGGAGGAGAAAGAGAAGATGCCTCAACAGAGTCGAAATCGGTCACTCATCTTTGCCTGCCTGATGATCTGCCTGCTCTCTTTCACCCTCCAGGTGAATTCGAGCTACGGGATTCCCGTCACACCTGTTGAACAGCGAGCCTATGACCAGTCGGTGAAGAATGCCCAGGTTGTGACGCAAGACAAAGTTTTCAACGGACTCCTAGCGGTTGTGCCTGACTGTGTGATGTCTCGTTCTGATCCCCGTTCCATCGTTAGGGATCAAGTGAACAAGCAGAGGCTCTGTGGAAGCAGGATCGTTTGGAACGAAGACCATTCACGCGTTTTGGTCGTCACCTTTGTCGACAGATGGGCGTTCGACAATGTTTACAAACCGAATATCGGCAAGGAAATGGCGCTCGACCGGAGCTTATGGGTAACGGTTGTCCCTGAAATGAAGAACTTCTTCATAAAAGATTGTCCCAAAAGCATCAGCCGAAAAAACGAACGATGTCCACCGACCGTCAAGAGGATTCATCAATTGTTGGGCATCAATCCAAAAAGTACCTATGAAGCTCTTGTTGAACTGTGGGTGGATCCGAACGTCTTGTTTCGACCCAGCGCAGACCCTGAAACAACCGACCACGAATCGGAAATACCCAGGATTTCCGGCGGCAACTGGGTATTTCCTTCCGACTCCAATCCGTTCCTTCTGCCCAAGGTCAACCTGATCGATCTCAGCAAGAAATACGTGGAAAAGCCCGGAGCTACAAAGTGGGCTAACTACAAGGACTGGTTCGTGAACCGCATCGACACGATCTATAAAACGGCAGACGGGGGTTGGCCGTGGACTCAGCTTGGATACACCTATGACTGGGGCAATCCCTGGAGCTTTCTCGGACTGAGTGAATTTGTGATCAGACTGGACCCCGACCAGACCCTCCCCCCTGATAAAGAGGACCCGTTTGTGATGGTCAAGATTGAACGAGGAGTGGATTCCAAGGTCCCTCATGAGTGGGACCGGTATTTTCGATGTCGGCCCGAGCGTCCGGCGGATGATCCCTGGACATTCCCTCTCTGCATCGAAGAACTCGAGAACTGAATCGAACAGCAATATGAGTCAGAGAAACAGGACCTGCCTGGAGGAAGATTATCGCTAATGTAATGAGCCTGGCGTGCCGATAGCAGAAGTGAAGGCATGTATGGTTTGAGAGGAAAACGGATCAGGAGGAGGCGATAATGGGAGTGCCGGCGATTGGTGGCCATTCAGCATATGAAAACGGAAGTCGGGTCCTGACTCCTGCGGACAGGGTCCCTGCCTCATCCCGGCTTGATGGAACAACCGGCGTGCAGAGGAAGGAATGCAAGACCTGAGCGGAGCGGACATACCAGGATCGGTCCGATGATCCTTCCGTTTCTTTCAAAACCGCCCGGCATATTTCCCCCGAGGCAGCCCGTGTGGCGGTCTCGTCGCATGAGTACGAACATGTGCGCAACGAGCAGGCACGGGCAGACCTGCAGCAGAGGGAGGTCGTTTCGCAGACCGTTTCAATCCACATGGGGATGTGCCCCGAATGAGGGCGCTCCTACGTGTCCGGTGGACAAACGAAGACCGTAACCAGGGAATCCGACTCGCCGCAAACAGGCTCCCCTGAAACAAAAGACAAAGGAAAGGTCATCGATCTGAAAGTATAGCGGAAAACGCTCTCTTCCGACTTCGTTCAAAACATGGACCTCCGCCTTTCAGCACTCTATTCAAAGATCAGCAGAATAGTGGCCTCTGTTCAACAGGGAGAGGGTCAATTTCCCTGGATTCGAACACTTGGAGCCTCCCTTCAAGACCTTTTCCTTCCCAGGCAGTGCGCGGGATGCCGGAAGGCATGGCTTAACAGCCAACAGGGCTTCTGGTGTGAAACCTGCCGGGATGAACTTCCGTGGATCAGGTCTCCCCTGTGCCCTCGCTGTGGGCGTCCTTTCCCCAATAGCCCGGCATCTGCCGATCACTTGTGCGGTGATTGCCTCCGGTCGACCTTCCTTTTCGACAGTGCGCGATCGGCCATGCACTATTCAGGGGTGCTGCGTGATCGGATCCATCAACTGAAATTTGGAGGCCGGCTCCATTGGGTATTGCCGCTTGCCGAGTTGCTGGCGGATGTTTTCAGGCGGGACAATACCGTCTCGGCAGACCTGGTCCTCCCGGTCCCCCTGCATGTGAGGCGTTTGCAGCAGAGAGGCTTCAATCAGGCTGGACTGCTCGCCGGGACTCTTGGTCGCCTGATTCACCGTCCCGTTTGCTATGACATCCTTGTCAGGCAGTGCTGGACCGAACCGCAGACGCGCCTGAATCGCGAAGAGCGCCTGCAAAATGTCAAGAACGCTTTTCTGGTGCCGGATAGTACCAGGGTCAAAGACCGATGCGTTCTCATCATCGACGATGTCTACACCACGGGGACGACGCTCAGTGAATGCGCCAAAACCCTCAAAGAAGCAGGGGCCTCTGAAGTTCACGCCATCACCGTTTGCCGTGCACTACCCGACTGGAGGCCGAACGATCGGGATGGAAGCGGTTGAGATCATCATTGCAGTTCGAGTTTGGATGCTCCATCCAGAATGCCGGATTGCTTCAGCCAGGCTGAACTTGAAGCAACCAGAAAGGGCCCGTTCAGGAGATTGGGTTTGTTATAGGTGAAGGGCTCACCGCTCAGATCGACCATGACCCCTCCTGCAGCCGTTACAATCGCCTGACCTGCTGCTGTATCCCATTCCCACGTAGGGCCGAGCCGGGGATAGAAATCGGCTTCCCCGGCGGCGATGGCGCAAAACTTCAGTGCACTGCCGCGAATGACGGATTCATGGGACGGCAGGTTTTCAAGCAGCGCTTCCAGGTTGGGGGAAGGGTGCGAGCGGCTTTGCAGCACCCGTACCGTGCGACCTGGTTGAAGATCGCCGACACGGAGTCTTATCTCTTCCTGATGATGCACCTCACGGCAGCCTTCCCGGATGTCAGCGAGAAAAAGCCGATCGAGTACGGGAAGGTAGATCACGCCGATGACCGGGGCGGTTCCTTCAATCAGCGCAATATTGACCGTGAACTCTCCGTTTCTTTTGACAAACTCCTTCGTGCCGTCCAACGGGTCCACCAGCCAGAATCGGGGCCATGCTTTGCGCACGGCGTAGGAGACCTGTTTCCCTTCCTCGGAAAGGACCGGTATCTCCGGGTATGCGGACTTTAGACCTGCCGAGATGATCTGGTGAGACCGCCGGTCAGCCAGGGTGAGCGGCGATGAATCCTCCTTTTGTTCCACCTCAAAGCGGGTTTCATAAACCTCCAGAATGGCCTTGCCGGCCTCTTTGGCCAGATTGCCCAGGAGTTCGAGCGAGATCCCTTTTGTTCCCATAGTGAGAGACTCCAACAGTCAAGTGTTAGTAAAGGCGATGGCGAAACAGCCAGCTCGCAAAGGCAAGACCCGACATCCCAATCACGGCCATCGGCCAGTACTGAGGCCACAGGATCGAGATGTCGGCCCCTTCCAGAAAAACTCCCCGCAGAATGATCAGAAAATAGCGCAGGGGAATGAGATGAGTAAGGTCCTGTACGAATTCCGGCATGTTGGCGATGGGTGTCGCAAATCCGGAAAGGACTACCGAGGGGACCAGTACGAGGAATGCCCCCAACAGTCCCTGCTGCTGCGTGACGGCGATAGAGGAGATCATCAAACCCATCCCGACACCGGAGAGCAGGAAGAGAAAGAGACCGAGGTAGAGTGCTGCCAGGCTTCCCCGCAGGGGGATCTGGAACCACAAAACGGCCACCAGGATAATCAAGGTCCCTTCAAATGCGCCGATGAGGATCCCCGGTATGGTTTTCCCCAGCAAAATTTCGACCGGGCGCAAGGGGGTGACCAGCAACTGATCGAAGGTCCCCGCTTCGCGCTCACGAGCCACGGAAAGCGATGTGACCAGCAGGGTCACCACCAGGGTCAGAAGGCCGATAATACCCGGAACAATGAACCAGCGGCTCTGGAGAGCCGGATTGAACCAGTGACGAACCTCAAGGGCGGCCGGCGCCGGTGGGAAACCGTGACCTTCGGCCCATTCGCGATTGAATTCCGTCAGGATGGAGTGCACATAGCCGGAAACCACCATGGCTGTGTTGGAATTTCTGCCGTCCAGGATAACCTGGAGTTTTGCCGGATGCTTCAACAGCAGATCACGAGTGAAATGCCGATCAACGTGAATCAGCATGACGGCCTTCCGAGAATCGATCAGGGGCTCGATCTGCTCTTCATGGGTCAGATGGCCGACCAGCCGAAAAGTCGGGGGACCCTCGAAGCGGGCCAGGAGCTCCCGTGAAGCCGGCCCGGCATCCTCGTTGTACACGGCATAGCCCACTTCATTCAAATCAAAAGTCGCCGCATAGCCGAATATGAACAGCTGAACCAGGGGAGGTACGATGACCACCGTACGGCTTTTCTTGTCTTTCAAAAGCGCCAGGAACTCTTTAATGACCAATGCAAAAATCCGATGCCACATGATCTTCTGTTACTCCAGCCGTTTTCGGGTGCGCCGTCGCACCAATCCCATGAAGATGCAGGTGATAATGACCAGTGCCAGCGAATTGATGAGCACGACCGACCACACATTCCCGGCCAAAAAGACGGTTTGCAGAATGGATACGTAGTAGCGCGCGGCGATGATGTGGGTGATCCATTGGATGAGTGCCGGCATGCTGCCGATGTCAAAGATGAAGCCCGAAAGGATGAAGGCGGGAAGAAAGGTGGCCAGGATAGCTGCCTGCCCGGCCACGAATTGGTTCTTTGCCAGGGTCGAAATCAAGAGGCCCATGGCCAGTGCGGCCAGCAGGAAGAGTGCAGAAGTGGCGAGCAGCAAAAGCAGCGAGCCCCTCAGCGGCACTTCGAACACCCAGACCGCCATCGCTACGGAGAAAAGGAGGCCTCCCATGCCCAAAATGAAATAGGGAACAAGTTTCCCGAGCAGGATTTCACCAATGGCCACGGGGGTGACCATGAGCGCTTCCATGGTTCCGCGCTCCCACTCTCTTGCCACGACCAGTGCCGTGAGCAAAGCTCCGATCAGGGTCATGATGACGGCGATGAGCCCCGGGACAAGATAGTCCCGGCTTCTCAATCCCGGATTGAACCATACCCGCTGATCCAAATTCACGGGAATGGCCTGCGGTTTGCCCATCGCCCGGGTACGGTCCCTCAACCATAGGGTCCATGCCTGCTGCACATAACCCTGCACCAGGCGGGCGGTATTCGCATCCACCCCGTTGATGAAGAGTCCCATCGATGCTGTTTCCCCGGACAGGAGCTGTTGATCGAAGTCCGCGCGCAACCAGATGATCCCTTTGATTTCCGCGTGCCGGAGAGCATCTTCCGCCTCTTTGACATGGGAGAAAGGCTGCGGGTCGAAATAGGGCGACTGCATAAAGGTTGCACTGAAAGCGGCCGTTTGCGCCGACGGGTGGTCGACCACAATGCCGAGAGGAACGTGCCGGGCGTCCAAAGAGACCCCATAGCCGAAGATGAGCAGCAGAACAAGCGGCAGGACAAACGCGATGGCAATGCTCGATGGGTCCCGTACAATCTGGAGGGCCTCTTTGCGCATCAACCCACGCAGGCGCATCACCCGAGCATCGATGGTTTCGTGTCCTGGCTTCATCGGACTGCCGCCGGATTTTCGCTGCTTTCCAGGAGGGCAATGAAGGCGTCCTCCATGGTGGGTTTTGGACTCTCCGGGGACCGAAACCGCGCTTTCATCTCCTCTGGTGTCCCCTCGGCCAGGATCTCCCCCTGGGCCATGATCACCAGCCTGTCGCAGTATTCAGCTTCTTCCATGAAATGAGTGGTCACCAGGAGCGTCACGCCCTGCTCGGCAAGTCGATTGATCCGATGCCAGAACTCGCGCCGGGCCAGAGGGTCCACTCCGGAAGTGGGTTCATCGAGAAAGAGGATCTCGGGTGAATGCATCAGCGCCGCCGCCAGCGCCAGGCGTTGTTTGTAGCCGAGTGGCAGCTGCCCGCTCGTGGTGTCGGCATAAGGCCTGAGATCGAACTCATCGAGCCCCCAGGCGATGCGCTCACGTTGTTCGCTTCCCCGGAGACCGTATGCCCGGCTGAAGAAGGTCAGGTTTTCCGAGACGGACAGCTCGGCATAGAGCGAAAACTGCTGAGCCATGTAACCGATGCGGGCCCTCGCTTTCGCTGCGGCCTGCCGGAGGTCTTCCCCGGCCACATGAAGCGTGCCCTCCGATGCAGGCAGGAGGCCGCACAGCATACGGAATGTGGTGGACTTTCCGGCCCCGTTTGCGCCGAGCAGGCCAAAGACCTCGCCATGGCGAACGGAGAAGCTGATGCCCTTGACCGCATAGAAACTCCCGAAACGGCGTTTGACATTGCGGACCACAATCACCTCTTCATCGCTGAACCGCATGGACTGCACCGACTCGTCATCATGCGGCTTCTGAGCGGTGGCGATGCGTTCTTTCAGCATGACGACAAAACTGTCTTCGAAGCGGGGTTCAACCGGCTGGATCTCGACACGGGGCCACCCGGCGAGCTTCCGGTTCGCCTCGATCGGTGCATCCGTCCTCGTAACCACCCGCACTCCCTCGGCCTGAATGACGGCATCCAGGACCTCGTCCCTTTGAATGAGCTCACTCTGGAGCCTGCGCTTGTTCGTCCCGGGTGCCGCCACCTGAAAAGTCTTTCCCGTCAATCGTCTGCTGAAGAAATCGGGAGCGCCCTGTTCGAGGATCTTGCCTTCATGCATCAGAATCACATCCTGGCAGCGCTCTGCTTCATCGAGATAGGCCGTGCTCAGGAGGACACTCAGCCCTTCGTCTTTTACCAGGCGATAAACGATACTCCACAGCTCACGGCGGGAAACCGGGTCCACCCCCACGGTCGGTTCGTCCAGGAGCAGGAGTTGCGGTGCGCGCACCAGGGTACAGGCCAGCCCCAGTTTTTGCTTCATGCCTCCCGAAAGGTCCCGGGCCAGTCGCCCGGTGAAACGGGCCAGTCCGGTCATGCGCATGAGCTCCTCATAGCGATCCCGGCGTTCGGCGTCTGGCACGGTCTGGAGATCGGCGTAGAGATCGAGGTTCTCCTGAACGGTCAGATCACCGTAGAGCCCAAAGCGCTGAGGCATGTAGCCGAGCGCTCGCTGAACCGGGAGAGAATCTTGGAGAACATCGAGCCCCAGCACCTTTATAGCGCCTTCATCGGGCACCAGAAGGCCGGCAAGCAGGCGCATCAGCGTGGTTTTCCCGGCGGCATCCGGTCCGATGATGCCGGTTATGATGCCGGAGCGGCAGGTTGCACTGACTTGATCCAAAGCACAAATGATGCGCTTGTCGGAGCGGAAGTGCTTTGTAACGTGATCCAGAACTACGACATCGGAGGCTGGCATCGAATCCTCACACCCGGACCCAATCCGTTTGCCGCGGATATTGGAGGATGGACCGGGCCCTGTTGCGCTCCCGCTTCGATACTTCTGCTCCACGACGAGTCATTTCAGTTCTCACGGCAGAAATCGGCGGTACTTTTGACGTCAGCAGGCGGCGACTGATTCAGGGGTATCCAAACATCGGCGGGCATGCCCAGGCGGAGCTCGTTTTGGGCGTTACACACATAGACCCTCAGCCGGTAGACCAGCTTGCTGCGCAGTTCGGTGGTTTCCACCTGTTTTGGAGTGAACTCGGCGGTCGGTGAGATGAATCCGATCCAGCCCCGGTAGGTCTTGTTGGGGAAGCTGTCGGTCTTGACTTCTGCACGCATGCCTGGAGCGATTTTTCCGAGATCGGGCTCGGACACATAGGCGCGAACCCACACGGGGTCGTCAAGGGCCAGCGTGAAGACCGGGGTCTGGGGAGAGGCCATGTCGCCTGGCTCGAGAATGCGGTCCTGCACCACCGCCTGCTCCGGGGCATAGAGCCGCGTATCGCGCAGTTCTTCCCTGGCCCGCTCCCTGGCCGCTTCGTAGGCCTTCAACTGAGCTCGAGCCGCCTCGATGTCTTCCTGGCGCGGCCCTTTGACAGCCAGGGTGAGTATCTGCCGTTCTCGGTCCAGATTGGCCCGGGCCGTATTGAGGGCGGCCTCCGCGCTGTCGAATTGCTGCATGGAGACGTATTGAGATTTCGCAAGGACCGTGGTCCGCCGATGGCTGGCTTCTGATTCTTTCAAGACCGCTTCGGCAGCCTTTACACGGGCCCTAACCTCTGCAATTTCCTCAGGACGGCTGCCGGCCAGCAGGCGAGCCAGGTACTCTTTTTGCGCGGCAACCTGTGCCGCAGCCTGAGCGAAGGCGGCCTCGTATCGAACGGGGTCAAGTTCAGCCACCAGTTCACCCGCCTGCACTTTCTGCCCTTCCTGGACCAGAATGCGCTGAATCCTTCCGGTATCGTGAAACGCCAGCTGAATCTGCCTGATATCGACATTGCCGAAAAGGTGCAGAATATTGCCGGGCCTTCCCCGATTTTGCAGATATCGGTAGCCCAGACCGCCGGCAGCGCCAAGGAGAATCAGCACCAACACAATCCTCAGAATTCTTGATTTTTTCATGGAAGTCCCATCACGAAGGTGCAGTCCCAAACCGGGAGTCACTCTCTTTTTAGCAAAGAGTTCACTGCCTTGACATCCTCTTCGCCGAGCACGCCGGCGGCCGCTTTCAGTTTCACACGGGCGACAACCTGGCTGTAGAGGGTGACGAAGTAATTGCGTTGCGCAGCCTCGTAGTCATGTGCCACCTTCAGAAGATCCACGACCGAACGAGAACCGATTTCGTACCCTTTGCGGGTTGCCTCCAGGGAGGTGAGGTTCGAAGCCAGCGCCTGCTGCGCCGCCAGCATTTCCGGCACGCTGTTCTGAAGAATCAGGAAAGCGTTCTGGGTGTCCAGGTCGACCTGATCCTCCAGGTCCTTGAGATGATACTCGTTTGCCCTGGCCTGGGCCGCGGCTCGCTTTGTCCTGGCGCTGATCTCCCCGCCTTCGTACAGGGGCAGCGTGACGTTTACCCCGATGCGCATTCGATTGGCTTCTAGGGTGGGAAAAAAGCTGCCCTTGTCGTAACTGTACCCCGCGCCGAGGTTCAGTTTCGGCCAGTGCGCCCGGTTCTGGAATTCCACTTCATCCTGAGCCACCTTGAGTTGCTCGCGTGCCTGGTTCAAGAGGGGCTGGTTCTCCCTGGCGGCGCTCAGCCACAGTCCGACCTCGTTGGGGTTTGGTCCCTCCGGCGTGATGGGTCCCAGATCGCTGAGCGGTCCCACGGGTTGGTGGGTGAGCCGTTCCAGGCGTTGCCTTGCGATGCGTGTGGTGTTCTGAGAGCGGATCAGGGTCGCTTCGGCGGCGTCAACGCCGGCTTTAGCCTCCTGCAAGGCAATGATGTCGCCGCTGCCGACCTTGAGGAACGCTTCTGCCTGGTTTAGAACGGTCTGTAACAGTTCTTTCTGGTTGCGTGAGACACGTTCTTCCGCTTCGGCGCGCAGGGCCCCGAAATAGGCATCGGCCACTTCAGCGACGAGGTCCTGCTCGGCGGCCAGGACAGCAGCCTGCCCGGCGCGGATGAGAGCGTCCGCCTGGCGCACCCCAACCCATGCCTGCCCATTGACAATCGGTTGAGTCAGGGTGACGCTGTAATTGGCGTCGTAGTAATCTTCCCGGATCTTCGGAAGCGGTAGATTGAAGGATTCTCCAAAGCCTTTCATGTCCAGATTCTGTCCGCCCACGCCGGCGCTCGCATCGAGGTGCGGCAGCAGGTTGGATCTGGCGATGGGCAAAGTAGCTTCATCGGCCTTGAGAAGCGAACGGGCCCTGGCCAGCGTAGGACTGGAGGCTGCCGCCTGCCGGTAAACGGTAGCCAGGTCCTCGGCAACGGCGCAAGGACCGGCCATGAAAACAAGGCAAGATGCAATGGTGAGTCTGACAAAAGTCACTCTGAATGAAGCTGCCCAAAGATCCATGGATCACTCCCTCGGGGTTTGGCCCGGGTCGGTGAGCTTCCGACAAAAGCGTCCGTGCCCTGGAGGATTGCTACTATACACTATGTCCGGTCCGGCAGTCATCGATAAGGTCCGCCACAATCCAGCACCGTATGGGTCCCCTACCATATCCCCGGGAACAGTCTTTTGCGGTCTCTGGCAAAATCAGAGTATCCTTCGATCTCGGAGAGCATCCTTTCCTCGACGACAATCCTGAGAACGATGCCGGGTACGAGAGCAAAGAGAAAGATACACAGGGTTACCCAGTTGAAAAAGTAGAGGACCACTCCGGCATTGGCGATGATCATTCCAGCATAGGCCGGGTGCCGGGTGAAGCGGTATGGACCGGAATCCACTATTCTGTGCCGGCTCAGTGTGCGAACTCGGTGTGAATAGAACACCCCCAACGTTCTAATGGCCCAGAAACGGTAAGACACCCCAAACAGGAAGAGACCCATCCCGGCAAAATGGGCAAAATTGGGCTCATTCCAGACGGAAGGGAACCAGAGTGCCGAAAGAAACGTGAACGCCTGTGCGCAGCCATAGATTTGACAGGTTGCGAAATCTAATGTCTTCTTGCCTTCGGTGTTCACATCTTTCCTGGCCGTCGGTATCTCCACCAGCAGCCACAAGACATATAAACCGGTGAATACAGCATCCCAATTCAGCGGATACCGGGTCCAAAGACCTGGTATCCGCCAGTGCCTGGCCAGGGTAAGAATGATGATTCCCAGAAGAAGCAGAATTGACATGACAGCCGGAGTGAAATCCTTACGGATCATGGGAAACGGGCTCATTGTGGAAGCGTGCGGGAAGTTCCCGGCCGGAGGAATGGGCGAAGCTTGAAGTTGAGGAGACTCCTGTATCTGCAGGCAGTTCGCATTCTTGTCCTCATGGCGCCATTGAGGCCCTCAACAAGGCCGTTGGTCATTTTTCACGCTTTCCCACGATCACAGTAGCGTACTATTAACCAACTTGAATCGTTTTTGAAGGATTCTTTCAGGGGCAAGGGGAAAAACCTTCGCAGGCGGAGGGGTGCGGTTTTTACTCGATTTCGCTTTTCGGTGTCAGGCCCATGGCTTGATCACTCGACAACCGGCCAGTTTTCAGTTGATTCGAGTGTGGGCATATGGATAGTCTCCATCCGGGACCCTTCTCATGGTGAAGAGGGGTAAGACGACATTCTGATACCCGGTTGCGTTCTAAGGATGACAGGCCAATAGGACGTTCGTGCTGAGCGAGGTGTCGAAGAATTATGAAGGGGATTCCAGACGCTATGGGGTCCCTGTTGGGGGGATGAGACAAAATGAGACGAGAAATCTTCCGTTATCTGTGGCCCTACCGCGTTCCATTCACGATTGCGCTGTTCCAGGTTTTCGTGATCAGCGCCTGCGAAATCCTCAAACCCTGGCCGCTCAAGATTGTTATTGATAATGTGCTGGGCGGCAAACCCCTGACCTGGTCTATCGGCGCCTCCTTCAGCAACGAGATGCTCCTGCTTGGTTCCTGTATCGGGCTGGTGCTGATCTATCTGCTCCTGGGAGGGCTCACAATCCTCAACAACTACACCACGATCAGGATCGGCCAGCGCATGGTGAACGATTTTAGAAGCGACCTCTACAGTCATCTCCAGCGCCTCTCCCTGGCCTTCCACAGCCGAAGGCAGGTGGGAGACCTCCTCTACCGAATCACAGCGGATACCTACTCGATTCAGGCCATCACCATGAATGGCGTTTTTCCGGTACTGACGGCGGTCACTTTCCTCGGCATGATGTTCTTCGTAATGGTCCGCATGGACTGGCTGCTCACCTTGCTGGCGCTCAGCATCTGTCCCGTCCTGGTCGGTCTCATCTCTATCATGAGCAGGCATATCACCGAAGCGGCGACCTGTTTTAGGGAACGGGAGAGTGAAGTCTATTCGGTAGTGCAGAGGGCCATCTCCGCCATCCGCATCATCCAGGCCTTCACTAAGGAGGAAGAAGAGCACCGGAAGTTCATGACGGCGAGTGTCGAGAGTCTGGATGCCAGTTTGCGCCTGTTCACTCTCCAGACCTTCTATTCCGGGGTGGTGAACGGAGTGATGGCCATCGGTACCGCCCTGGTCATCTATATTGGGGCCAAACACGCTCTTTCCGGGGCACTCAGTGTCGGCGACATCGTGGTATTCACGGCCTATCTGGCCTCTCTTTATGCCCCGATCAATACCCTCAGCCAGACCTGGGGAGTCATTCAGTCGGCTAAGGTCGGCGTACAGCGGGTTTTCGAGATCCTTGATATCGAAAGGGACATGAAGGACGGCAGTCGTCTCTTCCCCGATACGGGTGCAAAAGGGGAGGTCCTGCTGGAGGAGGTCTCCTTTCAATACGTGGAGGAACAGCCCGTCTTGAGAAAAATCAGCGTGCACATTCAAGCCGGTCAGAAGGTGGCGATCGTGGGCCCGACCGGAGTTGGCAAATCGACGCTGGTGAGCCTCGTGCCCCGGTTTTATGACCCCATTGAGGGTCGGGTGCTGCTCGATGGGGTGGACGCCCGGGAATATCAGCTCAAGTCGCTTCGGAGCCAGATCTCCATGGTGCTGCAGCCACCCCTGGTTTTCCCGATCACGGTCAGGGAAAACATCGCCTATGGCCGCCCCAGGGCGAGCGATGACGAAATCATTGCGGCAGCAAGGCTGGCACGGATACACGATTCCGTCATGAAGCTGCCCAAGGGCTACGATACGCTGGTGGGAGAACAGGGGGCCACCCTGTCCGAAGGGGAAAGGCAAAGGATCACCATTGCCCGGGCGATTCTCAGGGATGCTCCCATTCTCATTCTCGATGAGCCGACCTCATCGGTGGATGCCGAAACGGAAGCCGCCATCATGGAGGGGTTGAATCAGCTGATTGTCGGGCGCACAACCTTCATCATCGCTCATCGCCTGTCCACCGTGAGGGAAGCGGACAAGATCCTCGTACTACGGTCCGGGGAAATCGTGGAACAGGGGAGTTTCACCGAACTAGTCCATGCGGGCGGGTTCTTCGCTTCCCTGTACCGCACGCAATTCGGCCTCGTGGAATGAAATAGATGAGCTCACGAATGTCTTGACAATATTCGATCAATCGGTCAGTTTTCCTTCACCAATACATTATTTTTAATTTGAAGGAAAACGCTTTGATCTTCAAAGCCTTGTCTGATAATCAGCGACGTATTTACCTGGATGCGACTCAGGTCTTCGAGGCGTTCCGCGAAGCAGAAGATCGATTACGGTCCTATCACGGCGGCATGCACTGGAAGAAATCCAAAGGCCGGGAATATCTCTTCCGGACGACTGACCGCGCTGGACACGGAAAGAGTCTCGGTCCCAGGAGTCCTGAAACCGAAGAGATTCTCGCTGGGTTTCAGCTGGGAAAGAATGCCGCGCAAGATCGCCTTAACGGTCTTCGCGAGAGGCTTGGCGAGCAGGCAAGGATATGTCGCGCCGTGCAGATTCAGCGGGTTCCGCGCCTGGTATGCGCGATCCTGCGGGTCCTGCGGCGTCAAGGCCTCCTCGGAGATCGGCTCCTGGTAGTCGGAACACACTCTCTTTATGCCTACGAGGCCGCCGCCGGCGTTTTGCTGGACCCCATGGTGACCGCGACGGTCGACCTGGATCTTCTGCTCGACAGCCGAAAGAAGCTCGCTCTTGTGCCGCGCGGAGGCCTCAGATTTCAGGGCTTGATCGAGCTTCTCAGATCGGTGGATCGCTCTTTCGATGTGCTCGGCAAAGGCTCCTATCGAGCCGCAAATCGTGACGGGTATATGGTGGACTTGATCCGTCCCGCTCCGTCTCCCCCATGGAAGACTGAACCCCAAGGCCTCGGGGAAAAAAACGACCTCACTGCCGCCGATGTAGGCAAGCTGGAGTGGCTGCTTTCCTCTCCCAGGTTCGAGCAGACCGTGATCGGGGACGATGGCTTCCCGGCTCTCATGGCTACCGTTGACCCGAGGGCGTTTCTGATTCACAAGCTGTGGCTTTCAAACCGTGAAGATCGGGAGCCGGTCAAGAAACAGAGAGACCGCAGCCAGGCAGCAGCGGTGCTGGAGCTGATCGGGCAGTTTCTGCCGCAATATCGTCTTGACCCGAAAGACCTGCGCATGTTTCCACACGAAATAGTGGATGCCGCTATGAAGGCGCAGACAGCCCTGGACCTCCCTTCGGACCTTGGTTGATAGCGGCATTGCTCTTCCATCACGCACGGCATCAACCGGAGAAGCATGGAGACAGGGTCCCGGCGTTGCAGCCGATTGGCACGCGGTGCCCCCCTTTTCGCAAAAGGGGGGCAGGAGGGATTTCTTGTATGGCACTGATCCTATTCTAAAATCTCCCTGAATCCCCCTTCTGAAAAGGGAGACATGAAAGACCCAAGGGGCCATCTGTGTCAAATGGTTAGGGCAAAAGCCGGGGTCCCGATATTGCTACGAAGCCCGGTTTTCACCTTTTCACCGTCGCAATGACGCTCAGGGGCATCTTCTACAGGATGCTCTTTGGAGAGTTGCTTTGCGAATCGGCGTCGTTTCCGGCCTGACAGTAGGTTACTTCAGAAACTGATTCAGGCAGCCCTTCTGCCAAAGCAGTACGACTGCTGCCGCCACCGCTGCCAGGAAGAGGTAGAGCTTCCACGGGGGCTCTTTCTCGGCAAAAGGATCCACCAGGGAAGACTGCGCTCCCTCGGGCAGCCGCGCCAGGGCGGTGAGCGTTTTGCCGAAGGGGATGTTGACGATGGCCCGGGTGTTAACAGCCCACCCGTTGGCATCGAGGATGGGGGCCAGATTCCGTTTGCGAAGCTTGAAGTAGCTGATGACCATCGATGGCCCGGATATGATGAGCAGCAAACCGGCAATGGCCAGGGGCATCTGCCACCAGCTGAGGCTTAGGAACCCGGTCAACACCGAGGCGATTGCCGTGCCGATCGCCCCGATGGCCAACCCGATGGCGGCGAAGATACCGGCGAACTTGCCGACATCAAAGGGTGGTGCCGCAGCCGCAGTCCCAGGAGCCGGTGGAGGCGCGGCTTGGGGCTGAGCCGTTGCCGCAGCGCCGGATACGCCGGCCGAAGCCGCATCGGTTACCTGTTTCTGGTGGGCGCCTGCCACCTTCTCGACCTGGTCATGGATCATTTTGGTGATCTGGCGATAGGGGCTCCAAAACGCCTCGCGAATACTGATCGGGTGTTCAATCAGCTTGACAATGGTGGCATCCCAGTCGTTGCCCTTTCGGTCATAAAAAACGCCGTTACGGCCGACCATGAGGTTGCCGGCGTCGCCGTCGGTCAAGGCGGCCGCAATGTTCATCTTCTCCGCATCGCCTTTGCGCCGGCATTCACAGTAGGCCAGGTAGGTCTGGCTCAAATTGGCCATGGCGCTGTGTTTGGCGATATCGTCCACCTTAATGCACAGGTCGCAGCTGCGACCGTCAATATAGAGACTGCCCGTCTGAAAGATTGCCTGGGTGCCGGGTGAATAGAAATCCTGAAAGGATGCGAAGTTGTTCAGGAGGGTGAATAGATCGCGATGGAACCTCACCAGCTTATCCACGGAGGCGATGGCATTCGCTTCCTGCTCCAGGGCCTTGTCCCGGGCGATGAGAGCGGTCAGGGATTCCTTCACATTGAGGGCCAGGATTTCGTGCACTCGATGGACTCCCAGTTTCTCGACTTCCGCCCCCTTCTTCTCCCCGAGCCATTTGTCGAAAGCAGCAAATTTCGTGCTGATGAGTGCCCATTCGCCGGCTTCCAGGACCGCTTTGTCGCCGAACATCGGCTTGACCACCGCCTCGCGAAGTTTTGCGAGGCGGTCAATCCACGCTGGATTGATCCCGCCTTCGAGGGGTAGGGCCTTGCCGACGGCGATGGTTGCCAGCGGCAGCGCGGCGATCTCGTCGGCGGTTGGATCAAGGTCTTTGCGTGCCAGGGCCTGGTATTCCTCCGGTGATGGGTTCAATGGTCCGACTGCTGCTTCATCAAACTCCGCCAGGCGGCATCGGGTGAAGTAGTCGTCTACCTTGAGTCTGACGGCTTTGAAGACTTCCGCTGCCTGACCGGTGGAGTCGCCAAACGCGAGAATACCGGCGGCGTTCTCTTCGGCTTGGTGCCACCAGTCGGCATAGTCCTGCAGCGCTGCGTAGAATGTGTCCGTCATTTCCTGGGTGATTCCGGGTTCTCCACTGCGGTCGAGCTGTGATCCCATACAGGCCATGATATCTTTGATAACGTTCTTGAGCCGCTCATCCTCCGCGGCAGAGACAGGGATGATTCCGTCCCCGTTGAACTTCGTCTGAGCAAAGATCTTCACCGTATCCGCGGTGTCTTCAGCCGTTACCGCGGTGGCCTCGGGTTTGCCCAGGTTGATCAGGACCTGCTTCGCCGAAGCCAGGAGCTGTGCCCCTTCCGGAGTGTTCTCGGCAATGGCGGAGAGCGGCAAAGCGTCGGCGCGTTGGGTCAGGTCGTCGGCATGCTTCAAGACGGAGCCAATCCATTGAACGGCGGCGAGGACCTCCGGGACCCTGATGCGGCCATCCCCGTCGCTATCGATGAGCTCCAGGGTCCTGGCGTCCAGCTCAAGCCCGTGAGTGGGGCAGCTGAGACTGGCCCAGAGCTTCTGGTCAAGTCGATCGAGAGCCAGCAGGTCGGCACCCGTTTCCAGGCGCACCTGATCAAAGCCTCCCACCCGCGCAAACCGCCACTTGTGGGGTACCGTGGGTTTCTCATTCTTTTCGACATCCATGGAAGGGCCTCCTTTGTCTGCAATGATCGGTGATCTCTGTATCCCCAAAGGATGATGTCGGGACCACGGCTGGAGCCGGCTGGAGAGGGTTCGTCCGAAAGGCTGAGGAATACACCGCATGATCCCGCTGGAGCTCTGCAAGAACTATCCCGATGTTTTTGTGATGTCAACTTCAATTGAGCGAATGAGCCCGCTGCCTCGATCCCGAGCGTTTGGACCATTTGGCGTGAGACCCCTCCTCAACGCATGGAGGTTTTCTTTGTGCGAAATTTGGAATATCGTAGGGAAGACTCAGAAGATTATGGATTGCAGCCCAGACAGAAAGGAAACCTATGGAGTCCGAGAAAAACAAGGCCGAAGCCGATGGAGCCGAACCCGTCGTGATGGAAGGTACCAAGGAAATGGGATATTGGGAGTTCAAGAAGGGGATTTGCGCGGAGAAAGGATGGCAACTCCGAAGAATCGATGCCCAGACCTATGAGGTTATAGACAGCAAACGCGAGAAGATCGGGATGTTTAAGAGTGGGGAGGGCTACTTCCCGAGCCCGGCGGCTGTCGCCGACATAGAGGCACCGCCCGAGAGTGCCTGACACGGCTTCCTGGAACAAAGCGATCTGAACCCACAGGTGCCGTTTCTACAGCCCTCCGAAGGCTTTTTGAGACAGACCTCAGCGCGATTCCAACCGCCTGTCATAGATGAGATGCTTTTGCATTATTGCACGGTATGTTGACCTTTTCTTTCCGTGCCGCAGGGTCATGGTTCCTTGAAAATAGAAGCGTGCTCCTCCTCGATATTTTCGATTGCGTCTTGCACATCATCCCACGTATCTCTGGGTGCAGCCTGTTCAATCTCTTGCAGTCTAAGGAGTACCCCCGTCCAGTCAAAGCCTCCTTTGACACACTTCTCAATGACTGTGACCGGAATACTCCTTAGGGTCAGGCTGTCCCAGGCCACACGTATTCTCGGTTCCCCCTCTTCGGTCATAAGGATTTCAGACGCTCTTCCATGCCATCCGGAAAAATCGATTTCAAAATCCTGGGCAACAGTGCCGCTTTTCACTACCACCGTTTCATCATACTTGAATGGGGACAGCCCGATGAGGCTGTCATCGACTTCAAAGAGGCCCTGTTTCCCTTTTACAGGGAATGGAACAACGGGGCGAGCCGCTTCCATCACCCATGAGTAGGCCTCAGGATCAATCGTATCCACGAGAGCGTCTTCCTCATCTCCGGCTGTCATATTCCGCACATCGATGAGGCGAACCACGCAAAGGGCATGGCCATAGAGGAAGGTGCAGCCGTAGGCCTCCTCGATCTCTTCCATTTCCTGCCTGGAAAAAGCAGGCCTTCCAGATGAACAGATGAGAAGGTCCCCCCTGAAGAGCGTATCCCAGGTCCTTACCTCGATCGTTTTCTGGCCGCAGAGAATATCAAACGCGAACGGCTGTTGAACGCTAAGTGCTTTCATCCGTGTCCTTTCCGGTTCCAAGGGATGCCGACAGGCATGCGGTCAACCGGTCCCTTCAGGCGATTGACCTGCAAGGACCCGCTTTCCTGATCGGTTTGCTGAGACTAGCACAACCCTGTACAGGAATCCCAGAACAAAACAGCTTACACCTCGTTCCCACGCAGGAGCATGAGAACGAGAGTAGGGCGTAAGAGGCAGTCATGTTGTTGAATTATGAGAGAACAAATCAGCCCTGCCTTTCGCTTTGACATCGATATTCAATGGCTTATACTGGACGCGAAAATCAACCATAAGGGCCGCTCAGATCAAAAAGCGGTTTAGTCATTCCCTGGAAACCCCGAGATATAGATAGAGATATGGAAAGCCGGACTGAAGGAGACTGAATCATAGTGCAAGACATAGATTTGCTGGTCTCAAGACTCTGTAACGAAGAAATGCCCATCTTTTCTCAGACGGTCAGCTATATCAAGAAATTCTCGGAGAATGACAGGACTTCAACGAGTGAACTCGCACAGGGGATTCTTGGTGATGCGTCACTCACGGCAAAGGTTTTAAAGCTCGCCAACAGCATCTACTACAACCCTGACATCGTGCCGGTCAACACCATCCACTGGGCGATCCTGAGGATGGGCCATAATAGTCTCAAGTCTCTGTGCCTCTCTTCATCACTGATTGAAAATCTTCTCAGTGGTCAAACGCGTAAGCGAGTGATTCGTGAGATGGTGAGGTCTTTCCACGCTGCCGTTCAGGCAAAAGCCCTCGCTGTTGCTCGCAAAGACTCAGGGGTTGAAGAGGTTTTCATCGCCACCCTGCTTTTCCGCCTCGGCCACATTGCCTTCTACTGCTTTGGGGGTGAGCTGGTTGACCAGCTGGAAGCTTCCATGCAAAAGCCCGGCTATTCTCAGGCGATGGCGGAAAGGGAAGTCTTGGGCTTCAGCCTGGACAAACTGGCTGCTGCGCTGGCCAAGGAGTGGAATCTCGGCGAATTGCTTCGAACGAGCATTGATAGAGACGCCAAGTCGGACCCCAGGGTGAACTATGTCCTGCTGGGACATAAGCTGGCCGAGAATGCCGAACGCGGGTGGAATACCCACGAGACGAAAACAACAATACAGAGCATCAGCAAGTTCCTGAACAAGCCCTCTGCCGAAGTGACCAAAATGGTCCAGGAAAATGCTCAGAAGGCCAGCCATGTCGGCAGGGATTATGGATTGGGAGCTCACACCTCCCTGATACCCGTCCCGGAAGAGGTCGAATCCGGCGAACCCGATCGCAGGCCCGCTTCGGAAGATCTCCCGGCGCCACGGCCGACCGCCACGATTCAGCGGGAGATCATGCAGGAGCTCTCCGCATTGGTTCGCGATAAGCGTATGGATGTCAACATGTTTCTGTCGGCGTTGTTGGAGGGAATTCTGCGGGGCATCGGCATGGATCGAGTCTTACTGGCCATACTCACTTCGGACTGGCGCCGCATAGTGGGAAAGTATGGCCTGGGTTGGGAAAAGGAAGATGTCGAGCGTTTTGTCTTCCCTCGCAAAACAACCGTGCCGCACATCTTTGATCATGTACTCGATATGAGAGAAGCCTTCTGGGTGGACGAAGCCATGCCGGGAGGGTTCCTGCAATACCTCACACCGGAGGTGAAGGCAGTGATGACCACTCCCTTCTTTGTCATGCCGCTGGTGGTCAGGAACAAGGCCATCGGATTGATATGTGCCGATCGCAGTCTGAGCCGCCGGGCATTGGATCAGGAAAGTTTCACGAGCTTCACCTTCTTCTATCAGCTTGCCAACAAGGCACTCCCCTCGTTTTCCTGATGGCCTCGGGCGCCGACTTGAGGCGGTGTGGCCCGCACAGCCCGTTGAGTACCCCCTCAACTTGCCGTTCGTTTCTGCAAAGGGAGAGCAGCAACTGGAGATGCGGCGAGTCCGGGTATGGAAGCGTTTCCCGGATTGCATCAACCGCAGGGAAAGGGTCTCAATACGAGCCGATCGAGATCAGCCCTGCGATCTGCGGATGTTATCGACCCGTTCAATCCATTCCTCAACCGTGATCCATGTCTCGACTTTTCCGGTACCCATGCAATCGAGGCATGTCCATTCATCCACGTACTCGTCGCGATGATGACCACAGGGCAGGAGGCGGTCTCCCGGCTTGATCTCTGAATCGAAGAAATTCGCACATTTCCCGCACCCTGGTCGGTTGAACGCTCCTTCTCCCTTGCAGTTCCGGCATGCTACCCTGACTCTGATTTCCATTGTTTCCCTCATTCCCGGCTGAATCGACTGCCACCCCGACGATCATTTCAAAGACCGCTTCCCAGGGCAGGCCGTCGTCAGTGCCCAATCCAAGATGGCTGAACAAGAGTCTCCCGACTTCTGCTCTATCATCACGCTTGTTCCTGATCAATAATGTATTGTATGGTACTGATATCACATAACGGTCAGAGTGTCAAGACATTGGAGTGTTCCATTAGTTATTATTTATATTTAATAGGTAAAGTGTTTTTATATTCACGTTAAATCGAATTATAGATATATATTAAATATATTATAATCCCTATAGTAGTATAAGCAAAAGTGTGATTAGTAAAATCAATGATTATTTAAATAGTCCTCCTTCTGAATGTGTTTAAGCAAGGATTCAAGTTTCATCCCAAACTATTCCCAATTGAGTGTTCTGTCTATTCATCTATCGAACTATGCCCTTGACTTAACTCATTTTGACATATAATATTGCCAGGCATGGGTGATTGGCCGAAGACACTAATGACACGCTGAGAAATCCCCGTTGTACTCTCCATATTACCGTCAGGATTTTGATGCCTGAATGCTCGAAGGAGCTCATTGGCCAGGTGGGTGTGGAGGCATCCCATTCGGACTATTGTACTGACCAGTCTACGTTCAGCCGCAATCGGTTTTGCCTGTTCTTTGCCCTGCGGAAAACCTGTTGTGTATTGCGGCCGGGGATTACAGATTCAGGGCAGCCGGCGCAAAAGAAAAGGGGGTTTGGGATGGAAATAACCTATCAATATCAAAAGTTTCTACAGGTGTACCAGAAATCGCAATGCGTCTTCGAGGAGGGCAGTTATGGAAATGAGATGTTCATTGTCCATTCAGGGCGCATAAGGCTTTCAAGAAAGACCCGGGAAGAGGAGGTCGAACTGGCAACCCTGGGGCCAAAGGAGTTTTTCGGCGAAATGGCCCTGGTCGAAAACATTCCCCGTAGCGCCACCGCATCGGCCATGGAAGACAATACGCAGCTTATTGCGTTGGACAAGGACAAATTCCTGTACATGGTCAGTCATCAGCCGGCCTTCGCTTTTACGATAATGAGAGCGCTTTGTCAAAGGATCAGGACCATGAACGAGAGACTCCGCCAGATGGAGTAGGCATTCTATCTGCGCTTGTATGAGGACTGAGAGATGGACACCATAAAGCAACAGCCGAAAGTTGTGGAACTGCGGCCTGGTATTTTTCAGTTTCGTTCGGAGAGGCCCGGAAGCCATGTTTACCTGATCAAGGGGCACACAAAGAACCTCCTTGTCGATACCGGGACCGCCTCCAACTATGCAAACCTCTCGGAGTGTCTGTCGGTGGTCGGCCTGGGGCCGCACCACATCCATACCATCATCCTGACTCATGAACACTTCGATCACATTGGGGCCGTCCCCTACTTCTTTGACACGGCAGTGGTGGCTGCACACGGTCTGGCAGCCAACAAAATCGAGCTTCAGGATGAGTTTGTTATGATGAGCAAGTACCTGGATCATTCCAGGAAAACCTTCCACGTCGATATCTGGCTCCAGGCGGATACCGTGTTGGACCTGGGCAATTACAGAATACGCGTCCTGCACACTCCAGGGCATTGCTCGGGCTGCCTTTGCCTTTACGAGATGCATGAGCGCCTATTATTCACCGGGGATACCGTTCTGGCCGGGGGAATCCTGTCGGGTATTCTAGGGTCGGGGAATATCAGCGATTACATCAGTTCTCTGGTCCGCCTGAACACTCTGAGGGTAAAAGAGCTCTATCCCGGTCACGGCAGGATTTCGCTCAATCCTCATGATGACCTGGAGAAAGCCCTCCAGGCTGCCCAGTCGCTCCTGGAGGATACCAAGATTCTGTTCGAGACGCTTGATACCGAATCGACCTATGAACAATACTTTGCGGACCTCAGAAAGTTTCCCACACCTCCCCGATGCTAAGAGGCCGTCTGAGAATTGGCCCGGTGCGGGCGCGGATTAGCCACGTCCCACCATCCCGGGGCGGTCCGTAGCGTAGGGGCGGGCTCCATACCCGCCCGATGCGATGAAACCGCTCAGTCTGATAAGGGTTGCCGGCCACTCAGCCAGGTCTTCCCTTCATTGCTGAACGGCTCCGACCGATACCCGCTGCCGGCTCCAATGCCACAGCCTCAGCAGGTGCACCGCGACTACTGCTATGACGAGACGCGGGACCCAGAGCCAGAAAGCACTCAGCCCCAGCGCCATGAACAGGATGGGGTCTTCGACCATCGAGTGATTGATGCCGATCGAAAGATGCAGCCTCTCGAGTTCCTCGCCGGAGAGGTCCCCTCTGCCCGCCTCCTCGACAATCACCGCAGCCCCGTAGGCCAGGCCGAACACCACCGCCGTGAGCCACAGGATGCCGGTCTTCCTGTCCAGGCCAAGGACCACCAGGAAGGGGGCGAGCCAGTTGACGAAGGTGTGAATCCAGCCCAGTTCCTTTAGAACTTCCAATAGGGTCAGGAGGGCCATGATGATGACGAAAATCTTGGCACTGAGCAGGAGGGTGGCCAGGCCCCAGTTCTGCAGCATTTCAATAAAAGGTCCCTGATGACTGGAAACCGGGGAGGCGGATGTCATGGGGACTGCGCTGCGGGTATCCAGGAACTGCCCGACAATGATCACCGTGATCACGGCAGCGGCCAGCCGAAAGAGCGTGGCCTTCAAAGGATGAATTCCGGACTTGGCCTGGATGACTCCCTCCTGGATCATGTTGTGTGCGATCAGGAGGAAGATGGCCATCAGGGTCATCTGTTCGATTGTAAAGGGCAGGATGACCATGGCGGCTATTCCGCCGTATATGCTGGTGAGGATGCCTATGATGAGGGGCAGCGCCGCTGCGGGGGGCAGGTTGAGCAGGTCCATCAGGGGATGAATGATAAAATCCATGCGATGGAGCCATCCGCTCCACTGCAAAATCGCCGTCAGGAACGAAATGGGGACCAGGATCTTGAGCATCCACAAGAATCCATGCCATCCCTTGTCGATTCCCTGTTTGAAGCCGTTCTTGACCGGGGTATTGCGAGCCGTCATCCTAAAAACCTCACGACCGGATAATCCAAATGCAGGAACTGATTTTTCAGCCCCTCAACCTTATCCGCCAAAGGCGGCTAAGGGAAGGGGAAAGTGGCGGGAGGGGTCTTCACACGGCCGTCTCAATCCCTGGGGACGGAAAGGTGACGGCAAAGGTCCCATGCAATTCCCAGCACGGAAAGGAATGACCCGGCGACAATGGCGGCGTCAGCCAGGTTGAAGATCCAGGTGCGAAATCCGTTCCAGCCGAGGCTCAGGAAGTCAATGACATAGCCGCCAAAGAGAACGCGGTCGAGCAGGTTGCTAAGGGCCCCGCCGCACAGGAGTGACAGCCCAAGGACCCACAGAAGGCGAAGGGTGGGGGCGAGGAACAGATAGACGACAAGCAATCCAAGGAAGAAGGCGGTGGCGACGGTCAGGGTTGTTCCACGCCATTCCTTGGGGAGTGCATCCTCGAAAAAGAAGACTCCGCCCTTGTTCTCAAAATAGTCAAATCTCAGTGTATCACCTGCAAAAGACAAGACTTTCACCCTCGGCAAATGCGACTCCGCCATCCGCTTGGTGAACTGGTCACACCCAACACACGCGACTATGACAAACAGAACCAGCAGACCCCTCTTCCACTTCGCCACAGGTTGTCTCCGTCAAATTCCAGGTACTTGAAACTCAGGACTTGTCCATAATAGCGTTTCGCCCTTTTGCAGAGGAGGGCAGGGGAATTTCCAGTGTTTCACATATCCAAATCCCCCTGGACCCGCCTTTCCAAAGGGGGACTCAGTCTTCCGGCCTGTTTATGGAAAAGCCCTCAGTACAGGTCCGCATAAGTGGGTGTAGGTGTTCCCATTTGTCACAAGAATTCCCACTCGTCATACCGGCAGCTCTAACCGTTAGGCCGGTATCCAGGAAGCTTTTCTGGATTCCGGCCGGAAACATGCCGGAATGACGGCCTGCGATAAGGGTCACTTTATTGGGCCGTGATGTACTCAGTGTTCAGCGGCTTCCGGCGGCTTGGGCGGCTGTCGAGTGATCTTGCGCCAGATTCCCCCTTTGCTGAAGCACTGCCAGCCCCAGGAGAGCCAGTGCAGCAGGGCCTGGGCGAGCCACAGGGCCCAGAGCAGCATCAAAGTACGGTAGATGAACATTGGGAGCGACAGCACCCACGGCTGGGGCATCGCAGGCCCGATGCGGTCGTCGGTCCAGTGGAGCAGCGAGTTTGAAGAGCCGTTGCCGGAGATCTGCATATCGGGAATGCCGAGTAGCCCCCTTTCGACGGCTGTGTACAGGCCTCCCAGGGCGGCCAGGGTCCAGAGCACCAGCAGGATTTGAGTCAGATCATAATAGAAAGGTCTTTCCGGAGGGGCATGGTTTTCCCTCAATCCGAGAGCCAGCAGCCAACCAACGATCAGGATCGCCACAAGGGGTTCGACCTGAGTCAGCCCCAGGGCGAGCAGCAGCCATTGACGGGTCTTGAGAGGGGTCCATGGAATTCTCCCCAGTCCGTAAGCGGCCAGCAGCACGACCAAGAGATAGCTCCAGAAGAGCACCGCAGGCCCCAGTCGAGGCCCTCCCGCCCACAGCAGCCAGCGGTTGGACTCCATCTTGAAAGTCACCGTGGCATTGACCGCACGCTGCTCGGGGCCTCCGACCATCACCTCGGGAGCCCTGGTGACCAGGCCCCCCTTGCGGCCCTCATGCCAGTCGATTGAGACCTTCTGCATTCCCGGCTGGAGGGGAAGCACCACGGTCCTTTCCTGCAGTCGAATCGGTTGGGTCCTCCCGTTGATCTGGACCCCCTGCAGGTCGGCATCCGGGGGGAGGGTCACCGTGTGCTGTCCGCCCTGGCTGGTGCGGATGGCGAGCGCCAGGCCGGCTTTGCTGAATCGCTCGCCGGGGGTCAGCTCGATCTTCGCCTCATCGATGGTGATGAGCTGGCCCGGTATGGCTTCCGGTCGCGTCACATGAATGGTCACCCGCTCCCCCGGCCATGGCTGCCACTGCGGCTTCCAGAAGCCGGCGTCGTCCTGATGGTGAATCACCGAAATGCCTGTCAGATCGCAGTGCCATATGGGGCTGGCATCCAGGATCCAGGTCTCGCTCCAGGCGATTCCTTCCTCTCCACCCGTTGCCTCAAGCTGGATTTCGGGGCGGTGTTCGAGGACCGAATTCCATGCGATTTCACGAGAACCGGGTCCCATATTGACAAGCGCCTTCCCCTCAGACACGCGAAGGCCCGGCGTGGTCACCGATTCCCCGGCGAGAAGCGGCACCGCCACCACCACAGCGGTCCCCGGTGGTGTTACCCGTCGGACCCTGGTGGAAACCTGCCAGTTCAGGCCCAGGGAAAGCTCCCGTTCGATCTGGAGAAAGGGTGGCAGGAAGCCTTCCGCCAGGTCTCCCGATCTCGACCCCTCCTTCGATCGACGCGTCAGCTGGAGGCTCGCCTCGACCTGCCCATCCTCGTGAACCCCCTGGACCTCCCAGCCGGTGCTGGTGATCTTTACCTGGTGCGGGCGCAGAGGCAAGGGAAGTGGAAAGGAATCCCCCGCGGGCACTTTACCCTGCAGGCTGACGGTGTGGATCCCGGCAGGAACCAGGAGCCAGAGCACGCCGTCCTTGTCCCGTGACAGTCCTTCCGGCGGCTGATTGTCCAGAAGGACTTTTTCCGGAAGCCAGGACCGGGTGTTGCCCGGGAGGGGAACGGCCGTGTCCGCAGCGGCATGTATCTGAACCAGTAGCCGCAGGATCTCCATCGTTATCTGAAGTTCCATACGCGGGCTTTGAGCGCACAGGGGCAGGCAGTCCGGCGGTTTCAGAAGGCGGTTTTCGAGCTGCTTCAAAAGGTCAGGAGGTGGAAAGACGGCTTCGTTGGCGGCGGCAATTGCCCCCCTCGGCAAGCAGAGCAGACCGCAGAGGATCAGGGCCAGTGCCCCCGGCAGGGTGTATTCTTTCCACCGGCGCAGATCGAGCATCAGCAGGATGAGGAGCGCCAGCAGCAGCACCCGCACGAAAGCCAGGACCAGGTTGACGGTCGGCGACAGGAGCCAGAAGCGGATTTGTTGATGGCGTGCTACGGGACCGTTCCATTTCATGGTTAAGGATCGCCAGGTCCACGCGGGCAGTCCGGGGCCGGTTTGAATCAGGGCTTTAGGGTCCTGGGTGAGGGCGGTTTTTCCCCTGGCCGCACTGGCCAGGTCTCGTGGGGCTTCGGAGATGCCGGCATAGGATGCGGGCGACGGTCGCTTCTTAGCCGATGGGGCCGGAGGGGGTGACGGCTGTTCTTCCAGTGCCTGGGGGACCGGTTCCTCTGCGCTGTCCGAAATCATCCTTTCGGCCGCACGGTGCGGCTCCAGCTGCGGATAGATCCCCCAGCGGATTTGCTGGACCATAAAGGGGATGGTGATGACGAGCAGGCCAATGAGAGCAGCGAGGCGGAAAGCGACCACCCATTGCCTTGCCCATCCTGCCGGAAGAAACCGCAGCAGGGCCACCGTCGCAAGCAGAGCGAGCCAGATGAGCTGCGGTGCCCCCGGTTCATGATAGGAGAGACCCAGGGTCAAAAGGGCCAGAAGGCCCCAGTGCGGGTTCCAGAGTTTGAAGACCGCCAGGGCGATGATCAGGACCACAAAGAGGTCAAGCAGTGTCCAGCGTTCGAACCATGTCCCCGGGATGACATCTACCCCGCCGGCACTCAGAAGGCGCCAGCCCGGCGGCAGGTTGAGCACGCCGGAGACCGACTGGAAATCGTGGTCCCAGCCGACGGCGGGCACCACGTGACTCGACGTCTCATAGCGGGATTCCGCCACCAGGTTCAGGTGCCCTTTGCGCAGTTCTATCCCCGCCTTCTTTTCCGGCCCATGGCTGGTGATGAGCTGATCGGCTCCATCCACCGAAACCCGCCCCAGCAGAGCAGGCGGATTCATGCTCAGCCACCAATGGCGGCTCATGGTGCCCTCGATACGGTCCTGGATGGTAAAGCCGCTCCCGGCAAAATCAAGCCACCAGGTGCGTTTGAGGTTGAGCCTGTCTGGGGCTGGATCGGGATCGCCGCGCCGGATTTCTTTAAAGGCCATCACGGCACCCGGCATCACCACGTAGGCGGGAAACCTTTCCCACTCTTTCGGCACATCGGTTTGCTTCGGGTCAACGCCGGGGACCCCTTCGATCTGAACCATTCGCAGCCGGTTCTCGGCCTGAAATGACCAGACTTCCTGCCCATAGCTTCCGCTGACCGGCCCGACCTGTTGTACCGGCCCCTCAAACCGGCTCATGATCCGAACTTCCCAACGGCCGGGGCGGACCTGGAGCAGCAGCTCGCCCGTCGGACTGAATCGTACCGGGAGCGGACTCTGCAGGTTCATGGGTATGGCTTTCTCGAGGAGGACACCGGCCAGCTTCACTTCACGGGCCTGCCCGGAGACATTGATCCGGAGGAGATTGCTGGTCTGCATGGGGATGGTATCGTCGAGCAGGCGATAGACTTTGACTTCGACCCGATCTTCCTGGCTCCCCGCCGTGGCACGTTGCTGAAGCCACAACCGGCCGGTGTCATCGAGAAGCGGCAGATCGATCCGCCGTTCATGGATGACAAGCGAAATCAATCCACTTGCCGCGGGCACGGTCATCATCTCCGGCATGGCCTGCCAGACGAATGAACCCTCAACCAGGTGTTTTCCCGGCGTGAGCTGCACCATCGGCGATTCCCTACGCAGAACAACCGGAGCGGGCTTCCCATCCACCTTGACGTCTTGAGGCCACAGACCCGGGCTGCCGGGCAGGGCTACCCATTCCTTGATGAAAACCCGCCATTCTTGGGAAAACCGGCCCCCTTTCGCATCCAGAGTGAGCTGCAATTGCGAAGGCCAGACGCACTGGAAGGCTTCCCCATTATTGTAAACGATGGGGCAAAAACGTGCCTCCTGCCCATGCAGGACCCAGGACTTCCATCGTTCGAGCTCGGGCGGGATGCTCTCCGTATCCGGGACGGCGGCCTGCGCCAGGCTGATGATCAGGATCGCGCAAACGAATGTCACTGAAAGGATTGGTTTTTTCATGATCGCTCCTCAACCGCTGTTGGCTCGTGACTCGTGGCCCCTTCCGACTAACGGGTCTTCAGGGGCTGTCGGAAAACTGGTCCGGTGCGGGCGCGGATTAACCGCGCCCCTACGTCCCGGGGCTGTCCGCAGCGTGGGGGCGGGCTTTATGCCAGCCCGATCGGGCGCTGGACAGGCAGCAATATGCGATTGCCAGACAGCCCCTCAGGCAGGCAATGCCCCAACCTCAGTGAGCATTGGTGTTGTTTTCGCCGGGGACAGCTGGTGCCTTGAGGGCATTGAGATAGGCCTTGACACTCGCCATGACAGCAATGAACATCCGGGTGCCGGCCAGGATCAGGTGGGTATCGTCGCCGTTTCCGCACAGTCTGGCAAATTCCGGTCCGATGACGGCAGCCGGCTCCCGGGCGTCGTGTTTCTGTTCCATGGCCTTGACATACCCGCTGAGGCGATCCTTCAGGACCTGGAAATAGTCGATGTCTTTTCCCGCCAGGAGTCCTGCCGATACGGAGATGTTCTGCGAGAACTCCCGGATCGCTTCCCAGTAAAGCTCGGCAAGCTGATGTCTGAGCGCCGAATGGGCCAGAAAATACGAGATACTCCACCCGGCGGTAATGATTCTCAGGATGGCCAGCTCGTACTCCACCTTGCCCGGGTCACTATCGGCGTTCTCCGGCAGGGCGGTCAGGAGGGTCTTGACATCGTCACGATCGACAGCAAAGGTGAAGAGGTCTTCTGCTGCCTGGTTGATTCCGGATTCCAGTGTTTCTTCGCTTTTCATGAGTTGGACCGTTCTTCCTGTTGAGGTCAAGAGATTGATGAGAAGGCCCATCATTGACACAAATGCGCCCTTCGGGCAAGGACATAAAAGCGGGCCTTTCCCGAGACGGAAGGTGGTTGAGTGGTTCACTGCTGTGGTATACTGGCCTTGTCAGGTCAAAGGGTTTCAACCGTACGGGTTGTGTTGTCGTCAGGCTGCAACACCTGTTAGGACTGGGAGGTCTGGAAGTGACAAATCCATCCCCGACCCATCTGGAGCTCAGCGAAGAGATAGCGGCGCTGAAGCGGAGAATCCGGGAACTGGAAAAATCGGAAATGCAGCTCAGGCGCACCGAGGAGGCCCTGAAGAAGAGCGAAGAGCTCTACAGGAAGGCCTCCTACACCAATCAGCTGCTTCTCGATACGTCTCCCGCATTCATTGTGGCAATTGGTCTTGACGGGCAAACCTTGATGATGAATCAGGCACTGCTGGATGCCCTCGGATATACCGCCGAGGAGATCAGGGGAATCGACTACCTGACCACTTTTGTGCCAAAGGAAGAGCGTGACGGTGTAAGGGAGGCCTTTGGAAAGATTGCCGGCGAGGGGAAGGCGGTGGTCCAAGAAAACAGGATCATCAGCAAATCCGGCCGGAGCTGTCTGGTGGAATGGCACGGGCGGCCGGTGGTCCATGAAGAAGGAGAGGAGGGGAACTTTTTCGTCGGGGTCGGTATCGACATTACGGAGCGCAAACAATCGGAAGAGGAACTCCGAAGGGCAAAGGCATTTCTCGACTCGATAGTGGAAAATATCCCGGACATGATCTTTGTCAAGGATGCCCGGGACCTCCGGTTCGTCCGGTTCAATCGGGCGGGAGAAGAGCTTCTGGGATATGGCCGGGGTGAACTCCTGGGGAAGAACGATTATGACTTTTTCCCCGAAGAGCAGGCCGCCTTCTTCACGCAGAAGGACCGTGATGTGCTGCGTGGCGGGAGTATCGTGGACATCCCGAGAGAGTCCATCCGGACCCGCCACAAGGGAGAGCGAACTCTGCACACAAAGAAAGTCCCGATCTTGGGCCCCGACGGCGAACCGGAGTACCTGTTGGGCATCTCCGAAGACATCACGGAGCGTCAGCGGGCCGAGGAGGAACTGCGGGAGAGCGAGAGCAAGCTCCAGGCAATCTTCGATCAGATCGATACGGGGATCCTGATCATCGACAGTGTGACTCAGACCATAGTTGAAGCAAACCGTGCCGTCTCAGCCATGACCGGACTGCCCAAAGAGAGGATTGTCGGCCGGATCTGCCACGCAGTGATGTGTCCGGCCGAAGTCGGCAGATGCCCCGTCAAGGACCTCGGCCAGAAGATCGATCAATCGGAGCGTAAGCTCCTCCAGTCAGATGGCGAACTGAAAGACATATTGAAAACCGTCACC
This sequence comes from uncultured Syntrophobacteraceae bacterium, assembly GCA_964441945.1. Taxonomy (GTDB): domain Bacteria; phylum Desulfobacterota; class Syntrophobacteria; order Syntrophobacterales; family Syntrophobacteraceae; genus JADGQM01. Next base: position 51,655 of record CAYTWB010000025.1, read on the forward strand.
CCCTTGAAGATGAAGGGACGGGATTGCTTCCTGGAGAGCTTCATTGACATTTCCGACCGCAAGCGGGCGGAAGAATTGCTTCGATTGAGTGAGCAGCGTTTGCAGCGGGTGGAAAAAATGGAAGCCCTGGGTAATCTGGCGGGAGGCGTTGCCCATGATCTCAACAATGTCCTGGGGGTGGTCATCGGTTACGCGGAGCTGCTCCTCAACAGTGAGGACAAAGCAAGCCCCCTCAGACGCCGCCTTGAATACATCATGAAAGGCGGAGAGCGCGCATCGGCCATTGTCCAGGACCTGCTGACCCTGACCGGAAGGGGGGTCACCACCATGAAGGTCATGAACCTCAATGATTTGATCCTGGATGGTCAGCAGTTGCCGGAGTATGCGAGTCTATGCTCGCAGCATCCCTTCATGAGGGTCGATCTTGATCTTGATCCGGACCTGATGAACCTCTTCGGTTCTCCCGCGCATCTCGCCAAATCGATTTACAATCTGCTTGCCAATGCGGCGGAATCCATGCCCGCCGGAGGCATCCTGACCGTCAGGACATCCAATCAGTATCTGGACAGGCCCGTTCAGGGGTACGACGAAGTCCTGGAAGGGGACTACGTTGTGCTCACGGTTTCCGATACAGGAGAAGGGGTCCCTGCCGTCGACTTGAAACGGATCTTTGAACCCTTCTACACGAAAAAGGTCATGGGAAGAAGCGGTACCGGTTTGGGCCTGGCCGTGGTTTGGCGGACCGTGAAGGACCATCATGGCTACATCAATGTCGAAAGCGTGATGGGGAAAGGCACTACCTTCATTCTTTATCTTCCCGTGACGAGGGAGAGGATCAGAGGCGAGCGTACGGGTGTGACCCTTTCCGAATACATGGGGAAGGGAGAAAGGGTCCTGGTCGTGGATGATGTCGAGGGGCAGCGCGACCTGGCTGCCGAAATGCTCAGAAAGCTCAACTACCAGGTAGAAAGCGTTGCCAGTGGGGAAGAGGCTGTGGCGTATCTGAAGGAAAAGGAAGTTGATCTGATCGTGCTGGATATGATCATGGACCCTGGGATGGACGGACTGGAAACCTATCGGAGGATTGTGGCGAACCATCCGCAACAGAAGGCGATCATTGTGAGCGGTTTTTCGGAGACTGAACATGTCCGTGCCGCTCAGGCCCTGGGCGCCGGTCCATATGTCAGAAAACCCTACAACCTGGAAAAACTCGGGATGGCTGTCAGAAAAGAATTGGATCGAGCCTCTGCTTAGAAACCTGATGAAGCGTTGCTCGATTTGCAGTTGGAGAACCGTTCCTGCGGAAATGCCATTGGGTGATCTTTTGGAACAACGATCGGAAGTGAACCCGGAGGGTTCAAAGCCATTAGCCGGTGGTTGAGCCCGCGACAGCG
>CAYTWB010000026.1:0-53011 GCA_964441945.1 uncultured Syntrophobacteraceae bacterium
AAAAACCGAACAGCTCCACCGCAGCTTCGTTGAAGTCGATCCACTTTCCTTCGGGTGTGGTGATGAAAACGGCGTCACGCGAGGTAACAAAGAACTCACGGTATCTTGCTTCACTTTCCCGCAACGCTTCCTCAATCTCGATGCGTTCGGTGTTGTCCCGGATGCACTGGATGCCGGCCACCAATTCCCCTTTAGCATCCCGCAAAACGGAGGCGTTTGCAGACAGATGCCTGATACCGGATGGGAGATGGGACGCAAATGCTTCACCGGAAAGGATGTCCCCACTTCTGCGGATACAGGTGTACCGCTTTTCCAGTTCCGGGTTTGGGCGAAGAGCAAAGTCAACGAGGACCGGTCTGCGTTCGCCGTAGAAAGGAAGAGCGTATTCGTAGTCGCATTTTCCGAGCATCTCTGAAGCCTGGAATCCAGTCAGCACTTCCATTGCCTTGTTCCAGGCAATGATCATGCCGTCCCGGTTGAGGATGAACGTGGCGTCCGGTAAAAAGTCAATGATCTGAACCAGTTGCTTATTGGCGGTCGTGAGTGCCTCCTCTCCCCTCTTGAGTTCTGTAATATCGTGCACAATGGAGAACAACTCACGTCTGTCGTCCCTTTCCGTGAGACGGGCGGAAAAGATACCATCGCGGACCTCCCCGGCCCTGTTACACATCTTAGCCTCCAAACCGTAGACAGACTGGCCTGTACTGACCCGATCAACCATTGCGGTACGATCCCGAGGGCTCATCCAGAATCCGAGCTCCACCGAAGTCTTACCTATCAGTTCCTCGTATGAATAGCCTGACCAGTCTACGAAAGCCTGGTTGATGTCGAGCAGACGACCGCTTTCCAGGTCGGTAGCCGCCATGGGGTCCGGAGCCAGCTCGAAGAGCGCGCGATAGCGGGACTCGCTTTCCCTCAAGGCTTGCTCGGAGTACTTCCGCCTGACAATCTCGCTGGTGAGCCGTCTGTTCCAGAGCAGCATGGCGGTGATCAGGATGATTCCGGAACCGGCAACGATCAGCACGATCCAGCGACGGACGATGGACCACTCCACCCCCTGTTCATACCGGACCGACATCCATTTCTTCTGAATGGCATTGTGTTCATCCGGCGTGATGACGCCGATGGCTTTATTGAGAATGCTCACGAGTTCGGGCCAGTCTTTGCGGATGCCGAGTCCGAGCCCGAGTTGGTCCTTTAGAACACCTACCACCTTGAGATTGGTGATCCCTTTCCGTAAGATGTAATAGCTTGCCGAGGCCAGATTGGAGATGCCTGCATCCGCTCTTCCCAGAGATACGGTTTCCCATATGTCTTCAACCTTCGACACTTCGATGATTTGCACTGTCGGGTGACTTCGAAGGATTTCATAGACAGGACTTGTTTTGAGCACCGCCACCGTCTTCCCGGACAACTCATCCAGGGTTACGCTGTAGAGCTGAAAATCGTCCCTGGCAACGATCACCCAGGGGACCGTCATATAGTGGTCGGTAAAAGCAAGAAGCTCCTCTCGCTCTGCGGTTTTCCCGGTGCAGGCGACGCCATCGACAGCTCTCGTCTGGAGCTGTTGCATGAGGGTTTCCCATGGCGCTGCAATTGCAGCTCTTAGATCGACGCCAGTGCGTGTTCTGATCAACTCGATATAATCCGCCCAGATCCCGACCGGCTCATTGCCTTGCCCGACGAACGAAAAGGGCGCGAACCCCTCGGAGATTGCGAGATTTACTCTGGGGTGCCGTTCAACCCAGCCCTCTTCCTCTCTGGTCAGTTTGATCCGCTGGCTTCTGGATGGAAAATACCGGGTGGCGGGGTCCGGTAACCACACACTCTCCATCGCGGCAAGTTCTCCGTGGGATATGGCCCCAAAGCCTCTATCCACCAGGCGAAGCAGTTCGACATGGTCTTTGCGGGCACCTGCATGAAGGGTCTTCGCGTAGAGGATTTCATCGGATGCTTCGAACTCCCAGGCCAACCCCAACCGATTCGCGATCATGGATACCAGCGTCGGCGTGCCCGCAAAGGCAAGAATCTCCTCTGCCCGAGCGGCATGGATCATCTCTTCGAAGGTGGCAAACGGGATGATTTCAAAATCGGAGTAGTCTCTTTGCAGGTCGTCTTGAAGAGCGGTTTGATCGACCACTCCGATGCGCTCTCCTTTGAGCTGGTCTACATGAAGAATCCCATTCTTTTTCAGAAAATGGAGCCGGACTCCGACTTCGTATAGGGGATCGGAGAGAGTAATCCAGGGAGCTCGTTCCTCGGCGCCGAGCATCGCACCGATGAGGTCAGTCGAGCCGGCCTCGAGAGATTGCAGGTTGTCCTTCCATGTCCCCATCCTGAACTTGATCGTTTGGCCGGTTCTTGTTGCCCACAGCTTCCACATGTCGACGAAGAGACCTGCGGGACCTCCCTCAATGTTGAGAAAAGAGAAGGGAGGCAAATCGTTTCTCAGAGCGATGACGATGCTCGACCGCTGCAGGTCGGATTCTTTCTTGAGGGCCTCGCCGGCGGCCGAGGCCGGAAAATCTGCCCCGATCATCCCTAAGGAGAGTAACAACCACACGAGAATCTTGGTTGATGTTGTCATTGCAAGTATTCCTGACTGCCTGGAGGGTAAGCCTTCTGTAATCCTCTGTAATTGCCGACACACCGGTGAAAGCCATGGGTTGAGAGGCATCTTGAGAAACCTGCTCCCGGGTCCGGTCGCTTGCTTTCATCCTGCGAGGGTTTCCCCCATATGCATCAAGTTAGCGCCCTTCGGGCGAACCTGAAACAGAACAATTCAAACACGAAGACACGAAGGACACGAAGAGACGATTCCAACATGTTCTCAGAAGCTTTCTTCGTGCTCTTTGTGCCTTCGTGTTAAAAAATGGAAATTCCTATGCGATCAAGCTAAGGTCATCTGAGTGGTTGTTCCCCCCTTTTTCAAACTGACTTTGCAACACGCATGACCCCGTGGGCATGATAACCGGCTCCTTTCACTGCACTGTGAGTCACACCCAAAGTAGCAAGTTGACACATTTTGCTCCCCCCTTTTTTCAAAGGGGGGCAGGGGGGATTTCTTGTATGGTGCGGATTCTATTCTAAAATCATCCCATGTCTCCCTTATGCAAAGGGGGACTTGAAGGATCCACGGGGTCATGTGTGTCAAATTGTGAGGCACAGACAGGGAGAAAGACGCGAAAGACACTCCCTTGACCTTTTTCGCTCTCGACCGTGATGGTTCCGCAATGCGCCCGCACGATCCCGAGGACTAAGGCCAGGCCCAGACCCCGGCCGACGAGCTTGCTTGAGAAAAACGGGTCGAAGAGATTCTGAAGGTTCTCGTTCGCAATCCCGCAGCCCGTGTCCCGCACTTCCAGGCAAGCATAAGAATGCTCCTGCACCAGCGAGTCGATGGGGAAGCGTTGCCCGGTGGGGATTTCCGCCGGGGAAACCGTCTTGACGGCCAGCCAAACGGGACCCTTCCCGCCACAATAGGCCTCGCTGGCATTGTAGATCAGGTTGGCGAGGACCTGTTGTATCTGGCCTTCGTTCGCCTTGATGACCGGGCCGGGGCGGGGCAAATCAGCATCCAGGACGGTGCCTTCCTGCATGGCGGAACGGAGCATGGGCAAAGTCCGGCGGCATGTCTCGGAAAGATCCAGCGGCACACGGTTGCCTGAGGTCTGTCCGAGGTAGGTCAGCATCATGCCGCTGATTCCCGAAGCCTTATGGGAAGCTTTCAAGGCTTCGATAATGCTTGTGCGAGGCCGATTCCCTGGAGGCAAGTCGTCCAGGGCCATTTCCAGGTATCCGATCACCGCCTGGAGCTGATTGTTAAAGTGGTGAGCGACGGCCCCGGCCATGCGGCCCAGGCTCTGGGCCTTATGGAGTTGCCAGGTTTGAGCCTGCAGCTTCTCCTTTTCCTCCTCGACTCGCTTGCGTTCGGTGATGTCGTGCCCTTGGGCAATGGTGGCGACTGGTGTGATTCCGTCCGGGCCAAAAATTGTCGCCGAATTCCAGAGGACCGCGCGAACCGACCCATTGATGTTTTGGATGTCGATCTCGACCGTCTCCCAGTGCTCATAAGGTTGAGTCTTTTTGATGAAGGACATGGTGGTGTCAACCTGATCAGGCGGGAAGAGAATCTCCAAGGATCGCCCGATGACCTCCTGATATTTTCGTCCCGTCAGTTTTTCAAAGGCACGGTTGAACCGGGTGATCCGATGCTCCGGGTCCCAAACGATGATCGGCGAATTGGCGTACGTGATCAGGTTTCTAAGATACTCATTTGCCTCACGGAGGGCTTCCTCCGCGCGTTTGCGAGCATTGACATCGGTCACGAAATTCAAGGTGGCAGCCTTGCCTTCCCATTCGATGAGGACGGCCCCGACCTCCACCCACTTGGTGATTCCCTCTTTGTCCTCCACCCGGAACGAGTATCGGCTCGGAGGTGTCTCGCCGCGGAGTCGCCTCACATGGCGGTCTAATACCATGCTCCGGTCCTTCCTGTGGACAAAATCGATAAAAGGTTGCGACAACAGCTCGTCCTCCGGGTGGCCGATGATCTGAGATGCCGCATGATTCAAGAATCTGATCCTCCCGTCCTGGATGACGAGGATGGCCTCATTGGCGTTTTCGACGAGCAGGCGGTAGCGCATCTCGGAGAGCTCCAAAGCCTCCCTGTTCCGGCTGTTTTCCAGGGCTATGGCCGCCAAGTGTCCGAACGCCTCCGCCATGCGCCGGTCATCGTCGGTGAAATTCCCCGGCTTGTTGGCAAGGCCCATGATCCCAACGGTCTTGCCTTGAACATTTAAAGGCCCAAACATAACGTTCTGCAGGTCGACATGGCCTTTGGGCATGAAAGCCGCCCACCGGCTGTTCATGAAGTCGTTGTCGAGGACGGCTCGTCCCGTCTTGTAGGCTTCGCTTCGGAGGCCGCGCACGGGCATGGGCAAATTGGGATCGACGGTAGAGGGGAGACCGCCGGATTCAAGGAACAACACTTCGTTTTCCTCTCCGCTTTTGCTCAACAGCGTCACATAACCCGAGCGCGCTCCCGTCATCCCGCAGGCCGCGTCGAAAATCCTGCGAGCCGTACCGACAAAGTCCGCCCCCTCAAGAACTGTTTTCGCGCCGTACAGCAGGGATTCCAGTTCTCTGCTGCGCCGGTCCAGTGCTTCGATCGTCCGCTCGCGATCGTCCTCCGCTTTTTTGCGCTCGGTGATGTCATGGCCCTGCGCAATGGTGGCGACCGGAGTGATTCCATCCGAGGCGAAGATCGTCGCCGAGTTCCAAAGGACGGAGCGAACCGCCCCATCGACGTGTTGAATGGCTATCTCGACCGTCTCCCAGTGCTCATTCGGTTGAGTCTTTCTTATGAAGGACATGGTGGCGTCAACCTGGTCGGGTGGGAAGAGGACCTCCAACGATTTCCCGTTGACCTCACGCGCCGTTCGCCCCGTCAGTTTTTCAAAGGCACGATTGAATCGGGTGATGCGAAACTCCTGGTCCCAGACGATTATCGGCGCATTGGCGTACCCAATCAGGTTGTTCAGGAAGTGGTTGGCCTCGCGCAACGCTTCATTATTCTGTTTGCGCTCGGTGATGTCGGTATGGGTCCCGACCACCCGAAGAGGCTTGCCCTCTTCCGACCACTCCATCACCTTGCCACGGTCGAGGACCCATTTGTACCCGCCGTCCTTGCACAGAAGGCGATGGCAGTTTTGGTAGACCGAAGTGTCACCTTTGAAGTGCCGTTGTATGTCCGCATGGCACTCTGCTTTGTCCTCTGGATGCACCCGCCTGTCCCACTCGTCGAGGGTGTTTCCGATTTCATCTTCCTCATAGCCGAGCATTGCCTTCCACTGGCGGGAGTAAAACACCTGGTTCGTTCGTGCGTTCCAATCCCAGACACCGTCGCCCGAGCCCTCCAGGGCAAACTTCCAACGCTCCTCGCTCTCCCGGAGGATCGCTTCAGCCTGGCGACGTTCGGTTATGTTCTCATGTGCTACGACCAGACGGGTTACCCCCTCAGCCGCGAAGCGCGTCACCCGGCCGATAAACCAGCGCTTCTCCGTGGGAGAGTGGCAGGGGTACTCCAGTACGAATTGATCCCTGGCGCCCTGGAGAACTGCACGGGTCCCGGCTGCAAATTCGGCGGCCCCCTCGGTATCCGGTCCTGCCGCCGTATCGCAAACAGCCAGATAGTTCGCGCCTTCGGCGAGGCCCCTCGGGTTGGTCGAATTTGTCTCGGCAAATCGACGCCAGGCTCGGTTGACAGTGATGATGGTCCCCGTCTCATCCAGAATGGCTACGTGCGCTGAAAGCGCATCCAGCGCCGAATGCAAGAAGTGCTCTGATGCTTCTGATGTGGCCTTCGGCTGGATATGGTCAGCGGGTTTCGCCTCCCGATGACTGTTCATCTGACTGAGGCCGACGGTCGGTTCGTTCATTTGAGTCTCCAGTTCGGAACTCGCGCTGCAACAGTGGATTCATAAGAGACCATGCCCCACAAATCAAAATTCAATCCTATATTTATGCCAGAGTCACAGAATCAGTCAAATCTTGCAAGACTCTGTCGGTTGCCCTGAAAATGAAGGGTATGGCTCGGACTTCATGATTCTCTCAATGCACTGGCTCTTTGTGTAGAGCAGCTTCCAGACCGTTTCGGCAAGTTTTGCAGGTCTGACTGGCTTCATCAGATAGGCCGCTATGCCTAAGGCTCCAGCCTTCTCTTCATCAATCAGCTCGCTGTATCCAGTGCAGAGAATGACAGGGATGTCCTCCCTGACAGAGAGAATCGTCCTCGCCAGGTCAGCTCCCGTCATGTTAGGCATTGTCATATCGGTAACGACGAGGTCAAATCGGTCCGTGTCCGCAAGAAACGCTTCGAGTGCACCTCGACTGTCGGATATGGCGAGGACTTCATAACCGAGGCCCTCGAGTACCTGTTTTTCAAATTCGATTATCATCTCCTCATCCTCAACAACCAGGATGCAGCCGTGGCCTCGATGAAGGGTTGTTTGATCGGTCTCCACCGTTTGGGCAATCCGTTCGGCACAGGGGAGAAACACCTCGAAGGTCGTTCCCTTTCCCGGTTTGCTTCTGACCCTGATCGCACCTTTACAGGCGTTGACAATGCCGTAGACCACCGCAAGCCCCAAGCCGGTTCCTTCTCCGGCCCTCTTGGTGGTAAAATAAGGGTCATAAATTCGCTCGATAGTTTTCTCATCCATGCCGTGGCCGGTATCCGACACTGAAAGCTTCACATAAAGACCAGGCCCCATATCCTTTCCCACTTCAATGCACTCGGAACCCAACATCACGTTTTCGATCTTCAACTTGAGCAAACCACCTTGTTCCTGCATCGCATGGAAAGCATTGGTGCAAAGGTTCATAATCACCTGATGCATCTCGGTCGGATCAGCAATCACGACGCTCTCATGAACGTCCTGAGGGATGTCTGTCCGAATCTGGATCGTCGCCGGCAGGGAAGCTCGCAACAATCCGGCAATTTCATTGATGATATCAGCCAATCTCACAGGACTCTCTGCCTTCTCCGATTTACGGCTGAAGGATAGGATTTTCTTCACCAAATCCTGGGCACGGTAGCCGGCCACAAGGACTTTCTCAAGGTTGTCGGACAATCGGCTGCATCTATCGGTATTGCCGAGCGCCAGCTCGGTATAGCCGATGATGGGCGCCAGGATATTGTTGAAGTCGTGGGCAATACCACTTGAAAGGGCGCCGATTGCTTCCAGTTTTTGGGCCTGCTGAATCCTGGCCTGGAGGTTCATTTGCTCGGTAATGTTTTGATATGTCAGGAGATATCGCCCATCATCCATGAACACTGCCCGAATGATTATTTGCTTTTCATCCCCGTTCTTACAACGGACCGTTGTAACTCTCTCCGCAACTCTGCCCACTTCGGGGTGATCGATAAAATCCCTGTTCCACAAAGTCATGAGCTCTGCCCTGTAGGTTGGGTCCGGATAGGCTTTCTCGAACCAGGCCTTCTTGTTGGGCAGCTCCGAGACGGTATATCCAAAGAGCATGGTGAACATGGGATTGACATATTGGAAATCCATGTCGCTCCCGATGAGTGAAATCCCAAGGGGGGCTTTCTCGGTGAGCATCCGGAAGCGTTGCTCACTCTCACGTAAGGCCCTTTCGGATAATTTGCGCTCTGTAACATCCTGAAACAGTGACAAAATCAAGTCCTCATCTTGCACTCTCAGGATTCGAGCTGAGGCCTGGACATCACGGATCTCTCCCCCTTTTGCCCGCAGCCGAAGCGGTTCCTCTCTGACAACTCCATTTCGGCGCAGTTTGTTGACGATCTGAACACGAGTTTCAGGATCGACCCACACCCCCAACTCCAAAGCCGTTAGCCCGATCACTTCATCGCGCCCGTACCCAAGCATCTGGAGAAAACGCTCGTTCACATCGACATATCGTCCATCACCGAGGCTGCTGATGATGGTTGGGGTGGGGCTTTCGTGAAAAGCTATGGTGAATCGTTTTTCGGACTGGTGCAAAGCGTCATCCATGAGCTTGCGCTCGGAAACATCCATCATGGTACCCTGAAAACTGAGGATGTTCCCACTCTCGTCCCGGGCCACACTTGCGTTTATAGAAACCCACACAATGCTCCGGTCTTTGCGGTAAAGCCGTGCATGGAAATCTCGAACGGTTTCCTTTTCAGCCAACAGGCGTTTGATTTCCAGTCGTTGATGGGGATCGACATAAACCTGCTTGCCGATGTCGGTGATTGAGGCGATGAGCTCTTCAGGAGTCTCGTAGCCCAGCATCGCTGCAAAAGCGGGATTCACGGTAAGATAGCGGCCTTCCGGCGTTGTCTGGTAGATGCCTTCCACAGCATTTTCAAAGATGTTTCTGTATTTTTCCTCGGCTTGCCGAAGGGACCTCTCCGCGAGTTTATGATCGGTAATATCACGAATGGATTCTATGGCGGCGATGATCTCTCCTCCAGGGGCATAGATGGGACTGGCCTTGCCCCAGAGGAACACATGCTTTCCGCAAGGGAGTGTCAGATCAGCTTCCGCCAAAAGAACATTTTGTTCTCTGCGCACGTAATGGTATTTCTTCTCTACTACCTCATCGGATTCGAAAACCAGGTCGATCAGGAGCGGTCGTCTCGACCCGTAAAACGGTAGGGCATATTCATAGTCACCCTTTCCCAGGACTTCCTCACTCCTGACCCCGGTCATTTTCTCGATCGCTCTGTTCCACGCCAGGACCTGCCCCTTGATGTCGATCACGAAAGTCGGGTCTGGAAGAAAATCAATGATGTCGGATAAAAGCGGATGTGACTCACCTGTTTCTATGAGTTGTTCTTTCGTTCTATTCTGAAGCTCCATAACTACCTCTCACTCCTGGAACAGAACAAGGTGCTTCCGAATGGGTCAGACTGCCACCATGCCGCTGGGGTTGGACCTGCCGGGCCTGATTGCCTCAATGCCTTTCGCGACTGCCCGTGCAACGAAGGGCTTCCCGTCACATAAGGAATAGGGGAGCTTCGTCGGGCCATTGGGCAAATGAGGGGCACTTGTTTCTTTCGTTTCCATAAAGTGACGTCATGAACATGATTTGGGTGCTGATCAAGCTTCGGACAAGATAGTCCAGAGCAAACCTCTGGGGACCATCGAGATTCATGTCCATGAAGATCAGTCGGGCCTGATCCAAAGTTGCCCGGACTCGACAGCTGACCTTTTTTTGAACGGAGCTGAGTTCCCCGTTGGTTTCAGCGCACCAGACGGCATGAATCACATAGTCAAACGGCTCGGACAAGAGTACGCTCCGATGGGCCTGGAAAATCTCGACGACCGTCTTGTGAATGACAGCCCCGATACGGAAGCTCACCATGGCGATTTCTGCAAGGTCTCCTGTGTGTATATTTTCCATCAGCATTTTGCCCCCCATCCATTAACCTGCATTCATTTTGCCCGCACTCCATCGGCAATGTCGCCGGAAGGGCCGCAAAAGGACACGAAGAAATGCCCTCGTGTCCCTCGCACGCCCGGTGGCGAAGGAAAGCGCGCCACCAGGACGACTGCCTGCACCTCCCAGGGAAAGTTCCCGAAAAACAGAGCCGGCACGTTACCCATCGGCTCAGAATTCCCTGAGCTCATCCTCGTCAAACGGAATGAGCTGATGAGGTTGGACTTCCTTGCCGCTTGCCAAATCCAGCTGTTTCCCATTTCCTTTGCCGCTGCTTCTTGTTTCCCGCAAGGCCTTGTGAGCATCCAATCTTGCTCCAGGTTTCGCGCGGAGAGCCTTCGAAGCTCTTCCCCGGACTCCAGAGTGGCCCGCCGAACCCCCAATGACGGTCGATAGATCGGAGACGTAACTCTTCATCTGCTCGGCCTGGGCGTTCATTTCCTCGGAGGCGCTGGCCGATTCCTCGGCATTGGCCGCCACCTGCTGGGTCACCTTGTCCATTTCGGCGACCGCCGTGTTGATCTGGGTGATCCCATGCGCCTGTTCTTGGGAGGCCCCGGCAATCTCATCGACCAACTGGGCGATCTTTATGGAGATGTCCATGTTCTGCTTGAAGGCTTCCTGGGTCAGCTTGGTCAGTTCGTTGCCATTCCGCACCGCCTTGATGGTGTTCTCGATGAGATTACTGGTGTTCTTGGCGGCATCCGCCGCCCTCATGGCCAGGTTCCTCACTTCGTCGGCCACCACTGCAAAACCGGCTCCGGCTTCCCCTGCGCGGGCGGCTTCCACTGCGGCGTTCAGAGCCAGGAGGTTGGTCTGAAAAGCGATTTCGTCAATGGACTTGATGATTTTCCCCGTTTCTTCGCTCGATTTGGTGATCTCGACGATGGCTTTGGCCATATCCTCCATGTGCCCGCTGACCCTTTGGACGACAAGCTGCGCTTCGGCCATTCTGTTCTTGGCTTCTCCTGCGTTGTCTGCGTTCTGCTTGGTCATGGAAGACATTTGTTCCAGGGAAGACGAGGTCTCTTCAAGGGAGGCTGCCTGTTCTGAAGCACCCTCTGCCAGGTGTTGGCTGGCAGAGGAGACCTGGGCCGCCGCCGCCGCCACCTGCTCCGAGGCATCACCCAAACTGCTCACCACCCGATTGATGGGACGGGTAATGGAAAGGGAGAGATACAGTCCGATTCCGATGGCTAAAAGAGTCCCGAAGCCCGAAGCCAGCCACATAAATAGCACGGCACCGCTGGCGATCTCGGAGTTGTTATCCGCTTTCTGTTTAGCCATATCGATTTTCATGTTGAAGAGTTTATCCATGGAGTCTTCCACCTTTTTGGCCACTTTCGCGCCTTCCCCGTGCAGCAGGGTCAACGACTCTTCTTTCTTGCCCTCCTTGACCAGGTTCAGGATCCTGTCTCGCACCGAGCAGTACTGAGCCAGGTCCGACTTGAGGCTGTCGAATTCTTTCTTGATCTCCGCCGCTTTGATCGATTCCTCGAATTTTGCCAGAGACTGTAGTCCTGCCTGGTCCATTTCTTTGATTTTGTCTGCTATGAAAGCCCCTGCTTCTGCGGTATCACGGTCCATGACATACCTGGTCAGAAAGGCATCCCTCACAAACCCCCGCATCTTCTCAAATGCCGCCACCGCATCTCCCATCTCTCCCAGGGGTTTTGTATTGAGCTGGTACATGGCGGTATCGGCTTCATCGATTGTTTGCACTTTGCTGACCCCGAAGAATCCGACCACCAAGGTAATCAAGGACACAAAAACAAACGCACCGATCAGTTTAACACTCAGCTTCATGTTCTTCATGACATAAACCTCCTCATCTCTCTTATGCAGCGTTTTCCAGCAGCGCCAATTCATTGCTGGTCAGTATCCTATCGATGTCGAGAAGGATTTTGACCCCACCTCCCGCTTTTGCCATCCCGAGGATGTAGTCCGTGTTCAAACTGACCCCGAATTTCGGCGTATCCTCGATGTCGGCGCTTCGGATGTTGAGCACCTCGGTTACCGAATCGACCACGATGCCGACCGGCAAGAACCCCGCCCGTGCATGAATCTCTACCACGATGATACAGGTCCGTTCGGTATAGTCCTCGGCTTCCATCCCGAATCGGAGCCGCAGATCCACCACCGGGATCACCTTCCCCCTGAGGTTGACCACGCCCTTTACAAAGCTGGGGGTCTGAGGAATAGGGGTGATGCGAATCATACCGATGATCTCCCTGACCTTAAGAATGCCGATTCCGTATTCTTCACGGTCGAGGGAAAACGTCAGGTATTTCCCCTCTCTGTGGACCATCCTTTTGGATTCCTGGTCCATGATGAGAGCCGCTCCTTTCATTTTTCGTGTCTCCTTTCTGATTGAGTTGGGTTTCATGCTTTTTCAGGATCTTGGCCAATACAGCCGCAACCGTGACAGGGTTCCAGTCTGAAGTGGCATGAACCAGAAAGCGAGGTCTGATCTCATGCGCTTTGACAGCATTTCTCATGGTGACATCCGGCAGGATAAGAATCGTTTCAAGGTCATCGAGAAGGTCTTTTAGAGAGACGATGATCCTCAATTCCTTCTCGGATGACACGTTGAATACGGCAATGCGAAGGTTGCCTCGCGGTCTGCGAAGCCTTTGATAGAGAGCCTTGACACTGCAGCATATCTCCAATTGGTCCGGCCAAACCGTCGCCTGGACAAGGGCTTCGAGACCCTGCGATGCACAGTCGTTTACAGTTGAAAAGAAGAGGACTGGCACGGTTGACCCCTTGTAGCTGAATGAAAACAATTCTGAAAAGCTGCCGAAGTGAGGTAACACCCTATTGGTCCATCCCCTCTTTACCGCGGTTCAAAATGTCTCCCTGGGTGGCTTTGCCTGCAGTCCCCCTGGAGAGGGAGATTCTTGCCACTCAAGTATCGTGGATAGTGGCGACATGACTAGTTCTTCGCACCGAAAAATCGTGTCCCCACTCGTTCCCACGCTCTGCCTGGGAACGCACACGCTGAACGCTCCGCGTCCACTGGCGCAGAGTGCCCGAAGGCATGGGCTCCCAAGCAGAGCGTGGGATGCAGTGAGGAGCGCCAGACGGGGGGAACGAATTTGTGGCGCGATAACCTAAGAACAAGAGTTGTGCCAATGGGGGCGTGACTAATAATATGAGTGATTATAATATGTTATGTAGATCAATGACATACAGGACTACTTTACTGTCTCACCCGTTGGGAGAGGCTTTGAAGTCGCAGGAGGATTAAGGTCGGATTGGCACGGTTTCGAGTCTGTCTCAATAAATGAGATTTGTCTTAAATCATGAGACGAAATCCAAATGCTCTCCGGGAGTGTGCCCGGATTCCGAAAGCAGGTGTGCGAGCAAGGTCCATTCAGGGAGCTTGCGGGGGTTATTGGAGTTTAGGGCCTGCGGGGAACAATGGGTTTGCATGCAAGAGGCAGGGTTCGCAGTGAGTGGCGTTGTCTGGGCTGCAAAGGTCATTTCTCATACCGAAATGACCTCATTCAAAATCACCGTGATATTGTCAAAACCCCCGGCAGACTTGGCCATATCAACCAGGGAATCCACCTTTTCCTGGAGGGTGAGGTCAGAGGACAGGACCGAAGCGATGGAGGCATCTTCAATCATATCGGTGAGCCCGTCGGAGCAAAGGAGAAAGATGTCCGCCGGGTAGACTTCCCCTTTTAGAAGATCAAGGGCCAGGGTCCGGCTGGTCCCCACAGCTCGAAGAATCAGGTGTCTGAGGGGGTGTTTTCTTGCCTGGTCTGGGGTAATCAACCCTTGTTCGACCTGTTGTTGAACCAGGGAATGGTCCACTGTGAGCTGCCTCAACCGGCCTCTTCTAAAGAGATACGTTCGGCTGTCACCGACGTGCCCCACAACGTACCCCTGATCGTGAAAGGCGATCACCTCCGCAGTGCAGCCCATTCCCTGGCGCTGCGGATGAGCTCGAGCATCGGCGAGTATTCTCTCATTGGCCAGATGAAATGCATTCTGCATGAACTCATGGACCTTCTCGGCAGGAAAACGTGCACTGTCCAGGAAGACCTCGAGAATCGTTTCGACGAATATGTTGCCGGCAATTTCGCCGGCTGCCGCGCCACCCATCCCGTCAGCCAGCACGGCGAATCGCAGTTCCGGTCTGACCAGATAGGCATCTTCATTGTTCGGCCGACGATTGCCCGGGTCGGATCTTCCTGCATAAAGAATTCTAGCCGTCACCTGCTCGTGCTCCCGTATAAAGGCAAACAAACGATCGGAGCTTAGTAGTGCTTGTCACTTCGGGCTTCGATTGAGCTATGATCCAACCGTTATTGAACCTGCCTGGAAAGTCAAGACAATTTATGGAAGTCGAGAGGGCAGCATGGCTGTGATCTCGTAAGCGGCTTCCACTTCCGCTTTCACGAAAGCTTAGAGCCTTCCTCTGAACTCGCTCACACCATCACGCCTGCGAAGGCCCATGCGTGCCAGATGCGGTTACAAGATCCCCAGTTCTCTCCCCAATTCCTTGTGGGCCTTTGGAAAGTCAGGCTGAAAATTCTGAAAGGGAGGCACTGGATATCGAGCCCCGATCGCCTTGCCGGTTTCCCTGAGGACCTTGGCCAGATCCGGGAGGGATTTGCCCGGCACGGCGAAAGCCAGTTCATCGTCCTGGGTTGCAGCAAAAATGCGCTCGCCCATGCCCGGAATCACAACTCGTGCCGATTGCGTCTTGAAAGGAGCAATGAGATACTCATCGCATTCAACCTTGCCTCCAAACTGCCCCGAAACGGGCTCTCCCGTCAGGTAGGACCATGCCTGATTCAACCGCATGATCTGGGCAGGATTGCCATAGACAATGGCCGTGTCCGGCTCGAAGGAAGTCCTCTCCAGGGGAGCCAGCACAACGGCCTCGATCTCTCCGTTTTCAAACCGGTGCATGGAAGCGGTCTCCTTTCGGGCCAGTTCATCGGTCCTGGAGAAATTGATCTCGCAAAACAGCCTGGCCAGCGAGGCAGGCGGCTCTGCAGATTCGCTGAAACCGAAGGCTATCGCAGCCGGAACACAGATCACATCCTCTTTGGCAAGTCCGACCGTCCAGCCGTAGATTCGGGCCATGGTAACGCCCTGACAGATTGCGATGCGATTCCCGGGTGAGATGGAGGGCCGGCGTGTCTTTTCGGGGAAGTCCTTCTTATTCTTCAGGAATCTGGCTGCCACCGGGAAGGTCTTCAGTCTGAGATCGTTGCGGATAAGCTCGGCGGCATCTCGATAGTTCAACTCGCTCATGACTCTTCTCCTTCTTTGGTTGAAAACGTTCGCTGGAGCAAAACCGTCTTCTCATGGTATCATTTCGCATGCAGTGTACCAGATATCCGAGATTCCCGTACTTTCGATTAGGGAGTGGCCTGTGACTCATACGTAAGTCGACAGCGTCAAAAGCCTTTGTGCATCGGGAGGCTGGAGATTTATGTCGCAGAGCCGATTCTGTTCTGGAGGTTGAGAGATGCAGACTGCACGAGATGTTCTTCGGAAGATCAGAAACCATATCCCATTGGCAGGGAAGTCCATGGAAGAGCTCAGGCAGAGCTTTGAGAGACTCTGCCTCGCATTTGATTCCGGTCCTGAGCTGATAAGAGAGAGAATAAGGATCAACCATTTTGATGCGTACTGGATGTATCCCGAAAGAACACCGGAAGGCCCAGTCATACTGTTTGTTCATGGGGGAGCGTTTATGCTCGGCTCCAGTTTTGATCACAGCGAGATAATCGCCCGGCTTTCAAGATATGCTGGTATCCGCGTGCTGAGCATCGACTACAGGCTCGCACCGGAGCATCCATTCCCGATTCCGAACAATGACTGCCTTGACGCCTGTTTGTGGCTTACCCGGAACGGTTACAGCCCCCAAGATATTGTCGTTGTGGGCAATTCGGCCGGAGGTACGCTCGTACTGAGCACATTGCTGAAACTCAGAGACTTGGGGCATCCCTTGCCTCAGGGGGGATATTGCCTGTCCCCTGGAACGAATATGAACTTCGATTATGATTCGATCCAGAACAATCTGAAGACCGACTGGCTGACCACCGATACCTTTGCCGGCATCAGGCTCCTCTATGCCGCAGGTGTCGACCCCAACCTTCCGGAACTCTCTCCAGTCCTGGGCGATCTGCACGGGCTTCCTCCGCTACTCCTCCAGGCAGGCGGTCGGGAAATGCTGCTTGACGATTCACGGTGCTTTGCTGAAAAGGCGAAACGGGCCGGTGTCGATATCACCCTCGAAATATGGAATGATATGTTCCACTGCTGGCAGCTCTTTTCCTCGGACCTTCCCCAGGGTGAAGCAGCGCTTGAAAGCGGCGCCGGATTCATCCGCCGAGTACTGAAGAGGGCTTAGCCTGTCCCCCGAGATGGACTCTTAGTGCAGCCCCGCACAATAAAGCGACCATCATCGCAAGTCGCCAACCGGCATGCTCCTGGCCGGAATCCACAAACATTCCGGAATGAGGACTTGCGATTAAGGACCCTTTATTGTACAGCGTTGTACGAAGAAACGTCACGGACATGCCGGCCCGTGGTAAGATGACTTCCCCGCGGCCCGAAGGGCCTGAACATACCAGCCCAGGGCAACGCCCCGGGATTCGAATCCGCCACCCGGGTCTGAGCCCCAGCGGGGCGCAACAATCGGGCCTGACCGCATCGCCGTGGACCCCAAAACAAAACACCTCGATCCCAACCATATCGCTCATCATACGCCAACTGCGGCATTGTGTTGTTCTTTGTTCCGCCCTTTCAGGGCTTGTATTGGGTGGTGATCGGTGCATCTTCCCCGGGGCGTTGCCCTGGGCTGGTATGTTTCGCCCCATTCGGGGCTGATTATGCTCGTTTTCACTGCTGAGTACAGCCCCGCGAAAATGAGTTTCCTTTATCTGTGGCATGGGCGTCCCGCCCATGGTTACCGCGGGCTGGAAGCCCGTGCCACAGGATGAGCAACGTGGTCACTTTATTGTGCGGGGCTCTGCTTCCCGCTAGGCAGTGTACCCCGCCTCGCCGTGGATTCCTTTGTCCAGGCCGCTGTATTCGTCTTCATCGTTCACTCTGAGTCCAATGGTTTTTTCCAGGATGAACCCAATGGTGTAGGTGACTGCGAAGGCATAGACCCCAACCGCCAGAACGCTCAGCATCTGGACCCAAAGCTGGTGCAGGTTGCCGGTGACGAGTCCCTGAGCACCCACCGAGGCAAAGAGGCCTGTGGCGATGGGCCCCCAGACTCCGCCGATACCGTGGACCCCCACCACATCCAGTGAATCGTCGTAGCCGAACTTGAATTTCAATCTCACCCCGTAAAAGCAGATTATGCCCGCTGTCAGGCCAATGAGCACGGCCCAGCCCGGAGTCACAAAGCCGGCCGCCGGCGTGATCGCGGCCAGGCCGGCTACGAGGCCGGTGGCCAACCCCAGAGCGCTGGGGCGCTTGACCACGATCCATTCCATGACCATCCACGCCGAGGCTGCAGCGGCGGCGGCGGTCATTGTGGTTGTAAAGGCCAGCGCGGCGCTGGCATTGGCTGCCACGGCGCTGCCGGCATTGAACCCGAACCATCCGAACCAGAGAAGTCCGGCTCCGAGAAGAGTCAACGTGAGGTTATGAGGAATGAACATTTCGCTCGGATATCCCCTTCTCTTGCCCAGCATCCGCGCCAGGACGAACGCCGCCACGCCCGAAGAGAGGTGCACGACAATCCCTCCGGCAAAATCCAGGGTGCCCAACTTCGAAAGCCATCCTCCGCCCCAAATCCAATGGGCGATGGGGTCATAAACCAGCACGGACCAGGAAAAAATGAAAAGGACATAGCTGCTGAATTTCATGCGTTCTGCGATGGCGCCGCTGATCAGGGCCGGCGTGATGATGGCGAACATCCCCTGAAACATGACAAAGGCATAAGTCGGTACGGACCCGGTGAGGGATTCGGGAGTGGTGCCCATCAGGAAAACCTGGCTGAGATCGCCGAAGAGCGCGTTGCCGGGGGCAAAAGCCAGCGAATAGCCGAAGGCAATCCACTGCAGGCCAATGATTCCCAAAGCCGAAAAGGAATGCATGATCGAGTTGAGGACGTTCTTCTTCTGGACCATGCCGCCATTGAAGAGCGCCAGGCCGGGGAGCATGAGCATCACCAGCGCGGACGAAGTGAGCAGCCAGGCTGTGTCGCCGGTGTTCAACGAAGCGGTCTCGGTTGCGAAAGCCGGCTTTGGGCTAAGCATTGCGAACAGCAACCCTCCCCTCAGCCAACTGCTCCTGGGTGTAAGGTGTAAAATGGCGATGAGTGCACGTTTACAAGTAAACCAGAGAAACATAACGCATCCCCCGTATGCAATGAGTTGTACCCAGGTGAGCCTCCCGTGTCAGGCTGACGCTGCAGAGGATTCTGCACGAGGGTCCGAAGGCCGAGAGGCCTCTTTCCAGAAAAGCTGAATAAAGATCAGCAAGCTGCATACCAGGGCAGGTCTTGGTCCCGTAAAGCAAGGCGGAGCAAGGGGTGAGACGGAGGCGGGTTTGGATCGAAGGGCTAATGCGGAAACATTTTTGTAGCGCTCTGTTGCATCGTGAGATGATGATCTACATTATCGTGCCAATTGTATCGAGCCTCCCAAAATGCGTGGCCGAATGGGAAAGGAGCGTTGAAAAACGGAAGGCCCCCTGTCAAACGGACCGACCGAACGGTTCAAGCCCTATTCCGTCCAGTTCAAGGCGATTTCTGATTGATTTCACCATTTGCACCGCCCCCGGGGTGTCCCCATGCACACATACCGTCTGCGCGACTATGGGCACTTCCACGCCGTCGATGGAGATGACCTTTTGGTGTTTCACCATGGAGAGGACCCGCTCGGCAACTTCGGTGACGTCATGAATCACGGCCCCGGCTTCGCTTCGTGGCACCAGTGTGCCCTCGTTCGTATAGGCCCTGTCGGCGAAAGCCTCTTCTACGTAGCGGATGCCGGCCTTTCTCGCCGCTTCCACCATTTCGGACTTGCCCGGACATACCATGAACAGCCGGGGATCCACGGCGTAAATTGCTTCGGCGATGGCCCCGGCAATGCGGATGTCGGCGGCCGCCATGGTGTAGAGCGCTCCATGAGGTTTGACATGCTGAAGCCGGAGCCCTTCGGATTGGCAGATCGCCCGGAGTGCGCCGATCTGATAGATGGTGTCGGCCGCGATCTCGGCAGGTGAAGCCCCCATATTTCTTCTCCCGAAGCCGACCAGATCCGGAAAAGAGGGGTGAGCGCCGACGGCTGTGCCGTTTTTTTTTGCCAGACGAACGGTACGCAGCATATTCAAGGGGTCTGAGGCATGGAATCCACAAGCGACATTGATCGAGGTCACAAAGGGCATAACCTCCTCGTCATGCCCCAGCTGGTAGAGGCCAAAGCTCTCCCCCATGTCACAATTCAGGTCTATTCTCATCTTGAACGCTCCTTGTTCATGCCTGTGCCGGCTGTCCGACGCCTGCAAACGAGCATTTAACACTGTGTCCAGGCCAGGGCCTGCTGTTCCTCCAGGAGGCGTTGCATTTGGTGATAGCGCATCGCCTCGTCGCGCAGAGCCGTGAGCGCCTCCTGGTCCGAACAGGAGCGGAAACGAACGGTATCACCGGGGCGCCCCTGGGCCAGCAGAGCCAGATCCGGTCCAATCACCGTCGCAATCTTCGGGTATCCCCCGGTGGTCTGACGGTCGGCCATCATGACAATTGGCATGCCGTGGGCAGGCACCTGCACCGCACCTTCAGGCAGGGCGTCCGATAGGATATCGGCTGATCCGGCATGCTCGATCTTTGGCCCGATCAGGCGGTAACCCATGCGATCGGCTTCGTTGGAGACCGTGAACGGCTCTTCCAGAAAGGTCCTGATGCCGTTGGGGGTGAAGAGGTCGTCTTGGGGCCCCATGATGACCCGCAGCGTAAACTCGCGACCATAGTGCGGAACGAATGGCTCGGGCAGTGCAGCCGCCTGCGCCGGGTATCCGAAGCCTTTTCCGATAGGAAGGATGTCGCCTGCCTTCAGCGCCCTTCCATCAAGCCCTCCCACAAGGGCGCGCGTATAGGTGGACCGGCTTCCCAACACCGGCTGCACTGCGATCCCGTTGTGGACCGCGAGGTAGGTCCTACAACCCGTTGCCGCATAGTCAAAGGAGAGGATACTTCGCGCAGTCACATGAAAGGAAGACCAGGTCGAGACCCTTACGCCGTCCAGGTAGGGCTGCATGTCCGCCCCACAAACGGATACGAGGCATTCGTTCGAGAATTCGAAGGTCCCCCCGAGCACGGTCATCTCCAGTACCGCCACGGTTTTACCGTTGCCGGCCAGAAGGTTTGCTACACGATAAGCATACCGGTCCATGGCACCGGAAACCGGCATGCCATAAGCCTGATAACCCCAGCGGCCTTCATCCTGTATAGTGGTGAATAGCCCCGGCTGAATGGTCCTAATCACCGGCGTCATCCTCCAGCCTCGATAGGTGGATATCAGGATGAAAGAGGCCGGCTTCCACCGCACGCCTCAGATCGTGATACTCGCCGGGTGAGATCGGGATGAACCGCAGATAATGCCCGGCGGAAAAAAGGAATGGGGTGGCTGAATTCGGAACGAACGGATTGAGGGGTGTGCGGCCGATCAGTCTCCAGCCGCCGGGGCTTTCAACCGGGTAAAGCCCGGTCTGTTCGCCGGCGATGCCCACCGAACCCCGGGGAATCTTCGCGCGCGGTTTTTCCAGTCGGGGCGTGGCGATCCTCTCTGACATCCCCCCAAGGTAGGGAAACCCAGGGGTGAAGCCCAGCATGTAGACCAGATAGGGCCTTGAGCTGTGGATAGCGATCACCTCTTGAACGGAAAGCCCGTTGTGCTCCGCGACATAACTCAGATCAGGTCCGAATTCCCCACCGTAGCATACGGGCACATGAACGACGCGAACTTCCTTTCTCTCAGCGATGTCCAGGTCGGTTTCAGAGGCGATCAGCCGCTCGACGGAATCGACCAGATCCGACCGCTCCAGGGTCAGGGGATCAAAGTAGATCAGCAGCGAGCGATAGGTCGGGACCACCTCGATCATGCCTTCAAGGTTATCTCGAGACAGGCTTGTTGCCAGTCGTCGAACCCGGGCATTGATCTGTGGAGAGATCTCATTTCCCATCTCCACAACCAGGCCGCGTTCGCCGGCGGGCAGCATCCTGACTCGGGGTGGTCTTTCTCGCATGATCACCTTCAGCCCCTCACTGCGGTCTCCGGGCCTTGAATTGGGCACACCTGGCCCTGTGGGCATGATAATTGAGCTCTGCTTTGTATGAAAATGACGGCCGGCATTAATGATTCCGAGCACTTGACGGTCATACATTTTCATGCTTCGTTGTGACCGTCCCAGGTATTGGGGGTTAGCAAGAATGAGTATCCGAATTTCCATTCGTCATACCGGCGAAGGCCGGTATCCAGAAAGCCTCGTAATTCCTGGATGCCGGTTTTCAGCGGCATGACGTTGAGGGCACTGTGAGCCAATTTTCGGACGGCTTCTAAGACTCATACCCAAACCGACAGGTTAACAGGTCCCGTTCCCCGCTTTTCAAAAGGGGGGCAGGGGGGATTTTTGCATAGTGCTGAATCTATTCTAAAATCCCTTTATATCCCCCTTTTGCAGAAGGGGACTTGAAAGACCCACGGCTTCATGTGCCGGCCCATTGCATTGAGCCATCAAGGACCCGAAGTGTGCCATGCGCTCAAGCGATCGGCGGTGAAGGTCTGCCATGTTGCCGTCGCGCTCGACGGCCCCGACAAGCACCTGGTGAAACAGCTGAATATTTGGAGTCTTCTGGCAGAAAAGGAAATAATCGATCGAGGCCCGCATTCCCTGGCGGGCCATTTCCTCGAAGCTGTGGTGTTCGCAAACCGCAGCCATGTCCATATCGTCGCTGAAGAGAATCCCCTGAAACCCCAGCCGGTTTCGCAGCCATTCGTGATTGATGATGGGGGAAAGCGTTGCCGGCCAGTTCCCGTCCAGGGTGGGGTAGAGTGCGTGTGACGTCATGATGCAGCGGACCCCGGCCCGAATCACCCGGCGGAACGGCAACAGGTCCTTCTGCATGGCTTCATCGTTTTCCCATCGGATTACCGGAGCATAATGATGGGGGTCCAGGGCCGCACCCCCCAGGCCGGGATAGTGTTTTCCCGTTGCAGAAACCCCTCTCTTTTGGAGAGTCTTGACCCAGATTCGGCCCAGCCGGGCGACCTGTCCGGGGTCGGAGCCCAGCGAGCGCTCCGCCATGAAGTGGGGCTTGTCTTGCGGAACGACATCGAGGACCGGCGCGAGATTGATATGGATCCCGATCTTTCGCAACTCGCAGGCCGCTCTCGCCGACCACTGACTGATCGCCTTGGGTCCCTGATTGGCCAGATCACTGGCTGAAGGGAGCTGCAGGAAGGGCGGGACCAACCGCTGGACGGGTCCGCCTTCCTGATCGACAGCCACCCAGAGAGGACGCCCCATCTCTTCCAGGGCACACTGTTGTGCTTCTTCCAGAAGGGCCCGCAATTGTTCGGGGCTTTCAACGTTTCTTTTGAATATGACCACACCGCCTACGTGAAAATCTCGGATGAGGAATTTCAGCTCCTCTTCCAAAGTGGTGCCCTGAAACCCTGCCATCAGGTGCACTCCGATGTCTTTCCCTCCCCGGTGTTTCTGCAACATCATTCCGATAATCTCCTGTTGTCATCATCAGAGGCGCGCGAACGGCACAAGAATCCCCCAATGCCTCCGTTTCGTAAAGGGGAAATCGCGGTTTCTCAGATAGTTCGTCACCTCAACCAACATGGCTCAATGCCGAGGCGATACGGATCTTCATTGCGCGCCAGGTCGGGAAAACAGCCGCCAGCAACCCTATCCCCAGGCAGAGGACCGTTGCAAGGAGCAGCGTTTCCATTCCAATATGGAAAATGGGCAGCAGCGTGCTCATCTCTTTGGCAAATGCATGGGCCACGGGAAAGGCAAGGGCCATTCCGATCACCCCGCCGATCAGCGCCAGGGCGACGGATTCCCCGGCAATAAGGAGAAACAGAAAGCCGTTTCCAAATCCGAGGGTTTTCAGGACCGCGTACTCGGGCATTCTTTCCCTTGCGGTCATGGTCATGGTATTGGCTAAAACCAGGAGAATCACCCCGATCACCACAAACGATACAACCCGAACGGCCATGACAATGGCATCCGTCATCGCGACAAATCCCATTTGAAACGCCTTTTCGGTTTCCGTCAGGGTTTCAGCCCAGGAGTTCTTGAACAGGGCATCGATGTTTTTGGAAATGACGCCGCTTTCAAAAGGATTTCGAATCTGAACAATGTACCAGCCTGCATAGCCGCTTTGCAGAGGCATATTCTTCTTCAGGACCTCATCCAGATAATCCCATTGGAAAAAGAACTGCGTTTCATCCGTCGTTTTCGTCGCACCGCTGTATATCCCACGGAGGACAAACTGCCAGTCGCCCGGGTAGATGTTGCCCGTGAGATGAATGGTGTCCCCCAGTTTCCAGCCGTATAACTGCACGAGTTTTCGCCCGGCGATGCAGGCATTGCGCTGTTTCTGAAACGCCTTGAGTTGATCCTCCGGCAAAACGAATTCGGGGAAAAGGTCAAAAAACAGATCGGGGCCAACCGCCATGCGCGGGAAAAAGTGCCTTTCATCAATATAGATCCCGCCGAACCAGTTGGCATAGGCCACCTTGTTCACGCCGGAAACCTGAAGAATCTTCTGGCGGTAGCTGATGGGCAAAGGCATGATGAGGGAAACGGCATTCCGCGTGACCAGGCGATTTGGGGATGCGCCTGCAACCCCTGCGTACCAGGCATCCACCACGGTCCGCAGGATGCAGAAGGCGAGAATGGCAACCGCCATGCCCAGTATGGTCAGCGAGGCACGCAGGTGCTGACGCAACGTGTTTCGGAGGATAAGCTTAAGGAGCTCCATCGAATCGGGTCAGCTTTCCATGACCTCCCTGATTTTTTCAGCCAGGGCATTCAATGAAAACGGTTTCTGAATGAAATGAATCCCATCTCTATGCACCCCGTGACGAGCGATGATATCGGCCGGGAAACCGGACATAAAGAGCGTCTTGATATCGATCCCCATGGACCGCAGCTTCTCCTGCAGCTCCTTGCCGCTCATAAACGGCAGGACCACATCGGTGAGCAGCAGGTGGATCGTTCTTCCAGGCGCTTGTGCTATCGTGACCGCGTCCCTCGGATCTGCAGCTTCCAGCACATCGAAGCCAATCTCCTCCAGTAGTGCCCGTACCACTCCCCGCATATGGACATCGTCTTCCACCAGCAGGACCGTTCCGTGGCCCAAGACCTGGTCCGATGCGGGCGGCGCGACCGACTGGGCCTCCGTTTCCCCCGAATGGCGAGGGAAGTAGAGCCTCACGGTGGTGCCCTGTCCCGGTTCACTGTCTATAGTAACAATGCCCCCGTTCTGTCTGACGATTCCGTAGACAGTGGCCAGCCCCAGACCCGTGCCCCGGCCTTCCTCCTTGGTGGTGAAGAAGGGTTCGAAGACATGCTCCAATGTTTGTTCATCCATGCCGCAACCGGTGTCGGACACCGTCAGCAACACGTAGTCACCCGGCAGGGACTGCGGGTGTTTGACGCAGAAGTCCTCGTCAACGATCACATTCGCGGTTTGCAGGATCAGCTTTCCTCCGTCCGGCATGGCATCCCGGGAGTTGACGGCCAGATTGGCCACCGCCTGATCCACCTGGGAAGGGTCCAGATAGACGAGCCACAGTTCGCAAGAAGGGATGAACTCCAGATCGACGTCTTCACCGATAGTCCGCCTGAGTAGACGTTCCATGCCCTTAATCCGGTCGTTGATATCGGTCACCACGGGGGAAACGACCTGCTTCCTGGAAAAGGTCAGCAGCTGCCTGGTCAGCTCGCGCGATCGCTTGCCGGCATTGACGATCTCCTGGAGATATTCATGAAGAGGATCGGTCCGATCGATGCCTGCAAGGGCCAGTTCACCGTATCCGAGGATGACGCCGAGCATGTTGTTGAAATCGTGGACTATGCCTCCGGCCAACCTGCCGACCGCCTCCATCTTCTGAGCCTGGTGCAACTGCACCTCAATGTCGTGTTTCTCCTGCTCGGCACGCCGACGCTCGGTGACATCGAATATGACACCGTCGATAAACAAAGGACCGCCATCATCTCCTCGAACAGCCTGTCCTCGCTCATTGACGTAGACAATCCGCCCGTCTTTGTGCTTCAGCCTGTATTCCGCTTCAAACGGCTTTCCGTCGGCGATCGAGCGCTTGATCGCCGCGATGACTCCATCCCTGTCTTCTTCGACGATCAGAGGGTCAATGGAGCACACCTCCCCGTGAGTGAGCTCGGAAGGCTCGCATCCCGTGATGCTCCAGACCATCCGGTTATAGAACTCCATTCTCCACCCTTCCCGGATGAATACCCGGTAGACAATGCCGGGAATGTTCTCGGACAGGGTCCTGTAAGAAGCCTCGCTCTGCCTGAGCGCCTCCTCGGCCTGTTTGCGATGGGTGATGTCCTCGGCTGTCCCCTCGTACCAGAGGGTCTTTCCCGTATGGTTTCGATAGGCGTATGCATTGATGGAAGCCCAGAGGATGCTTCCGCTCCGGTGATAGAACTGCGCTTCGAATCCCAGGACATGCCCCTGCTCTTCCAGACGGCGCTTAAATACGTCCCGATCTTCAGGATGGACATACAACTGGTGCTTGATATCCATTACGCTCGCCATCATTTCCCCCGGCGAGGCATAACCGAACATGCGCGCGAAGGCTGGATTGACGGTCAAATAGCTCCCCTCCGGGGTGGTCTGGAATATCCCTTCGACGGCATTCTCAAAGATCCTCCGGTACTTCCCTTCGCTTTCCCGAAGCGCATCCTCGAACTGTTTTCGTTCACTCACATCATCATACACGGCGACAATCTCGCCGGTCGGCAACCGGTAGACATAGTTGTCCACCCAGTGCGCGATTCGTTCATCCCGGTAAAGGGTAGCCGGCAGTCTTTCCGGTACTCCGGTTTCCCAGACCCTTTGAAAGACGGCACATAGACCCATCGCCTCCACACCCGGGAAGACCTCCGCAATACTCGTGCCGAGGATCTCTTCCCTCTTTACCTGGCTCAACTGCTCTCCGGCCCGGTTGATGTCTTCAAAGAGAAAGCTCTTCCCATCATCTTCGGTTTTGTAAACAGCCACTCCATTTCCCATGTTGTCGAAGAGCTCACGAAAGCGTGTTTCGCTATCCCGAAGCGCATCCTCTGCGATTCGGCGCTCCAGGATTTCCTTCTCCAAATTTACCCTGGCGGTATGCGTAGCTTCCAGTTTGGCCGCCATTTCACTGAAATCGCCCGCCAGGACGCTGAGCTCGTTATTGCCTGCAATCTGAATCCGGTGGTCCAGGTTTCCCCGTCCAATGATCCGGGTCCCCTCTTGCAGTCGGTCCAGGCCTTTGGTCAAAATGCGGCTGATCGCGTAGGAATTCGAGATGATGGCTGCCAGACTGACTCCCAGTAGAAGGACTACCAGCAGGTCAGCCGTACGATGCGCGGATGCCGATGCCTTCTCGGCCGATACCTTGAACCTGTCGATGAGATTATGCAGAAGGTACGACTTGTGCAACATCTGCCCCGCAATCCTCCTTTCCCCTTCAGGAGAAGCGAGGTCCCCGGTTTCGGCCGCCGTCCGCCGTTCTTCATTCTCCACGATCCTGGAAAGCAAGGCGACCGTTTGCGCGAACGCCTTCCGGATGTCTGAAAGCAACGCTCGATCCGGATCGGCTGTGAACCTCTTTTCGGCCTGCTCCAACAGGCCTTCGAAGGCGGCAGTCTTAGCATACCACTGAATCCTGGCGCGATCCGTAGGATGCATCAGGTATTCGTCCCGAAGAAGGCTTCTCTCCATGGCCGTTTTCTGGATCTCAGCAGTAAGCTCGGCACACTGTTCGGCCCGCGATGCTTCCAGGAAGGCCCAGCCGAGGACCAGGGCGATGGCAAGCATCACACCCAGAGAGATAAACAGATTGATACGCAATCTCGTCTTGATCCACATTCAGCCTTCTCCTGCAGCCTCTTGGTGGCCGTCTGAAAATTGGCTCACGGTGCCCATAACGTCATGCCGGTGAAAACCGGCATACAGGAATTACGCGGTTTTCTGGAAACCGGCCTTCGCCGGTATGACGTATGCGGGTATTTTTCAGACGGCCTCTTGTAGAAAACCCGCACCAACCCTGTGCTCACCGGATGATGCCGACGGCCTCAGGCTTGACCGATTGCAGGCCGTCCACGTAGATGTAATCCAGGTAGTTGGGCATGTCTTGGTGTCCGATGAGTCCATTCTCCTGGGCCCATCGGGTCTGGTCCTCCAGGTCCACGATCAGAGACTGATCGAGGGATACCCTGAGGTCGGTGGCATTCCATATCTCATCAAGAAGTTCCTTTTCCGTATTGAGAAACCCCGTTATCAAACGCTTTGATTCATCGGGGTTTGCTTTTACAAAAGCCTCCGCCTCGATGAATGCCTGCAGCAGCTTTTCAATCGATTGCGGGCGGCTTTTCACAAAGCTTCCTTCCGCCACAACACAGGCCACGTCACTATATATGGCTTCGTCGAAAAAGAATACCCCACGGTCTCCCAACCGGCGCCGAAGCTGCATCAGGGTGGGGTTCCAGGCCGATACGGCATCGACTTTGCCCTGCTGGAGGGCATCGAGCATTTCGCCGGGCTTGATATCGGCGATCACGACCTGACTTCTTTTGACTCCGTGAGTGGTGAGCAACGAATCGAGAAAGAAATCCGCAGTGGTGCCCAGGGGCACGCCGATGGTTCTCCTCTCGAGGTCGGCGGGAGCGCTGATTCCCCGGTCTTTCAGAGCCACGACGGCATTGCCCCGGTTGGAGGTGAAGATCACTGCAATGATGTTGATGTTCCGGCCGCCTGCAATAGCCATCATGACGGGTGTATCCGCGACAATGGCCAGGTCCGCTTTCCCTTCAAGGAGCGACTGAAGGGCTGGTTTCCCGAATTCATGGGGCTGAGCGGTCACATCGAGGTTTTGTGCCTTGAAGAATCCCTTCTCGGAGGCAATCTGGTACAGCATGGAAAGGGCCGATGTGGGATAAGCTATGGTAATCTTTTCCGGCGCGGCGGTAGATTGCTCCGGCTTCTCCCCGCAGGCCGCAAACGTCAGGGTGAGCAGCGCCAGGAGACTCAGATAACAGACAAGGGTCATCGTTAAGTGGTTTCGCTTTTCAGCAGCCATCGTTTCCCCCCGATCGAATGTCAATTCACAAGAAAACAGCCCAGGCTCCCGGGCCACAGCCGTGGTGCCGACTGCGTTCAACTGCTTCGCGGGCGATCCGCCGCAAAGTGTTCCACCACGCTTTTCCCTTCCGCTTCTTTTCCCCGGGGGACCGGTATCCTGACTGTCACCCCCTGCCGGTAAAAAAAGAGTGGCCTGCCGGCAGCTTGAAGGTATGAATAAGTCAGCAGGAGCAGCGGAAAAGGTTCCGTCCGGTACTCCGCCGATTCGAAACGGGACCCCCACATCTTCCAGGCGTGCACCGCACCGCTGATGTAGACTCCGGCTTTCCCGATATAGACCTGGCCGGGGCGGTTCAGATTCCTGCGGTAGTTGAGCCTCGGCACCAGCCACCCGACGCCCCAGAGAAGCGCCACCACTCCCATGAGAAAGAGAAACACCCAGCCCGAAGCCTCGTCTCGGACACTCACCCAGAAACCCAGCCCGATGACCAGAGCGATGATGGAGATGAGTATCAGAAGATGGGTCTTTTCGGATTTCTCCTCCCCGAATTCCCACTCCGCAAACCGCTTCCACTCCTCGGGATCGTAAGTCCAGTGAACAATAAGGCCCACACCCGCAAGCAGGTCCCGGAGCATGGGCAGGAGCCTGGCGAAGATAACAAGACCCACGAACCCGGCCAGCATCACAAACCCTCCCACGAAAATGATGGGGAAAGCCGACGTCGAATGGTGGATTTGATAGAAAAACGGCAGCGCCGTCAGCACCGAGCCTCCGGCCAGGATAAGCGAGGTGACCCGGCATCCCCTGGCAACACTGCTGGTTTCCACCAGCCCGGGTTCTTCCCGGCGCAACCGGAACAGCAGCCCCAATGCCAGGCATCCCGTGAAAACCGCAACCGCCGTTTTCCGAGAGGGATAGTGCAGGGCCTCGGGGATTTCATGGTGGCCAAAATCCGCTGCCGGCACCCGCACAAAGTGCAGATGCTCGATGGCCTTGTCGCAGCGAAGTTCCAGGTACCCCTGCTCTTTGGATATTTCCGCAACCGGTGAGTCGTCGGGCCGGAAGAAGGTCGAAGTACCAGGAGAGGAAGGCACGGCGGCAAAATTCCGGCCATACCAATCGCACCACTGGCTGCCGGTTACCCTGACAAGCCGGTCTGCCGTCTTTTCCGCAATGAACTCGGTGAGCGGTGTGTGAGGGGTCATGCCCCGTATCAGCTCTCTTCCCATCTCCATGGCCCCCCAGAGGTGCTCGACCGGAGTGTGCTGCTTTTCATAGAGCCCGGCCCAATCGACGGACTCGATTCGAAGGAGCACCGGCGCAGGGCGCCACCAGAGCAGAATCGCCAGGAAGAAGACGTAGCCAAGCAAGAGAGGCTTCAATAGAAACCGCATCCATTCAATCCTTATCCGAATGAGGTCACTCCTTGTGAGCGGGCGCGCTCAGGGCTGCAAATCCACCTCCCGCCAGGTCTCCCCCTGGTCGCGGGAAACCCACAGCCCGCGCTCCGTGCCGGCAAGAACGGTCCTGTTTCCATCCGTTGCCAGGGCCAAGATCGATTGGTCCGCGAGGCCTCGCATGACCCGCTGAAGCCCGCTCCCGGTCCAGCGAAGGACATCGACGCCGCCCTCCATGCGAACCGCGGCAAATTGCGCGGGACCCAATTCGCGGAAGGACTGATAACGATCGTCGGGAATTTCGGTCATTTCATCCCAGCCACGCCCGTCCCCGGTCTGAGCAAAAATGCTGAGGAATCGTTCCGTCCAGAGTCTGCCCGTGGAATCCACCCAAAGATCTGAAAAATTCTGCGCCATGTGGGTCAGACGCCAGGAACCGAATCCCCCCTGTGAAACCAGAAGATCTTGAAGCCCATAGGCGACGGCTTCCCCGGAGGGCAGAAACATCATATCCCATACAGCGTACTGTTCGCCAAATTCTCCTTCCGCAACGATTTTCTCCCAGGTGTCGTTGGCTCCCAGCCTGTACAGGCCGCTGCCGTCCGCTGCCGCAGCAAACAATTCACCCTCGGGGCTGTCCCTCAGGGAGTGAACGCCTTCGCCGGGAAGGCCGGCCATGGTTTTTCCCCAGGTCCGCCCGCCGTCGGATGAGACAAATACTCCACCGGTCCTCGTTCCCGCGAAGACGCGATGGTGCCTATCAGCGGCCAGCGATATTTCCTCATCAAGAGGGAAAGGCATTGGTAAGGCAGCCCAATTCTTGCCTTCATCAGTCGAGCGGAGCAGTCCCACACCCTTGACTGCGGCGTACCAGGCCCTGTCGGAGGCGGTTGCCAACGCGTAAACATGAGAGAGGTAGGCAAATGGACGTGTCGCCCAGATCCAACCGCCGTCTCGGGACACGAAGAGGCCGCTGCCGTAAGCTCCGGCCCACAGGACGCCATCCGGAGTCGCCGCCAGCCCATGGATGTTGGCCCCGGCAACCCCACCACCCGCCTCAGGCCACGTCCGGCCGTCGTCGCGCGAAAGGATCACCCCTTCCCCCCGGGTTCCCACCAGCATCAAACCATCGGCACCGAACGTCACGCACTGTACGATTCCATCAACCAGGGGCGTTTCCACCAACGACCAGGTCGAGTTTTCCAAGGACCAGCGGAAAAGGCCGCCCCCATAGGTCCCGGCAAAGATGATTCCCTGGGGGTTGGCCGCAAGGACCAGGACGTCCTTGTTGGCAAGGCCCCCATTGATCTCCTGCCAGCTTTTGCCGGAGTTTTGCGAGAGAAAGACACCCTTTCCCAGAAACCCGGCAAAAATCGTATTATCCCTGCCGTAGGCTATGGATTGCACGGCGGTGTCGGGCAGTCCTACGGTGAGGGGCGCGGAGGGCACTTCCTCGCCGGGCTTGCTTGGGTCTTCGTGCTCCTTCTTGCTGAAAAAGGCGGGCTGGACCTGGTACAGCCCCTTCCCCCACACCTTGAGGAGGCACGAGGAATGATCCGGGCTGCAGGCGAGAAAAGCGGCGTTGACTTTGGCCGCCGGTCTCCAGTCGGTGCCTCCATCCCGGGATGAATAAACCCCGGCGCTGGTCAGCAGCAGCACTTCGCCCCATGCCTTGGCAGCGGAATAGACAAAGGCGTCGGGAAGACCCGAGGGCTGGTTCCACCTTCTGCCGCCGTCCTGAGAGGTGAAAACCCCTCTTTTCTCCCGCGTCAAAACCAGGAGGTCCTTTTCCGATACCGGGAGGACCTGAATGATCTCGGCAGACAATCCTCCCGCAGGCGAAGCATGTGCCGTCATCGCATGGGCGATGATCAGGCATAAGCTCAAACCGATGAGGCGAACGGTCACTCCGGCACCAGGACCTGAAGCTCGATGAACTTTCACTTGGAGAACTCCTGTCCAGCGTCTCATGAATTGGTTGCGTGATTCGTTATCTGATGATCACTCTTCCCGGATCAACCGGATCAGTTCCTCCGCCGAGATCTTTCCGCTCAGGTCGCTTCCGTCGAGGAGGCTTCCGGCCAGGTCCCTTTTCTCCTGGTGGAGCTTCAGGATCTTTTCCTCGATGGTGCCTTTGGCCACCAGCCGGTAGATGGTTACGGGGCGTTGCTGGCCGATACGATGAGCGCGGTCCGAGGCCTGGTCTTCGACGGCCGGGTTCCACCACGGGTCCATATGGATGACGTAATCGGCAGCGGTGAGATTGAGTCCCAGGCCCCCGGCCTTGAGGCTGATGAGGAAAAGGTCTCCTTCGCCCGACTGGAAGCCTTCCACCTCCTTCTGGCGCTCTTTGGTCGGTGTGCTTCCATCGAGGTAGCGGTAGCCGATGCTCCGGCTGTCCAGGTATTCCCGGATGAGGCCAAGGTGTCCGACAAACTGGCTGAAGATCAGCGCTCTATGGCGGTTTTCGAGGAGCTCCGAGATGACTTCACCGAAAAGATCGAGCTTCGAGCTCGAAAGATCGGTCTCCGGGATGACGAGCCTGGGGTTGCATGCCGCCTGCCTGAGCCGGGTGATTTCGGCCAGGATCTTCAAGTGCTTCTGAGCGATCGGGGAATGATCGGCTTCGATCCTCGCCAGGGCCTGCTGCCTCAAGGCTTCATAGAATGCGGTCTCCTCGGGGCTCATCTCCACATGCAGGACCATCTCGGTGCGGGAAGGGAGTTCTTCCAGGACCTGGGATTTCAGGCGCCTTAGAATGAAGGGCTGGATCAACCGCTTCAGACGCCTTCTGGCATCCCGGTTGTTGTATTTCTCGATGGGGACGGCATAGCGTTCGTTGAACCTCTGGAGTGAGCCCAGAAGGCCCGGATTGATAAAATTGAAGAGCGTCCAGAGTTCGCCGAGATGGTTCTCGATGGGAGTGCCCGTCGTGACGATCCTGAACTGTCCCTTGAGACCCATCGCCGCCTGAGACCGCCTGGTCAGGACGTTCTTGATCGCCTGGGCCTCATCGAGAACGATGGTGTTCCACTCGATGGACGATATGAGTTCCGCTTCCTGGATGAGCAGTCCGTAGCTGGTGACGAGCACATCGTGGTGCTTGAGGCTCTTTGCGAGCTTTTCCCTGCTTTTACCGTCAAATTGCACCAGATTGAGCGTAGGGGCGAAGCGATTGGCTTCGGCCACCCAGTTCCAGCATACCGAAGTCGGGGCCACCACCAGGCTGGGGCCCTCAGCGGCCCGATGCAGCATGACGGCCAGCGCCTGAACGGTCTTTCCGAGCCCCATGTCATCGGCCAGGCATGCCCCGATCCCCATATGAGCGAGGCGGGCGAGCCACGTATAGCCTTCCAGCTGGTAGTCTCGCAGCTCAGCCTGGAGAGTCGCCGGAACGGGAGGGCTGATCTCCTGGCCGGATCGAATGCGATCGAGCCGTGATTCCCAGGTTTTATCCACCTCGATGTTTGGAATGGCTTCTATGAGGTCCTGCACAGCCAGGGCCGCAAGAGGATGCAGCCGGATTTCCTTCCCCTTCTTTTCGGCATAGGCATCGAGCTCCTCGAGCCTCTTTCTGAATTCCCTGGTCAGGGCCAGAAAATGGCCCTCATCCAGCTGAATGAATCGAGTGCTCGTTGTGTTGAGAAGATCAAGGAGGCGCTTCATATCGAGCACGAGATGATCATCCACGCGAAGCCCGCCGCTCACTTCGAACCAGTCCCCCTTGGAGCGGATCTTCAGGCGGAAATGGTCAAAGGAGACCTCACGGGTGACCTTCAGTTTTTCCCCCTCAGGCCATTCCAGGACAACCTGGGCCTTTTCCTGCAGGGCCTTGAGATCGAGGAGCACCTGCAGACAATCTTGCGGATCTTCGAGCAGCCACTGCCGGTCCGAATCGGCAAGCCTTGCAAGCGAGGGAGAAGCCGCTTCCACGGCGTCCGCCATCCGGTCTTCGGCCTTGAGGTCCCTTTTGGTCTGCATCCTTTTTCCACCCACTTCGGCGATAACATTCGTCGCGCCGGCAGCGGGCTTGAGGTATGGACCGCCTTCCTCTCTGAACGGCTTCACAAAGATCTCCAGTCGAATCCCTGGACCCGATGGGATGAGATGCACGTGAGGCGTCGGGTCGGATGCGACTTCGACCACATTCTTCGATTTGCCGCCGATTTCCGAGTGGACGAGCATATGCGAGGAGAGCGCGGATACGGCGCTCAGGACTTCCTCCCTGGCCGAGCCGGGCACGATGAGGCCCCCGGTTCCCAGGACCTGGGCGATACGCCGATGCTTTTCGGTCGGTTCGATCACCTTGAACCGGGTGGGTGTTTCCTGTATCAGCGCAACATGGTTTTCCGGAAGTACGGCCGCAAACTTGATGTTCAGGTTCGAGCCGGATTTGGCCACCAGGACCTCGGGTTCGCCCTTTACGAATTCGACCGGAACGGAGGGGGAATTTGCCAGGAAAAGCAGCGGATGGCCCACGAGAGCGGGTAAAAGCTTGTTCATGTCAAAGTAGTAGCGATGTTCGTAATAGAACTGTTCATGCTTGAGCGCGGCACAGATGGCATGGTCCTGTTTGGTTGCATACTCGAGGTTGGAGCGGGTGAAAAGACGGTTCATGGCCACCGGTCGCCCCTTGCTCCACTCGCCTTTGGCAGTGAACTTCTGTTCGACGGGCTGAAGGGAGACTTTGCCTTCATAATAGCCGACAAGCCAGATCAGCCTTGTTCCTCCGGCGGGCCTTTGCGCAGGGGGCCTGTCGGGTTCATCGATTATCTGCATGAGCGCACGCAGGCCCTTTTCCCACGGTTCTTCGGCCTGGATCGACAGCACGAGGGGCTGCATACCACTTTGCTTCATGATCCTGTCGAGGAATTCACGCCGATCGGAAGTCTCCTTGCCCGCACGGATGAGCAGCGCCGCACTCTCCATGGCCACCCAATCCATTTCAGCCTCCCTGGCTGCATGGAATATACGCGCCATGCGGACAATCATCTCCGGGGAGAGTCGGCCGTTCACCCAGAAGGCCGCTATGGCGTTAAAGAGGGAAGGGAGCACATCGCCGGCTTTCGATTCCCCCGCGATGATTCTTTTTGCATCTTCAACATCGAGCCTCTGTGCGCAGAGAATTCCCATCAGAGATTTGTACGCGGATGACAGGAAATCAGGGCTGCCCTTCGAGGAAAGAGACCAGCTCACGAGTTGATCGGCCCTCTTGAGAAGGTCTTCATCCCCGGACTTCAGAAGAGCTAGAACGTAGAAAAGCCCTCTGAAGCCGCTGAAGTTTATATTTCGCTTCGCCCTTCTGCGCCGCAGCTCCTTGAGATCGGCTTCAAACAGTTCTAGGGCCTCGCTGTTCTTTCCCTCCACAAAACGGAGCCATCCCATGAGACCGCCGGTGTAATCGCGCCCTTCGATCTCGACTATGATCTCCTGCGCTTCGTTCAGCCTGCCGCCCATGATGAGCCTGGATGCCAGATTGGAGAGCAAGGAAGCCCGATCGGATTGAGGCGCGGACTTGAAAAGAGGGTCCTTCAGGGTAAAGGCGAGGGCATCAGAGTCGGGTCCCAGGCGGACCATGGTCTGGTGAAAAATGACGGAAAGCGCAACCATCCGGATCTCCTCCGGGAGGGAGGCGAACCATGCGGCATCGAATGGATTGTTGCCTATTTGAGCGACAGCGCTTGCATAGCCGGGGAGTCCGCCGCAGACGGAAGCCAGCTCTCCCAGCCGCGTATCGAAAAAGCCCCTGTCCCGGGAATAAATCCCGATACGCAGGTCTCGCAGGATGCGCGGAGAGTGGGACGCACTGTATGAGGAGGAATAGGAGTGGCCGTGACTCAGCGGCAGTTCGTCTTGAATCGCTCTAACAAAAGGGCCGAAACGAATGGACGGGCTAACGGACGGCTCGGGAATTCTATAGGAGCCGTGGGGGAACCAAGAATGTCCATCCGGTCTCGACTTCAATGCGCCAAGGGCTTTCTTCGCCATGGACTGGACGATCGAGTCCCGGTCCCTGCTCAGTTTCTCAATGATCCCGGCAGCCCAGGGAGGCGGATGGTCACTCACAAGCGTCATCACGCACCTGCGTATTTCAGGGTTCGCATCCTCGGATGCCTCTTTCAGAGCGGCCTGGACCTCGGGTTTCTCAGGAGCGATGACCCTCACGGCTGTAAGGATATTGGCATAGTATTGCCATGGGGTCTTTTGGATCATATGGAGCAGGTAAGGCAGTATCTTGTGCCCCATCCGGGTGCAAGCCCGGAGCGCTGCCTGCCGAACCGCGGAAGCGAGGGGATGAGGCTGCGAGTACCCAAGGCTTTGCACCAGAAGGGGCAATAGAGCGTTGACATCTTTGCTCTTTTGTGAGATGAAGGCTCGCTGCGCATCGCCGAAATGCTGGATGACGGTCAGCATGAGCCTGATATCCCCGCCAGGCGAGAAGGCATCCAGGATTTGCCGGACCGGCCAATGGTGCAGATTTTCATCAGCCGAGACGGTCCTGAGCTCCGATTCGGAGCATGCCGGGCAAAGAGGCCCCGGGGCGGCGGCGAAAGCTTTGCCATCCACAGGCTTGAAGCAGGAAATACAACGGCTGCCGGTCGGCAGTCTATCCGTCCAGGTCTGCTCAGACTCGATCCCCTTCAGCAGGTCCCCGGAATTGAAGATTTTTCCGGCAGCGAGTGCCCGCCTGGTGATGATCTCGATGATCTCCGGCGGCACCTGGCAGCTGTCATTCAGGAGCTTGAGCGCCTGCAGTCGGTGCAGGTGCGGCTCGATCGCCTTGGCCGAGCCCATCTTTTCTCCGGGAAAACCCAGGCCCGCCCTGCGGAATATCTTGTACAAAACGTTTGCACTCACCGGCTCGTGGATCACGGAACAAAGCTGCACCAGGTCCTGTTCCGCCGGTGGGAGGCCCTCGTAGGCTTCGAGCAACTCATTGCGCATCGTTTCTCTTGATTGCACTATCTGCCTTTCTCTTGTCCCGTGGTCGATCTTTCATGGTTGTCCAATATGCCTTTGTCCAGGCGGTGAATCTCCATCGCCCTTTCAGCGGCTTTGGGATCATGAGTCACCATGACGATCGTCTTGCCGAACTCGCGGCTCAGCTGTTCCAGGAGGGCCAGCACTTCGCCTGCGGAGGTTTTGTCCAGGTCTCCCGTCGGTTCATCCGCCACGATGAGCGTCGGGTCGGTCACAATGGCCCGTGCGATGGCTACCCGCTGCTGCTGTCCGCCGGAAAGCTCTCGTGGATAGTGATGCACCCGATCCTGCAGTCCAACGAGCTCCAGGGCGAGCAGGGCGTGCTCACGGCGCTGCCTCCTGGTCAGATTGCGCAGGAGAAGCGGCAATTCCACGTTTTCCAGCCCCGAGAGGACCGGCAAAAGATTGTAGAATTGAAAGATGAAGCCCACATGCCGGGCCCGCCATTGGGCGAGGTCCCATTCTCCGAGACGGGTGATATCCGTCCCGGCCACGATCAGTCGGCCGTCGTCCGGCCGGTCGATACCGGCGATCAGGTTGAGGAGGGTTGTCTTTCCGGAACCGGACGGTCCCATCAGGGCTACGAAGTGACCTTCGGCGATGTTAAGGCTGATTCCCCGCAGAACGGAGATCTGCTGAGGACCTCGCTGGTAGAACTTATGCACATTCTCAATTAGAACAATGGGTCCTACCGCCGGAGTCGATTCCCGTTCCGCCATTATCACACCAATGAATCCCAATCCGAAGCACATCGTTGCCCAGTAAGGTGACCATTATCGCAGGCCGTCATTCCGGCAAGTTTCCGGCCGGAATCCAGAAGAGCTTCCTGGATACCGGCCTGTGCCGGTATGACGAACAGGAATTCGGACACTTGTTTTTGAGGCGCTATACCAGGTGAACCGACCATCATTCCGCCACCTTGACGTTGTTTCCGGGTTTGAGTGTTTGAGGGGGCCTGAGCACGATCTGTTCCTTCCCCTTCAGCCAGTCGGCGAGGACAACGTAATCTCCCTTGAACTCCGGCGCAGGGACTTCTAACCAGCGGGCCTGATTGTCGACAATCTGAAAGAAGCCCTGAGTGCCGTTGCGCCGGCAGATCACCTCACGATGTGCACCCAGGAACGGAATAGACTCTTGACTGCTGAGGGGCCTCGTCAGGAACGCGACCCGGGCGCTCATCTCGGGGAGAATGCGGGGATCCAGGCTGTCGAAAGAGACCTTCACCATCACCGTTCCCTTGGTGCGATCCGCCGTGGGAACTATGGTGTAAACCCTGCCGGGAAACCGGGTATCCGGCAGCGCGTCCAGCTGAATTTCGCAGGACTGATCCACGTGCACCCTGGGAAGGAACGATTCCGATACATCGGCCTGTACCATCAGGGAGGACAAATCGGCCATGGTCACGACTGCCGCCTTGGCATTGACTGAAGAACCGAACGGCGCCACCACTTCACCCTCATCGGCGTTCTTGGTGAGCACCACTCCGTCGAAAGGGGCCCGAATGACCGTGTACTCAATCAGTACGGATGCCCGCTTCGAGGCCGCCTCCAAGGCTCGAATAGCGGCCTTTGCCGAATCGATGCCCGCCACGGCCTTGCCGTATCGATCCTCGGCCGTCTCAAATTCAGCCCTGGGAACCACCTTCTGCTCCCAAAGGTTCCGGTATCGCCTGAAGTTCCTCTCGGCGGTGCGCTTTTCGGTTTCCGCCCGGGTGAGATCGGCTCGCGCCGCAGCCAGCTGTCCGGCAACCTGGGCGTATTCCGCCTTCAAGTCATTGTTCTCCAGTTCGGCAAGGACATCTCCCTGCTTCACCCGGCTGCCCTCCTGCACCGCCAGCCGTTCGAGCCGTCCCGTACCCTTCGAGGCCACCGAAGCGCGCCGCTGGGCCACCACATATCCGCTCGCGTTGAAATCGGCAACGGTTTGAGAAGGGTACACCAGGGTTGCGGTGGTGATCTGCACCGGGACTGCAGAGGAGAAAAACCCTGCAAAGCCGATCAGATACCCGGCAGTGAGCAAGAGTGTGAGGGAAACGACCACGACAAAGAAACGCCGCATCTTGCGTTTCGTACCAGAAGTCTGATCCTCATGCCCAATTTTCAGCATGGAGAGTTTTTCCGGGTCCATTGCCCGACACCCGATCCTTTCCCTGAGTTTCAACTCAGTAGTATTAGGGCGTGTTCTTCTGATGTTTATAGTGGGAGATGAGTTTTGTCACCAAGGCATCAACACTGCAGTTTTCTTTCTCTGCCAGTTCATTGAGCTTTTTGAAATTCGTACTGGAGATCTTCTCGTCCAGTATTCTTACCGTTCCGTCATTCCATTGAAGGACATTCCTTTTGTCCAAAATGAACCTGTCAGGATGCAGTTTAGCAGCCTTGTTTTTCGTTTCATCCCAAGCCGCGTTGATATCTCGAGTTGTGGACATCTGCCCGATAAGACCAAGCCGGAATGTGATGTTCTCTTTCAAGTTCCTGGTGCCGGGAGTAAGCTGCAACAAAATGTCCAACATCATTTTTGCAAGTCTGCCTTTTGATAGTACTGCCATTTTGTCACCTCGATATGATTTCTGTGTCGGCCATGATGACAGGACATCCTTTTTGAAGCCGATTGGATCGTCGATCTCAATTCTGCCTGTCTCCTTTCCTCGCTTCAGGGTCCCGTCGTCGCTTGATACGGATTCTTGTTGTTTTCATAGACGAAAATGGGTGAGAAAGCGAGTTGGAAACGTCCCGAACGGGTTTCTTCTTGAATCTTCAGCTTTGCCTCTGCCTCTTGCGCCTTGCTCTCGTTCCCATGCTCCTGCGTGGGAACGCCGCTGGTGCTGGAGGATGACAAGGGCAGCTCTTCTTCTGCTGGGAGCAAAGCCGGCTCAGGCTTTATGCGGATTGGCAATGAAGGGGACCTGCCTGAACTGCCCTGATCCCCTGCCTGTCTTGACTTCCGTGGGGCAGTTTGGAAAACCTGCCCCACAACCCCTTGAACTATCCGCCGCCATACTGGGCGATCCATCGATCCATCGGGGCCATTCCGTGCCCGATTCCGTGACGGATCCTCGAAGAACAATGAGCCTTTATCTCACGTATCACGGACGCTTTCACTCGGCGCGTCCATCGCCTTTGGGTGTTATCGTCTCGATTGCGGCTTGCACGCCCAACGAGCCCCCCAAACCCTGCGAATCCGGGATGCGGGCAAGCACCTGGTCCTCAGGGAAAGCGTAGTGTTCTTCTATCGTGCGATCTAGAAGCTCCAGTTGTTGGCGTAACTCGGCATGACGATGCGGCGGCAGGGTTTGCATGAGATTTTCGAGCATCGAGCGCAATCGCCGCATGATCTGGATGCTGCCCGCCCCACAATGACGGATCTCGGTGCAAGTGAGATGCACAAAATCCTCCCAGTTCGGCGTCCGGAAGATGAGCCGCGGTTCGCCGGCCTCATCGCAGATCTCCTCGCGGCT
Source organism: uncultured Syntrophobacteraceae bacterium (assembly GCA_964441945.1). Taxonomy (GTDB): domain Bacteria; phylum Desulfobacterota; class Syntrophobacteria; order Syntrophobacterales; family Syntrophobacteraceae; genus JADGQM01. The sequence continues at coordinate 40,101 of CAYTWB010000026.1, forward strand.
GACGAGCCGCAGGCCGACCCGCCGAAGGAGGCGATGAAGCTGGTCAATGGCGAGCACGGCCGTTGTCGGATCATTGATCGCCGGCGACAATGCTTTAATCGCAATATCGACCAGGATGCGGAAGGCAAAGGTCGGGTCTTGGTCGACGGTACGTTCGGACCCCAGCGCGACGGCCGCCCGCAGTTGACGGTCATCAATAGCGCCCGCGCCGCCATACAGCCGCAACAATGGTTCATCCGCCGCCACGAAGTCGCCCACCTGGGGGACGAACTCTATTATTCCGTTGGCGTTCCGCGCCAAGGCCACTAAGCCATCCAGATCCACGGCTAACACTATGCCCGAGGCTCCCGAGTTGGTGACGAGCCGGTCAGGAGATACCGGCCTGGCGAACGTTTTCACGGAGCGGGAGGGCCTGGTTGACTCCGGATAGACGCTCTTGATGACCGCCAGACCGGATTCCCCAACTCGCTTCACGATGCTCACGGGACGCAAGAATCTCGCGGCGTAGTCAATCAGATAAAGAAAAACCACAACTGACAACAACCCCAAAGCTATCGCAATGAAGGTATTGAACTGGTGTACGATGTCACCGCCCATCCTGGTCAGAGTTCTCACGGTGAAGAGCAGGGTGAAGACAAAATAGCCGACTGTGAAGCGGATCGCATTGTCCCGCAAAAGCGTGGTCGCTATGATCCGGGGCGTGTACTGCCCCCCTGCGACTTGAATCGCGATGAGCAGCGAACCGAAGGTGAATACCAGGAAAGAAAGATTTAGGGTGACGATCGTGTCCAGCGCTGACCGCGCTCCCACCATAGTCAGACCCAAGAATGCGGTCTTTGAGTCAATTTGTCCGGTCTGCAGCAGCCAGCCATCGATTCGCAGAGTGATACTGCTGACTACCCAATAAAGCACTACAGCGAAAAAAGGCATGAGCCACAGCGAGTTTCTGACGTAGCTTTTGACGACGTAGCGCCGATTCCATTGCATTTTGCATTCTCCGTCAAAGGCTCAGGCACAGCCGACGTTCAGCGCTCCTCGGATACGCTCCTTCAACTTCGCCTGCCGGTTGCCGAGGACGGTAAGGGCTGCGACCGTGAGCATCTCCGTGATGGTCGAAGACGGATGTCAACTACCCGTGGTACTTCTGCAACGGCTCGCGCACCGGCCACCGGCTCGTCAGCAGCTTGTCCGCCGGTTCGGCGAAACGGCAGTGCAGGGTCCCGAGCCGCTCGAAGGTTATCTGAATCTCGGCGCCTGGGTCAATGAAGTCGTCGTGGTCAAGGCCGGTACAGTCGGGGATGGTACCGAAGCCCATCACGGAGCCGGGCTTCGAAGGAGCCATGAACCCCAACCACGCGAACACGTCTTCGGCCTTGTGGCTGATCTCGGATGTTGATCCCTGGTACTTCAGTTGCCCATTCACCAGGACCGTAACCTTGAGGTTGTATGGATCGCCAACTTCATCGGGTGTGACCAGGTAAGGTCCGAGCTGGTTGCCCTTCGCCATGTCCTTCGTCAAGCAGAATCCGCCCACGAACTCCGTGGCCTGGACGTCGCGGGCCGAGATGTCGTTGAAGATGCAAAAGCCCGCCACCGGCTGCTTTTCGTTCCCATACACGACGGCGAGTTCGGGCTCGATGTCCAGCCGCGACGTGTAAGCCGGCCAGGGAACAGTCTCCCCGTCGCCCACGATGGCGTTCATGTTGCACTTGTAATAGGACAGCGGCTCGGGCCGGCCCGCGGCGGACGACTTGGGTTTGGGGGCCATGACAACTTTGGCGAACGCCTGCAACAGCGGCGCGGTCTGCGGGTTATCCTTCTCATATTTCATGAGAGTCTCGGCAGAGTTCTTGAGATGCCGCGGCGTCAGGCCGAAGTCGAACAGGGCGGCGACCTCAACCGGCTCCAACAGGCGTACGGCCTTAAGAGGGAAGCGTTCGCTGTCACCAAGCGCTCTGAGGTGCTCTTCGCCCCAGGCAAGCAGCTCCCTGGCCGTCCGCTCACTTTCGGGGAGACTGGCCAGGTAGGATCGGCTGTCAGCCAGGTGGGGGGAGGACTTCCCCGCTTTGCTTTGCAAAACGTCGAACGAAACAGCTTGATCGTCGATGACGACGCCGAGACAAGGATTTGGCGAATCGGTGGTGGTGAACCGGATCAGTTTCATGATGGGTTTCCTTTCTGTGTCTGGACTGGTTTACTATTCGACCTCGATTCCTTTCGCCTTCGCCAGCTGATAGATGGCGTCGAAGCAGTCACTGCTTCATGGCATTCCCGCACCCGGAACATCCACCTCGACAACTTGGAAACTCGCGCTCGGCTTTCGCTGGATCTCTGCCGGATCGTGGGAACCCGACGCACAGACAAAGAGGTGCCTCCGCTCCGGCCCGCCCAACATGACTGCATAGGCGTGGGTGTCCACCTGGATCCGATCCGTGATCTCCCCGCCTTCGCGGACGCGCACCACACTGTCCCTGCCCTCGGGGTTGGCGCACCACACGGCCCCCTGGGCGTCGAGGCAGATGCCGTCGGGGCCAACGGACGGGGGTAAATGTGCCCAGATCCGCCGGTTGCCGAGGGAGCCGTCCTCCTGGATGTCGAAGGCGGTCAGGCGATGGCCGAGCGTCTCGCCGACGATGAGCGTTCGTGAGTCGGGGGTGATCACCATGCCGTTCGGGAAGAAGAGCTTGTCGGCAACCACGGACGCTCGACCATCAGAACCGACGAGGACGATCACGCAGGTTTCGACGGGCCTGGCCGTCGGATCAAAGAAGTTGTAGCCGATGTCCCCCACGTACAAACGGCCCTTGGCGTCCACGATGCCGTCGCTCAAGCAGAACTCGGTCAATCCGCTGATGTCGGCCACCTGTTGCAGACCATCTTCGGCTTGACGGTAAATCCGGCGCTGAAACGCATCACCAACCACGACCATTCCCTCGGGAGTGAGCCCGAAGCTGTTCGGGATAAACGGGAGCTCCATTACCGTTGAGACCGAACCGGTGAGGTCCACGGTCTTGATCCGCTGGTCGTGGATGTCGAGGAACCACAACTTGTCGTTGTGCCAACGGGGACTCTCCGTGAACTTGAGGCCCTTTGTGGAATCAACCAGTGTCTTGATGTCAGTCGTCATAGCGTATTCTCTCCCTGGTGTTTGGATCCTGCCTACAGATGTCTCAGGATTTGGCCCGATTGACGAACGCCAGGATCAGGTCAGTGATCGCCCGAGTCACATGCCCCTTGCCGGTGAGATCATTGCAGAAGAGCACCTCGCCGGTGTGGAATCTCCGCGATTCGCCGTCGCTGGTCGCCACTTCTCCTTCGCCCGACAGGACGATGACGACGTAGGGTTGGGGGGCGTTGTGGGCGGGCGCCTCCGTCCCGGCGGGGAACGAGATGACGCACATGGTCGTGACAGCCCCGAAATCGCTCATCAGCCCCGTGGGGTTCGGCGGCGGGCCCACGGCAAGCTCATGGTCCGGTATGTCCCGGACGCCGAAGTGGGTCTCGCCCTGTTCGTCCGCATAGATCATGGGGAATTTCATTACTGGTATCCTCCTGGTGTATGGTGGCTTGAGTTCTTTGAACGGTGTCAGTATTCGACCTCGATCCCTTTTGCCTTCGCCACCTGGTAGATGGCGTCGAAAGTCCCTGGTGTATCCCAAGGCGCATCAAGGGGGTCGTTGCGGAGCTCGCGGTACGCCCGTTCGACGTTCATGTACAGGCGCGCCGGGGCGCGCCACTCGCCGTAGGGGCCAAACTCGATTCGCTTGGCCGCATCCAGGGAAGTGAGCTCGGCGTCGAAGCACTTCTTCGACTCGTCCCGGACATACTGAAGATACGCTTTCATCTCGGTGGCCCCTTCGATCCCGCACAGCGGACCGTGGCCGGCGACGATGACTTCCGGGTTGAGCTGAACGAGCAGATCAATGCACTGGAACCACTTTTCGTATGATCCCGTCCAGCCCATCGGCGTGCACTGCCGGAACAGGACGTCTCCGGCGAACACCACGCGCTCCTTGGGTACATGGATGATCGTGTCCCCGACCTGATGGCACGGCCCGACATAGATCAGGTGGACCTCCGTGCCGTCGAGGTCGAGCTCGTAGCGCGTGTCGAACAGGGTCGTCGGCAGGACGAGCTGGACCCCGTCGAGGTCATAATCTTCCGACAATTGCAGCCCCACAGCCGCGACGCCGGGGTGCATCGCCTCGATTGCCTGGCGCGTGGGGCCATCGGCCACGCCATGCAGCAATTTCCGAGTCTCCTCCGGATTGGCCACGTGCTTCATCCGTTCGGGCACCAACCGGTGGGCGATGATCTCCGCGCCCTCGAAGAGTTGATTGCCCCAGACGTGGTCTCCATCCTCGTGCGTGTTGACGACGCGTTTCGGCATGGCAGGCCACACCTTGGTGAACATCTCGATCATCTGCCGCGCATGGGGCAGGTCCGACTGCGTGTCGATCACAACTCCGCCGCCCAGATTGATCAGGCCGGAGTTGGCGTCACACACTCGGTTCTTCTCGTTCAGCACCGCAAAACAGTGGTCGCTGACTTGTTTCATCTCCATTTGGGTTCTCCTATTGTAGATCCGCGAGCAGCCGCTGAAACTCCCTGGATTGTTTGAGAATCCTATGTGCGGCGTCCTTCAGGTGGTCCACCTCTTCCGGCTTCAGGGCAAAGGAAGTCGGAAGCCTTTTGAGGGCACTGCGCTCCGCATCGTCTTCCAGAGCGTCGAATCTCACCTCAATCATGTAGAACTCGATGTCTCCGCAAGCGCCTGGCTCGGTCGAGATCGGACCGGAGGCGCAACGCCCCCTTCGGATTTCATCTGCCCAGCGGCCGAAGCTTTCACTCAGCAGCGCCACCGTCTCCCTGTTGTACCGCTCGATGGCGATGGACGAGTATGAATCGAGCATGGCGACAAAGGGGGGGACCTTTTCCCGCCGGTCCCACTTGTCATCGATTTCGGTCTCGGCATTCACCACCACAAAGACGATCTTGTGTACGTTTTCCATCCCGTTGGCCTTCAACGTGGTCCAGGGATCACCCATCAGCGTGACTCGCTCCAGGACGGCTCTGAGGCCCAGGTTGTCGGCAACGCCTCCGTCCACCAAATGGATGTATGGCTTCTGCTTGGAATCCAGAAAGGGCAGCATGTTGTTCGCCAGGTCCAAACGGCGGGAGGCCACGTCCCTGGGCGGGACCATGGCCTCTGCCAGGGCCGGCGGCATCTGGTAGCCGCACCCGCCGGCGTGGTTGCGCAAGGTAATGGGACTCAACACCAGGGGCACGGCCGAGGAAGCCGCGCAGGCTCGAGCCACGGGAAACGAGGAAAGATCGGAGCAGATCACGTCGAATATGTCCTGAACAAAGGAAAAGCGGGAACCACGGACCATGTCCGTGGCGTTGATCACAATCATTGGCTCTTTCAGGGTGAGTAGATCACCAAACGTCTTTCCTTCGAAGACATGCTTGTCGTAATAGTCCGCAGCCAGGTCGCTGCGATCATAGTATGCGGAGAAGAGCTTTCCCCAATTGATGGGGTTGAAGAGTGTGGCATGGGTAAGGTCGCCCTGGATGTTCTTCTTGAGGAACCGGGGTTCGAACTCCTCGAAAGTCCGATCCCTGAATAGCCCATAGTAGGCCGCCGTGAAGCTCCCACCCGATACTCCGGAGATCCAGTCCACTTCGTCCAGCAGGCGCCTTTGCCGACCGCGGATAGTGACGCTTGTACCCCGCAAGGTTTCGAGGACGCCGTAAGAAAAGGCGGCAGCACGGGTTCCTCCACCGGAAAAGGTGAGCATGAGCAGCAACTGATCCTCATTGGCGGGATCAATGAGGTTTTTGCCCCGATAGCCCCCCTGAGGGTCAACCTGCCTCACGGCCTGATTGACGGGGTAGTGGGCGCAGCCGACGGCAACGGAGAGGAGGAGCAGCCCAAACAACATAAGCAAAGAACGCCCGCACCAATGCGGTCGAGTGCCTATGCCCGGACTATCGCAACAAGCTGAATCCATATAAGAATCTCCCGACAGGAAATAGACGTCCGACAATTTCAGAGGGCGGGTACGGTTCGACCGTGCCCACGCCGCTCCGGTCAACTGCACTTTCCGGTAGAGGGCGCTTTGCCCCTGCCCCCTTCAACCGGAATCCAAGGAACATCAATAGCCCGAGGGCGGTTTGACCACGACATAGGTTGGCCCGGACCCCGAATAGGCCTGATTATACCAGGTTGATCCGCACTGGAAGAAAGAAACCCCATTCACGACCACAACCGTGGCAGTGCATGGCAGCGTCTCGTAGGTTGCAGCCGTTGCCGCCCCGGCCGTGTAGCCGACCGCGGTCCCTGCGGCGTAGCCGGCAGCCGCTCCAACCGCGCCGGCCGCCACGGCCCCTCCATACCCATAGGGATGGTAATTGTCCCAATGATCGTCATAGTATTCCTGGCGATTCTGCTGGGCGCCCGTTGCATACTGCTGCCGGTTCTCCTGCGCATCGGAAGCGTATTCCTGACGGTTCTGCTGCCGATCCGTGGTCGTCTGCTGCCGGGTGCTCGAAGCGTCCTGTCTGCCTTCCTGACGGGTGGCTGAGCCTTCCTGTCGAGATTGAGTCCTTTCGGTGGCACCGGCCTGGCGTTGTCCTGTCTGCATACTTTGACCGGCCTGCCGCGCTCCGTATGCTCCGCGCCCTCTTTCGGCGCGACCTCCGTCACCGGCGGACGCCCTCGAAGAGAAGCTGCCTCCGCTGGCGGCTCCCTCCCGGCTGAATCCTCCGCCTCCGCCCCTGCCGCCACCTCGGGATTCGACATCGACGGCGAAGAACAGAACACAGCAGATCATCATGCTCAGAGAAATCACCCTTTGGGATAGGTTGCGTTTCATTGCTTGCCTCCTTTCTTTTTCGCCGGTCCTTTGACCGGTCCAGGCGTCGGCGTTTGCAGCCGGGCCAGGAAGGGGATTTCCCGCGTGCCCTCGGCCGGCGCAAACGTGAAGAGAGAATCGGCAGGATTGGGCGAGAGGTTCCATTCCGAAAAATTCGCCCAGAACTGAGGGCGTCCAGGGTCGTTTTTGTAGGTGATCACGATACGCCGGGGGAGCGGGTCGCCCGATGACGGGATCCAAATCTGGAAATCGACTTCTTGGGTCCGGGCGGCGAGATGCGTGCAGGGTACGTCCGTGATGACCGTACGCTCCACCTCATCGACGGATTGGACGCGCTTTTCGATCTCCATGGGAAGCCTGGACAGCAGCAGCATGGCCAGGGGCAAGCGCATCTTGAGGTCCGAAAGGAGATGCGTCACCGCTCCGTCCAGGTCTCCCGGCCTGGACGATTTTGCATAGACCTTGTCTTTTTCGTGGAACACGACAAGGTCTTTGCCATCGAACGTCACGAATCCTCTTTCACCGTCACTGCGCTCGATGTCCGACCGGAACCGGTCGGGACGCTTGAGAGTGATCTTGCGAATCTCCCCGAACTCGATCGATTGCCCCGATGCCTGCACCACGTCGTACCCGTCACGAATCGTGACGCTGAACTGTGCGCTCTGGGAAAGGAAATCGGCGGCGCGCTTGAGCAGGGCCATCGCCTCGATCGAGCCGGCGGGAGCTCCCGAGCTCTTCTCCTGCGCCGCCATCGTCGCGGCAGGAGCCATCAGGAGGCTCAGCACCAGGACCCATCCAATCAGGAACTTTCTGTCTGTCATCGTGGTCTCCTTCGCTTATGGTTTTGGGTTGCTGGACAGAATTTGCCGGAGAAGCACCTGGGCATCCCGGTATTCGGGATGCCTTTCGACGCTGAGTTTCAGCGTTGCAATGGCTTCAGCAGTCTCACCCTTTTGGTGCAGATAATAGGCAAGTGTGTACGCATACCTGGGCTCGTCGGCACGAAGAGTGCTTGCCTCCCTGCAAAACCCGACAGCTTCTTCGAACCGGTCCCCGGAGAGCAGGATGCAAAGGTTGTAAGCAGCCTGGGCCATTTGGGGATCGTGTTTCAGAGCTGATTTGAGATGACTTTCCGCCTGCTTCCGGTCGTTCTGTTCCGCCTTGAGAAGCCCCAGGTTGAAATGGGCAGCGGCGTTGTCGGGCGCTATCCTGAGAGCGGCGTGGAGCGAGGCTTCCGCCTTTTCGACCTCCCCCAGCCGCGCGTAAGCGATAGAACGGTTTACCAGAACCATGACGGCACGGGGCTCGATCCCCAGGGCCCGGTCATACGAGACAACCGCCTCCTTTAGAGCCCCACGGTTGAGATAATAATTCCCCAGGTTGTAGTGACTGGACCACTGATCCGGCCACGCCGAAAGAGATGCCAGGACTTCCTCATCGGCCTTCTTGATGCTCTCTGCGAACTGACCCTCGACCTTGAGATCGGGATAGGCCGACAGCGCCGCCGCAGCACGGATGCGGACGAGCCGGGTAGCATCGCCGGTAGCCGCGACGAACGTCTGCAGATTCTCCTGCGACGGGAACGCCGCGAGGGATTCCATGACCGCGGCCCGGACCAACGGGGAAGGGTCATGCGACGCCTTGAGCAACGTCTCAACGAGCTTCGGCTCCAACGATGCCGGGATCAGCCGGATGAGGGATACAGCAAAGACTTCGTCCCGGTCCGGGCTGGCGATGTATTGAAGCATCTCCTCTCGTCTGCTCCAGTCCCGCTTTCTCGCGGCGTCAATGAGACCCGCACGGCGGAGCAGGGCCGCCTGGTAGTCGCGAGCGCGCCACTCCCGAACCAGCTGGTCGGCCCAGGCCGCGTCCTTCTCGGTGTGGCAGAGGTTGCAGGCATTGGGCGAATGGTAGGTCATCGTCGCTGCGGGAGCCGGCGGCAGCATGGAGTGATCGCTCCGGTTCATGCGGGCGAAGGAGGTCATGGGCATGTGACAAGAGACGCATCGATTCCCCGCCGATCCCTCCTCGTGACGCGTGTGGGCCGGGGCGCTGTTCACCCGTTCTTCATGGCAGGGGAGGCAGACCTTGTTGGCGTCTTCGGGCTTCTTGAAGCGGTAGCGGCCGCTGGAGGTGTGGCAGTGCATGCAGTCGAGCTTCCCCGATTTGACACAGGGGCTCATGAGCCACGAGGTGTACGTGTAGTTCTCTCCCAGGTCGCGACCGTCCGGATAGTAGTCCGGGCTCTCGATGGTGACCAGGTCGAAGTGGTCGAAGAACTCTCCCCCGGGCGGGTAGGATGGTGTCAGGGGAGCGGTTGTCTTGGCGTGGCATGAAGCGCAGAGATGGTTGCGCTGCTCCGTGGTCATGGTCTTGGTGCTGATGATTTTCGGGTCGGATAGCGGCTGTCCCTTTGGCGCTTCCCGGGCAATCTTGTTGTGCTCGGCGGACGGGCCGTGGCAGGTCTCGCAGTTGATTCCCGGCTCCGCCCAGACCGTGCGGTAGGTGTCGGTCTTGAGGTCGTAGTTCGTGGAAAGCTGGCTCACGTGACAGCTGTAGCACGCGGTGTTGAAGGTGTAGGGCCATTCCTTCCAGTTGAAGGGCTCCTCCGGGCGCTGGTCGCCCGGGAAGTGCCGCACGCCGCTCACCGCCATGTCGATCCACTCCTTCCGGTTCAGGTCGTAGGCGAGGGGAAGGGTCTGCAGCCTCCCTTTATCCAGCGGGGTAAGAAAGTAGAAGACGTTCTTGCCACCGAGCGCATGTCGCATTCGGTATTGCTTCGTCCCTCCAGGCCCTTTTTCAAGCACCCAGCCCTGCCCCCTGCCGATCTCGGCCCGGTAGCGATACGAGCCGATGACCAGGTCTTCCTTTTGCGGGGTGAGCTTCTCCTGTGCCAGTGCGTCGTTGTATGGCTGCATGGCGAGCCCATGGAAGGAGGTGGACCAGAGCTGGTAGAACCGCTCGTGGCACTCCCGACAGCTCTGTGAGCCCGCGAATCCCTTGGCTTTCGCGTTCTGCCGGGCCTCAGTCCCAAAGGCAGGATAGGGGGCCAAGTCGCAGAGGAGCAAAACACCCACGGCCACAGCCAGCAAGGCAACGATGTTCAACTTCGACCTGGCGGCGTGCATTCTTTGTCCTTCTTAATCCCATTCCATCATCAGTCGCTGAATGTACTCTCGTTGTCTTACTGCGCCTCAATCCTGTTCGGTCATGCATCTGCGTGGACCGGCCCTTAATCCGACATCGCTTTCTTATGTGCGGCTTCCACGCGGAGCTTGTTCTCCTCGGCCTTGTCGGCCTGCTTCATTTCCTTGATCTCAATGGTCACCTTGTGGATCCTGCCGGTGAATTGATAGGGCGCTGCAATGCCATAGTCCTCGGTGACCGGCGTCTCTCCATCCTCTCCGACGTCGGCGCCTTCGTCACCCGAAAACACTATGGGCTGCGATCGCTCGATCCGCCCCTCGGCGACCTTCTTGTCATTGACGAAGAGTGTTCCCATGCCGCCTTTGGCCAGCCCCCCGCCGTCGTAGGCAAACTCGTAGCGGATGGTGGCCTTCCCGGCAGGGACCGGCGTTGCGGCGGCAATGGTGAAGCGCGCCAACCCGAGGAAGTTGTAATGGTAGGTCGGCTTGCCGTCCTTCAGATACAGGCTCCACCCGCCAAACCGCCCTGCCTGGGCCAGGATCACGCCGTTGGCGCCGCCTTTGGGAATCTCCACTTCGGCCGTGATCGTGTGGGAGCGGTTCTTGGTGTTGATGAACACGTTCTCGGACATTCCCGCCATGCCCTCATAGACGGTGAGCGACGTGCGGCCCGCCATCAGGTCGGGCCGACCGACGAGCGCGGCGTTGAAGCGCTCCAGAGTGCGGTCGTCAAGGGGAAGCACGTTGTACTTTTCCGCCTCTTTCATGAACAGTGCCTGCAACTCCTTGAGCTTCTCCGGGCTCTGTTTCGCCAGGTCGTTGGCCAGGCTGAAGTCGGCCCGGGTGTCGTAGAGCTCCCAGACATCGTTTTCGAGAGATGCCCGGGGCTTCTGCTCCCAGGGCGCCCTGTGAATGGTGCCGGCTAACCAGCCGTCGTGATAGATGGCGCGGTTTCCGAAAATCTCGAAGTACTGGGTCAGGTGGTTGTCCTTCGCCTTCGCATCATTGAAGGAGCCCAGCATGCTCACCCCTTCGATGGGGGCCTGGGCGACGCCGTTCACCGCCTTCGGTTCGGGAAGGCCCGCCGCTTCCAGGATCGTTGGGGCAATATCGATCACATGGTGCCACTGCGGGCGGACCTCCCCCTTTGCCTTAACCCCCTTCGGCCAGTGGACGACCATCCCGTTCCGCGTTCCGCCGTAGCTCGAAGCAACCTGCTTGGTCCACGCGAACGGGGTGTCTCCCGCGACGGCCCATCCGGCGGCATAGTGATTGTATGTGCTCGGAGCGCCAAGCTCGTCATAGTGCTTCAAGACATCCTGGACCGATTCCACAATCCCGTTGAAGAAGGTGTTCTCGTTGAACATGCCGGCCATGCCGCCTTCCGCACTCGCGCCGTTGTCACCCACGATGTAGAAGATCAGCGTGTTGTCGAGCTGGCCAAGGTCGCCGATGGCGTCCACGAGGCGGCCGATCTCGGTGTCCGTGTACTCGGCAAACCCGGCGAACACCTCCATCTGGCGGGTGAAGAGCTTCTTCTCCTCCGGCGTGAGCTTCTCCCAGTCCTTGATCGCTTCCGGCTTCGGTGCGAGCTTCGTCCCCGGGGGCACGACCCCCAGCTTGATCTGGCGGGCGAGGGTCTCTTCCCGCAGCTTGTCCCACCCCTGGTCGAACTTGCCCCGGTACTTTTCGATCCATTCCTGGGGGACGTGGTGCGGCGCGTGGGTAGCCCCGGGGGCGAAGTAGATGAAGAACGGCTTGTCCGGGGTCAGAGACTTCACGGATCGCACCCACTTGATGGCTTGATTCGTCATGTCGGTCATGAAGTGATAGCTCGGGTCCTTCGGCACCTCGATCTTGATCATGCCATCGTAGACGGCCGGCGCCCATTGGTTCGTCTCGCCGCCCATGAAGCCGTAGAACTTGTCGAAGCCGCTGCGGGTCGGCCAGCGGTCGGTGGGTCCGGACGGGCTGACCTCCCACACCGCCGTCTCGTGGTTCTTGCCGAAGTGGGCCGTCGTGTAGCCGTTGTACCGCAGCATCATCGCCAGCGGAGCCACGTTGTCGGGTCGCTGGGCGGTGTTGCCGGGGTAGGCTGTCGCCGTTTCCGTGATGGAGCCCATGTTGTTCATGTGATGGTTGCGGCCGCTAAGCAACGCCATCCTTGTCGGCGCGCAGAGGGCGGTAGTGTGGAACTGGTTGTACCGGAGCCCGCTGTTGGCCAGCCGGTCCACCGTCGGCATGTGGAGGGGCCCGCCGAACGCGCCGGACTGGCCGAATCCCATGTCGTCGATCAGCACAATGAGGACGTTGGGGGCTCCAGCCGGCGCCTTGACCTCGAACCGCGGAGGCGGTGGAGGGGCATTCCGGACATCGAGCACGGTGCTGTGCGGGTATTGGGGCTCGTGGATCGGCAGCGTGGTGCGATCCGGTTCCGTCTGTGCCAGGGCCGTTGCCGCACACACCGTGCTCAATGCAAGAATGAATGCCGCCATTGCTGTTCTTTTCTTCATAAACCATCTCCTTTCGATCTCAAGCAAGGCACTCCGTGGGCAGCGCCATAAGCAAGTCTCTTGCTCCTAGAACGCCAACGCCGCCTTGAACCAGACATGGTTACCGCTGAGACGGTTGTTGACGTCGATCTCAGGGAGCCATTTCACCTCGGCCAAGATGGTATGACCGCAGATTGGCGGAGAGACGTAGGAGACAACCGGTCCAATGCCCTGGGTGCGGCCTTCGAAGGAACCGAGCACGGCACCGGAACCGCGGTCGCCGGTGAACTGCTCCCAGTAGAAGGCGTTGAAGCCGACTCCGATGACCCCGTACTTGGATAGCAACTGTTTTTCTCTAAGGGGCGGTCGGTGAGGTTGTGTATTTCCACGGAACG
>CAYTWB010000027.1:0-52868 GCA_964441945.1 uncultured Syntrophobacteraceae bacterium
GAACGACCGATGGAATGCAAGTCTTTAAAATTTCAAATATCTTTGGCTAGATTTGTTCTTGGCGGCTGCCCGGTTTTAAAAAGAAACGGCCAAAACGAAAGGTTCGTCTTGGCCGTTTGCAGATTCTCAGAGCACGAGGCACCGTGTTGCCTTACGGGTGCAGAAGCGCTGCAGGGATTACTGGGCCTCCTTCACCACTTTGGCTTCCTTAGCCTGGGCACGGGCCTTTTTGGCCTTTGCCTGGTGAACCTCAACCGGTTTGGTGTAAAAAGGCGGCCGCCATTTGAAGATCAGGTCGATAGCGTCCTGCGGGCATGCCAGAACACACACCTCGCAGACAATGCACCGAGCCGGATGGAAGGTGAGCTCGTTCTCTTCCTTGTCAATGGAAATTGCATCAGCCGGACATCGCAGGGAACAAATACCACAGAGAACGCACTTGTCATCGTTGAAAGTCACGTGCCCTCTGGCATTAGCGATGGGCTCTCGCACCTGGACCGGATACATCCGTGTTGCCGGCCCACCGAGAATATTTCTGATTATGGTGGGTAACATTAAAGCCATTCGCTCACACGCTCCTTTCGATTATTATCTCTCTGTGCAAGAGATACAGGGGTCAAGAGAGTGAACATTTACGGGCACATCCGCCAGCTGGCACCCGGGGAGCATGATCAGCACTGCCGGCAGGTTGGCAAAGGTGGGCGTGCGTATCTTGATGCGTTCCAGATGACGGGTGCCGTTCCCTTTACCGTAGTAGAAGAGCTCGCCTCTCGGGGCTTCCGTACGAAAAACGGCTTCGTTTGCCGGAGGATTGCCCTTCACCTTCACTGCAATCTCCCCTTTGGGCATTTTCCCGAGTGCCTCAACCTGCAGATCAATGGCCTGGAGGAGCTCCCTTGCCCTGACTTGCATGCGGCAATAGCAGTCACCTTCGTACTCGACGATTGGCTCGAAATTGAGCTCACCGTAGGCATTGTATTTGGTCAGGCGAACATCCTCGCTCACACCGCTGCCTCTGAGCGTCGGACCGGCGCACCCAAGCGATATCGCCTGTTCCTTGGTCATAACACCGACCCCAACGGTCCGATTCTTTACCGTGTAGTCATTGACAAGAACTCTGATGAGGTCGTCACTTAGACGACGAATGTCTGCGAGCGAATCCAGCACGGTCTTTTTCTGTTCCTCATTGATATCGCGTCGGACACCGCCGACCACATTGACCGACTGAGTGACCCGATGCCCGGCGGTCATTTCGAGCAGGTCAAGAATCTTCTCTCGGATGCGCCAGAACTGCAGGAACATACTCTCGAAACCGAAGGCATCGGCAAAAAGCCCGAGCCAGAGAAGATGGCTGTGAGTACGGGCCATCTCTGCCCAAATCGTACGAAGGAACCTGGCTCGAGGCGGGATATCGAGAGGCCACAGCATCTCGATGACCTGAGATACCGTATCGCTATGCTGATAACTGCAGATACCGCAAACGCGCTCACAGAGGTAGATGTTCTTGGGATATTCGTTCAATTCGCATGCTTTTTCTATCCCACGGTGGCCGTATCCTATGACCGGAACAACCTCCGAAACCTTCTCGTCTTCGTAGGTGATCCGCAATTGAACGGGTTCCGGTAAGACCGGGTGCTGGGGTCCAAAGGGGACTGTAGTGCGAGTAGCCATTAGCTCTCTCCTCCTTTCGACTCAGCCTTTTTCGATTTCAGCATAGGCGTCGTCGGACTATCGTGGGCCAGCATGAGGTGTCCGCCATAGTCAATGGCCAGATCCTTGACTTTCAGCCCAAACAATTCTTTCATCTCGTTTTCGATTAAAAGGGTAGACAGAGTGATTCCGGTAAGACTTGGGACCTCCTCATCCTTACCCACAGCATAACGCAGAAGAGTCATGTCGACGCCACGGTTGTTGCTGAAGATGTAGCTCACCTCGAGCTTTTCATCCAGGTCATTGCAGACGGCGGTGACAAACTTGGCTCCTGCGTCCAGCAGCTTCTTGCCTTCGCTGACAATATTGTCTTTTGTGATCTCTTTTATGTTTTCCATTACGTGCTCTCACTACCTCATAGGTTGGCGCCGGCTAGTTTCTCCAAGGCAAAAACAACACCGTCGATGATTGCTTCCGGGCGTGCGGCACAACCCGGAATGTAGACATCTACGGGTACAACCTTGTCTACACCGCCCAGAACGTTGTAACAGTTGTGGAAAACACCGCCCGAGGAAGCACAGGTCCCCACGGCAATGACCATCTTGGGACCGGGGACCTGTTCGTATAAATTCCTGAGCACGCGGGCGGTACGGTAATTGACCGGCCCGGTGATCAGCATTACATCGGCGTGCTTTGGGTTCCCCATGTTGACAATGCCAAAGCGTTCGACGTCATAGAGAGGAGTCAGACAGGCGAGCACTTCGATGTCACAGCCGTTGCACGAGCTGTTATCAAAGTGAAGGATCCAGGGTGACTTGATGCGAGATGTATGTATCAGACTCATGTCTCTTACGATACCCCCTTGCTAAAATAGATGTAGGCAATATTGAGGATC
The DNA here is from genome assembly GCA_964441945.1 of uncultured Syntrophobacteraceae bacterium. GTDB lineage: Bacteria > Desulfobacterota > Syntrophobacteria > Syntrophobacterales > Syntrophobacteraceae > JADGQM01. Next base: position 2,546 of record CAYTWB010000027.1, read on the forward strand.
CCGAGAATCAACCCAAAGGTCCAGCTGAGGCGAACCATCCACGGGGCCGTCATTCTCGATGTGACATTATCGATGAGCAATTCGAGCAGGAACGCGACGAGAGCGATGACAATGCCGACAATCAAGGGACTGGTCCAAAAGAGGGCCACGATTCCGAGTACCAGGACAATTTCATACCATTCTGCCAGTTGATAAAGGGCCAGATAAGGCCCGGAGAATTCCGTGGTGACGCCTTTGACAATCTCCTGATGGGCATGGTGGCATGTGGAGATGTCGAAGGGTGACTTGCGCATCTTGATGGTCAAGACATAGATCACGGCGATGAACAAGGGCCACAGACTGTACATCAACGGCTTGGGCTGCCTGACTATGTCGCTGATGAGGAAGCTGCCGTTTTGGGCGTAGACCGCAATGGCCAGGAGCAGGAGCACCGGCTCATAAGCCATGATCTGGAGCAGCTCCCTGTTGGCGCCGAAATGGGAATACGGGGACTTGCTGCTGAAACCGCCGAGTACGAGTGAAACTCCTGCAAAACCCAGGAGAAAGACAAGAACCAGCAGATCCGAGCCGAGCGTCAACACCAGGAGGCTGGCTACCATAAAAAGCAGGTAGGCGTAAATCCAGACGAACTGAAGCTTGCTGACGGCAATGCGCTCTTTGCCCAGCAATTTGAAGAAATCATAGAACGGCTGCAGAATCGGGGGACCGTAGCGGCCCTGCAGCCGAGCTGTAATCCTTCGGTCGATCCCGAAAAGCAAGCCACCGATAATGGGCGCCACAAACAGTGTAAAAATGACGATCATCACTTGTTTCATCGCAGAATCACCCCGCAAGCAATCATGGAAACCAAAAGTATGATGGCTACAGTGTTCATAACGGGATTCAAGGTTGCTTCCCCGAAAGCGCTCTGAAAGTAGTAGCCGCCCAGCGTAACTTTTGTCCGTATATCCGCTTCAGCAGAAAAATCATCTGTATCGGCACCGCCGACCTGCTCCCCACAGAGGTACACGGGCCGCATTTCGGTGGGTTTCAAGCCGATCAGGAACAGTGGCAGGATCAGCGCAATAGCGAAGACGATATAGAGAGTCCATACAGGGAAGGAGCCCAAGAAGGACCCGGATTCCGCACCGCCAGTGGTCAGGATATTCCAGCCGGAGGCAAGGACCTGAGTACCGGCAATGACATTGTTGGTGGCGGCAGAGATAAAGCTCTGATAAATCGGTGCGATGCCGATACCGACAACAAAAATGCCGACCAGCAAGGTCAAAAGCGGAAAGGAGTAACTCAGGGAGAGTTTCTCAAAGGGTCTTCCGACCTTCGGCAATACCTGCAGAAGACGACCGAGCCACTTAGTCCAGAAAACGATCGTCAGCGTACTGCCAAGAACAAAGAGGACCGCGGCAAGGGGAACCGTGTAGGACGCTTCCAGAGCAATCCATTTACCCAGCAGCATGCCGAAGGGAGGAAGGAACATCGAGAGAATACCCACCGCAGTAATAAGAGTCGTGAGAGGGGCTTTGGCAGCAAGCCCTTCCATGTCCTCGATCTCCCGGCTCCAGATCTGATGTTCGATGGTGCCGGCGCAAAGGAAGAGCATACCTTTGGAGATGGCGTGGAAGATAATGAGCAGAATGGCTGCTGCAATGGACAGCGGGGTATTGATGCCGGCGCAGGCAATGATCAAGCCCAGGTTGGCAATAGTCGAATAGGCGAGAACACGCTTGCCCGTTGTCTGACTGATCGCCAGTGCCGAGGCCCCGAGGAAGCTGAAGGCGCCGACTATAGTGATGGCCGTGCTGAGGTAGGTGCCCGCATAGGCAGGAGCAAGCCTGAGGACGAGATAGACACCGGCTTTCACCATTGTGCTGGAATGGAGCAGGGCGGAAACAGGGGTAGGTGCGACCATTGCTCCAAGAAGCCACGACTGGAAGGGCATCTGGGCTGCCTTCGTGCAACCGGTATAGCAGAGGAGCGCCACCGGAAGAAGAAGGACTGATCCCTGCAGAGTGCCTCCAATGATGTTTTGCATCGAAAGGGCCTGAGATCCTCCCTGAGTGGCATAGAGGTAGATAATGGCCAGGATAAACGCCGTGCCGCCGGTGGCATTCATCCAGAGCGCGCGTGCCGCGTTCTTGATGGCTATTTCGGTCCTGTCGTGTGAGATCAACATGAAACAGCAGAGGGTGGTCACTTCCCAGAAGAAATAGAGCCAAAGCATGTTGTTAGCGAAGACTAATCCATTCATGGCTCCGAGGAAGAGAACGAGCCACAGAAGGAATCGGGACTGCCGCGATTTTTCCAAATGTGCATGATGCTCATGATCATGCATGTAGCGCAGGGCGTAGATGCAGATAAGCGAGCCTATTATGGAAATGATCAGAGTCATAACAATGGCCAGGTTATCTACTACGAACGCCGGAGCTACTTCGACATGAGCTTTCATCACGAATTCGAAGTAGGCAAGCGGTATGATCTGGGTGACAGCAAAGGTGACAACCAGCCAGTTCCGTAAGGAAATACCCAGATAGACATAGAAGAAGAGAATCGCATAATCGAGTATCGTGATAAGGATACCCCAATCAAAACCGCTCGGGGTATAAGTAAAAGGACCCTTTGCCGCCAACATTATGCTGTTTGCAATCAAAGAGAATGCTGTCACGATAACGATAACGTTTCTCGCAAAGTAATCACGGACGAAGAATGTAACCAATCCCGCCGCTACTGGTAGTAAGATGGCGATCGCCATCATTCCATCAATCATCTCCTTATCTCCTTAAGTTAAGTTACATGTCCCCTAATGACTACTTACAGGCAAAAAACATCCTATATAGATAACCCCCCATCGAGGTTTCGCAATACACTTGCAAAACCAGGTAAAAGGGATACCAACCCGGTGCAGGGGATACCGTTCATTTGCGTCGCTTAAACAACTTTACGAAGAGATAAATTGTGTCAAAATAGGCTAGCCTTCACCTCTCCCGGTGGTTTGTATAACTTGAGGATTTCTAGCATGTCAAGATTAAATTTTCACAGATTGGGATTTCAGAAGATGGGCTGTTTGGCAGGAAAAGGGTAGCTGCTTGAGCATATCGGAACAAAGACTGGTGGGAAATGCAGGAGAAGAATCAGGAAACCGCTTTTGAGGTAGCCTGAGGGCCATCGCGTGGTTGGTCCATGCGGGAGGAGACATGTGAAAACATTCTCAGACCCGTCGGGGCTTTGAGGATGGAAGCAGGGGAAAGGGCCGTCCCGGGTTGGACTAGATCTCAATCTGGACGCCAAGCTCCACAACACGATTGGGCGGGATACCGAAATAGTCGATGGCGCTCCGCGAATTCCTTGATAGAAAAGCAAAGAGTGACCGGCGCCATCGCAGGTTTTTCGGCCTGCCGGTGGTTATGAGTGTTTCGCGACCCAGATAGTAGCTTATAGGATGAAGAGTGGGAATGATACCGGCGTCAAGGGCCTTTTGCATGATGCGCGGTACGTTGGGGGTCTCCATGAAGCCGTAGCCGGCCGTAACCCGGTGGAACCCTTCTCCCAATTCTTCAAAGACCACACGTTCATTGTCGGGCACGGCAGGGATGTCTTTCACCTGGATGGTGAGGAGCAGCACCCTTTCGTGCAGGACCTGGTTGTGCTTGAAGTGATGCAAAAGGGAAGGGGGGGTGAACTGTGACGAGGATGCCATGAAAACCGCCGTGCCGGAGACGCGGTGAACGTTATGCAGAGCGAGGTCCTTCAAAAAGAGGTCAAGCGGTACCATTGAGTGAACCAGGCGGCGGTAGAGCTCGGCTCGGCCATCCTTCCAGGTGGTCAAGACCAGGACAATGATTGCGGCAACGGCCAGGGGAAACCAGCCGCCGTCAAAGAACTTGAGCAGGTTTGAGCCGAAATACATCAAATCGAAAACAATGAACAGACAGACGAGAGGGGTGGTCTTGCTCAGGGACCATCCCCATGTCCTGGTGGCTACGAAGAAATAGACCACGGAGGTGATTCCCATATTGGCCGTCACGGCAACACCATAGGCTCCGGCCAGTCCGCTTGAGGCTTTGAAGACCAGGACCAGACCGATACAAACCATCATCATCAACCAATTGATCTCGGGAATATAGATTTGCCCCTCCGTGCTCTCAGAGGTATGGACGATGGTGACGCGCGGGCAATATCCCAGCTGTACGGCCTGGCGGGTCAGTGAAAAAGCGCCTGAGATCATCGCCTGGGATGCAATCACTGAGGCGAATGTCGAGAGCCCTACCATGGGAAGAAGCAAATACCTCGGTACTACACCATAGAAGGGGTTTAAAGCGAGCTCGGGGTGGCGGAGAAGCAAGGCCCCCTGACCAAAATAGTTGAGCAGAAGCGAAGGAAAAACGAGCGTGAACCAGGAGAGCTGGATGGGGCTTCGTCCGAAGTGCCCCATATCGGCGTATAGCGCTTCACCGCCTGTGATACAGAGGACCACGGAGCCGAGAACAACGATCCCGTGAAGGTGGTTGGCAGCAAAGAAGTCATAGGCATAGATGGGGCTTATGGCCAGCAATACATGGGGATTATCAATGATCTGCCTGATCCCCAGAGCGGCGATAGCCAGGAACCAGACCGTCATAATTGGGCCAAATACCCTGCCGATGCCGGCAGTCCCGGTTCTTTGCACGAGAAACAGGACCAGCAGTATCACACAGGTTATTGGTACAATGTAGCTTTGTGCCGCGCTGGTGACCACCTCCAACCCTTCAACTGCGGACAATACGGTAATGGAAGGGGTGATGAAGCCGTCACCATAAAGCAATGAAGCCCCGAGCAGGGCGGAAAAAACCACCACGCCCCGACCACGTTGAGACTTCAGCTTCTCAGCGGACGGCACCAGGGCGAGCAGGGCAAAAATACCGCCTTCTCCGTGGTTGTCGGCACGCATCATAAACGTGATATACTTGATGCTGACCACAATGGTGAGGGACCAGGCAATAAGGGATAGGACCCCGAGGATGTTGGTCTCGCTCGGTTCAACCGCATGAATGCCGTGGAAGCACTCCTTGATGGTATAAAGAGGGCTGGTCCCGATATCGCCGTATACCACGCCAAGCGCACCGAGTGCCAGCCCGATCAAAGCCGGCCTGGAAGTGGCGGTTGACTCCCTGTCCATGCCGATACCCTTCCCGTTCTCCTGGAAGATCGCTCCTGCCTGAGTGCCATGCACTTATAGCAGAAGCGTTGGGATAATAAAGCGTTATAATGAGGTTTGCCGCTAAGACGCGATGAACTGCAGCCGTCGTCCGAAGGCCTGACCCTGGAAGAACCTGTCGGGACTTGATTCATGCTTCACTTGCCGGATCTCCCAATAAGCTTGACCATTTGGTTGCAAGCACATACCCTCTGGAACAGAAGAGTGCGGTAACGCCATGCTCGGTCACCGCCGGGACGGGGCGTGAAAGCCGAAAGGGTCAAGCCCTGGAGGTTGCAGGAAAGCATCGAAACTGGATTCCTGTTATCATGAGCTCACGGGTCGCTTCCCGTCGTGATAGCAGTCAGGAAAGTGAGGAAACAATGGCTGTCGTGGCAATAGTTGGTCGACCCAATGTTGGCAAATCTACTCTTTTCAATCGTATGAACCGGAGAAATCAAGCTCTGGTCGACGACCTTCCAGGCGTTACCCGGGACCGCAACTATGCGAGAATCAGTTGGGAGGGGAAAACCTTCACCATTATCGATACGGGCGGCTACGTTACCGCGGAAAGCACCGGGATTGAGGACCTGACGCGGGAACAGATCATGCTTGCTCTTGATGAAGCCGATGTCATCCTGTTTGTCGCTGATGCCAAGACCGGCCTGCATCCTGAAGATGCCGTTCTGGTTGACCTGTTGCGTCGCACGTCGAAACCGGTCTTCTACGCAATCAACAAGGTCGATGGGCCGGAGCAGAGGCAGAACACGACCGAGTTCTATGAATTGGGTCTGGATCACATCTATCCGATCAGCGCAACGCATGGATTGGGGGTTGGGGAGCTCCTGACCGACCTGGCGGATTCCATTCCGGGGACGGTTGAGGATAGGGGAGAAGAACCGGAGCCGGGTGAAATAAGGGTAGCGATAATTGGGCGGCCGAATGTGGGAAAATCAACGCTTGTCAACCGTCTGCTGGGGGAGCAGCGGGTCATCGTCAGCGCGAGTCCCGGTACGACTCGTGATTCGGTCGATTCGGAGTTCGAGCTGCAGGGGCAGCGATACGTGCTGATCGACACCGCCGGTATCCGGCGCAAGGGCAGGACCCGGGAGAGACTGGAAAAGATCAGTGTCGTCAGGGCGCTTCAAAGCATAGACCGAAGCCATGTGAGCGTTGTGGTGATCGATGCTGTCGAGGGTATCACGGATCAGGACCTTCATATTGCCGGATACATCCAGGAGCGCTATCGAGCCTGTATCATCGGAATCAACAAGTGGGACGCCGTGGAAAAGGACGGGAAGCAGACGATGCGCTTTCTGGAGGAAGTCCGGGAGCGTTTCCGTTTCTTTCCGTATGCACCGGTCCTCACCTTCTCTGCGCTCAGCGGCAAGGGCCTGGCCCGGATCATTCCAACGGTCCAGGAAGTCTTTCAACAATACAACCGGCGCGTTACCACCGGTATTCTCAATCGAGGACTGGAACGGGCACTGACTCATCATGGACCCCCTGTTGTAAGGGGTCGCAGGCTCAAGTTCTACTATGCCACCCAGGCCTCAACCAGACCTCCAACCTTCGTCCTGTTTTGCAACTATCCGGATTCGATTCATTTTTCCTATGAGCGCTATCTGACGAACCAGTTCAGAGAAGCCTTCGACCTCACCAGGACACCCATTCGTTTGGTTTTCAGGGGGCGGGAACGGAAAGAACGAAGCTCACAGGAAAAGCATCCGCGACCGCGGAGTTGAGCTCCTGAGGAGCAGCCATTCAGCACCTTCATGGAACCATCTGCAAATCCAGTTCTCCAGCCAGCTTTTGAGGGAGGCCCAGAAAGAACTCCGCCTCCTGGTCTCGCGCGCGCTTTCTGCATCCTTCACCGTAGATACGGCACTTTCGCTCCAGGGTCTGCAGCACCAGTTTCTGCTGGCTGGGGCTGAGGGGGGCCCTGCGCAGCAGCGTCTCGAGTGCTCGAATGCGATAGCGATCAAAGCCCGGGAGGGAAAAGGAAAGCTGATCAGCATGACCACCTCGTTTGATGGTCAAGGGTTCTTGGATGAGCCCGATCGCATAGCGGCAGCCGATCCGCAGCCAGAGTTCGTAGTCCTCGCAGACGGGGAGGGATTCATCAAAGGGCCCCACTTCCTCAAATACTTCACGGTGGGCGACGACAGCCGAGGGACTGATAAGACAACGATCGAGAAGCTGCGGAAAACAATAACCGCTAGGCTTCTTGTGATATTTTTTGGGGTTCAGTTTATGACCGTTTCTGACCCAGGTTTCTTCGGTCTGGCAGATCTTGAATTCGGTGTGTCTGCCGAGAAAACCGAGTTGTGTCTGGAGCTTTCGAGGCAGCCACAGGTCATCGGAATCAAGGAATGCCAGCCACTCCCCTCTCGCAGCGCGGATCCCGGTGTTTCGTGCGGCGCTCACTCCGGCGTGCGGCTGCAGAAGATGGCGAATCGCCGACCCGAAGGATTTCAGGACCGACGCGGTATCGTCCTGTGATCCATCATCGACGACGATCACCTCGAAAGTGACCTCTTTTTGTGCAATGACGGAAGCTATGGCCTCCCTTACCAGGTTGCTGCGATTGTAGGTGGGGATGATAACACTCACCATGACCGATAACCGGCGGACGTCAGTTGATGCCGAGCCAGAGCAGCGCAAAGGCCCCAAAAGCGATCAGGACCGACTCAATCAGCGTTTCACTGAGAGGATCTTCTTTCAATCGGCTCCTGGAGTACATCAGAAGCTGCCATCCATAGGCTGCTGCCACCAGCAGGAGGGCAAAAGCGAATCTGCTGCCGACGCCCGTGAGGGGCCCGACAAGGGAGGAAAACGCCAGGAGTGCAAGGGCGCCGTAGAGGTAATGGATGGTTCGCTTTTCTCCAATGAGAACCGCCAGTGTTTCCCTTCCCACCAGGCGGTCCCCACGGACCGCCAGAAGGTCCAAGAGGGCGGTCCGAACCAGGACGACCAGTGAAATGACCCAGAAAGCATAAAGCAATGGAAGGTAACCTTGATGGACCCTGGAGATGTGCGGAGCTATGACCAAGACACTTGCCCAGGCAAGCGGAATGGAGATGGTTTTCGAGGTTGGGATATCCTTGATCTTTAGTGCCGAGAGATTTTGCCACCTGGCAGGGAAGATCACCGGCACGGCATAGATGAGTCCGAGGAGGATCATCACAACCATGAACCCGAAAGTCACATAATCGACATTCACGGCGATTCCGAGTGAAACAGCCAAAGCGACCATGCTGGTTCTTGTGAAAGTCGATCTCCTGCGCTGATAGAATGCAAACCGCCCAGGATCGTTCAACTGAATCGCATTACGATCGAGGTAGATGTTCAAGGAATGCATGGCAAACAGATACAGGGCAGCCATGGCTGCATCCGCCATGGATTGAGGAAGGCCCGTCAGCGCTCGGACGGCTGCAGAAAGAACGAAAGCGCTGAGGGCGACATACACGTTGGCATAGGCAAGTATTTCAAGAATCCTCTTGAATTTGACCCGCAAATTCGAAGATTCCGGTTGGATGGACTCCAGGAACTGGACCACGTTGCGTATGATCCAATGGGGTGTCGATGCGCCTGCTGAGACTCCCACACACGAATAACGAGCCATCTCCTGGCGATTGAGTTCTCCTTCCGTTTCAATGTGATAGGTTGGGATGCCGGAATCTCGAGCGACCTCCGCCAGTCGCAAGGTATTGCCGCTGTGATATCCGCCCACAACCACCATTGCCTCGACCTGGGAGCTCATCTGCCGGACCTCCGCTTGCCGCTGTTGCGTGGAATCGCAGATCGTGTTCTTGACGACGCCCCGAGGATAGCGCACGAGAAAATGAGCCCGAATCTCCTCAAAAATCTCTTCATTCTGGGTGGTTTGAGCGACCAGCAGCACTTTTTCCAAATCTTCGGGCAGTTCCGTCACCTGTTCCGGCCGGTTGATGACCTTGCCCCGGCCTTCGGTATATCCGAGCAAACCGATGACCTCGGCATGATCTGCATCCCCGACGATAACCGTATGGTAGCCGCGGCGGGCATGGCTCTTGATTACCGCGTGTACTCTTGCCACGCGCCTGCAGGTCGCATCCAGCAGTGTGGCATCCAGTCCGCGCAACCGTTGACGCACATAAGGCGGGATACCGTGAGCACGAATGACCACCTTCTTCCCTGCACAATTCTCAAGCAGGCTTTCCTCGCTTATTCCCTTTTCCTCCAGCATGGATAAGACCTGCCGATTGTGAATGAGGGGCCCGAATGTGCAGATCTTTTCGCCCTCCGGGCGCCTCTGAATGGCTGCAAGAGTCACCTCCAGGGCATCTTTTACCCCTTTGCAGAACCCGGCTGTTTTTGCCACAATGACTTTCATCGAGGTCTTATCCTGTTAGAGACCGGGTGAATCTAACAGGTTCATTGTGATTTGACAACCGGGTGACGGATGCTCGAAAACCGCCGCTAACTCGGTGGGAGCCGCTGAAGGTGAGGGAGCGAACCTGTTGCCGGGAGGGATCGAAGGGGATTGAAACACCCGAAAGACGGTTCAAAACAGAGATCGTCGGAGAGGAAGTGCCGCATGGATGTTCGCGCCGAAATCGATATCGCTGTTCTGGGAGCGGTTCATCAGGAAATCAATCCCTTGATCGAGCTTCTGGATGGGTGTCGAGTGTTCCCGTTCCGATGCCAGACAATATGGGTCGGAAAGTATTCGAGGCTTTCGGTCCTTTTCGCGACAACAGGGCTCGGCAAGGTGAATGCAGCCGCCACGACCGCGTCTCTGCTGGAACATTTCCATATTGCCCAGGTTTGGAACGTCGGATGTGCGGGCGCCTATCGCGATGGCTCTTTACGCATCGGGGATGTGCTCATCACAGACAAGAGCGTTTGTGGAGACGAGGGAGTCATCACCAGGCAAGGGGTATTGCCGGTATCTGAGATCGGTATTCCGATCGTCGCACGCGATGAAGAACTGTTCTGGGATACTTTCCCTTTGCTCCGGGAGGGTGGCATGGAAGCCCTGTTCGCGAAGACCCCTCCCGGAATCTATCGTCAGAAGAGAGGTTTGCCTCTCTCCCGCGCTCATATCTATAAACTTTTGCACCGTTGCGAGGCTGGATTATACGGTAGCCAAGGCGGGGTGGTGAGCGAACAGCTCCTCGATTCGGATCATCCGTCCGGTTGCGGCCTGCACGACGAAGACCTCTTCCGGTTGGTTCTCGGTCCGAGCCTGACCGTCGGCATGGCAAGTGGTGATCTGGAGGCAGCCGCTGAGCGATTTCAACGTTATGGCGCCTGCGCGGAGAACATGGAAGGCAGCGCCGTTGTTCAAACCTGTTTCCGCTTCCCGGTGCCGGTCATGGAATGTCGAGGGATCAGCAACACTGCCGGAATACGTTCCAGGGAAACCTGGCAGCTGGAAAAGAGCATTGCTCATTGTCTGGGTATCGTTATAAACTGGCTCGACACGATGAGCTCAAAGAAGTTGCTGAAATAAGGGCCTGAACGAATGAACAAGACTCTGCGTCTCGGCTATTCTCCCTGTCCCAACGACACCTACATCTTTTTCGCCCTGGCCGGGGAGCGCATCCATCTAGCCCCGTACCGTTTCTCTGTTTCCCTGGCCGATGTCGAGATGCTGAACCAACAGGCCCGGCAGAGCATACTGGATATCACGAAGGTTTCCGTCTCTGCATTGCTGCATCTTCTCGACAACTATTGCCTGCTCCGCTCCGGCGGGGCGACGGGGCGAGGGTGCGGGCCGCTGATTGTGGCCCGTAAGGGCCTGGCGGTCCGGGACCTTCAGGATGTGACGATTGCCATTCCGGGACAACTCACCACGGCCCACCTCCTCCTTCAGCTTGTCGGAGTGCACCGGGGGAGCTGTGTAGCCATGCCCTTCGATCGTATCATGGAGGCCGTCTCGATTGGTGAGGTGGATGCCGGTGTGGTCATCCACGAGGGGCGATTCACCTACAGCATAATGGGCCTGCATAAGGTCCTCGATTTAGGACAATGGTGGGAAAACGAGACAGGCCTGCCGCTTCCCCTGGGAGCTATCCTTGTCAGGCGTGATCTGGGAACCGATACCGCTCGGTTTGTGGACGGGAAGATCAGAGAAAGCCTGCTCTATGCGAGAGCGCATCCTGAGGAAGCGTGGCCGTATGTGAAGCGTCATGCTCAGGAAATGGCTGACGATGTCATCAGGCAGCATATTGACACGTTTGTGAATGAATTCAGCCTGGATGTGGGTGAAGAGGGAGAGCGAGCTATTCGTTGCCTTCTTGGGGCCGCAGCAACAATGGAAAGGCGACCGCTTCCGGAAAAGCCTCTCTTCTGGGACGAACGGCCCCAACCGAAATGAGTCGGGAATGGAATGAGAACATTAACCAATCGCTAAAGGAGTGAGGGTGGGAATGGTTTCAAGCTCAGTAGAATACATGCTTTTTCCGAATACCGTTTTGACGGAGAGCGAGTGTCGCCACTTTTCGATCGTGCTTCCCCGGTTGTCGGTGTTGAAGGTGCTTTTTCCGCCTGCTCTTCCCGCCTGGTTTGAGGGAATGGCGGCGGTACGACCGGTCCTCATTGATGAGGAGGAGATCGAGATCGTCAGGCGTTGTTTCAAAGGTTATCAGGAATTTTCAGCGATCCACGGGGACCACAGCCTTCTTTCTGCAGTGGGTTTGGAGCAGATTTCCAGGGACTTTGCCGAGAGTCGTTTCCGTATTCAGACGCAACTGAAGGGAATCGATTTGTGCAAGGCCGATGAGCGGAAAAGAGCGTTTATTGAGGCGGCGGTCTTCCTGGAGATGGCCCAGGATTTGGACGAGAAAGAAGTGGACCTGGGATCCAGCTTCAGTCGGATCAAAAGCCTGGAGGGGGAATTTCGCCAGATCCTCGGTATCTCGGATGAGGAGGAGCTGGACACGATTGCAGCATTGAGCACGCCTCTTCGAGAAGAAAAAACGCCTCATTCATTCATGCTTTCCAAGAGGATTCAATCATGGCTTCTGCTCTTTTCCAATCGGATGCCGGAGGGTCCTCCAGTCCTGGTGACGACTGCGGAGGAGGTTGTGGAGGAGCTTTTCGAACCGCTTCGTGTTGAATGCGAAAAGGCGGGCAAGGCATTCGAAATGTCTCGTGAAAACCTGGGATCAATCCCGGCGATGGATGACCTGTCGATAGAGGAATTCCTCTGCGTGCTCAATGATCCCGCAGCGACGGACCTGCTGGCTTCGTTCCGGCATTCCCTTGACAATGCGCTGGCCTCGCCTCGGGAGGCTACGAGCCGAAAGGAGCTCTCCCTCTCAGCAGAAATCCTCCAGGACTTCTTGAGTCAGTATCGCAAAGACATCGGTATGTCCGCCGGCAGGGAGGTTAGACTGGATCTGGTCAGCTGGAAAGGACCGCTCCTCGGCTTTCCAGGCCTCAAAATCGACGAGATCAACCAGATTCAAGGAATAGTCGTAATGACCTGACCCATAGAAGGGGGCGGTGCAATCGTGCGAAGGGGAGGAGAATCGAGATGAAGAAATACTATGAACTTCGAATCGTGTTGAAGAATATTCAGATGATGCCAAACTCGACCCCTCTTTCAAGCGATACGGATATCGGCAGAAAGGGTGCCATGGAGCGCCAGGTTCTCGGTGGCCACAAGACCACAGCCGACAAAAGCAAGACGAAGCTCGGGTCAGGGTCATTCGGATCGGTTTTCACTTACGGCGATTCGGCCTCACGCCACTACATCGTGAAGAAGTTCCGGTCTCAGCCGGGAAAGGATTGCACTGGCGACGCCTTGAAGGAGATTATCCGCACGATGATCGTCAACGGCCATCCCACCTATACCTTCTTCTATTCCGAAGCGGCCGGGTCTCCACGGCTTTATGAATTCATGCCCATCATCAAAGGTCCCAGCCTGTATAAGTGGTTGGGGGATCTCAATATGGGATTCGTCAAAGACGACACCTTTGAAAAGAGAATGAAATTCTTCGTGCAAGCCTATTATCAAATCAGGGAGCTGCACTACAAACAGATCTTCCATTGGGATGTCAAACCGCAGAACATAATGCTCGATGAAGGAGAAAACCTGCACCTGATCGATATGGGAGGAGTGAGCCGCCCCAAGAAGAACATTGTGGAGCCGCTGGTCCAGACTAAGCAGTACTCCATCGTATACTATGGAGGCCCTGCCAATCGGGCTGAGAAAAAGGACCAGCTCAGGTATCTGACCGATCTCGAACCGGAACTGGTCGACAAGTTCATCAAGTCCTCCGAGCAAGTGGGATTGAACATGTATCACAGAAAGGGGGATTACATCACAACCGGTGTGAAATATGATTTGGCTGCGCTCCTTCTCTGCTTCTTGGAGGGCCTGACCCCTCATCCCCCTTTCCCGCAGCAACATACCCGTGAATACGCCGGCCTCGGCTTGCGTGACCCGATCAAGAATTTTATCGAAAAGGGTTTTCTCCCATTCTACATGGAGGAGATGGTCAAGGGAATTGTCAGGAGATACAACATCGCCTTGGACCCGAACAGACCCATGTTCAACGTGATGGCGAAAGCCACTCTGGACAAGATCGAACAGGACGGAAGCAAGAAGGATTTTGATACCGCCTTCGCCCAAAGGAAAAACGTCGCTGCAATGCAAGTGAAGGAAACCCAGCAGCAGATGAGGCTGGCATCACTTTCCGTCAAGCAGGCAGTTGAGCAGGAGGCAGAGGTCAGGGCGCAAATCGAGGCCGAGAAGGAGGCTCTTCTCAGTCGGAGAGCGGAGCTGCAGGCCAGGAGGAGAGCTGTCGGCGAGCAGGCCGGCCTGCTCGAGCTAAGGCAATCCGAAGAGAGCGAACAGCTTGCGGCCGGCAAGGACCTTATCGAGCACAACAGGACAGCCCGTGCCATTTCGGACATGCTCAAAAGTGCCCCATACATTTATAAAGCGCGTCCACCGGGATATTATACCCAAATCAATTTCTTCAAGAATGGAAAGCCGGTACGGAAACTGGAAAAAGAGGATGTTTTGACCATCCTCATTGACACCCTGCAAGCGACAACAAGCAAAGAGACCACGAGGGTTGTCCTGCTGCGCATCTTTTGCGTGGCATTCATCAACCGAAGGTTTTTCCACAAGGAATTCACCAAGTCCGCAGAGACCATCTATCATCTTGTGGGGCTGCCGGAAAACAGCCAATGCAGGCAGTCCATGGTGGATATTCTTGGGGAAGACATCTTCCCCAGCCCGGCCACCTTTCGCAAGAGGTCTTTGGAAATGGGTCTCAAACAACCCGACCATCAGGCCCCTCAAGCCCCTCGCGCAAAGGACTACGATACGGGCACGGTTCTCGTGAAGATATCCGATTACCTGGAGGACTTGTCCGGCCATTCGGAAGGACTTCGGAATCTAATGATAAGGGTGGAAGCCATGAATGAGACTTTGGCCACACTGGCGAGATTGAAGCTGGAAGGCGCCGAGATGGATGGATTGATCCATTCCATTGGAAATCAACTCATCAAACTGGGGAGGGGGCCGCTTCAGGCGAAGACCCTCGATTTTGCCGAGGCGGCACTCGATGGGATCAGGAAAGCCCAAAGCATGGCTGCACTGCAGGCCAGTCTCAAGGACTTCATGGAGCTGGGGACACAGCATGATCCCATCGGTGACCTGAAAATCAATGAATTCGAGATGATCATCGGAGACCAGTTGGCAATGCTTTTGAACCCGGAACCCGGCATTCAGGCCATGATCGAGGGGTTCTATAAGAGGCACTGACCAGAAAAGGGGAACGAGCTGATTCCTGTGGAGCAGGTGACGGTGGACAGCTGCTCCGCCACGTCAGGTTGGATGGGGGTGGTGGACCTGGCGGTACGTGATCTGCCACTGCCTTGCCAAGACCGGCAGGAAGTCAGGAGAAGTAGCTCCCCAGGGCCTTCATGGCCCTCACAATGTCTTCAATCGCCTCGTGCATTCCTTCACTGTAGGAAGTGGTATGGCGTGGTTCTTCCTTCCCGATCTTGTCCTGAAGCCCAGATCTGAGCTCTCTTAAGCTTTGAGCCTGCTCCTGAAGTTCCGCGCGTTGGTCTTCTTCAAGGTAGTCGAGGACCTCGGAATTGATCTGATCGAGGAGATCATCGACCTCAGCCAGCAGCTGTTCGATTTCTTCAAAGGTAATAGATTTATTCATAACGTGGCCTTCCTGCCGGACTGCCGGCCTTCATTTCAAGAACCATTTGGTTAGGGTCTTCACAGCTGACCAAGGATTGAGTCCAAGCGGCAACGCTTGACTGACTGGGAGATTGCCAGAGACCTCCCTCTCCCTTGAGGACTTACAATTGGACACACATAACCCTGTGGGTCATGTGCAGCATAGTCAGCCGTTAAGGGATGGGGAGTCATCCTTGCCGGAACCAGACGACCGCTTCAGTACCGTATCAAGAGCCTTCTCCAAATCCTTTATCTTGTAAGGTTTGGACAAGAATGCCTGGGGGCGCTCCGAGTGATTGCTTCGCATGACCCGTGCCTCATCATAGCCGCTGGACAAGATAACCGGCAGTTTGGGACGAATCGCTCTCAGCGCCGCAAGGGTTTCCCAGCCGTCCATGCGTGGCATCATAAGATCGAGGATCACGCATCGGATTTGTTCTTGACGCTCACGAAACACCTCCAGCGCCTCAACCCCATCTGCAGCGGTGATCACCTCATAGCCCATCTGCTCCAGCACGATCGGCGCCAGACTGCGGAGCATCGGTTCATCATCCACGAGAAGCACCGTCCCTCGGTCCCTGGGAGATACGGTATCGATCAGTTCCTGCTCTAGGCCCCGTTGCCGAGGTTCCTCTGACGAGAGGGGAAGAAAAACACGAAAAACAGCACCGTGTTCGGGCTCACTCTCGACCGTAAGAGCGCCCCTATGGGCCTTCACGATCCCCAGTACCACAGGGAGACCAAGTCCACGCCCGGTGAACTTGGTGGAGAAAAATGGGTCGAAAGCCTTCTCGATGGTCTCACTATCCATGCCGACACCGCTATCGCGTACCGAAAGGCAGACATACTCTTCATCGTTCGGTCCCCACTCCGGTGGGTAGAACCTTGTTGCGCTCACATCTCTCGCCGGCATTGTGTGGATTGTCAAAGCAACGTCCCCTCCGCGTTCGCCCATGGCCTCCCCGGCATTCACCAGTAAATGCTTCAGAACTTCCGTGATCTGCACGGAATCGGCCAGGACGACTGCCTTTTCTTCCGAGAATTCGAGCTTCAGGTGCACTGTCTCCGGCAAGGACGAGGTCAACAGAGGCAGGATTTTGCGGCAAAACTCCATCAGTTCAACAGGTTCCGTCTTCCCAATACTCAGGCCAAGATAGGCGAGCATCAAGCGGCTGGTGGTAGCGGCCCGCCCCAAAGCAGTCGAAGCTGCGGTAATATTCGTCCACGGTTTTGATCCCTGGGGCAGATCATTCAGAGCCAGCTCCAGCCTTCCCATCATGACGCCGAACAGGTTGTTGAAATTATGAGCGATTGCTGCGGCCATCTGGCCCAGGCTTTCGGCTTTCCGGGCCTGATACAAACGATTCTCCAATTGCTTCCGTTCTTCTTCAGCCCGTTTTTGCTCTGTCACATCCCAGACGATGCTGTTCAGCCTCATCGGCCGGCCTTGATCATTCCTGACAAGACTCCCACGGGAGGAGATGTGCTGGATGTCGCCCTCCGGCCTGATCAAACGGTATTCCACGTGGTATGGTAAATTCTGTTCAAACGTCTGCACCAGAGCCAGTCTGACCCGTTCTCGATCTTCAGGATGCACCAGGTCATACAACTCATCCTCATCCAATTCGGAGCGGTTCGTTTCAATTCCCAGGAGCAGACAGGCCTGCTCGTCAAAACCACACCTCCTCTCGGACAAATCCCAATACCAGGTGCCCATTTTTGCTGACCTCAGGGCGAGATGGAGCCGAGCCTGACTCTCCAGAAGGGCCATCTCTGCGAGCTTACGTTCGGTGGTCTCCACAAGGGAAAAGACCAGGCCCTCGATGCAGTTCGAATCGTCTTTGACCGGGCTCAGAGTCCAGTCCCAGTAGGTGGTGCCTCGTTGCGGTTGATCTGGGAAGGTGAAGGGCTTGTCATGAAATGAGACCGAAGTCCCGGTTTTTCTCACGTTCTCGAAGATCGCCTGGTTCTCCTCGTGTGGAAAGAAAAGAAAATGATTGTTTCCGATCAGTTCTTCCGGGCTGTGATGGCAGGTCTCGGCGTATGTGGAGTTGACAGCCACGAAGTTGAAATCCGGATCGAGATAGACAAGGTGGGTGTGCGATTTGTTTATGATGCTCTGAAGCATCTTTCTGTGCCGTTCCAGAGCTTCTTCCGCTTTCTTGCGTTCAGCAATGGAGCGCGCCTGTTGGATGTTTTGATAGGCAATGGTGGCAAGCTGATTGGCCAGAAGAAAAAGGGCGTGCGCGATCTTGTTGAACCTCTCCTGCGGCATGGTGGGCACTTTGCGGTAGGCTTCGAGGAATTCGGCTTCGTTGGCGCCGATCACGCGGGCGTATCCCAACATTTCCTCCTCGCTTTGCGCTTCGTTCCGGACCTGGCCGATCAACCAGTTGCCGATGTGGCGTCCGCCGACGGTAATGCTGGCACCCGCGCCCCAAAGGCCGGCGCTCAGACACCTTTGAATAGTTGGCCCGGAGGGATTGTGCCGCCCGATCTTCGCATCAGATATCTGACAGTTTCTGGCCCCTTTCTCGGTCTTTCGGATGAATTCGCTGCAGAAATACGTGAAGTTGCCCGGTTGGGTGATGGGGGTGCCGTCCGGGCGTGTGATGAGAGCGGCGACTCCCCAGGCATCTGCCGTCATGTCCTGGAGGCGCTGAAGGTCGCTCAGGTTGAAAAAGTCCTCGAAAACAATGCTTTCAACAGATTTCATTACACTCCCCCCCGAAAGGCAGTTGACCGCCTTGTTTCTTGCCTTGGTCTGGAGCTTGCTCAGCCACGCCGGGATTCCAGGTTTCAGTATAATTCCTTTCCGGAATGCAGCGTAGATGAAATTCCTGATTTATTCCGAATATTTTGGAGATGCGAATGCCGATCGTGAGGACTGGCCGTATAGACCGCGGCGCCGAATCAGTCCTCGGTGTCTGAGCTATGGAGAGCGCGTAAGGTTGCGACCTGCTTGTCAACCTGCTGGACCTTTTGGGTCAGCCGGTCAATCACCGTGTTCAGTTCCTCCTCCCAGACCGTCTCCAATACCAACTGGAGTGACTCGACGAGCTTTTGTGCCTGTCGCTGCAACAGTTTCCTATGGTGACGGTAAAAGCGAAATCCCAGGAAGATTTGAAGCAAAAGATAACTCCCCAGTGCCGCAAGGCCCTTGGGGCTGAACAGTGTCTGGATCAAGCCCGAAACCAAACCCACCAGGCTGGTCCAGCTCGGACGCTCGAAGAAACTCTGGAGGCCGGCGTCACCGCTGAGGGCCACGAGCAGGCATACGAACAGGGCCAGGTAAGAGACATACTGGATGATTCGGAAACCGGCGAAGGCCGGGGCAGAGTAGTGATCGAGAGACCCGGTCAATACCGTCTGCAGGCGTTGCTGAAATTCGGTCCACTGTACTCCGATATCGAAACAGCTCGCTCCATGCTCCACTATTGAGGATGGAAGTCCCCGGTGCAGGGCCTGGTAGATCATGCGCTGTTCCACCCGTTCCAGTTCGTGCGCGAGGGATTGAAGGTCTGCCGGCTGAAGGAGCAGGTCCGTGCTTGTCGCCCGTTCGTTGGATTGCCCGGTCAGGCGCTTCCAATCCTTTGCCAGTGCGGCAATGCTAAGGCCGATCCCCACCAAGGGACGGGTCTGGGCCGTTTGCTCCAGGAATAACTCAGGTCTTCTTGCCAGGGCCGGCAGGAATACCTCCTGTCCCATCCGTTTCCATTCGGATCGCCGGTTTTCCAGTTCGGCGATCGAATCCTTGAGCACGCCGTGTATGATGTCCAGGCCATCAACCTCTTTCGCCAGACGCTCCGTGAGTTGTCTCACCTCCACATCCAGGTTGGCGGCTTTGATTGCCTTCATTTCTTTGGCATCGCGCAGCCGAAAAACCTGGTTGTGGAAGTTCCAAAAGTGATTCCAGGGGGAGGCCACGTTCGCGTCACCCCCTTCGCGGGTGGAGACCGCATAGATGATGGGCTGGGCAACACCGTTATCCTGCAAGTGCCGGCTGAACTTGTCCAGGACTGTGCTCAACCGGGAATGGCCCGCGCCCGGGTCGCCGTCCCCGAAAAGCAGGTCCACTTTGTTCAAAACGAAGTGGAAATTTCGCCTTGCTTTGGGGACCTGACGGAGAAAAGTGTAAAATCTTTCATCTGCATATTTCTCCGGGGTTGCGACCCAGATCAGGATGTCCAGGTGTTCCAGGAATTGCAGCACCTGCTCCCGATGTCCTGTCAGGAGACTGTCGAAATCGGGAAGATCACAGAGCAGTATATGGCGGACCGCTTCCGCCTCATGGGTGATCAAATGCCGGGGCTGGGGACTCCTGGTGAGAGCGTCGGGTAAGGGCGTCGCTGCGTGGTGATAGATCAGCACCTGATCCGTGTGGGGCCGTCGATGGCTGGTAGCGGCGATGGGCACGCCGGCCAGGGCGTTCATGAGACTGGACTTCCCGACACCCGTGCCTCCGAGGAGACCTGCGACCAGGGAGCTCTCCGCAACGGTATCGAGCTTGCGGACCAGTCTGACGGCGTCCTCAAGCAGCCGTTCTTTTTCTTCACCGGAAAGGGAGACAAAGGCGCCCTGATGGAGCAGCATCGTCACGCGATGCAGATCATTTTGCAGCTTGTGGGCGGAACGCACGATGCTTCAGCCTCCTCTCAAGGTTTGAGACCCTTCATTGCCGATTCAAGTTCCTGCAGTGTTTGTGGAGAAATCAGCAGGGCCTCAATGACCTCTCGATAGCGCGTGCTTTGCAGTCGAAGTGGGGCAGTAAGGGCTTTTCTGTACTGTTCACCAAGGTCTCTCACGATTTTTTGGAGCTCATGATAGGCGAACAGATCAACGGCGCCCTTGGTCACAAAGGGTGCCACAGCCGTGTCCAGAACAGCCTCCAACAGGCTGATCCCGCCTCCAATGGCCGTTTCCAGAGCAATGATGAGCCCGCCCCACAGGATCGACGTGGAGTAGATGCCCAGTTCCTTGCTCTTCGGAATACCCTGGGCGAGTCGCTGGAAAGTCTCCTCCAACCAGACCATGATGCGGTCCTGTTCTTCCTTCATCTGCCGTTGGACCTCTTCTCGCCTAAGCTCGAGGCTGGGGGCACGCAGCCGGTTGTAAAGCGTTGATGTCTCGTCATGAGGCGAAAGCTTCTCCAGGACCAAACGGTTGAAGCCTTCAACCGCTGCCTGAATGACGGTCAGATCGGCAGTGCGAAAGATCTTGTTGAGGTCTTGCTCCGATCCCTGCGTCGACCCTTCGGGCCAGAGACCAAGGGCTCGAAACGGCATGCGTATGAGCTGGGCCAGGAAACGCCTGGGAGTCCCCAAAAGATCGTACTTGCTGAAATGTTTCCTGATTTCCTTCTGGATATGGGCTCGGCTTTCCTTTACAAAGCGCTCCTCCTGCTCGGAAAGCAGGTCCCGACAGGCAACCTCGGAGAAATACTGAAGCTGTTCCAACCATTCTGAGGCGGCACGGGCTTCCTTCTTCAAGAGATCAGCAAGCAGCCCGATCTCGCTTCTGATCTTGCCGACCGCTCTCTTCCTTTCCCGCCGAATGACTTCAGATGTCTGAGCCTTGCTCAACTGGTGAAACAGGGTTTCTTTGAAATCGGTGAAACTCGCCACCCGTAAAAGGGATGCTGTAGGGTTGGATGGCATATGAGGCAGTAGCCAGAAGCGGTCAACGCTTATCTGGAGGCCCTGCCCCTGGAGGACATCCAGCACTTCATCGGCCGTCAGCTCATCTTCAGCTTTGTTCAGGAGGAGATAGTAAGGCTTGCCTTCCCGGTGGATGCGCGAAAGAAAGCGAAAAGGAACGTCGTCTGCATATTTTTCCTGGCTAGCAACGAAAACAACCACGTCGGCAAGCAGCTGGAGGTCTTCCACCATCTGCCGGTTTTTGAGCTCCAGGCTGTCGAGGTCAGGGGTGTCGACGATGATCAGATGCGAGAGTTCTTCGCGATCGTGCTCAAGCAAGAGGATCTGACCCGGGGACCCTGAATATCCGGACGGCGGGACCTCGTCGACCATGATCCGACGAATTCCGGTCGCGGCAAAAGGGAAGTCTTTCTCGATGGGTGCATTGTTGTGAGCATAGACCAGGGGACCGGTGGTTTTGGGTCGTTCGACACCGGTTTCGCTGAGCGTTTTCCCGATGAGGGCATTGAAGAGAGTAGACTTTCCTGTTCCCGTTCCGCCAATGAAAACGATCCAGAGGAGGTGGTCGGACCTTTTGTAGGAAAGCACCTCCAGCTGGACGGGAACCTGTGCTGCAAGTTCCCGGATCTTTCCTGCACAAGGGGTTAGACCGGGCCATTGCAGGTCCTTCCAGAAGGTGGTTTCAACTTCTCCCATGAATGGTCAACCGTTCAATATGTCTATTCCAGATTCTTCGAAATAGACAGGTAGAATGTGACTCCCTTTTTGCCTCTTGGTTCCACCCAGACTGCGCCTCCGTGTTGCTCGGCGATCTCTTTGACTATGGTCAGTCCAAGGCCTGCCCCTTCGACCCCTCGGGAGGTTTCATTGCGTTGGAATGCCCCAAAGATCTTTTCACAATCCTCTTCTTTTAAGCCTTTACCGTTGTCGCTAAAGGAAAGAACGTGGAAACCCTCCACCTCCTCATGCCCGATCCAGATTTTGCTCAGCCTTTCTCCTCCATATTTCAGGGAGTTGTCCACGAAATTCCTGAAGGCTCGCAGCATGCACAATCGATCCGCCCTGATCTCTAACGGGGTGTCGGGTTCCAACCAGTCGATCTGTCGAACCCTGAGCTGCGCAGAAAACTCATCTTTGAGCATATGAAGGATGTCTGCAAGTCTTATCGTTTCAATGGAGAGGCGGGCTTCCTTTGTCGCTATGTAAACGTTGATCTTGTCAACGAGCGCTGCGATATGTTCCGATACCTTCAGGATCTGATCGCAATAGGTCCTGCCTTTTTCATCGAGAACGTCCCTGGCATGCCTGCTCAGTCGTTTCGTCAGGCCGTAAACGCCGACGGCCGGACTCTTGAGGTCGTGAGCAACAGAATAAGCAAAGAGCTTCAGTTTTTGTGAGCTTTCCTCCAGGGCCTTTTCTGCCTGCTTTCGTTTGGTGATGTCCTCATAGGTGCCTAGAATCCCTTTGATCTTTCCTTTATTGTCAAGCAGAGGGACCTTGTTCTTGAGCAGCCAAATCTTTCCGGCCCCCGGGGTCGTTTGAGGCTCTTCATAGCAAAGCTTCCGCCTGCCGGTCTCCATCACCAGACGATCATCGGCATGGTAAGCTTCCGCCTGTTCGGCCCAGACCATATCATAGTCATTCTTCCCGATGATCTTTTCTGGTGATTGTAGACCCGCATCGAGAGCAAATGCATGGTTGCAGCCCAGGTAGGTTGAATCAAGGCTTTTCCAGAAGACTCGCACGGGAATCGTGTCCAGAACTGATTGCAGCAGTTGCTGCGATTCGTGCAGCGCCAATTCCGTTCTCTTGTGTTCGGCGATGAACCGCGCCTGCTGGATATTTTGATAGGCGGTGGTGGAGAGCTGATTGGCCAGAGCAAAAAGAGCGTTCGAGATCTTTTCGAATTTCTCCTGCGACATGACGGGCACTTTGCGATAGGCTTCGAGAAATGCGGTTTCGTCGGCGCCGATCTTGCGGGCGTATTCCAACATTTGCTCCTCGCTTTGCGCTTCGTTGCGCACCTGGCCGATCAACCAGTTGGCGATGTGTCGTCCGCCGATGGTAATGCTGGCCCCCGCACCCCACAAACCGGCGCTGAGGCATTTTTGAATAATCGGCCCCGAGGGATTGTGCCGCCAGAGCATCGCATCAGAGATCTGACAGTTTCTGGCACCTTCCTCGGTCTTTCGAATGAACCCACTGCAGAAATACGTGAAGTTGCTCGGTTGGGTGATCGGGGTGCCGTCCGGGCGTGTAAAGAGGACAGCGACTCCCCAGGAATCCGCCAGCAGGTCCTGGAGGCGCTGAAGGTTGTTCAGGTTAAGCAGGTCATCGAGAGCGATGCTTTCAACAGCATCCAGCGGTTGAGTCAACGCCACAATGCGTTTTTCAAGGGCTTCTTCCGCTCGCTTGCGCTCGGAGATATCCCTCGAGTTCAGCACCACCCCCTTGATGCCGGGATCATCCAGAAAGCTGCTCCCCACTGACTCGACAAAGATCCAGGAACCATTCGCATGACGAAAGCGATACTCCAGAGAAACCGATGCCCCGGGTTGTTCCTGGATTTGAGAAAACGCGGCTCGAGCCGCGGCCCGGTCGTCCTGGTGTATGGTGGAAAAGGCGTTTTTCCCGATCAGGTCCTCAGGCTCATAACCACAGAAGCGTTTCAAAGAGGGACTTTGGTACCGGATAGACCCGTCAGCCCCGAGCACAGTGATGACGTCTGATGAGTTCAGGACCAGGGACCGGAAGCGATTTTCACTCTCTCGCAGTGCTTCCTCGGCCATGCCGGCTCGAATAACCTGGGATGTACTATTGGCCAAGCCTTCCAGCAGTCTCGTTTCTTCAGGAGTGATCGGCTGTTTCTTGAAGAGCGCCAGGACCCCTATCGGGTTGCCGTCCGGCGAAATCAGCCGAAAGCCCGCGAATGAGACCAGCCCGAGGGCCGCAGCCCATTCGTGGTTATGAATGTTGGGGTCGTGAGTGACATCATTCGTCAGAAAGGAAGTGTCCCTGCCGGATGCAATATTGCCTATCTTGTAAGCGCCCAGGGGTACCCTTCGATGGCTGCCGTCCAGGTGAGTATAGCGCCCGGAGCCGGCCACGAGATGAAGGCAACGGCTCCGGTCACGGCATACATGGGGGCCTTCCGTAACGTGGGCGTGGAAACAGCCTTTCTCACATAAATCCCCTTCTCTTGTTATCCAGATTCGGGCAAAGTCGGCATCGCAAATTTGAACGACGGCGTCAGTGATGGTCCTTAACTTCTCGTTCAGAGCGCCCCGGCCGATAAGCTGCTCCTTCAGGGCATTGAGTCGGGTGGTTTGCACCTCCGCCAGCTTACGCTCCGTGATGTCCACTTTGATACCCGCCACCAGGGCGGGAGACCCTTCAACCTCAATCGGGAATTTATAGGTGTGGAAGAAGTGTTCCCCTCCGTGAATATCAGTGATTTTCTCCTGAAGGACCATCGGCCCTTCTGTCAGGACTTTCCGGTCATCCTCGACCATCCGTTCGGCGACTTCATGCGGCAGAAGTTGCTCGGTCGTCTTCCCGACGTACTCCTGAAAACCGAAGAACTCCTCAATGTACCGGTTGACAAACAAAAGACGCCCCGTTTGGTCCTTGATGAAGGCACCGGCAGGGAGGTGTTCCATAAACGCTGAGAAGCGCTTCTCGCTTTCCTCCAGTGCCGCTTCTGTCCGTTTTCGCTTGTTTTCGACCTCTTCCAGTTGGGCGACCCTGCTCCGCATATGCGTCAATTCATCGAGCAATTGCCTCTTCGTCTTCTTTTCATCTTTCATTCCGAGTCTCCTGCAATGCCTGTGGCGGCATTGCCGTCCTGGTCCGGGACCCAAAAAGCGCTGCGATGCCGGGATTGCACATCTTTAGACCGGTCTGTTTGAATACAGCTTGAAGGGGTCTTTGGCGCAAGGCTTTTTATAACGTTGACACCGCTACAGGGCAAGCGCAATGGGACAGCACTGTTTGGCTACCCTATTCTGGATGAATCCGCTACAGTATCAATGGATTTGGGGACACTTGAAACGACCAGGACCGGCGGCATCAACGGATGGAAGGAGCACACCATGATCGACCCCGAACAACTCAAACAGCAACTGATTCAATTCTTTGCCTCTCAGAGACTGGCGGTGCTTTCCACACAGCACGAGGGGCAGCCTTATGCCAGTCTGATCGCTTTTGCGGCCTCGGATGATCTCAAGGAACTCATTTTCGCAACACCGAGATCCACTCGTAAGTTCGCTTACCTCCAAGCCTGCCCGAAGGTCGCGCTGCTCATCGACAGCCGTTCGAACGAGGATGCGGACATTCACCAGGCCATCGCGGTTACGGTCCTGGGCACCGCTGTTGAAGTCCCTTCTAAAGACGTGAACCGGGCCCTGGAGCACTATCTCGCCAGGCATCCCCACCTTGAGGAGTTTGCCCGATCAGCATCGACGGCAGTGATTCGGGTGATTGTAGAAACCTGCTATGTGGTGAGTCGATTTCAGGAAGTCGTGGAGTGGCCTATCAATCGGTGAGATGAAGATCCGCTCCCAAGAAACCGACGAGCACCAGGGCCGCGCGGAAGGCAATGAGAGAACCGGGCCGTGGAGTTTAGGAGATAACGTCTTTTCAGACTGATGACTCCATGTTAAGAGACTAACTCAAAATGGCACAAAGGCCGTTGAACGTCATTCCGGCGAAGCCGGAATCCAGCGGGGCCGCCCAGTCCATGGACAGGGTTTGAACGAGAATGAAACTTCATGAAGTTTCATAAGAGGTTTCTTAAGAGTTCTGGACCCCGGCCTTTGCCCATACGCGTCAATTTAAGAGGATTCGAGTGTACTTTCGAATACATAGGGCCCCGGCTGCCAACACGCATCGTCACCTCGGCAGGCATTTAGCCGGGGTCCGGAAGACTCTCAAGACCCTGGATGCCGGCCAACATGCCGGAATGACTTTTGGGAGACTTCCCGGTTTTGTAACCCATTTGGTCCCACACGGAATATCCTTAAGTTGACGTGAATGGGCCTTCGCCGGGGGGTGATGGTGTGAGCGAGTTCTGAGATCCACTCTAAAGTAAGATAGGAGTTCATCCTTGCATATACCGCTTTTAGACGAAATTGTGATCATCTTTGGTTTGGCCATTGGAGTGCTCTATCTGTGTCACCAATTGCGCATCCCTGCCATCGTGGGCTTTCTGGTAACAGGGGTGCTCGCAGGACCTCACGGGTTCCGCCTGATCGGTGCCGTGCAGGAAGTAGAGAGCCTGGCCGAAATAGGGGTTGTACTACTCCTTTTCACCATCGGCCTTGAGTTCTCAATGAAGAAACTCTGGCAGATCAAGCGAACGGTCCTGGTCGGCGGCTCCTTTCAAGTCTTTGCAACAGTGATCGTGACTTTTCTGATAGCGAGAATGTTTGGCCAGGACATTGGAAAGTCCATCTTCCTGGGTTTTCTGGTATCGTTGAGCAGCACGGCAATCGTTTTGAGGCTCTTGCAGGAGCGGGCTGAAGTCGATAGCCCTCAGGGCAAAATCGACCTGGCTGTCCTGATCTTCCAGGATGTCGTTGCCGTTCCCATGATGCTTCTGATCCCCCTCATGAAGGGAGGAACAGGAAACATTACGGGACCTTTCATCATGCTCTTTTTAAAAGGAATAGCCATTGTAGTCCTTGCCATTATCAGCGCCCGATGGGTTGTCCCTCATGTTCTCTTCCTGATTGCAAAAACGCGGAGCAGGGAGCTCTTTCTTCTTACCGTGGTGGTCATTTGCCTCTCGGTTGCATGGCTCACATCGAGCGTCGGGCTGTCCCTTGCCCTGGGGGCCTTTCTTGCCGGTCTGATCATATCCGAATCCGAATACAGCTACCAGGCACTCAGCAGCCTGCTGCCCTTTCGCGATCTTTTTACGAGCATCTTCTTCATCTCGATCGGCATGCTGGTTGATTCCCGGGTGGTACTCGAACAGCCGGGGGCCGTTCTGCTCATCATCATCGGGGTGTTGACCATAAAAACGATCATTGCAGGCGGTGGTGCGGCGCTCCTGGGCTATCCCTTCCGTACCATGGTCCTGGCGGGGCTTGCGATCAGCCAGATCGGGGAATTCTCCTTTATCCTCTCCAAGGCGGGAGTTGAGCACGGTCTCCTGTCCGGAAGCGGATATCAGATTTTTCTTGCCGTGTCGGTTCTCAGTATGGCGCTAACCCCTTTCATCATCACTCAGGGGGCTTCCACGGCGGCCCTCCTCATGCGCTTTCCCATGCCGATGAGGCTGCAAACCGGCCTGAAACGCGTGACAGAAGAAGCCGACAACAATGATGAAGAGATACCCAGGGACCATCTTCTCATCATCGGTTACGGGCTGAACGGCAGAAATGTGGCCCGTGCCGCCAGGAGCGCCGGCATTCCCTACCTGATCGTTGAAATGAACCCGGTGACCGTAAAGAAGGAAAAATCAAAGGGAGAGCCGATCTACTTTGGAGATGCCAGTCAGCATGCGGTGCTCGAGCATGTGGGTGTGCACAATGCCAGGGTCATGGTGGTTGCCATTCCGGATCCCGTTGCCACTCGAATGATCGTGGCTACGGCCCGAAGCCTCAACTCCAGGCTGTACCTCATAACCAGGACCCGCTACCTTCAGGAAATGGAGCCTCTCTACAACCTTGGTTCCAATGAGGTCATTCCGGAAGAATTTGAGACCTCGGTTGAGATTTTCAGCCGCGTTCTTGCCAAGTACCTCATCCCGAGAGATGAGATCGAGCGCTCCATTGCCAGGGTCAGAAATGATGGCTACGGAATGCTGAGAAGTCTTTCCGCGGAGGCTACGACCTTTTGTTCACCTTCTTTTTGTGACCACACGCTCTACCTCCCTGATGCCGAGATCTGCTCGTTTCGGGTAAAGGAGGGGGCCCCTGTGGAGGGAAAGACCCTTGCTCAGGTGGCCTTGAGGAAAAAATACGGAGTGACGCTTCTCTCCATTCGCAGGGAGTCTGAGACGGTCTCCAACCCGGATGCCGACACCCTGTTCCTCCCTGGGGACATCTGCGTCGTGGTCGGCTCATCGGACCGGCTTGCCGTGATCCATCATCTGTTTGATTCCGCTATTCGGGAAAATGAAGCTCTTGGTCACACACCGACATAATGAAGGGAGTTCTTGCCGGGCATGAAATTTCTATCGCAATTGCTGCAGCTGTGGATGAATCAGGTACTTCGCTGGCCGCGTCTTGTTTTGGGAATTGCTTTTGCTGCGGCCCTGGCATCGGTGGTGCTGACCGCTTCAAAACTTGAGATGGTAACCGACCAGCTCGAGCTCATCTCGGACGATCATCCCCTGATCGCGCTGAGCGACAGGCTTGATCCCTTCAAATCCGAGATCAAGCGGAGGTTCGATGTGGTCATCGAAGCCCCAACGCCCTATCAGGCGGTCTCCTTCATTCAGGAGCTTTCTTCCCGGGTTGAGAAGGACCCGGATCATTTCCAGAACATTTTTTACCGGGTGGACCCGGAGCCTTTCAAATCCTGGCAGCTCCTGTACCTGGACAAGAAAGACCTGGCTGCCATCAAAGAAAGAATCGATCTTCATCGTGGGCTCATTGAAAAGCTTGCTGAAGACCCTGACCTGCTGAACTTTCTGAAACTCTTGAACCAGGAGATGGCTGCCCGGATGGTCGGTGAGCTCTTCACCGGTTTTCTGGAGAAAGGGGAATTGAGCGGAAGCGAGCCGGAGCCGTTCGACCTGCGTTTTCTCATTGCCACGCTGGAAGGCCTGTTGAGCTATCTCAACGGTTCACCGAGCTTTAAGTCCCCCTGGGAGGCACTGCTCATGGATGCCTCGTGGGACCCCGATCTCGAAGGCTACTTCTGGGAGAGCAACAAGCGCTACCTGATCGCCTTCGTGACACCGAAGAAATCGGAAGAGGGGATCATGGTGACCCAGGAGTCCCTGGACCGGTTAAGGAAATCCATTCAGGAGGTGCGGGTCTCCTTCCCCGATGTAAAAGCCGGAGTGACCGGCCAGGAAGCGCTCAACAATGACGAGATGAGCACTGTCATGGACGATATGGGGGTTGCCACCTGGCTTTCCATCCTCGGGGTATTCATCCTTTTGATTGTATTCCGGCGAAGTTTTCGCCGCCCTCTGATCCAGGCAATTTCCCTTTGTGTCGGCCTGTGCTGGTCCTTCGGCTGTGCAACCCTCTTTGTCGGCCACCTCAATATGCTGTCCGTTGTGTTCGCCCCACTGCTCTGCGGGCTCGGTGTCGATTCAGGAATCCACTGGTTTTCGCGTCTCGAGGAGGAAGAGCGACACAATCGACGCTCCATGGACGGAGTGATCAGGACGGTGGCCGAACGCTCGGGGCCGGGTATTGTGATCGCCACACTCGGTACGACGCTCTCCTTCCTGCCGTTTATCCTGACAGGTTTCAAGGGCTTGATGGAGCTGGGTCTGATAACCGGAATGGGGATTTTGCTCAACCTGATCGCAGATTTCAGTGTCCTGCCTGCCCTGACGCTCATCATGGGGGAGCGGCGGAAAAAGGCAGCCGGTTTTGAGACGAAACTGCAACCGCGGGATTTTATCCGGCTCAAACCCCGATCGGCCCGCATGGTGCTTTGGGGTGCCGGAGTCACGGCGATCCTGTGCATCTTGAGTGCAAGCCAGGTATATTTTGATCTCAATCCCTTGAAGTTCCAGACAGCAAGCGCCGAATCTGTCGTCTGGGAGAAGGCCCTGATCCAGAATTCTCAGCGTTCAGCCCTCTTTGCCAATTCCTTTGCCGGATCGCCTGAGGAGGTGAAGCTGAAATCGAAGGCGCTCAAGGCATTGCCGTCAGTCTCAGAGGTTGAGTCCGTCTTTTCGCTTCTTCCCGAAGAACAGGAAGAGAAGATTCCCTTGCTTCGTTCACTTCAGCCCGGGATACCCACGATCCGTCCGACGGTTCTGGAGAGCAAACCCTCGGACCTTGCCGAGCTGGTTGATGTGTTGGAGCGGATTCGGTTTAAATTACAGGATGAGGAAGCCTCGAAGTGGGGTGCCGAGAGACCGCTGGTCGAGCAGATGGCCCGCACCCGTACCCTTGCCTCGGAAATCATCGATACCCTCGAAGGACCTCCCGATGGAATGACTGGACTTATGCAGTACCGCAAGCGGTTCGTGGAGGACCTGACGGACAAATGGGAAACCCTGCGAAAAGGGGCCAACGCATCTCCTATGGGTGTCGAACATCTGCCGGATATTCTCAGGGGGTGGTTTTACCGGGACGGAGCATTTCTCCTGCGCATTTTTCCCAAGGAATCCGTCTGGGAGGAGCATGCTCTGACACGATTTGTCCGGGAGCTCCAGAGCATCGACCCGGAAGTGGTCGGAGATCCTGTGTCTCTCTTCGTTTTTGCCTCGGCGTTCAAAAGTGCTTGCATCAAAGCGGCCATTTACGCCGTGATCGCCATCTTCATCCTGCTTGCCTTCACTTTTCGAGAGATGCGTCTGACTTTGCTTTCATTTGTTCCGCTGATCCTGGGGACCGTCTTGACTATTGGGACCATGGGATTGGCGGACATCCAGTTCAACCTCGCAAACAGCATGTTCATGCCTCTTGTTGTTGGAGCGGGGGTGGAGTACGCGGTGATCATCCTGAGCCGCTGGAGGGAAGGGAGGATGGTTCCGGGGTGCCTTCCACTCAGCACGGCAAAAGGGGTGATCCTGGCTGCCCTGACCACAACGGTGGGATTCGGCGCCCTCATGATCTCCCATCACAGGGGGATCTTCAGCCTGGGTTTTGTCGCGTGGGTGGGAAGCATCTTCGTTTCGCTTTGCGCGATCATCATTCTTCCTGCCATACTGGCAATCATCGCGAAGAACAAACCGGCCCCTGCCGTGCAGGTCGGTTAACCCGAAGTCTGATCGTCGGGAAGGTCCCAGACGGGATGGGTGCGGATTGGGAAAGCCGGCGGGAAAAGCTTTACGCTTCAGGCGGGGGCCTTCTTCATGACTCGTTTCCCTCCCGTCAATTCATCGAAGAAGACCGGAATCGTGCCGGAAACGAAGATGGAAGAATAGGTGCCGACGATCACGCCGACGAGCATGGCAAAGGTGAAATCGTGAATGACGGTGCCCCCAAAAAAGAAGAGGCAGAACAGGACAAAGATGATCGTGCCTGAGGTCAATACAGTGCGGCTGAGTGTTTGATTGACGGCTCCGTTGACAATCTCCGCCAGGGACTGTTTGCGATCCTTGTGGCGATATTCGCGGATTCGGTCGTAGACAATGATTGTGTCGTTCAACGAATAGCCGGCGAGGGAAAGGAGACCGGCGAAAACCTCCAGGGAGAATTCCTTATTGGTCAGTGCAAAAATCCCCAGGGTGATCAGAATGTCATGGATCAGGCAGGCCATTGCCCCTAGCGCATAGGGCAATTTGAGGATCCAGCAGAGCAAAAGGGTAACCACGAGAGCGGCAAGTATAAGCTGTGCTGGATTGAGACCTACTGCTTCAAGCAGGTAGAGCCCGATCAGCAAGACCCCACCCATTATGGCCGCAACGGTCCATTTCTGCTCGAACCGGCCTGCGATATAGATGCTGATGAACAGCATCGCATAATAGATGGCTTTCAAGGCCTTCTGTCGAAGGTCTTCCCCGACTTTAGGTCCGACCATTTCCACCCGCCGCACGGTGGCCTGCCCCTCCCCATATGCTTTGGTGAGGTACTGTTGAATCCGGTCCGAAAGACTTTCGAGTTCCCCGGTAATCAGGTCGGCGCGAATCAGAAACTCGTTGGCGTCGGATGCACCCACTTGTTGGATCATGCTCTGGGAGAAGGACTCACCCAGGGCGTCTCGGATGTCGTCAGGACTCGTTGATTTATTGAACTGGACCTGGATTAGGGTCCCGCCCGCAAAATCGATTCCCATGTTCAAGCCGCCCTTGTAGATCAGCATTGCTGCGCCCAGGACAAGAACGATGCCGGAGAGTGCGGCAGCCTTGTAGCGCCACCCCACAAAGTTGATGTTGATGTCGGGTTTGATCCATTCCATGCTGCTTATCCGCCGTTAATAATCTGAGGGTGGAACTTCTTATTCTTTCAAATCAAAGAGACCGCTTGAAAGATTCCCAAACAATTCCCGGTATGCCGCTTGGCGGATTGGGGTTGGATCCGCTATTTCCGGCCAATCCTCACCGCGGCAACTTTCTCGCGGACTGATATACACCTCAAACGCTGACAACACAAGAGAATTGCTGCGGCCGGACGTCAAAGTGGCCCTTGTCGCAAGTCTTTACCCCTTTTCTCAAAAGCTATGGGATCAAGTGTGCACCGCCCCGTGCTGCCGATCTCGGGGGGGGCAGGAGGACATCCTGGAAGGGGGTCCCTCGAGTTCGAATTCAGTGACAACATCAGACCGGAATGTGCTAATAAGCTCTGTCCGATTCGTTCTTTGGGCAGGTGGATAACGCTCGGGGAGTCCGATAAAGGTTTCTTCGGATTTAAGGGCAGGCGGCCCCCACGGTGACCGTTGGCGGCTGCCTGCAAAGTCAGAGTCAGTGAAGGAGATCTTATGGCGAGATTGCTGCTGTGGTTTAAGGAAACCAGACCTCAATTCCTTTTCCTCTCTGTTGTTCTCACCTTTCTTGGAACCACAATTGCCTGGTATTACGGTTCTTTCAATTTGGGATACGCACTGCTTGCCGGTTTCGGACTGGTATTGACTCACGGTAGCGCCAACGCAATAAATGACTATTTCGATTATAAGAGCGGGATCGATTTGAACGTCAAGAGGACCCCTTTCAGCGGTGGGAGCGGGCTGGTCCCAGAGGGGAAACTCCCTCTGCAGCAGGCACTCTGGGTCGGGGTGATCACATCGCTGACAGCACTGATAATAGGCATCTTCTTTGTCATTATAAGCGGATGGAAGTTGATACCGCTCTTGATTGTGGCCATTCTCTGCCTGGTTCTCTATACCCCTGTGATATTGAGGACGTACTGGCCTGAGTGGTCGCCCGGGTTGGGACTGGGCGTTTTACCCATATTGGGTTTCTACTTCGTGCAGACAGGCGAATACAATTGGATCGTACTGGTTGCCTCCATACCCAGCGGTATCCTGGTGCACAATCTCCTCCTGTTAAACGAGTTTCCCGATGTGGAAGCAGATCGAAAGGGCGGCAGGAAGACGACCCCGGTCGTGTTCGGGATGGAAGCGGCCGCCAGGCTCTTCAGAATAGCAACGGTATCCGTATACGTCTGGATTGTTGGTTGTGTGCTGGCAACTTTGGTGACCGGCAGTGTCGTCATGCCGGTTTATTGCCTGATCGTCTTTCTGACTCTTCCTCTGGCCGTCAAGGCCATGCGGGGGTCGAAAGAATACAGGGATATGAGTAAGCTGGTTCCGGTTTTAGGCACTAACGTCATGTTCATTCTGATGACCCAGGTGCTGCTGGGTGTGGGCTATATTCTGGATAAACTGTTTCCGTGGATTGCCCCTCCGGTTCCTTGATGCGGTGAACACCATGATTTGAAAGGAAAAGCGTCTTATGGCCAGAGAGATTACTCTACAAGAGCTGAACACAGAGCGCTTTATTGATGAAAAGGTAAGAGAGATCAGGAAAACGGTCGGGGAAGGCATCGCGATCAACGCCCTCTCTGGTGGTGTCGATTCGTCAACGGTCACATTGCTTGGACATCAGGCCCTGGGAAATCGCCTCAAGACGGTTTTCATCGAAAATGGTCTGATGCGCGAAGGAGAAGCCGGGCAGGTGGCAGGTTGGTTCCTCAAGCTTGGCGTCACGGTCGACATCGTAGACGCCCGAGAGGAGTTCTTCGCTGCCCTGGCCGGAATCACCGACCCGGAACAGAAACGCGAAGCCATTACGCAGACCTTTTATCGCGACGTGTTCGGACGCATTGTCAGGAAAAGCGGTGCCAGGTTTCTCCTGCAGGGAACGATTCTAACCGATATCGACGAGACCATCGCCGGGATCAAGCGCCAGCACAATGTTTTTGAACAACTCGGTATCGATCCACAGGATGCCTTCGGTTACCGGATCATCGAACCGCTCATTGAACTTCGCAAGGATGGCGTTCGCGCTGTGGGCAAAGCCCTGGGGCTCCCTCCGGAGGTGTTCGATCGCATCCCGTTTCCGGGACCGGCCCTGTCGGCCCGGGTGATCGGCGAAGTGACGCCGGAGCGCATCGAGACGGTTCGCAAAGCCACCGTTGTGGTCGAGCGCATGCTGGGAAACAGTGGGGCGTTCCAATACCTTGCTATTCTTCACAAAGACCGGGTGACCGGAATGCGCGACGGAAAACGGGATTTCGGTATGCAGATCGAAGTCCGTTGCTGGGACAGCGTTGACGCGCGGGTGGCGGAACCGACTCAACTATCGTTTGATCTCCTCAAGGAGCTGGCCCTGGAGATTATCCACGCAGTGCCCGGTGTTGTCAGCGTGACCTACAACATTGCACCCAAGCCCCCTTCAACGATTGAAGCGATCTGACCGGAACGGGACGGTGAGCACGGGTGGGATCGTCGAGCTCACGCGTCAGCGGACCTTTTTCCGGACACATTGATTCCATCGAAGCCGCGCGTTCGGCATCGACGGCCAAGAGACTATCTCAAAATGGCACAAAGGCCGTTGAGCGTCATTCCGGCGAAAGCCGGAATCCAGGTTTCCTAAAAGTTCTGGACCCCGGCCTTCGCCCATACGCGTCAATGTGAGAGGAATTGAGTGTACTTTCGAATAGGTCGTTCCCAGGATGCCAACACGCATTGTCACCCCGGCAGGCATTTAGCCGGGCTCCGGAAGACTCTCAAGACCCTCTTATGAAACTTCATATGTCCAAATGAAGTTTCAAGGCTGCGTTTAAACCGCATCCGGAGAGGCGGCGGCCCCGCTGGATTCCGGCCAACAACATGCCGGAATGACGGCCGGTTTCTGTTCATCTTAGTCATGCTGCCGGGGACCATTGTCTTTTCGAACGTGGGAAAAATCAGCTGGCGACCATCCTTTCTCACATCGGATTGAGATAGAGGTCCCTCGCATTCTCAAAGAGGATGCGCTCACCCGTCTGTTTTGCTTCCTGCGGGGTGAGGTCCGAGCTCCGGATGGCGTCCTCCAGTACATGGGCCAGGGATTCGCGTCCCCATTTGGCTCCGAGGTAAAAGAGTTCCGGGATGGCATGGGCGTCTGTGGAAAACATCACTTTGGTGTAGGGAGCGAGCTCCAGCAGTTGCTGCACGGTCTGTCGCATCCCGGCGGTGCTCAGGAAAGGGATGGCGAGACCGAAATCCACATAGACCTGGGGGTAGACCGAGGCGAGGTGTCCGGCTTCCTTCACGAAGGGGTAGCCTGCATGGAGGAGGACGACGGGCGCCCGGTGCCACTGCTTCTCCTCCAGGAGCGGCCTCAGGTGGAGCGGGTTGGCGAGCCGCAGGTCCAGATCAGGGTCTCCGAAACCGGTGTGGAACTGAACAGGAATCGCGCGTCGGGAGGCCACACGGAGAGCATGAACGAGGAGATAGTCGATCAGGGCTTTCTCGGTTAGCCGGAAGGAGCTGCTCCCGGCTGTTCTTCTGATTCTGTCGAAGGCCGCCCTGGCGGCGGGCCCATCAGGCGCGCAATCGATCCGGAGCCCCGACCGGTAGGCCGCGATGCTCTTGAAGGCGACCACTTCGTGCGGCGGAGGATCGATCTCGCCCAGGAATCGTTCGATGAAGTGCTCGAAGCCGTCCGTTTCCCTGCCGTCCGAATCCCGTATCAGCTGCTCGGCCGCATATTCCAGGCGCAGTATTCGCCTGACCGGCAGGAAGCATCCATGCCAGTCCAGCGGAAAGGCCTTTTCGTGGAGCAGACCGTCGTCGAGGAAAACCATATCGAGCTTCGACCGTTCAAAGCAGAGCGCGGCGAGCCGCTCCGTCCCGAGTTCACCGCGCCGGACCAGGATCGCCCTCTCCTCCGGCTCGCATTCCAGAAGTGCCGCGATATCCCTCAGGCTTCGACGGTAGAAGAAGGTGTGGCGTGCATGGTGCCCGACCAGAGCGGGATCAATGCCCTCGGTGAAAGATGCGCCATACGGATTCGCCTCGACGATCTCCGGTCTCAGGAGGTTATGGGCATGCTGGTCAATGGCGGGGACCTGCCAGAGATCACCATCAAGCATCGGGTAGCTCCTGAAAATGCTCTGAGCACCGGGCCACGGAATAGCGTATGCGGGTGAATCAGTACCGGTCGTGCAGCAGCGCGACCTCTTTTCCCAGCGTCCAGTCCTTCATGGTGTCCCATTCGGCCTGTCGCACGGCGAGGAAGGCCCTGGCAAGATCCGGTCCAAGGGCTTCCAACAGGACGCCGTCCTTTCTCAGTGCCTCCAGGGAATCGCCAAGCCTGGTGGGGAGCGCATCGATACTAATCGCCGCGCGTTCCTCTTCCGGAAGGATGCCGGGATCCACCGAAACGGGAGCGGGCGGCTGCAGTCCCCGGAGAATGCCGTCGAGGCCGGCGGCCAGGACCCCTCCCAGGGCGATATAGGGATTGCTGGATGCGTCCACGGTCTTGAGCTCGATGTGCGTCGGGCTAGGAGTTTCGGGATGAGTCGGTACTCGAATGGCGGCTTCGCGGTTGTCGAAACCCCAGCAGCGGAAAGCCCCGCTCCAGCAGTGAGGCCGTATGCGGCGATAAGAATTGACGCTCGGTGTCGTTAAGGCCATGAGGGCCGGCAGATGGCTGAGGATTCCCGCCGTGAAGCTTCGGGCGGTGGTGGAGAGCCCTCCTGAGCCGTCCGGGACCAGGTTGGCGCCGTTTTGCCAGAGACTGAGATGGAGATGACAGCCGCTTCCGGCCTGATTTTCGAAGGGCTTGGGCATGAACGTCGCCCCCAGCCCGTGCTGTACGGCAACCGCCTTTACCGTTTCTCGGAAGGCGATCTGCCGGTCGGCGGCCGAGAGGGCGGCGGTGTGGCGGATGGTTATTTCCTGCTGACCCGGCCCCGATTCCGGGTAGTATTGCTCCACCATGATTCCCTGGGCTGCCAGGGCGTCGGCGATATCGTCGATGACGGCCCTTTGCAGATCCATGGATGCGGTAGCCGCAAAAAAGGTCTGATCCGCCGGGACGGGAGAAAGCATCCTGCCTGCAGTGGTATCGGTTGCTGCATCGGGAACGGGTTTCAGGAGATAGAATTCGTTTTCGAAGGCGGCCTGGATCTGGAGGTCCATTTGGGATGCGGCTGAAATCATCCGCTTGAGGAAGTCCCGGGGACAGAAAGGCCATGGCCTGCCGTCCTTCATCATGCCACCCATCACTCTGGCATGCCCCGGGGCGTAAGGAAGCAGGACGGCGGTGCTGAGATCGGGCACCAGCCGCACCTCACCCACAGGTCCCAGGCCGCTTCCTCCCGACGGGGCGTCGAACATCACCGGCACCGCCTGCTGCGCTTCGGAAATCCCGACGCCGTGCTGCACGCAGCCGCGTGTGAAGCTCGTGCGGTGAACGGCCTTGGCACGAATGATATTGGCGTTGTCGCACCAGGTGATGCGAATGAACCTGACCTTATCCGAAGCAAGCAGACTTAGAATCTCCTCGTGCATGGCTTTTCCCCTTGCCCTCTTTTGATGATTTGCATCCGGCCTGCAGTCGCTCGACTTCGACCATATAAAGCAGCGGCCTTCTCCAGTCGCGGAGCAAAGAAGGGAGACCACTTACGGCAAATCCCGCCGCCTGGCTGATACCGGTTTCCAGAGCACTCTTCCAGAATGCGAAGGCTGGAACAAGACTCTCCAGGGTGTTCGGCCCTTCAATAGATGCAGGCATCAAGTATCGACAAGACTTCATCAAGCAGATCATCCGAAGCCTTTCCAATAGCCTTTGCTTGCCGTGCACGGTAATCAATGGATTTGACCTGCTCCACCATGACAAATCCGGTCACCTGCGGGTTTGCCGTGACAGCCACGTGAAAAGGATAGCCTCGGTCTCTGGTTGTTTCTGATGCTTTCCATCACCTTGTGACGATTGAGAAGAGCCTGTCCCGTTGTGTTCAGTTCACTCTTTCCTATCGTAAGAACGGCTTCTTTTCATGAGAAAATAGCCTGTGGTCAGTGCCAAAACAATGGAGGCGATTCCAATTAAGCTCACTTTGTCAATCTCCTTCATGTCCAGGATAATGACCTTACGAGCAATCGCGATGATCGCCACCGAAAGAACAACCTCGCAATGGGGCTGATCTTGGGCTAGATAGGTCTTCATTATCGTCTCAAGAAGTTCGATGCCGATTAAAACCAACATGAAAAGCCCAAAGATATCGAGCAACTCGACAACGCTGAGAATAACATAAGGTGGGCTCATGATATCTTTGATGATGAGCCAGCCAAGATCGATTGTCGCAAGACCGAGAACAATCGCCATCATGACAATAAGGGCCTGAATCATTACTCTTTCGATCTTTTTTAGAATAACAAGCATATCGTCCCTGCTCCCTCAGCAAGTTCATACGTCATGGCGACCGTTTTCTTTCGACCGCCCGCTTCCCTGCCCGCTGTTACCACCCCGGTGGCGATTGCGGCTCCAAACGACCCGGGTGCGAGTCACGACCATCGGTGGCAAACGCCGGCTTGCGAATAGAAAAAACCGGAGCCGGCAATGTGTTTCGAGAAGCCTTCATGCGCTTCTTCGCAAATTCGACGAAGCGTCGGAACACCCTGTCCTTCTTACGTTGAACAACGAAACTGAGACCTCCTTAGCCATAGATGCCGGGAGGGCGTCTCATGTGAATCTTTCCTTAATGACGCTTAAAGGAGCGCACGGTTGATCGCCGATCGCTGATTGCCCGGTTTACCATGTTATTCCTTTGCTTTGTTCACGCTGAGGAATGCCGCCACAAACACGATGGCGCCGAGCCCAGCCAGGAGCAGGTAGGAGTGCACTTCAGGGGCCTGTCCGAAAGCAGTGGTACGGATGGTTTGGGCGGCATGGGTCAGAGGCAGCAGATGCAGTAGCTTTTGGGCCCATGGCGGCATGCGGTCCACAGGGAAGAATGTCCCGCCAAGGAACGCCATCGGTGTGATGAAGAAGTTGGTGAGCAATGCCTGATCGGCGTGAGATCTAACCAGCATGGCCAGGCAGATGGCAAGGGAGGCAAATAGAAAACTGTTGAGAATGACCGCCAGCCAGAAAAGCATGCCGTATGAAAGAACGATCCCGGAGAGGAGACCGATCAGGAGAATCACAAGCACCGAAAGGATGGCCCGGGTTATCCCGGCCAGGACTTCACCTGCTACATAGGCGATGTTCGTGATGGGCGCCGCCTGGAATTCCTCGAAGATCCTCCAGTAAAACCTCGCGATGTTGATTTCGCTGGCGATGGCAAAGGCCTGAGTCATGCTGCTCATGGCAACCAGCCCGGGTATCAGGAACTCGATGTATGACCGCCCTTGAATCTCGACTCCCTGTCCCATGCCCAAACCGAAAGCAACCAGGTACAGCATTGGTGCCACGGACATGGATGCGATCTGTCTGAAGAATTTCTTCTTTAGAATGAGAAGCTCACGGAGATAGATAGCCAGGCATGCCCTCATGATGAGACCTTCTTGCCGGTGACGGAGAGGAAGACATCCTCGAGGTTTACCCTCCTCAAGGTGAAGCCCCCTAGTTGCTTTCCAACATGCCGTGCGGCGTCCTCTCTGGACCGGAAAAACGTCGTTGCCATATCCCCATTCACGATCTCATCCAGGGCCCACGCTCCCAGGCGATCCATGAGATTTTGAGGCGTATCGACGGCTATGATCCTTCCTTCGTCCAGGAATGCCACCCGTTCGGCCAGGAATTCCGCTTCTTCGATATAGTGTGTGGTGAGAAAGATCGTAGAGCCGCTCTGTTGAATGCTCTTGACCAAAGACCAGATGCGCCTCCGGATGGTAGGATCGAGACCCACGGTCGGCTCATCCATAAAAAGGATTTTCGGAGAATGCATCATGGCGCGCGCGACCATCACTCTTCTTTTCATCCCCCCGGAGAGCTGCTTGATGGGGCTGCTTTTCCGTTCATGGATTCCCACATAGTCGAGAAGCTCTTCGATCCTGGCATGTCTCTGCCCGGCCGGCATGTGAAACAGTCTCCCATGGATGTCGAGGTTCTCATAGACGGTCAGTTCATGATCCAGGTTAATGGTCTGGGGAACCAAACCGCATTGCTTTTTGGCCTCCAGCGTGTCTTTCACCACGTGATAGCCATGGAGATAAGCATCGCCTGAAGTCGGGTTTGCGAGACCGGTTAGGATCTTAATCGTTGTGGTCTTGCCCGACCCGTTCGGCCCAAGATAGGCGAACAGCTCACCCTCGTTGACCTGAAGATTGATGCCCTTTAAGGCCTCGATGGTTCGGTACTTCTTGGTCAGGTTTTCAATTTGAATCATTTTTTCACGCACTTTCGCCAATCATTCCGAGGTATGCTCATCCGTCCGGAAATGGGATTCCCCGCACCATCCCACTTTGTTGTTTCGACAACCTTGATGTCAAGAAAGTTCTTCAATGCGTGCCCGCTCAGGGGTCCGGATTGAGCGGGTGCGGGCTATTGCCCGATTCAGCGAGGATAGCAACTCCTGCAACTGAGGCATTGAACAATCGCGATGAAAAAATTATATTACCCGCACTTTGAATCACTGGAATCCTCGGCTTTCCCTGGATGAAGGGTCAAAGGATCAAAGGTTAAAGGGACAAACTCATGGTATACGATGTTGGAATTGATGTTGGCTCAGTGAGCATCAACTGTATGGTCATCGACGACCAGCAGCAGGTTGTATTGGAAACGCCCTATCTGCGACACTTCGGCCTCTTCTTTGAAGAGGTTCAGAGGCTGCTCAGTGATCTGACAGCCTCTTTTCGCAATGGTCCGGACGAGGTCCGTTCCATCACCTTTACGGGAGTGAACGGAAAGCTCCTGGCGGACATCCTGGCGGCTCCGTATGAAGTGGAAACGATCTCCCAGATCCTTGGTGCAACACATCTAATGCCTGACGTTCGGTCCATTATCAGCATTGGCGGCCAGGACGCGTCTCTTTTTCAGCTGGCACACACGGGAGATCAGTGGCGCCTGGAAGCCTTCAACATGAACGGCCCGTGTGCCTCGGGAACGGGTTCCTTCATCGATCAACAGGCTGAGCGGCTGGCCCTCTCTATCTATGGGGCCGAGTTCCACATGAATCAGGAGAAGCTTCAGCAGACGCTTGAAGATTTTATCGCCCTTGGGCTGAAATCGTCTTATCCGGCTTCCGTGGCATGCCGCTGCACGGTCTTCACCAAATCGGACATGATTCATTTGCAGAACAAGGGTGAATCGCTGCCGAACATCATTGCCGGTCTGCACTACGGGAATGCCGCCAACTACATGAGCACGATCGTTGCCAATCGGGAGCTTGCAGAGCCCATTGTTTTCATAGGGGGAATGGCATCAAACTCGTTGCAGGTCCAGGCATTTCGACACTACTTCCCCAACATTCATGTGCCCCTTCATCACACTTCTCTGGGCGCTCTCGGTGCAGCACTGCAGGCACAAAGACAGGGGTGGCGGAATTGTGTGGATACGTCACGACTGGGCAGGAATGACTCCAACTCGAATGACGGCTTCCCTGTTGCTCCACGACTGGAACTGGAGCTCACCCATTTCGACCCGGACAACTCGCTCTCCCCATGGGAGACCAGGAGAAAAACGGCTACCGAGGTTTTCCTGGGTGTGGACATTGGATCCACGTCGACCAAGTATGCCCTCATCGACGACAGGGGGCAGATTCTCCACAAGTGCTACCTGCCGACACAGGGAAAACCCATCGAAGTTGCACAGAGGTTGCTGCAGACACTCGACAACGAAGTGGGGAACCGCGTCAGACTCCTGGGTATCGCGACCACCGGGTCTGGGCGCAACGTGGTGGGCGATTTTCTAGATGCCGATCTGATCATCGACGAGATCACCGCCCATGCGAGGGGGGCTGTCGCCGTAGACCCGGAAATCGACACCATTTTTGAAATTGGGGGGCAGGATTCGAAATACATCAGGATTGAGAACACTCACCCTCTGGACTTCGACATGAACAAGGTCTGTGCCGCGGGGACAGGGAGCTTTCTCCACGAACTGGCCAACAAGATGAAGATCAATATTGTGGGTGAATTCCAGGAAGTGGCTCTTTCGGCGCATACTCCGATTCACCTGGCGGAACGCTGCACGGTCTTTATGGAGTCCGACCTGGTGAGCTACGCTCAAAAAGGGGCCAGGCGCGCGGATTTGATTGCAGGTCTCTGCTATGCCATTGTTTACAACTATCTCAATCGGGTTGTCGAGAAACGCTATGTTGGACAGAGAATCATGTTCCTGGGCGGGCCTTCTCTGAATCAGGGAATCGTCGCAGCATTTGAAAAGGTCCTCGGGAAGCCGATCCTGGTGCCCAAGCATCGAGAGGTCATGGGGGCGTTTGGAGCGGCACTGGCGGTGAGGGAGCGTTTCCACAAAGGAGCAATAGCCGGCAAAACCCGCGATTTGAAAAAACTGGCAAAATCGCAGGTGGTTTTCTCAGAGACGATCTGCCGGGCTGATAAGAAATGTCACAACGAGTGCAAACTGAAAGTCTATGACTTCGGTGGGCACAAGAGTATCTGGGGAGGCGATTGCGGGCGATTCGAAACCGGTCGCTATGACGGTCTTCAACAAACGGATTATTTTCTGGAACGTCAGCGGTGCTTTCAGGAAGCCCTGGAAGAAAAGGGCATTTCATTCTTTGCTGTTTTCCCGAAAGACTCGTACTTCAGGCCGACGGTGGGGGTCCCACTGGCCCTGCACAGTCTCGAATGGGGGATCTTCTGGTGCCATCTCTTTGCGGAGTTGGGGTTTTCTGTGCTGTTGAGCCCCCGCACCAACAACAAGCTTGTCCTGACGGGCGTCGAGAGCATGACCGCGGAGACGTGCTTTCCGGTAAAGCTGTTTCACGGTCATGTCCACTATCTCCTGGATCAGGCGGAATACCTTTTCCTCCCCAATGTCATTGATATGCCCACGCCTCAGCATCAGGAAACCGGTTTCTTCTGCCCTCTCGTGGAAAGCTCCCAGTACATGGTGCGAGCGGCCCTGAGCATTCCCGACCACCGCCTGATTCGCCCCACTCTGTATTTGAAGAGCGGCCCGAAGCATCTGCTGGAATCCCTTGACGAGACCCTGCCCCGGCCGCTTCCCCGAGGGAGCATAGACCTTGAATCGGCGGTGCAAAAGGCCTGGAACAGGCAGGAGGCTTTTCGGAAGGACCTGATTGATCGCGGACAGGAGGTCTTCCGGCAACTGGCCCCTGATGAACCCTTGTGGGTTGTCACCGGGCGCCCCTATAACCTGCATGATGAACGATCCAACCTCCAAATGGGAAGGCATCTGGCAAAGCTGGGTATCAAGGCATTGCCGATGGATTATCTGGATGTCGATGCGGAGGATTTGAGTGATTTTCCAATGATGTACTGGGGCCAGGGAGCGAAGATACTCCGAACGGCCAAACGCATTGCCCGTATGCCGAACTGGTATGGAGTCCACCTGACGAACTTCAGTTGCGGGGCCGATTCCTTCATCGAACACTTCTACCGGCATATCCTGCGAGACAAACCTTCCCTCATCCTGGAACTGGACGAACACAGCGCCGTGGCTGGACTGTTGACTCGTATTGAAGCGTATCAGAATGTGGTGAGGAACCTGCAGGACAAATCCGGGAAGCATTGCTATGAAGCTGAAACGGCACCCGAAGCCCTGTGCCGGCCATTGACGAACAGAACCAAGAGGTCCTGAGGGTTGACCGCCTGATTCAAGGAGGTTGCTCACCATTATGTCACAACCAGATAATTCCCATGCATTTCATCGTTTTCAAACGAGTGTGAGGCAATTCGACGTTTCCGGAAGGACTCTTCTTATACCTGACATGGCGCCTTTTGGCGCACGGCTTCTTGCCGCGACCTTTCGTGCAGTCGGGGTTGAGGCGGTGCTGATGGAGACCTACAAGGGATTGACCCTTGGGAAAGAGTTTACATCCGGGAAGGAATGTTTCCCATGCCAGGTTACTCTAGGGGATATCTTGCACCACCTGCAAAAGGAAAAGGATCGTTTGGGGGAAAGATTCTCTCCTGAGCAGTACGTCTACTTTCTGCCGGATGCCGACGGCCCCTGCCGC
The DNA here is from genome assembly GCA_964441945.1 of uncultured Syntrophobacteraceae bacterium. Classification (GTDB taxonomy): domain Bacteria; phylum Desulfobacterota; class Syntrophobacteria; order Syntrophobacterales; family Syntrophobacteraceae; genus JADGQM01. Next base: position 46,748 of record CAYTWB010000027.1, read on the forward strand.
TTCGGAATGTACAACAAACTCCAGCGACTCATCTTGGACCGTTTCGAGGAATTTAGAGACGTCCCCATTGTTTATGTTTCCACTGAGAATGCCTATGCCACAAATGGATTGATACCACCTGACCGGGCCCCGATTTTTCGGAAGCTGGGCTATGTCGCCGTCATCATTGCTGATGTTCTGGACCGTGTGGTGTGGCGGGTGCGGCCTTACGAGCGCCATCCCGGGATGACCGATGCTTTTATGGAAAAGGCTGTGAAAACCATGGCATTGCGCATCGAGGAGATTGGTGCCGGCCTCGATTTCGGCAAACTCTATCAGCTGTTGGGGGAGATCGTTGTAGAGGCCCGTTCCTTCATCGATTCGCATCAGCCGCCGCGCCCCCGCATAGGTATTGTCGGAGAGATCTACTTGAGGACCCATCCCGATTCCAATCAGAATATCGTGCGGCAGCTGGAGGAATTTGGGGGGGAAGTGGTGGATGCCTCCCTGGGTGAGTGGGTCAATTTCGTTTCTTACGAGCGGGCTTGCAAGCTGCGACGAAAATGGAAAATTGCCTGGAAGGAGAAAGACCACAAGACGCTGCGGCAGACCAGTCGGCAATGGGCAGCGATGGAAATAGAGAAGCTCTACCAGGTCTGGCGACAGCACCAGGTTTTCAGGGTGGCGCTGAGACATCTGGACATTCAGCCGGATCACAGCATAAGACAGATAGAACGCAGGTTGGACGCCAATCGCCTCTTCACCTTTGCCATCGGCACGGAAGCTGCGCTAAGCATCGGTGGAGCACTTGAGTATGCTGACCACGGCTTTGACGGCATAGTAAACGTTTTCCCTTTTACCTGTATGCCGAGTACGATCTGTTCGGCCATTCTGAAACCCCTCCTTCATGAAATGAGAATTCCCTACATCGATGCCCCTTATGACGGCACCATCCAGCCTAATCGAGAAGTGGCTCTGAGGACTTTTCTTTATCAGGCCAAGCAGCATCTGGCGGCCAGGTCCGGCGGGAATCATCAATAAGGTTCTGAAATGACAAATCAAACCATGATTATTAATGCGATTCACCCGGAGGAGTTCCGGATCGCTATCGCTGAAGGGCAATCCCTGGAAGGCTTTTTCATCGAGACAGCGACTCGAACGAAGATCTCCGGAAATCTTTACAAGGCTATTGTGACTCACGTGCAACCCAGCCTGCAGGCGGCCTTTGTGAATTATGGTATGGATCGCAACGGGTTCCTGCCGCTTTCGGATATCCACCCGGAGTACTTTCTGAACGAGATTGAGGAACCGGTACGAATTCAGGATGTGATTCATCCCGGCCAGGAAGTCCTCGTACAGGTCGTTAAAGAAGAAATCGGGAGCAAAGGGGCCCTGCTCACAACCTATATTTCCCTGGCCGGCCGGGATGTTGTGTTGATGCCTGGACAGTCGCAGAGAGGGGTTTCACGAAAGATCGAAGATGAAACGCAGCGGGAGCGGTTGCGAGCGGTCGTCAATGACCTGAGAATCCCTCAAGAATTTGGGGTCATTCTTCGTACCGCTGCGGAACACCGCACCAAGCGTGAAATTGTCAAAGACTTCAACCATCTCATGATGATATGGGAAGAGATCAAGAAGCAGGTCGAAGATGCTCCAGCACCGGCTCTTATCCACAAGGATCAGGATCTGGCCCTCAGGGTCCTTCGAGACTATTTCAACCCCAGAATAAAGACCATCTGGGTGGATGACCGGGACGTGTACAAGCGGGTCAAAGAGTTTTTGCGCATTATCAGTCCAGTCCACCAAAAGGTGGCAAAGCTTTACAAAGATGATGGCCCCATTGCACACAAGTTTGGTCTGGAAGATCAGATCGAACAGATCTTCCAGAGAAGAGTGCCTCTGAAATCGGGTGGTTCATTACTGATTGACAGCACGGAAGCTCTGGTGGCAATCGATGTCAATTCAGGTCGAACCAACGGCAATGGGGTGCTCGAGGAGATGGTCTATAAAGTCAATATGGAAGCGGCAGCGGAGATACCCCGCCAGCTGCGCTTGAGGGACCTCGGGGGGCTGATTGTGGTCGATTTCATCGACATGCGAGAGAGCCGTCATGCAAGAGAAGTAGAACGCTGTTTCCGGGAAGAAATCAAAAAGGACAAGGCCAAGATCACAGTAGGCCGAATCTCCCGATTTGGATTGCTGGAGCTTTCACGTCAGCATCTGGGACTGAACATCGTGCGAGGGTCCTTCGGGGAATGTACGGTTTGCCATGGCACGGGGGTGGTTCGCTCTGTCGAAGCCCTGGCTCTGGCCAACCTGCGCAAGATCTGGCTCACGCTTTCTCAAAAAAAGGTGGCTCTGGTGAAAGCCACACTCAACCTGGATGTGGCCAACTACCTGCTCAATCAGAAGCGGAACAATTTGATGCAGCTGGAGGATCGCTACAAGACGAGCATAATCATCGAGGGGGCCTCCAGTGTTCTACCACATGAAGGGCATGTGGAATTCACTGCTGGGGAGTCCCTTTGATAAGATGCCGCCGTTTTGCCGTCGCAAAGGGTCTTTGCATGCCTGTGAAATAGTGCCTCATACGATCACATAACGCTTGATCGTGTAAACTACCTCGTCGGGATCGTCCATAACAGAGAAGAGAAGGGTGTCTTCTTTGGAAATGTATTGACGGTCCAACAGAATGCTGTGCATCCAGTCGATCAGTCCGCTCCAGTAGTCCCTGCCGACCAGAATGACGGGAAAGGGTTTGATGCGCTTGGTCTGGATGAGCGTCAGCGCTTCGAAGATCTCATCCAGCGTGCCCAGGCCCCCCGGCATGCCAATATAGGCCTGGGCATATTTCACGAACATTACCTTACGCACGAAGAAGTATTGGAAATCGAGATTGACGTTTGAGTAAGGATTGGGTTCCTGTTCCAGCGGAAGCATGATATTCAGGCCGACTGACTTTGCTCCTCCTTCCCGAGCTCCCTTGTTGCCTGCCTCCATGATTCCGGGCCCGCCGCCGGTGAGGATGTTGAAACCGTTCTCGGCCAGTTTTCTGGCAATGGTCACCGTTCTTTCGTAGACCTCGTCTGCCGGCCTGACCCGTGCCGACCCGAAGATGGTTACGGCCGGGTAGATCTCCGACAGCGTCTCAAAACCGTCCACCAACTCGGCAAGAATCTTGAACAGTCGCCAGGAGTCATTCACGGTTAAGGCGTCAACCAAGTATTGCTTTTCGGGCACATCCGATGTTCTCCTGCCTCGCATCCTTCTCCTCCAGGCACTGAAGGTTATGGCAAATATCCATAGGCCCATAATAAAGGCAGATCGAGTATACAGGCGAAGTGCCGATGAGGAAATGATGAACATCGAAAAAAATGAAAGGTCGGGGCTGGTTTGCAGCCGATTGAACAAACACAGTTCTGGAGGCATCTGGAAAAAGTGATTGAATCGCCTATGGAAATAAGCTATGAAGCCTGTGGAAAATCAAGATGGGACCTTGCCTGTTGAATAATAATTTCAAGGCTAGCCTTGAGTGAAGCCGGATGGTATACCCTTTGGGGTGAGCGGAGGTCATTATATGGAGATGAAGGTTTTTGTGAAAACAGCCATGAAGAAGGTTGCTCAAAAGGTTGCAGAAGGGGGTCTGGACAAGCATGAAGAGGGTTATGACGATCCGGAAGAAATGCTGCTGGACTGGATCTGGATAGAACTCAAAGAGGAATCCCCGGACAAGGACGCCGTCATCAACATGGAACTGGATGATCTCTATGAAATCATTGAAAGTTCGGCCGAAGTCTACGAGGACTATCAGATCCTCCTGGAGACGATACGCTCCGAGAACGGCTGAAGGCAATACCCTCTAGAACGATTTGCAGCGCCTTTAATCGGGCGCTTTTTTTGTTTGAGAAGAATAATGAAAAAGGACCTTGTACGTGTCGATCTGTTCCCTGGGAGAGAAAAGCGCCTGCTGCGGGGGCACCGCTGGGTCTTCAGCAATGAGATTTCGAATAATCTTTCGGAATTCGAGCCGGGAAGCTGGGTGGCAGTCTATTCAAGCAGGGGTGTTTGTCTGGGGTCAGGATATATCAATCCCCATTCCCTGATTGCCGTGCGCCTGATTTGTCGCCCTCAGGAGAAGCTCTCTGAAGACTTCATCCGTGCTCTCTTGGAGAAGTCCTCGATGCGCCGACAAGCCCTTAACTATCCGGATACCCAATGTGCCAGGCTGGTTTATGGAGAAGCCGATGGCCTGCCGGGCCTGGTTGTGGATCGCTACGGTGAGATCCTCGTATACCAGATCTCCACGCTGGGTATGGCCTTGATGGAGAATCTGATAAAGGAAGCGTTGATCACTCTTTTTCATCCGAGAGCTTTGGTGTTCCGCCACGACATTCCTGCCAGAACACTCGAAGGCCTGTCCCTTGAAAAGGGTGTTGCCTGCGGAGAGGTCCCTCATCCATACTGGGTGAGATTGGACGGGATCGAGTTCCTGGTCGATCCCCTGAATGGTCAGAAAACCGGATTCTATCTGGACCAGCGCGACAATCGTAATATGCTGCGCCGCTGGACGAAGGGGAGAAGGGTGCTGGATCTCTTCTGCTATAATGGGGCTTGGGGTCTTTCTGCAGCTTATGGAGGAGCGCAGGAGGTCCTCGGGGTGGATCAATCCAATGATGGCATCAGCCAGGCCGGCAGCAACGCAGGCCGAAACAACCTGGCAAAGACCTGCCGGTTCCTGGAGGAAGAGGTCTTCTCGTTTCTCAAGAACACCCGAAGAGGGGCGTTTGACCTCATCGTTCTTGATCCGCCCGCCTTTGCTAAAACCAAGGCGGTTATGGCTCAAGCCATAAAAGGCTATACCGATCTCAATCGCCGAGCTATGTTGGCCCTGGAGCCCGGAGGCGTGCTGGTCAGCTGTTCCTGCTCCTACCATTTGAGCGAAGCGATGTTTTGGGAGGTGCTTCTGACAGCCGCTCAGGCCGCCGGACGGCAGCTGCGGTTAATCGAGGCTCGCAGTCAGGCCCTGGACCATCCCGTGCTCCTGGCGATGCCGGAAACCCGTTATCTCAAATGCTATTTTCTGGAAGTGATCTGACGGTCGACTACCGCCGTAGCCGAATCCTCCATAAAACAGGATGAGCGAGAATTCAACCGCCGGGTGGACCAGGTCTTATTTTCTTAGATATCCCTCAATGCTCTTTTGAGCAAAACCGGTTATTCTTGAGCCGTTCTCCGTCACGAACACCGGTGTTCCCGAAAGACCGACTTCCGTGGCAACACTCTGGTGCTTCTGGAGTGTCTTCTCTCCCATCTCGCATTTGTCTGCGGTCAACTCCTGATCGGTTTGGACCAGTTCAAAGGCTGCGGCGGGGTCCTTATCACAAAGGATCCGGATGCTCTTTTCGCGAGCTTTGGGGTGCATATCGAGCGGATAGAGAAAGACATAGAGGGTATAGTCAGTTTGAGTCTTGAGCCAATCGTTGGCTTTCCTGCAGTAGGGGCAATCGACATCAGTGAACTCGATGAGTTTCTTCTCTCCGTTTCCCCTCTTGATAACGATTGCATCCTGAAGGGGCAATTTGGATATATCCACCTTATTGATCTGTTCCAGGCGCTCTTTGGTGAGGTTTTCCTTCTCCCTGTTGTACAGATTACCCCCAAAGATGATATAAGCACCATCCTTGGTGACATAGAAGACCTGCTTCTCACTCCCAGATGGCGCTGCAACCACCTCGTAGAGTTGTCCCAAATCTTTCGCCTCAAGCAATTTGACCTGGTGCCCAAGAAAATCTTTGATGATTCTTAGCTCTGTTACTTTCGCAAGCGGGCCTGCTGCATGGAGTGGTGATGCAAGGACCAGCAGCAGCAAGAGTGCCGGGATCGACTTCTTCATTCTATCCTCCTGATGATCAACTGTCGTATAACCCATTGCCACTTTGGCAATGAGGCTGCCTGGTGTGCTGAAAGAGAGAAACCGGAATGCAAGCCGGCCATCCCGGTATTCTTGCTGGAGTCTGGCAGCGATCATGGCACTGACTGGGAAAGGTCCGTGCGAATCGTCGCTCTCATTTCAACCGGCCCTTCTACTAGCACAAAGATCGACTGAGTACTACAACAAGCGTGCCAATAAGCTCACCTAATT
>CAYTWB010000028.1:0-52252 GCA_964441945.1 uncultured Syntrophobacteraceae bacterium
TGTGGGGATCGAATCCAACTCAAGCTCAACTCTCACATTCATATCGTTTCACCTGGCTGCTCTCTGTTCTGAGGATACTGAATACTCTCATATAGCCCACCCACGAATACCTCAACGGCCTGCGCTTTTTCTTGGGTCCGCCGCGGGAGCGGCGGGTCAGGCGCTCGGTGGAACGGGTCAGACCGACAAGGGATCTAGGTGCCGCGTTCACCGGATCACCGCGCTCCCTCCTTGTCAGCTAATCCGTCTGGTTTGGTGAACGGTTACGACTACTGTCAACATTCTTGCTCACCTGGTTCGACCCCGGGTGGGCTAATAAGCTTCGACGAACTTACCACGAACGCCCGACCTCAAGGGCGTTCACCGCGTTACAAAGTCACGAATGCGCGTATGAGAAATGAGGTGATCCAACGTCGCGGTGGCAAACACCTTCCCATCCAAACGGAGCAGCAGTTGCCGCATGTCTTCGCGTCTTTGCCTGAACCCACGTCCATCGATACACGCAACCACTTCATACCTTGGATGCCCAGCCGCCACATGTTCATTACGTTGGGTTTCCAGTTCCTTTATGCGGGCTACCTTGTCCCTGGCCGTTCCGTCATCGCTCGTGATCTTCGCTTCAATAATGACGGCAGGACTCACTTCGTCCGGAATGCAGAAATCGGGAGCCTGTCCGAAACCGGGAATCCTTTCGGCTCTGCCGGTTTTTCTATACGACACTCCAGCCGACCGAAGCCGTTCTTCGATGGCATTCTCCATGACTTCGCCGACCAACTCGGAAACGGCGTCGCGGTGGCCAGCAAAAGGACGACCAAGATAGCGCTCGTAAAGCAAAACAGCGTAGGGTACGTTTTCACTTCCGGCATACCTCAGAGATTCAAGGCCATCTGTGGTATCGAACTTGGCCAGACGGTGAATGACTCCTTCCTGATGGTCCGGAGCACCTCGGGTGATATAGTGCACTGCGGCACTCACTAATGCCTCCAGCCTTTCGATAGTCTTGGGCCGCTCCGGCGGCGGCTCCCCGCGAAGGAGGGCTCGCTCGACATGGACGCCGAACTTCCGGAGGCATTCACGAACATAACGCGGATCTTCCCGGCAACGCCTGTCGAGGGTTCTCGCCGAGCCTTGAGTCACGTCGCTGTCGAACTCGGATCGCGCCAGTTCAGCCCATTCCGGTGCCGTCATGCCCAGAATCGCCCGCAGAACAGTCACGACCCTGCTGTCATTCCGAATTGCTTCACTTACTGCAGTCGTACTGAAATCTTCGAAAGCTCGACTGCAGCGTTTGAGCACTTCATAAGCATCACGGAAGTCTGAGTACATGATAAAGCCGCTTCCCATGGGCATGAGGAGAAACTCTGACACCAAGTCCGAGAAGGTAACGTCCACCATCTCTTCCAATCTCTCGCTGAGTTCTTCTGGCGTCAGCTCAAACGGTCGCTGCAATGGCATTTCCCCCTCCAGTGTCGCACGATATCCCAAGATGAATTCGAGGTAATTCTCAAAGGGCGGTCTCGACCGGGCATCATCCGCTATCCAACAGCCCCAAGTGAGCAATCTCAGAAGGCTATTTGGGCCTCTTCGGCATCATAGGATGTCTGAGGTTCCCGGGCAAAGACATTCTGATTCTGCCGGGTGGGGCTCACTACGAGGACATCTTCGAGGTATGGCTCGACCGACGGCAGGGCTCCGAACGCTGTGATCCACTCTGATACTCTTTCCATGCGACGAGCGGCCGGGAGCTCGCCGTTCCAGTCCTTCCTGAGATTCCAGACAGCCAGCCGTATGAGATGGCCGAAGATGATACAGCGAATATCGCCAGGCGTGGCGGCAAAATTCCGCACTCCCGCAAGTTTGTTCAGGTCCGTTCTAACTAATCCGGCAACACCATCTGGGGAATCGACGATCCATTTTGCAGGAACTTTCCCAGTCGACCGGCAAACGAACACTGTGTCGAGAATGGAAGATTTGGTTCCGCTTATGTGGATAGAGGCACCCATTTCTCCAGGGCAAGGGAGGGATGCCGAGCAGGTGAGGCCGGAATCGAGTATTCCCACCGCAACAGGATAATAGGCATCCAATTTGTTGTGATGATAGGTAAAAGCCAAAGGGGCGCCCGGTTTGAGAGCAGCCGCCATCCTGCAGAAGACGGATGCGAGCCCCTCCGCGAAATGCTCCAGCCCTCTTCCCATGTTCTCATTTCCGGTAAGCTCCATCGGATTGCGGGTCGATGCCCCGGCGAATTCGGGAACATTCTTCCCCACCAGTTTGCGCAGCCACACATAGCAGAAATCCATCAGCTCCGCGTATTGCACATTGCCGAAATAGGGAGGATCGGTCAGCACGGCGTCGAGTCTCCCCGGATCGAGATCAGCTTCAGCCGCGTTGGCGCAGAAGAGCTCCACCTTTCTGGGGCCGGCCCCGCCGGCCAAAGGATCGCCTTCTCCAATCCACTCGCCGGGGATAGGCACCACCATCTTTCTTCCTCCTTTATGAAGGATCTCGAAAGGCTTATCGCAGTATGACTTGGCTTTGATGAACTTGGCGATGATGTTGGACCAGCCGCCGCTGCCGACGTTATCGCCATTGGCTCCGGGTATACCGAGAAGGTTCGACTCGCACTGGATGAGCCCCACCGGGAAGCCGTGGACGGAAAAGATATCGAGCGACTTGAGGGCCATGACATCGTAGCGGCAGAGCATGTTCTGGTAGCGCAAAAGATCGGAAAGGTTGGTCGCCAGAGCATTACGTACCCGCTCACCGGTCTCAGCGGCAATAGTGCGGCAGCTGAGTTCGAGACCCAGCAGTTGGCGCTTGTTGAACATTTCCCGGTAGTGGCTGTACCCCCAGCGATGCAATCGGTTGGTTTCGTCCCCACTGGGGATTTTCTCCTCGGGAATGAATATCGCCTGCAGACTGTCCCATGCAGCCTCTGAGGCCCTCAATCTCTTGAAGTCGTCGGAATCGGGGGCTTTGAAGAAGCGGCCCTTATGGCCCGGTCGGCAATGGGGACAAAAGTATTCGACGGCAAACATCCGGTGAAGAGGAGGGCCTTCCTGGGGATCGGGATAGGCGTTGATCTCTCCGCAGACGGGGCATGCACATCGGTTTCTCCTTGCCGGCCCGGCTTCGATCAACTCCCGGCCGCACGATGCACAGGCACCCGGGTGTTTCCGGTCGTCGGTTTCACTGAGCGCGCCGCAGGCACTGCAGAGCAGTACATACCTGGGATGGCGCCTGTTCAACGAGATGAGGTATCCGGGAAACAGCCGGATCTCGCTTTTGCATTCCCTGCACGTCTTGGTCTTTACCCAGAGAAAGTATTTTACATGGGCATCATCCGAGCCGCACTTGAGGCAGCGGGTCCGATAGAAGCTGCCGAGTTTTTCTTGAAGCTCCTTGAGCAGTCTCTCCGCACCCTCACGATAGGCATCAAGATCCAGGTGTTCTATTTCCTGCCGCACGATCCAGTAGGACATGGGATTGATGTCGTGGCCGATCACATCGCACCCGAGGCGATTGGCTTCGAGCAGAGGGGTGCCTCCCCCCATGAAGGGATCGGCGATACGCAGCCCCGCCAGATCATGGGCACAATAGAAGGATTGGGCGAGCGGAGCCGCCGCGAATTCGGAAAGAAGCAGCCCGCGAAAAAGCGTGCCGGGCCTTCTGGCGAACCACTTGTGCACGGCGATGATCGGCCTGTAGTTCTGCTGAATCTGCTTCTCCTGCAACGCCAAACCACCGATGAAGGATATGTCAAAATCGCGTTCGATCATTCGATCCCAGGTCTTCAATCAGCGTTGTGACAGCTCAACGCCGTTTGCCTTTCTTCTCTTTCATTTCTCAATCCAAGTCATGGTCAATATGCGCACCGACCTGTGTCGTATCTTGCTGCGATTGTGCTAGCTTTGAGCTGGCAAGCCGATTCAGGCTCACGCCGGCTTCAGCAGCTTGGACAGCGAGTTTGCGATGTACTTCGGGAGGAACACGAACCATAAACTTGCCGCTATACTGCCTGGATGCGAAAGGATTGGGAATGGGTTCCCCGCTTCCTGCATATCCTTTACGACATCTGCAGCTACCTTGCGAATGCCCTTCAGGGCTGCCTCAGGAGTGCGTGCCAGCCAGCTTAAGCTTGGGAATTCCGCACACAGTCCAACGTATTCCTGGTCCTCTTCGGACCATGTCACCCGCTGAGTGTAGCGATCATTCTTCAGTGCCATGCTCCAGCTAACGCCTTGTATGTATTCGTGTATAAGTCCCGCAATCAGAAATTCAGGCCACAGGCTGCATATCACATCATAAGCCCTTTGCCTTGCCCCACCGAGGTCTCGTGCTGCTGCATATCGAAAACCGCCATAAGGCAGCCCGGAGGGAGAGACACTATGCTTTGGCAGATTACCCTATGCATGCGTTGCTCACTTAATGGCGGTGGATTATGCTCTGCCAGATGAAAAACCAGATCCGCGAGTTCATGTCTTAATCCGGAAGGAGCGTCGGAATCGATGTTGCGTATTGGAGGTGAAGCATCGTTCGTTTCAGAAAAATCTCTGAAATGACCCATGATCGAAGCTCCTCCAGTGGTTGCGTTGGCTTGAGCGACGAGTTAGCGGTCATGCTGTACGACTTCCGCCGGAGGTGCTATCGAGGTGCCGAAGGTAGCCTTCAATCATGGAGCGTGCGATCCGCGAGCCTCGGACAATCCCCCTTCTGTGGCATCACGCAAGGGGCCACCTCTCTTTCCCCGGTGCCGACCTTGTCGCAGCGGCTCAGTGTGGCAGATTTGGCCAAACCGAGACCAGTCGGGAGAAGAGATCCCCAATTTAGATCGCACAGTCTTTTTGCCGCCAAACTTCACTGACAGCGCCTCGCGGACCTCGTAGAGGTGCACCCGTTCGTTGGCGCTGGTTCTATTACTCGGCTTTCTGACACTGTGGTTGCCAATCATTGACATACCGGGCCCTTGCCATGACTTCTTTGCCTAAAGGCAGGTCGTTCCAGTTAATGTAATGCGTGCGATTCAGATAGAGCAAACGGACTATCTCAGCCTTTCCTCTCTCTTCCACGAGGGTTTTTGATTCCTTGTATGCCTGGAGGTAGGCTCGATTTGCGTCTTCGCAACATGTCAGATCGTGCCACATATCTTCGAGAGAATACCACTCGCTTGTCTCTGAGATTTGTTCAGCGAATCTCGCCCGGAGAGAAGGGCCTACCTCGGCCATAATCACGGTTCCAAGACCTTCTTCCAGCCATATGGGCACGTCGAGGTTTGCCTTGCGTTGCATGGCAAACAAGGTGGAACGCGAGATGTCCGCAACGAAGTGATGAGAAATCTCGTGCGCTAACACAGCAGACAGGCGCTCTTCATCGGAGTTTCTTCCTCCCAGCAGCGGTGAGTCAATGAGAATGACATTTGCCCCATTCTTGGTTCCTGGGGCACACGCATAGCCTTCAAAACAGGGCGTGCATGTCATGAATTGCAGATCCTCCAGTGTGGGGGCTACCCACAGATGGATTGAAAGGTCACCACGATAGCCGAACCAGCTCTTTACATACCGGTACATGTCCAGAAATACGACGCTAAGCATAGGAATAATGGTCGTGTCGCGGGTACTGTACCAAATGCTCAAGTGATCCGCGACAGAACGCTCTTCCGTGATATTCGGAGATTTCTCGAACCGCTCACAGAGACACTGAGTCCTTCTGACTATGAACCGTTGTTCCAGAACAGACGGGGATATCTTATTCACGCTCTAATCCAGTCTTACACACCAACAAGGAATTCTATAGCTCCTGTTCATCTTGACGATTCGATGAATTGTTCGAGAAAGCTCCGTATTGGATGTCAGATCCAGTAGGGGTCGGCTCTTGTCTCGACTTCCCACATCAATGTGTTTTTTCAATATCTTAAGCTCTTGCTTGATACAAGGGTTTTCTCCAAGCCTGAACTGCCTTTTTCAGGCTATCATGAAAATTGAGGATTATCCCGCAAACTGGAGAGCTCCCGACGCCAACCATCCCCATCATTGCATCTCCTTCCTGCTCTTGGGCGCGGATGATTGTCCATTGGCATAACCGCCAGGCGCGGAGGAATCTGCCGCTGGCAGGCGGAGCCGAAGGTCGGGTCGCTCAAGGCGATGAGGGGGTTTTCGCCCATGATCGAGAGGAGGCGGGTTCGGGCAGTGGGGTATTCGGCCAGGCCGCGGGCGAGATTGGTCTGGGTGGTGGGGAGATTGGATTCGGCGTCATCCAACACCAGACGGGTCTTGACACCATGGCGATAGCCGGTCTCGGCCACATCGAGAAGCCTTTCCGTTTATATGGTGATGGCTTAGAGGCCGACTGAAAATTGGCTCACGGTGCCCTCAACGTCATGCCGGTGAAAACCGGCATCCAGGAAATACGCGGCTTTCTGGATACCGGCTTTTGCCGGTATGACGTATGCGGGTATTTATCAGACGGCTTCTCAGAGACTATCTCAAAATGGTACCAAGGCCGTTGAGCGTCATTCCTGCAAAAGATCATCCGCGTCACCATAAGAGAATTCGAGTGTATTTACGCATATATAGGGCTCCTGCTGCAAACACGCATCGTCACCCCGGCAGGCATTTGGCCAGGGTCCAGAAGACTCTCAAGTTGCTGGATTCCGGCCAAAAACATGCCGGAATGACGTCCGGGAGACTTCCTGGTTTTGTATCCATTTGGTACCACATGAAGAATTCTTAAGTTGACGCGCATGGGTGTTCGCCGAGGTGACGGTGTGAGCGAGTTCTGAGATGGTCTCTTCGAGCCCATCAACGATATGCACCGCTTCATCCACCCGGTCGAGGAGTTGCTTCTTCTCGAGTTCCGTGATGGCGAGGCGGCTTTTGGCCTGAATCACCTTGTCCATGGTCAGAAACCCGTCGAAGATCGGAAAGGAGAGAGAAATGGCGGCGCTTCCGGGTCGCACTATCTGGAGCCGCCTTCTCCGCTGCAAAGCGAGCAACAGGGCAAAAGAGGCGGTTGAATCGCCAGCAAATGGAAGATCATCCCGCGCCCCGACCCCGGGCCCCTCCGTGCTTGCTTTCCACATCAGGATCCACCCTGCGGGAGGAGAGCATCGGGTCGAGGGTGAAGAAACCCAGCAGCGAAACCAGGCCGGCAAAAGCCACCTTAATACCGGACCTGCAAAAGAACCGGCCGACAATCCCCTTTCAAGGTTATCTCCGAGGAATGCGGCATGCAGGGGGTCCATGCTGGTCTTTCACCATTGGCTTTCTCGCAAACACATAGGCCCTTCGGCTTTGGTACTCCACCCCGGGGTAGGGGTCCCGCTCTATCACCTCTATTCTTTCAAACCCGCTATCTTCCACACAACGTGAGATGAAATCCGTTCTGAAAAACATGAAGTCTATGTCGACCTCTTTGCCGAGGAACTCGTCCAGGTGAATGGTCTCTTCCCCAACATGGTAGGTGAAAAGGAAAATACCGCCCGGATGCAACACGCGGAATATCTCTTGGAAGGCCCTCAGGACTTGATCCTCTGAGAAGTGAACGATTGCGTAGAAAGCGACAACACCCGCTATGGAGTTGTCGCCAAATTCGAGGTTGAGGATATTTCCATTGCGGAAGGGTATGTCAGGGTGAACCGCTCTTGCCTGCTCCAGCATTCCTTCTGAAAGATCCAGCCCGGAGGCATCTATACCGAGGCTTTTCAGGTAGTCCGTAGTCTGACCGGGACCGCAGCCGAAATCCCAGACCGGCTTTCTGTCCCCAATATCCATGGCGAATCGGTGAAGTATTTCGCGGTCTTTTGGTTTCTGCTTATGTTCATCGCAGAACTTTCCTGCATACTCTTTTGCTACCGAATTGTATGCCCTGGCAACCTGTTCTTGATCACACAACACCGGTTCTTGTTCTTAAATCATATGCTCAGCGTGCGAACACGACGCTGCAGCAAGAGATAGTCGAAGATCACCCGGGTCACCACTATGGCCGTGTAGAGATTGGCAATCAGTCCGATGGACAGGGTTACGGCAAAGCCCTTTATCGGACCCGTCCCGAACTGAAAAAGCACGGCGGCGGCGATCAAGCTGGTAATATTGGAGTCCAGAATGGTGACAGCCGCCCTGCTGTAGCCGGTCTCCACCGCGGCCCTGGGAGTTTTCCCGAGCCGCAACTCCTCGCGTATTCGTTCATAGATCAGCACATTTGCATCCACGGCTATGGCGATAGTCAGGGCAATACCGGCGATGCCGGGCAGGGTGAGTGTCGCGCCGAATGCAGCCAACCCGGCCAGCAGCAGAACGATGTTGAGAATCAGGGCGATATCGGCGATCACTCCGGAAAACCGATAGTAAATGATCATGAACAATATGATTCCAATGCCGCCCACAAGCGAAGCCAATATGCCTTTCTGAATGGAATCCTGGCCCAGCGACGGGCCGACTGTTCTTTGTTCCAGGATCTTCACGGGAGCGGGCAGGGCACCGGCACGGAGAACAACCGCCAGGTCCCGGGCTTCTTCCGTCGAGAAGTTGCCTGTAATAGTGGCTTTACCGCCACCGATCTTATCCTGAATGACCGGGGCGGAATAGACAATGCCGTCTAAGACGATCGCAAGGCGTTTCTTGATGTTCTCACCGGTTACCTTTTCGAATACTCTGGCCCCCTGGGTGTCGAAATCCATCCCGACATACGGGGTGTTATACTGTGTATCGATCCGAACCTCTGCATTGGTGATGTAGGAACCGGTCAGCAGAGTTCGATCTTTCAGGACAATCTGGCTTTCCCCCGAGCGCCCCTTTCCAGCGTTGGACTGCCGCATCGGATACACCCTGGTTCCGGGAGGCAGTTTCCCGTCTTTCGCTGCCTGCGGACTGACATCTTCAGCCACCAGCTTGAATTCAAGCAGCGCGGTCTTTCCGATCAACGCTATGGCCCTCTGCGGGTCCTGAATGCCCGGGAGCTGAATCAGGATACGATTGTCTCCCTGCGATCGAATATCGGGTTCGCTGACACCGAACTGATCGATTCGATTGCGAATGGTTTCGAGGGCCTGGCCCTCCGCCATTTTGCGAATCCGCTGCACCTCGGTATCCTGAAGCGCGAGCACCATGGATACCCCATCAGCCCTGGTTTCCACCCCCACGACCCGAAGGACGGGATAGTTCTTTTCGACGACCTGAGTCAGTTCCGCCTGCGCTTCCGGACCGGCAAGCAGGACGTCGATATTCCAACCCGCGGTCTTTTCCACTTTCATAAAGGGCACCCGCTCCGTTCGCAGGGTCTCCGTGAGATCGTCCGTAATACGTTCAGCGCTGTTCTCCACCGCCTTGTCGGCTTCCACCTCAAGGATGAGGTGCATACCGCCCTGGAGGTCCAGGCCCAGGTGTATCTTCTCCTTCGGCAAAAACTTAGTCCAGAGTGGAGGCAAAGAGGGGCTTAGAGAAGGCACCAGGTAGACAATACCCACAAGGCAGATGATCACCACCAAAATCTCGCGCCATTTAAGATCTTTCAATTCAAATCCTCCTGATGTTCCCCAGCGACGACTCTGTGGAATGGATCTGCAGGTCCGGGAAAAAGCCCTGTTCGAGACGGAATGCAACCGGGGATTCACTGCGGGGCCAAAGAGCTCCCGGCAGAGGCAACCCTCTATTCCTGGACCTCTCCTTTCGATACCAAGGCAGCAATATAGCCACGCTGAATCTTCACGCGCACTCTATCGGCAATCTCCAGCGTCGCTACGGTATCGGTAAGACCTGTGATCTTTCCATGCAACCCACCCTGAGTGATCACAACATCACCTTTTTGGAGGTTGGAGAGCATCTGTCTATGATCTTTCTGTTTCTTTTGTTGGGGCCGGATCAGAAGAAAATAAAAAATCGCCACCATCAATATCAGAGGAACGAAGGCCGTAAACTGGCTCGCAACTTGCCCTTCACCGCCCTGTCCCGCTGTTCCCATAGCATACGCCATTCCCACCCAATCCATCTTCTCCTCCAAGCCGACATTTCACTGAATAAGCCAACAACCATGGATCACCTTCCAAGGCGAACCACCAGGCGGGATTCGCTTTGGGAGTGACTGTTCCCAAACAGAACTGACGCGTCAATAAACGACATTTTCCCACGATTGTCAACGCGCACTTGAGCAGAGAGTACAATCAGACAGAAGCTGGGCCAGATCCTGAAAGAGTGTTCGTGACATCGGAACGGGATTCTTATAATAGAGGGGCACCCCCACTCATTGGATTCTGCTGCAAGCGATCAAAGCGGGGGGATGCCGGCATCAGAGGCCATATTCGAAGGCTTTTTCCGGCGGCTTTTTTCTCCTTGCAACACCCGTTGCCTCGGATGCAAGGGTGAGTTAAAAAAGAATCAAATCGGCGAGTAACTATCATCTCACTCCCTTTGTGTGACTTGAGGAGATCTTGAAACATGGCTGAAGAACCTGAACTCCGGAAACCCATCATCGTCGTCCTCAGCTTCGCAGGTATCCTGGCGGCTTTGCTCTCTGGTTTCTCTCATCATCTGGAGTGGCTGGCTTCTTTATGCACCGGCTTTGGTGACGGGTGTAAAGCGACAGCCCAATTCAGCTTTTTCAGCGGTCCCGTTTGGATGTGGGGAGTCATCTATTACCTCCTGGTTCTTTTGCTGTTCCGGCTCTCCTACGGCTGGCTCTTCTGGGTTATCTCCGCCGGCTTCGGCGTGGAACTGGGCCTGATGTGGATCATGTTCTCCATGAAAACCATCTGCGTATTCTGCATTGCCAACTTCATCGTGATGATCGGCCTGATTCTCTGTTCCATCCAGAAGACGCGCATCTGGGAGACCCTCACCGTAACCCTGGCAACCCTGATCGCCTCCTCTCTGCTGATCCCTTTCGAGAACGCCAGCCCGGCCTCCGCAACATCCGCCAAGGACCTTGGTCCAGCGGCAAAAGTGGCGGGGCAGACCATCTCCTACGAGGAGATCACCCGGCCGGTGACCTTCAGGATCTATGATTTGCAGCAGCAGATATACGGTCTTGAGCGGGATCAACTGGACGGCCAGATTGCCAAAATCATACTCGAAAAGGAAGCTGCGGAACAAGGGAAGTCTTTGCAGGAACTGGTAAAGGACTACCTTGCCACACAGAATGACCGCGTGGAAGACAAGGAAGTGAACGATTATTATGTTGAAAATCGCGGTCGCTTCACAAACTGGAAAGGTTCCGAACAGGAACTGCTCGCCCAAATCAGGCTATACCTGCAGCAGCAGAAGCGCCAACAGATGGTCCTGGCCTACAGCAAGTCTTTGGGCCCCAAGTATGGCCTGGTGGTCTACCTGAAGGAACCGACGCCTCCCACCATCCTGGTCAGTATGGAAAAAGACGAGCCTGTGCTGGGCCCGATGAGTGCACCGATTACCATAGTGGAGTTCTCCGATTACCAGTGCCCGGCCTGCCGGAGAAATCATGCTGTAGTGCGTGAACTTCAGCAGATCTACACGGATCGCATCCGGTGGGTATTCAAGGATTTTCCCCTGCCCAGTCACAAGTGGGCGCGTGGAGCAGCCCTTGCTGCACACTGCGCTGCGGAACAGGGCAAATTCTGGGAATACCAGGACCTCCTTTTCAGCTCTCAGGGAGAACTCTCCCCGGAACGCCTCATGCAGTTTGCAGGGGATTTGGGTTTGCAGCAGGATGCCTTCAGTCGCTGCATCGAAGCAGGGAAATTTCAGGCACGTATAGAAAAAGGCATTGAAGAAGCTAAGAAGTTCGGCCTGGATACCACCCCGACCTATGTGATCAACAATCGCCTGGTCTCCGGAGCACCCCCTGCGGAACGCTTTAGACAAATCATCGACGAAGAACTGAACAAGGCTGCAAAGGGCGGCTGATTTCCGGGCGATATGGCCGAAGCCCCGTTTGCTCTCAGGGCACTCTACTC
The DNA here is from genome assembly GCA_964441945.1 of uncultured Syntrophobacteraceae bacterium. GTDB lineage: Bacteria > Desulfobacterota > Syntrophobacteria > Syntrophobacterales > Syntrophobacteraceae > JADGQM01. Next base: position 11,921 of record CAYTWB010000028.1, read on the forward strand.
ATTCTTCGATTGATCCTCGACCGGCGGCATCTCGCCGATCTTGGCCAGATCTTCCAAATCGGCATCCGATAGTTGCAGGACCGGCTCCTCTTTTTCGAATCGATCAGGTTGCAGATCACTATCCGACAGCTCGGGCAGCCCATCAAGAGACAGCTCCAGGTCGGGAATTTCCGGCATATCGCCCACTTTGGGAAAATCCCCTTCACTGGGAGCTCCCGTCTTGAGACCGCCCGCTTTCCCTCTGTCGCTCAGCAATGTCCCCAGCAGTGAGGGGACCTCGGATTTCTGCGCCGAGAACCCGAGCAGGTCCCTGATTGCCGTAAGATCAGCCCCACATTTCTTGCATTGGGACAGGTGGTCAAAACCCACAAAACCGCACTTATTACATTTCATATCAGCCCCTTCCTCGCCGAACAAACCGGTTTCGGCACTACCTTTCCTTGCCCATACAGCCTTCTTCTGTACCGAGATCTCCCCAGAGCAGCTGAACCGCTGCCAGCAGGCTGACAGCAGCCGTTTCCAGCCGAAGAGTCCTGGGGCCCAAATGCACCGAATGGAAGCCTGCCTGGATGAACTGCTCCCCTTCCCGCCTCGACCAACCCGCTTCCGGCCCAACCACCACCAGCATCCGACGGCAAGCGGGATACTGGAGGTGAAGAAACCGAAGACCCCACCTCTCTCCCTCCTCTCTTGCCAGGATCTTTATGCCCCTGCCCTCCGTCGATCCCCATAGATCAGCACCGGAAATGAGCTCCGCACTGTCCGAAAGAACGGCAATCTCCGGTAATCTCATTCTTCCGCACTGGCACAGGGCTTCACGAGCGATCTTCAGCCAGCGTTCCTTCCGCCTTTCCACGTGAGGTCCCAGCAGATGGTAATCACTGCGCTCGGCACGAAAGCCAATGAAACGCTGGACCCCCATCTCTGTAGCCTGCCGCAGGACCAGTTCCATACGCTCAAAACGGGAGAAGGCCAAAGCCAGGGTCAACTCCAATGGAGATTCATTCCGAACCTCAAGCTTTTCCCCAACCGCTATCTTGACTTCTTTCCCTTTCACTTCACTGACCAAAGCGGCCCACCCGTTTCCTCGCCCATCCCTCAGCTCGATGCAGTCTCCCGGCCTGAGACGCAGAACATTGCGCAGATGGTGCGCCACATCATCCGATAGGGTAACCATTTCCACCCCGGGCACTTGAGGTTCAACGAGAAAGCACTTCCGAGTCATGATAGCCCTTCTGTTTCCGCTCATCCCCTCCCTCGCTCGCCCGAAACAACTCCCCCGTTTTTCCATTTTCGGTCGTTTGCGCGTTTGGACAAGCTGGAGTACATCGATCCATCTAAAGTCCGAGAATGCTCTCCATGTACCAGCGATAGAACTCTTCGCCCCAGAAGAGATACAGTATCGCCCCAAAAGCCAGGAAGGGCCCAAACGGGAGCATGGCGCCGAGGCCTTCTCGTCTCCGCCACATCATGACGCCTCCCACCCCTGTCCCGACCAGGGATGCGGCCAGGACCGTGAACACCACGCCCGGCCAGCCCAGGAATGCCCCAATCATGGCAAGCAGCTTGATATCCCCGCCGCCGAGCCCATCCTTATGTCTGAGATACTGGTAGCCGATGGCGATCAGGAAAAAGAAGCCGCCCCCCAGGATGATTCCCAGGAGAGAATCCGCCCAGGAGAGCCGTATGCTGAAAAAGGAAAAAGCGAAGCCGGCAGCCATTCCGGGCAACGAGAGAATGTCGGGAATCAAGTAGGTGTCCAGGTCGATAAAGGTGATGAGAATGAGGAGCGAGACGAGAACGGACTCAAACAGGAACTGGACATTCCAACCGTAGCGAAGAAACAGAAACAGCACCAGGCTGCCGGTCAGCCCTTCCACCAGAGGATAGCGCAATGGAATAGGCTTTCCGCAGTGGCGACACTTTCCCATGAGGAGCAGGTAGCTCAGCAGCGGGATATTGTCATAAAAGGCAATGGGGCGGTTGCATTGCGGGCAATGGGACCCCGGATGGACAATGGATTTCCCCGCAGGCAAGCGAAAAATCAGCACATTAAAGAAGCTGCCGAAACAGCAGCCCACAAAAAAAACGAAAACATTCTGAATAACAGGCATGGCGGCCGGCACGAGTTTATGTCCTCAGTCAACTAGGGCTGGTTTACTGTGGAGGGCTTCCCCTGATATTTACATGACGGGTTGATACAAGCCAGTTTCTGGTCCCCCTTGCTGCTCTGCTTTTCAAGGAGGACGGGTGCACCGCATTGCGGGCATGTTTTCTGGACCAACTTACCCCAAACTGAGGTCTTGCAGTCGGGGTAACGGTTGCATCCATAGAATCGCCGACCCGTCTTGCTGACTCGCTCCACCAGCTGGCCGCCGCAGTCCTGTCGAGGACAGGGAATCCCGGTGCTCAAGGAACGCGTGTTTTTGCATTTGGGATAGCCGCTGCAGGCGAGAAATGCCCCAAAACGCCCTCTTTTCAAGACCATGGGGAGCCCGCACTTGTCACAGACCTCGCCGGAGGACTCATTCTCTTCCAGCAACCGGATGCCCCCCTTCTCATCCCGCTCATAGTTCGACGAGAAAGAACACTCCGGATAACCACTGCAAGCGATAAAGGGACCGTTGCGGCTCCACCTGATTTGAAGGTTGCGATCGCAGCGGGGGCATTTCAGCTCTGTCGGCCAACCGGTGCCTTTCAAATTCAGCATGTTGCTCTGGGCACTCTGCAGGGTCCCGGAAAACTGCCGATAGAATTCGTCCAGGACCTTCAAGTAGGGATGCCGGCCCTGCTCGATTTCATCGAGGCTCTTTTCCATTTTCGCCGTGAATTCCGTATCGATGATATTCGGGAAGTTCTGCACCAGGAGACCGTTGATAAACCATCCCAATTCGGTAGGCGCCAGCCGCTGCTTTTGCAGGGTTGCATATTCTCTCTCCAGGATTGTGGAGAGGATCGTCGCGTAGGTGCTCGGCCTACCGATGCCCAGCTCTTCAAGCTCCTTGATGAGACTCGCTTCGGAATAGCGTGCCGGCGGCTGAGTAAAATGCTGCTTCGATTTCAAATCGACCAGGGAGAGCGCCTGTCCTTCGACCAGTTCCGGCAGGAAGGCCTCACCGCTTTTCCCGGGATCTCCGTTCTCCTCGCTCTCCACATAGAGCGCCATGAATCCGGGGAATTCCACCGTCGATCCCACGGCACGGAAGAGATAGTCGTCTGCAGTGATATCGACGCTCTTCTGAGCGATCAGGGCAGGCGCCATTTGTGAAGCGACAAATCGCTTCCAGATGAGCGTGTACAGGTTCAGCTGCTCTTTGTTCAGGTAAGAAGCCATCTTTTCCGGGGTCCGCTTCACATCCGTCGGGCGAATGGCTTCATGAGCGTCCTGGGCGCCGGCCCTGGCCTTGTACACCACCGGCTTCGGCGGAAGATACGCCGCCGACCAAGTCGCCTCGATATGGGCCCTTGCCGCCTGGACCGCATCAGCGGACAACCGAGTGGAATCAGTCCGCATGTAGGTAATGAGACCCACCGCCCCCTCGTTTCCCAGTTCAATCCCCTCGTAAAGCCTTTGTGCAGCCCGCATGGTCTGTTTGGCCGAATAACGCAGTCGCCGCGCGGCTTCCTGCTGCAGAGTGCTCGTAATGAAAGGCGGCGAAGGGTTTTTGCGCCGTTTCTTCAGCTCAACCTTCCCAACCCGGTAGCTCAGCGACCGAAGAACACGGACCAGCTTCTCCGCCTCCTCGGCCGAAGAAATGACGCACTTCTTTTTGCGGAAACGCAGGAGCTGGGCGGTGAAAGGCTTCTGTTCACCGCCGACGGCGGGATCGCCCGCCAGCAGGTCGGCGTCAATGGTCCAGTATTCCATGGAATCGAACGCCCGGATCTCCTGTTCCCGCTCACACACAAGCCTCAGCGCCACCGATTGCACCCGTCCGGCGCTCAGGCCCCGTTTCACCTTCTCCCAAAGAATGGGCGAGATCAGATAACCCACCAGGCGGTCGAGAATACGCCTGGCCTGCTGGGCCTCATACCGTTCCCTGTTGAGCTGTCGCGGGTGACTGAGGGCTTCTTCGATGGCCTTCCGAGTGAGCTCGTAGAAGAGCACCCGATGGACGGGCTTCTTCTCGCAGTGAATCTCCTCGGCAATGTGCCAGGCGATCGCCTCCCCTTCCCGGTCCGGGTCCGGTGCCAGATAGACGGCATCGGCCTTGGCCGCCGCGGCACTCAAATCGTTGACGACTTTCTTTTTCCCTCTGATGAGCTGGTAGTCCGCTTGAAAATCCTTTTCAATGTCAATGCCCAGTTTGTTCTTGGGGAGGTCTTTGATATGTCCCATTGAAGCCTTCACGACAAAGTCCTTGCCGAGATAACGTCCAAGGGTTTTCGCTTTGGTTGGAGATTCCACTATCAACAACGACTTCGGCATGAAGCTATCCTTTGCAGACGAAATACTTTCCGGGCAGTTGTTGAACCGCACCGTTGAGCTCAAGCGCCAGGAGCATAGACATAACCCGGGATACCGGCCATTGCAAGGATCGACATATTTCATCGATATGCAGGGGCTGTTGGCACAGCGACTGAAGCAGGGCGTTTTCTTCCGGTGTACCGGTTCGACCACCGGTGTCCGCTCCTGCCCCTGTCCCGGTATCCGTTCCAGCGTCTGTTCCGGGCACCCGGCTCGATCTTATCAGCGGTCGGATCTCCTCCAGAATATCCTCGGCACTTTCCACCAGTTTGGCGCCCTGTTTTAAGAGGCGATGTGGACCAACGCTCCGGTAATGTTGCGCCATTCCCGGAACGGCGAAGACTTCCCTTCCCTGTTCCAGGGCCAGTCGCGCTGTGATGAGCGATCCGCTGCGGTGAGCGGCTTCCACAACGACGACACCGAGGGCCAACCCACTGATGATCCGGTTGCGCATCGGGAAATGCCCGGGGGCCGGCGGTGTTTCGAGGGGAAATTCGGTAAGAATTCCGCCGGATTCCGATATTTCCACCCGCAGCTTTTCATTCCTGCGGGGGTAGTCCACATCCAAACCACACCCTAGGACCGCCAGAGTCCTCCCCTTTGCCTTCAAAGCCCCGCGATGGGCCGCACTGTCGATGCCGACAGCAAGGCCGCTCACGATACTCACCCCCGCTTGAGCGAGGTCGATGCAGAGTCTTTCCGTGAAAGCCAGTCCCATCGGAGACGCGGCCCGCGAACCAACCACCGCGACCGAAACGAGATCTCTCGGCTCGATCGACCCTCTTACGAAGAGCACTGCCGGAGGGTCCGCTATCGCCGCAAGATTCGGCGGGTATTGCGGATCATTCAGGCAAAGCAGGTCGATTCCCTTTTCCTGAAGTCTTGCCCATTCCACCTCGGGGGAACGAATCATGGTCTTTCTGATGAGCGCCAGCCGGGCCCCATCTCTGAGACCCGGAACCGAGGCGATTTCTCCGGAAGTGGCATGGAGAACGGCCGACGGCGTTTTGAAGCGCCGAAGCAGCCGAAGCAGCGAACGATTCCCCAACTCAGGAATCAGCTTGAGACTCAGCCAGGCAATCCGCTCTGCATCCATAACCGGCAATCCCTCTTCAATTCGCTTGTCCCGCTCCCATGCTCGATGATAAGTACAGGCACTCATTGCGTTTGTCAAACTGATGATGAGACATCGGGCAAGGAACGATACGAGGAATTCACCGTGATCATGAAGAAAAAGCGAATCAAACCGGAACTGCTTGCCCCTGCCGGGACCATCGAGAAATGCCGTATTGCTTTTCTCTATGGTGCGGACGCCGTCTATGCGGGAGGGAAAGACTTCAACCTCAGGGGCTATGCCGGCAACCTGGATTCCGAAGAACTGGCCGAGGCATGCTGCCTCGCTCATCACCTGGGGAAGAAACTGTATGTCACGGTGAATGCCTTTGTCAGGGAAACTGACATCAAGCCCCTGTCCACTTTTCTCCAATACCTGCAGGATATCCGGGTGGACGGGATCATCGCCGGCGATCCGGCCGTCCTGCTCCTGGCAAAGCACCGCGCACCGGACATTCCCTTACACCTCAGCACCCAGGCGAACACAACCAACTCCCTCAGTATCCGATTCTGGGAAGAGCAGGGGACCCGCCGGATCAACCTGGCAAGGGAGCTTACCTTCGAGGAATTGGTCGAGATTGGCAGAGTTGCCGAGGTCGAACTCGAGCTGTTCGTTCACGGGGCAATGTGCATTGCCTATTCCGGACGGTGCCTGCTCAGCGCCTTCCTGAACAACCGGAGCGCCAATCGCGGTCTTTGCACTCAGCCCTGCCGCTGGGCCTACAGCCTGGTCGAAGAGAAACGCCCGGGACAGTATTTTCCCATCCGTGAAGACTCCAGAGGGTCCTACATCTTCAATTCAAAAGATCTCTGTCTGCTTAACCGTCTCGGGACCCTGATGTCCGTCGGTGTCCATGCCTTCAAGATCGAGGGGCGCATGAAGGGGGCGCTCTACCTTGCCGGCGTGATCCGCACCTACCGGCAAGCCATCGACCGGTTCTGGGAAAACCCGGACACCTTCGAGGTTGACGCCGGGTGGATCGAGGATTTGAACTCGGTGAGTCATCGTCCCTATACCGAGGGCCTGCTCTTCGAGGACCCAAACGAACCATCCCAAGGTGTTGAGAGCTCGATCGGTTACATTCAAACACACACTCTGGCGGGAATCGTCAGACCGGCACCTGAGAGCCACTGGGAAACGACCCTGTTCCCGCCCGGCGGCGGGAACGGATGGACATACATCGAGGTCAGAAGCCGCCTGACACCCGGAATGGCACTGCATTTTCTGGGCAATGACGGCTCAACAAATGTCTTTGATCTTCAGGATTTTCAGGATTTGACGGGCAATCCTCTGTCCGTGGCTCACCCCAATAGCTGGATCCGGGTTCGCCTCGCCTTTGAAACCTTTCCCTGTCAGGTGATTCGAACCCCGCGATGATTTTAACGGTTTCAGCCTTAGAGACTATCTCAAAATGCCACAAAGGCCGCTGAACGTCATTCCGGCATGCTTCTATCCGGAATCCAGGTTGTTGAGAGTCTTCTGGACCCCGGCTAAAAACCTGCCGGGATGACGATGCGTGTTGGCAGCCGGAGCCCCATGTATTCGAAAGCACACTCGAATTCTCTCAGATTGACGCGCATAAGCCTTCGCCGGGGTGACGGTGTGAGCAAGTTCTGAGATAGTTTCTTACTTCTTTTCCTCCGGAGCAGCCAGGGACCGGATTCCCATCAGCTCGACAAATTTGTTGATGTCCATCGTCTTCAGGTTCATGCCCCCTTCGGATACGGGCAGCAGCATGATCCTTTTGTCCTGAAGCGCCTCCGCTATTCTAAGCTTCACCAGCGCTTCACCGCCCACCCCTATGAGGGCTTTGTTCATCTGCCGGATACCGGCGGCTTCAGCGATTCCCTCCGCCTTGATTGCCTGTGCCAGCAGGGACTGTTTCTCGAAGTACGCATCCGCCTCGATCTTGGCCATCCGGTACTCCCCATCGACATTGGCGACCATCTTGTTGACTTCCCCCTTGGCGTCTTCGAGCTTTCGCTTGTACTCTTCCAGGGCAGCGTGCTGAGCGGAACGGTTCTTTTCCACCCGCTGGTCTGCAACCTTCTTGTCCTCAATCGCCTTCTGGTATTCGGCATTGAAGCGGTAGTCCTTGGTCAGCACCCGTTCGATGACAATTCCAAGAGGCGCCATCATTTCCTGGAGAGTTTCCTTTGCCGATTCAGCCTTGGCATCCCGTTTTTCCGCCACGTAGAACTCTTCCGTCTTCAGCTCCCCGAAGATATCCCTCGGCTTGCTCCTTGCCAGGGTCCTCACCACCTTGTCCTTGAGCGTAGCGATATCTTTCGCCACGAACTGCAGGATTTGGGGTGCCTGGGCCGGGTCGATCCTCCAGGCGATGATCACATCCAGTCCGATGTCATTTCCATCGATGGTCTTGAAGAGCAGGTCGTCCCGTCCCCCGCGCTCACCCCGGGTCGGATGGATCGTCATCTCGAGGTTTTGAAGCTTGGTATCGAAGGTATGCCAGTCGTTGATGAAGGGCATAAAGAAATAGGTGGACCCCGGTGGATAGACCTTGTTTTCGACCCCTTTTGGAGAAAACACTCCCACCTTGACAGTACGAACCCCGACTTCCGTCTCGCCTGTCGTCCTGAGAGCACACCCTGTGGGCGACATCCACAATGCAAAGACAGCCGTTGCAAGCAGAATCCGCTTCATCGGGCACCTCCTTTCCGGATATCAAAGAGATTAAGGGTCCTGCCGAGACTCAGCGGATTGACCCCGTTGGGGCCGTCGCTCGGCAGAACGATCGTGTGCAGCCCTTTGTAGACATCGGCCATCTTCAAACCGACCATGCGTTCGGCTCCCTCCCCCTCCAACGCCTCGTTCTTGAGCTTCATACGCTCGGCTTCGGCCAGCTTCACCTGCAGGTCGGCTTCCGCCATCTTTGTTCTCACGTAGAGGTCCTTTTCAGCCCGCTTCCTTGTAATGTAGGCCTTGCCCTCTTCCATTTTTACGGAAACCGTTGCTTCGCCCTCCTGGATGATCTTCTTCAGGGTGGCCTCCTCCGTGGCAGCACGCGCCTCGGCCTGGTTCTTGAATACCAGCTGGTCTTTCAGCTTTTTTTCCTCGATGTTCTTCTGGATTTCATCGCTGTATTTGAAATAGCGCACCATGACCTGATCGACCTTGATGCCTTTGGGGTTGAGCTCCTGGTTCAAGATGTCCTTCGCGGCATCGGTCTTCTTGACTCGAAGCGGGCTGTTATAGAATTCCTCCGTGGTCAATTCTCCCAGTGTCGCCTTCAAAACGGGCTCGGCCTTGGGTATGATGCCGTTGTCCTCGAACAGCAAGCCCGGACCGATCATCGTAAAGACCAGATACGGGTCGACCAGCCGATAGAGGATCGATACATCCACATCGACGAAGAAGCCGTCGGATGTCTGGATGTGGGCGGCCTTGTCCTTTCTGGCTGAAGAAGCCGCCGTCGTCGGATAATTGGTGAGTTCAAGCACCTGGACCCCTTTCGGAAGCCGGTACATCTGCTGCAATCCCGGAACGACCAGGTGCAGTCCCGGTCCGTAGACTTCCTTGTGGACTCCGCGCTGTGCACCGAGTCTCACTACCTTGATGCCGAACTCGTCAGGCTCCACATAGACCAGCAGCAGCCGGTAGAGTACCATCAACAGAACCACCATTATGATGAGCGTTCTGGCCTTTGGCGCCCAGGGAAAGGCGGGGATTATGGAGCGACCCTTAAGCTCCTTCAACCTCACTACGAGTGATCTACTCTCTTCCTGCATCGACTTCTCCTCCATGAAGGGACTCTCTACACTCGGGCTGAACTGCAGCCGCTTTCCCATCGACAAGAAAACCTGTCACAAAAAACAACGATCCCAGCAAAACCGGCGTGAGCAGAATGGACAGCACCCCTGCGTCAAGCGGCTCCATCATCCAGTAAGTCAAGAACACAGTACATCCTGCCGCAAGGCCGGTGTTGATCTTCAACCGGTGCGGTCCGACCAGGCACGCTCCAAGCAACACGCAGTGCAGCATCATGGAGAACGACGTCGCACAGGCCGCTCCAAACAGGCCGGATACGGGAACCAGGGATAAATTCAGGATCAGATTGGCGCAAAAAACGGTCAGCATGAGCCTCTTGAGCGTATCGACCCGGCCCGTTGCTTCATAGAGGGGCTCGATGACGACCATCGAAGAGGAAAAGAGCAGGCCTGGTGCCAGCACTTCGAAGACTCGAAAGGACAGCAGTTCCTCGCCGCGGGTTTCGAAGAAAAAGCGCAGGGCAGCCGGGTAGAACAAAAGCATGTACAGGACTAGCAGAGACTGCACGGCAAAAAGACGTGTGACCGCCCTATGGGCAAGAGCAAAAGCATGGAGATCTTCGCAATGGGTGCTGAGCACGCAGAATCGGCGAAGGAATACCGGCCGCAGACTCGTTGGAATGACGAGAAAGAACCTTGCGAATACCGAGGCTTCCGCATACACCCCCAGGTCCCGGGACGACATAAAAAAACCCAGCACCAGAATATCGACGTAGAGGACCACATCGAGGGCGTCATCCGTGAAAAGGACACGAAAGCCCTCCCGAAGAGTGCCCCTCAGCCGATCCAGTCCGGAAAGCACGGTGCGGACAGCCGGCAGCCTCAGTTTTTTTCGCCCGCTCAGGGCCAGGAAGAGCTCTGAGACAAGAAAACCCGCCACCAGATAAGAAGGTTGGACCTGCAGTTCGAGCAACACCAGGACCGTAACGATAAAGGCGATGCGTTTCTTCCAATGGAGCCCTGCGGCTTCACCGTGTCGACCCTGGCCGTTCAGCGAAGCCAGGCGGAGCCGATTGATATTGCGCAAGGGGATGGCCAGGCCGATGAGAAGATAGGCCCCTATCTTTTCCTCGATGCGGGTGGACGACGTATCGTAGGCGGATGACGCCAGGATCAGGAACGCTGCGAAGCCGCCCAGGATCAGGACGGCCCGAAAGGCATTCTCCAGGAGCGATGCCTGATCGATCGCACTCTCGGAGTGCAGGGCGGTTTCCCGCTCCAGGACGTGAGGGATGCCCCATTCGGCCAGGTAGGCTGCAAGAGTATACAGGGAAAGGAGATAGGAATAGATGCCGAAGCCGGACTGGCCACATGTCCGTTCCACCAGGACGAGCATCACCAGGTTTGTGATGAGCTCGAAGGTGCGCTCACCGATCACCAGAGACAGCTCCCCGAGACCGAGCCGTCCCGCCTGCCTGCGAAGACCCTCCAGGACAGGCTTTATCTGCTCCCTGGATTTCTTCACAATACCCTGTTGGCGGTAACTTTTCATAGGTGCCTGGAAATCCAGAGGTTTCTGCATTTAGCGGCTGTCGGTGCCGGGAGGCCCGAAGGCTTAAGGCAGGCCGCCAGGTCAGTCCCGCAACGTGAGCTCACACTCTCGTGAATTCATCCCGGCATAGGGCGTGAGATCTTGAAGACCTCCTCCGTTTTGGCCCCACGGGGTCATGGCGGTTAGTGGAACCACAGTATAAGAAGATTCATTTCGAATTCAAGTACGGAATGAACGAGCGCAGGCCGCCTCTGAGACGGCGTCCCAAGAACACATCTGTCTTATTGCCCCGTCGGAAGCCGGGGCACACAACCTTGTAAGAACCAATCCGTACCAACGGATGCCAGCCTCCGCCCATGCACGTCAACTCAAGGATATTCCGTGTGGTCCCAAATGGTTACAAAACCGGAAAGTCTCCCAAACGTCATTCCGGCATGTTTTTGGCCGGAATCCAGGGTCCTGAGAGTCTTCCGGACCCCGGCCAAATGCCTGCCGGGGTGACGATGCGTGTTGGCAGCCGGGGCCCTATGTATTCGCAAGTACAATCGAATTCTCTTAAATTGACGCGTATGGGCCTCCGCCGGTATGACGAACGGGAATCCGAACACTCATTTCCGGTGTGCGGTACGCAGACCACTTATTTGCGGGAGGCCGGTATAAGGCAAGCGGTTTGCCGGCACCTTTCGCAGGGCCGGCTGGAAACGTTTTTAGGGTTGCCCTGGGACGAGTGGGATGTTAAACAAAGCGCCGCCGCGATTGAAAATCCTCGGACGGCTCGAACTGTGGCGGCGGCGGTTACGGATCGAGCCGGTCATGAGCGAGGCTGTCTTGGAAGCGATGGCAGGAGAAGGTTTAATGAGGGTTTACATAGGTTTTGACGATACCGACCATATTGATGCGGACCGAGGCACCGGCAAACTGGCCCGATGGTTTGACCGGGAGCTGCCCGGGGGCTGTCGGACATGGGGGGTAGTGCGGCAGCAGCTGCTCGTTCACCCCAAGATCCCCTACACTTCGCACAACAGCAGCGCCTGTGCAGTGGTGGACATGGAAGATGCGTCACTCTTGCCCGAATTGATCGCCAAAGCGGTGGGTCATATAGAACGCTATTCACTGCCGGGAAGTGATCCGGGGCTTTGCATCGTCTGTGAAGGAGACCGTGCCCTCCCTGCGCTGATTGACTTCGGACGGAGATGTACCAGCCAGGTGGTCACTCAAAAGGACACCCTCAGGGTCGTTGACGGCGCTCATCTCTCAGGCCATGGAGGGACCAACCAGGGCATTATCGGGGCCGCCGCCGCGGTTGGTTTGACGGCCGACGGCTGGTGCGGGCGTTTTATCGAGTATGGCACACTGCGTGGTTTGCCTGAACGATTGAAGGTGTTCGACCTTGAAGCCATGGGAATAATGGTGGTCTCTCTCGACCGGGACAGTCGAGTACCCGCTCCCGATGAGGTGGTCTTCTACAAGAACTGGCTGCGCCCGCGATTGTGGGGCGGGAGAGCGATTTTGCCGGTGCTTCCCGGGGAAAACGGATCGTGGGAGTCCCTGGGTGGTAAAAGGAAAAAATCGGAGCACGGTCAAAACGCAACCGGCTTGAGACGGTCAGCGTGAGTCATGCCCCCTTCTCCTTGAGCTCATAGTATTGTCGAATCAACTCGTTGAGGTTTCCAACCTGCTTCTCAATGTATTCGATCCAGAGGCCAAGCATCTGTTTTCCTTCCTCGGTCAGTTGATAGATCCGTTTCGCCGGGCCGACATCCCGAGTCTCCCATTCGGAGGAGACAAGACCGTCTTCCTCCATCTGGCGAAGGTGGCGATAAATCATGCCCGGCGGGGCTGATCCCTCGATAAACCCAAATCTCTGAATATTCTGAATCAACTCATACCCGTAAGAAGGCTTCGTATAAAGCCCCATCAAGATTGACGGCTGCATGAAGCGGTCTTTCTTCCCCTGCTGCGGACGGCGCTGAACTTTCTTTTTTTCCGGCATATCCTTTATTGACCTATGTGTTAATAAGATATATAATCATATCGAAAGTAGAGATGAGCGGTTGTCTGCTATGAACTTTTCAGCATGGAAAGGAGATTCATATGGCCACCATCTTTGTCCGAGAGCGACGCAAAGTCGAAAAAGGCGAAAAGAAACCTCGCTTCCGGGTTGTGGGTGTCTCCGGCACCGACCTGAAGATTTACGTCGAACACATCCGCAAGATGGAGCTCGACCAGATCGTGGAGGCGACAGGAGCCAACATCGTGTATCTCAAGGCCGGCAAGGAGGAAGGAGGAGAGGACTAGGAGATCGAGCGGTTCCCATCGTTCAGCGTACCCCCCCACATCGACCCTGGAGGCAACCTGCCTCCAGGGTCATGCTTCCTTATAGATGATGGTACCCACGTGTTTCCCCTCCAGAGCAGCCAGGATATGCTCCGGATGATGCAGCGCATCAATGATCTGGAGCTCTTTCAGACACTTGGCGCGTTGCAGCAGGGTGAGAATAGGCCGCTCGATAATGAGATCGTCCAGGTCCAGTTTCAAAAGCTCCTTCGCTGAAATGCGATCGTAGAATGTCAGGTCATCGCGTTTTGAAGCCTCGATCTTTTTCGGATCGGCGCTGAAGAGCCCCCTTTCGTCCTTCAGGAAGATGAGCGAACGGGCGCCAATGTTTTCCGCGAGGAGGAAGGCCCCGCAGTCCGTCCGATGGGGCGGAATGGAGCCATGTTCGGAGGGATGTTCGAAGAATCCATAGGGGGGTACACCATAGGTAATGGGCAAATAGCCCTGCCGGCAGAACATGGTCAGCTGTTCCAGGTTGTCCCCGTGCCCGATCTTGACGCCGCCATGCTTCGAGAGCAGGACGCTGATCATCTCAGCGTTCTGCCAGGAAACCTTGTCACCCAGTTTAGAAAGCACCCCGGTGGGCATGCCCAGGTCGATCCCGATGTTGTATACATGCCTTGCCCGCGTGCCGCCTCCGGTCATCAAGATGATCTTGTATTGTTCCTTGGCCTTTACGAGAACATCGAGGACGGGGAGGATCGCTGTGCGACCGCGATCGATGATGCTCTGGCCCCCGATTTTGATCACATTGATGTCGGGGTGCATGCGAAAGTAATCCACGGCTTCGGTTTGCTTGAGGAACTCTTTACTCACCAGGGATTCCCCCATGAGTGGAGAGTCAATATGCAGCCGCCCGCTTTCAGTCTTTTCTTTAATCAGTTCCGCCATGTGTCTTCTCCAGGTTCTGCAAGTTCGATTGCTCCCATGGCCCCGTCAGCAGGTTTGCATGAGGAGGAACGGATGGGCTTTCCCCTGAGGGGCCCTGATCATATGGTCCGACTCCGGCAAAGTCAAGCCGCTGTCACAGACAGGGCGGGATCGCGGAGTCGCGACTTCTTGTGGCGCTCTCGTGAAGATTGGAAGCAATTCAGAAAGGAGGGGGCTACCATGTGGGCGGTCTTCGGTGCCTCTGCAGTGGTCATCCGGACTTAGAAGCCGTCAGAATAATACCCGCATACGCCACACCGGCGAAAACCGTTATCCAGAAAGCCGCGTAATTCCTGGATGGCGGTTTTCACCGGCATGACGCTGAGGACATCCTGAACCAATTTTCAGACGGCCTCTTGTGGCAGCGTTCAGGAGCTCAAGGAGCAGAAAAACTCTTCTTCCAGATACCGGAGCAGCGAGATGCAGCATAGATGGTATCCGGCTCCGACGGGGAGATCTTCAACACCATTACGGCCGTTCCGGGAAGTTCGGACCTCAGATCGGACCAGGTCGCACCGCGGTCTACGGATTTCCAGACGCCGGTATAGGGGCTGGCCGCATACATGAGCGATTCATTGTTCGGATGCACTTCAAATGCCATGGCATCAGGCATATCGAGCTTCAATGTGATTTGATTACTCGCATCCACAGCAAAAACCCCTTTGGAGCTGGCAAAGTAAACCGTATTACTCTCCGATCCGGTCTCAAAATCGTAGAAGGTCTTGCCGATGCGCGCTGAAGCCGGGGCTATCAGGGTAGACTGCCATGCCTCTCCAGAGTTGACGAGCCGGTAGATCCCCACGCTATCCACACCGACATAGAGTTCCTGGAATTGATTCCGCTGGGTGAGGGCGCGACAGCCGGGTTGTGCGAGGATTCGACGCCAGGCATTGTCCCCTGCTTTGACATAGACACCATAAGTGTAATTGCATACATACAGGTTCCTCTGGCCTCCCTCCAGGTACTGAATCAGCATCCCGGTCATCGCCCCCGGCGGCAAATCGAGGTCCGGATTGACTTCTTGTCCGCCTCCGATCACCTGCCAGGTGGCCCCATAGTCCTCACTCATCATCACCTTGCCCGTCTCGAGTGCCAGATGCGGCCCCTGTAAGGCCAGGTAGAGGCGGCCGTGTTTGAGTGCATCGAAGATGAGTGTCCCGCTGCTGGGGATCTTCTTGCTGACAAAATGCAGACTCGCCCCGCCATCCGAGCTCCTGAACATACCGTGGTCACTATACGGAATATAGAGCATCC
Source organism: uncultured Syntrophobacteraceae bacterium (assembly GCA_964441945.1). Taxonomy (GTDB): domain Bacteria; phylum Desulfobacterota; class Syntrophobacteria; order Syntrophobacterales; family Syntrophobacteraceae; genus JADGQM01. The sequence continues at coordinate 27,304 of CAYTWB010000028.1, forward strand.
GGGGATCTTCAGGATCAATTGCCAGGGACTGGGGCAGACCAATCGCTTCCAGACCGGTTGTTGTCCAGTAATGCTGTTCCAGGGACTGCGTGGTGATCTGTCTCCAGGCAGGACGCTTTGCCAGAGCATTATCAGTGATAAAAACCTGTCCACCGGATGCAGTCATCAACAGCGCATCCGGCCGCTGGAGAGATGTGGCGATATACTGCACCCCCATAGTCTTCTTGAGCACCTTCCAGCCCCATTCGAATTTGCGCAGAGCGGTGATCTTCTGCCATGATTCTCCCAGATCGGTTGACCGGTATAGTGCTCCTCGACGCTTGTTTCGAAGCCCTTCGTCCAACCATTCCTTAAAGAACTGTCCCAGATAGAGCACCTGGTCGTTTGTGGGATGGAACTGAATATCGTAGAAGTTGGAATCTTTGGGATCGAGACCATCGATGATTTTATGCCAGGTCTGTCCCGCATCCACAGATTTATAGAAACCTCCACCGGAACCGCTCACGGAGATCACCGACATGAATGCCAGGCCGGCATGGCGGGGATCAAAAATGATCTTCCCGCCATTGAAAGATCCTTTTTCAGGCAACCCGGCCTGAACCGGGTCGACAAGCACCGGCGTCACATGGTCCCCCTCAATCGTCCCCCGGTATAGGCCTGCACCTGTGACAAAAAACATTTCCTGGGGGACCTGTGGATTCACGGCACCCGAATAGGATGGCACGGGATTGTTTTCGAAATCTCGAAGCTCCCCCAGCACGGTCCAGACCCACTGATTGTCGGCCTGCCGCTGTCCGCGGAGAATCGGATGGTTCAGGATCTTGATTGCTTCCTTCTCATGTTCGGAAGGAGTGAGCAGGCGGTCAATGACATCACCGGAAGAAGTGTAAACCGTGTCGGGGTTTGCCGGGTCAAAAAGGAAATAGTTGAATGATTGACCCGACGGAGCACCGGAAACCGCATAGCTCACCTGCCAGCTCGTTCCGTGATCCGTGCTCGTAAAGATCTGTCCGTTATGCGAAGAGGCCAACAGGACCTGCGAGAGCGTTGGGTGCTGGATGAGTGCGCCGATTTTGTGCGCCCGAAGACCGTATTGCGCATAATCAAAGCTGTCGTTGCACATTTCCCATGTAGCACCACCATTGAAGCTTCTGCGGACCCCCCCACAGTTGACCGATGTGAAGAGCAGGTCAGGATCGGCATTATCAACCACCAGTGACGTTAGATGCCCTCCCCCCCCCGGTCCGATCAACTGCCAGGACGACGCTTCCTTCACGCTCACCGAAGAATTCGCCAGTACGGTAATTCCGCACAGTGTCAGGATAAACAAAATCATCCAGAGCTTGGCCTTCGTCCCCATTATTCTCTCCTTATTTCACGGGATCACCATCACGAACATCCTATCGGCCAACCAAGCACTCTGCTCAAGAACTATTGTAACCCGTCACATTCAGAATTCCACCCAAAATACGGATCACGCATTTCGGCCCTCACAGGGGCCCGGTGCGTTCCCCTGTAGAAAACGGTGCGAATCACTCTTTTCCCAGGGCCGATGGGGGCTGTCTTTTCCCGAGGTGAAGCATGAGGATCGAAAAACAAACCCCATACGGCAATGCAAGAAATACTTGGCTCGGAAGGTCGGACCACTGCATGGACAACCACTCTGAGGCGGCGTCACTCAGACCGAAAAACAGGGTGGCCCAAAGGACTCCAACCGGCCTCCAGCGACCCAGGACAACTGCGGCAATGGCCAGGTATCCCCTTCCCTGAGTGATATGTTCAAGGAACTGAGAAAGCTCCCCGATTGCCAGGTAAGCACCGCCCAGACCAGCGAGTGCGCCGCTCATGAGAACGGCAAGAAAGCGGGTCCGAAAGACGGCAACCCCGGCAGCCGCTGCCGCTGAGGGGTTCTCCCCGCACACCTTGATGCGCAGTCCCCAGGTGGTCCACCTGAAGAATCCGACCATGATGCATCCCAGTATCAGCGCCACGGGTACCAGGATCGGCAGACGGCCCCACGAAGAGGCTGCACCATTCGAAAGTCCGGGAACGGTTGCCGAAAAGATCTGCGACAGATCCGGCAGCTTTGGAACCATGGGAGAGGTGCCATAGACCTTGAAGACTTGATTCAACAGCATTCCGGTTGTACCTGCAGCCAGCAGATTGAGCGCAATGGAGCTGACGATCTGGTTGGCTCGCAGCTTGAGACTCGCTACGGCGTGGAGCACGGCGATGAGCATGCCGCCGATGATTCCCCCCAGTATGCCCAGCCAGGGAGATTGGAAAGCAAATGTGGCCCACATCGCTCCGAATGCCCCGGCGAGCATCATGCCTTCCAGGGCGAAATTGACAACCCCGCTCAGCTCGGAAAGCAGCCCTCCAAACGCCGCCAGCAGCAGCGGGGTTGCTTTGCTGAAGGCCATGGAAAGAAACGGCGATCCCATCATGAAGCTGTCCTTCGACGCCATCCTGCAGGGAGCTTCCACCGGCATGCCACACAGAGGAGCAAAACCGCCTGAATAACGAGGATTGTATTGGGAGAGATGCCGATCACGAGCTGGAGCCACTTGTCCGCAGAACGAAGGCTTGCCAGCAGGAGACCGCTCAACCACAGCCAGCCCGGGGTTGCCTTGACAAGGAACGCCACCGTGATGCCGTCAAATCCATAACCGGGAGAAAAAGCCCGGTAGAAGCGATGGTGGACCGCCGTCACTTCCAGGGCGCCGGCCAGGCCGGCCAGAGCCCCGCTGAGGACGAAAATTCGCCGCTGCCAGCGTTCCACCTCTATTCCGGCTGAACGGGCAGCGCTGCTGTTGCTTCCAACGGCCATCACCTCATATCCCCAGACCGTCCTCGATAGCCAGATCTGAGCTGCAAAACACAGGACTAAAGCCATGAACGGGGCAGCCGTAACCCCCTGAGCCCCGAACTGCACAAGGGGTGACCATACCGCTCCCGTCGGAATTTCCGGCGTGCGTCCCATGGCGGAACCGTCGCCCAGGGGGCCAAGCACCAGGTACTCCGCGAGGTAGATCGCGAGATAATTCAGCAATAGCGTACTGATCACTTCATGGACCCCGCGCTTTTGCCGGAGCCACACCGACGGCAATGCCCACAGACCTCCGGCCAGGGCACCAACCAGGAGTGTCAAAGGCATCGATAAGAACCATGGCAGAGGTGAGGCAACGACAGCAAAGGCGGCCGAAGCAAGAGCACCAAGGGTAAGCTGGCCTTCACCTCCAATGTTCAGCATATTTCCCTGATACGCCAGGGCGACTGAAAGGCCGGTCAAGAGCAGGGGGGTTACTTTCGACAGGGAGTTCGCCGCAGAAGATTGGCTGCCCCATGCACCGTCCCACACAGCGACGACGATATCAAAGGGCTGAGCGCCCGAAAGCAGAGCCAGGGCAATACAGCAGAGGATGCCAATGATCACGGCCGGCAGCAACAGAAGCAGTACCTCGACAGTCTTCCCAATACGCTCCAGGAGTTTCCGGCATCCTGGGCCGAGTCGGGATTTCGGATTCTGAATCTCGATCCCTGCAGGCCCCAGTATCACCCCTCCACTCCCAGCATCCATCTTCCAAGCTGTTCCAGCGATACGTCATTTCGCATTGCGATGCCCATCATGCGGCCCCTGTAGAGAATCCCGATGCGATGGCTCAACGCGAGCAATTCATCCAGATCATAGGAAATCAAAATAAAAGCCGTCCCGCCGGCGTTCAATTTGCGGACCCGATCCCGCATTCGTTCCTGGGCACGGATATCCAACCCACTTGCAGGTTGCTCCAGAACCACCAATCGCGGCCCGCCTTCCAGGGCCCTTGCCAGGGCCAGCTTCTGCAAATTGCCCCCCGAGAGGCTCTGCACCGAATCAGTCAAGGCTGCATGCACCACTTCGTTCTGCTGGAGCTGTTCTTTGGCCCAGCACTCAATGGCCTCCCGCATGAACCAGCCGTGGAGCTGGAAGCCCTGATGCCGCTGAAAACCCAATAGAACGTTTTCCCGGATGGACCGTGTCGGAAGGAGCGCTTCTTCCAGGGGATTGGAGGGCAGCCACCGGAGGCCCATCTCCGCGCGTTTTTTCAGCGGAAGGTGAGTGATGTCCACACCCGAAAAGACAACGCTTCCGTGCTCAGCCGGCAACATTCCGGAGAGAAGAAGCGCCAGGGTCCGCTGCCCGTTGCCGACGACGCCACCGACGCCAAAAACCTCACCTTCAAAGAGGTTGAAAGAAAACCCGTTCAGTCCCGCTTCATGAATCCCCGGTCTCGCGGTAGCCTCTCGCACCTCCAGCAGCACTGCGGCAGCCGGTCCATCGGGAATAGTCTGACGGGCGTTGGGCGGCAGGGCCTGATCAAGGAGATCGCTCCTTTGAGCTTTGCCGGGACGAGGCTCAACGTTCAGCCAGGCAGGTCCCTCGACTTGACGGTCATTGTGCTCCAGGGTGGAAAGATTTCCCGGTACAGGGTCCGTGGGGCAACAAGGTCCTCCACCCGACATGATCAGTTGGATCAAGTCTTCCATGGAGATTTCAGATTTGGGATAAGACCCGATCAGCTTTCCTCGGCTCAGCACCGACACGCGATCTGCGATGGCAAAGACCTCCTGCAGCCTGTGGCTGATGAAAAGAATCGTGTGACCGGCGGTCTGCAACGATTGAAGCAGATCCAGAAAGCTTTTCGTTTCGGGAGGTGCGAGCAGACTCGTCGGTTCGTCCAGGATCAGCATCTTCACTTTTCTGTAGAGCAGCCGCAGGATTTCAATCTGTTGACGATGGGCGAAAGAGAGCTCCGAAGCCATTGCATTCAGGGGCAGATCAAACCCGACCGACCGGCAGAGTGGAACCAGCTCATCCTTCGCCTGTCTGCGACTGATCCACCCCGCCCTGCCGGGTTCAAATCCAACCACGACATTTTCCAGGGCGGTCAGCTGGGGAAAAATGAGAAACTGCTGATAGGCCATGCCAATCCCCGCCACCATCGCATCCTGAGGCCCGCGAAATACCACCCGGCGGCCGTTTAACCGGATCTCGCCCGAATCCGGCTGCAAATGGCCGTTCAGGACCTTCATCAGGGTGGATTTCCCGGCGCCGTTCTCACCGACAATCGCATGGATTTCACCTTCATGGAAATTCAGGGAAATGTCGCGATTGGCCCAAAGGGAGTCGAAGCGTTTAGAGATGGAATAAAGCGAAAGAAACGGCTCCGGCCCGGTTCTGTCGGAAGGAGGCAGATCGTTCATAGTTCCGGGGGATTGAATGTCTCAACGGCTGCGGATCGCTTCGGAATATCGAGTTTGCCTTGCTTAAGAAGAGTGCGGGCCTTTTGGATGCGCTCCAGGTCATCGGCCTTGAACAGCTGTCGAGAATAGGTCATCTCCGTGATGTCAATAGCGCCGTCAGGGGCCCCCAGCCACCGATGTCCCCCGCGAAAGCTGCCCTTGACGAGGTCCCGTAGTGCACCATAGATGGCCACATCCATCCTCTTTAGGGCGCTGGCCAGGATTTTTCCGGGAAAATCCGCATCCTGATCCAGGTCCTCGGCAACCACATAGATGCCCCTGGCATCTTTAGCCGCTTCAACGACACCGATCCCGCTGTTGCCTGCAGCTCGGAAGAGAACGTCAACGCCCCGATCGATCAGGGCGCATGCCAGGGTCTTACCCTTGACCGGATCATTGAAGGAGCCGGCTGACGTCACAATGGCTTCAAGGGGCTCACCGCGCTGCTTTTCCGCCGTCTTCACACCGGCACGAAACCCGCTCACATAGGCCTCCACCGGAGGGATATCCACGCCGGCTACCACCCCCACCTTTTTGGTCCTGGAGAATAATCCCGCCACAAGGCCGACCAGGAAGCCCCCTTCTTCGGACCTGAAATCAAAAGAGGCGACATTGTTGCCCTGGATATCGCCTTCAATATGGATGAAATGAACCGCGGGGAAATGCGGTGCAACCTGCTTTACCGCATCAGCGTAGAGATACCCCAGGGTCACCACCGCATCGGCTTTCTGAACAGCCAGCGAAAGATTGGGCACATAATCGGCCTGCTCCCTTGATTGGATAAACTGCGCACTCAATCCGAAATCCCGCTGCGCCTTCTGAACCCCTTGCCAGCAGACATCGTTAAACCCTTTGTCTCCGAGACCCGCTGCATCGGTCAGCACCACAACCCGGAGCGACTGAGCGGGGCCGACAGTCGGGGCAGGCAGGCAAAATAAAAAGAGCAGCAGGAGAACAGAGAGAAATACTCTCATTGTTCTTTCTCCTTAGCCAGCTCCTCCGGGGTCATGGTCCAGTAGGGCATGCCATCTTTCGTCCGCCTCACCTTCAGTTCGACATTCTCGCCTTTCTTCACTTTGGAGGCCAGGAAGACATCCTTTCCGGCAATCTGGGCCCACGAGCCCTTAACCTTCACTCGATCGCCTTTCTTCAACCCGATGCCGTCAACGTTCACGAAGGATTTCGGACCCAGCTGTACAGCCACCATGTCTCCATCCTGATCTTTGATCTTCAGGCCGACTCCAGGCGCCATACCGGGCAGCGGTTTGATCTCCAGGATTTCATCCACTGTGCCTTTGAATTCGTCGTGTTCGCTTGTCTGGTAGTACCGGTTATATTCACTGTCTTTTCCCCAACCTTCCAGACCCGGCTTCTCCTGTGCTATAACCGGACCGGCCTTGCAAAGACCCAGAAGGGCCACAACCAAGAGGATGAGTGTGAAAAACCTGTTCATGAACCGTCTCCTTTCGTTTCCTGTCCGTTCTCTTTCAGCTTCAAACCCGCCGCCTAACAATAGATGCTTATCACGTCCTTGGCAATGAGATTTGGGAAAATCAGATTGACTTATGAAGCGCCTTTTCTTTATGGTGCACCACGCTCTGGAGGCTCGAAGCGAACACAACCTGGAGGAGATATTTTTGGGGCATGAGTCTGCATTCCGAATGGGTGAATGGGTCCTGTTGACCGCCCAGAAAGGCAAGAAGTGGCTGGTCAAAGTCGAGGAGGCATCCTTTTCCTGCCATCTGGGCATGATCATGATGGGAGACATCGTCGGCAGGAAGGAAGGAGACTGCCTGGAGACTCATAACGGGGCCAAGCTCTTTCTCTTCCGGCCCACTCTCGAAGAATACCTTTTTACCATGATTCGACCCACCCAGATCATCTATCCTAAAGACCTGAGTGCTATGGTATTCTACGGGGATATCAGGCCCGGTGACACGGTGGTTGAATCGGGAATCGGTTCGGGCGCCATGACTCTGGCCCTGCTGCGGGCGCTGGGTGGGAGCGGACAGCTCATCTCCGTCGAAAAAAGGTTGAAGTTTGCCCTGCAGTCGCGTGAGAACATCTGCAAGTTCTTCGGGCAGCATCCGTCGAATCATCAGATCATCATCGCCGACATCCAGGATTTCCATCTGAACAAGAAAGTAGACCGTGTTTTTCTCGATCTGCCCGAACCCTGGCATTGCATCGGCTCCGTGGCACACATTCTTCGACAGGGGGGACTGCTGGTTAATCTCAGCCCCAATGTGGGGCAAGTGCAGCTGGTCTTCAAAGAGCTTAAAGCCCATGGCTTTGCCAATATCAGGACGTTTGAGTTGATGAAGAGGGACTGGCTGGTGGACGAACGCCGCGCCCGTCCCATTGATCGAATGGTTGCTCACACCGGATTTATTACCGTCGCCAAGAAGACTCCTCGGTCCTTCTCGGAGGATTGTGGGTAGAACCAGAATAACTTCCTGGATACCCGCCTCCACCGGCATGACGAACCGGAATCCCGTCACTTCTTTCTGTGGCACCTTACTCAACCCAACCCTGCCGCAAGTGGTGTACTCTTCTGATCGCACCCAATGCCTTCAGGGTAGATTGGTTCTCATTGAACATCATGCTTGAGTGGGGCTCTTTTCATGTTACACCTCGTTCCCACGCTCCTGCGTGGGAACGCACCTATTCATTGCCAATCAGCATAAAGCCTGAGCCAGCTTTGCTCCTGGCAGAAGAAGAGCTGCCCTTATCATCCTCCATTTCCAGCGGCGTTCCCACGCAGGAGCATGGGAACGAGAGTAAGGCGCAAGAGGCAGTCATTGTTGTTGAATTCTGAGAGAACAAATCAGCCCTGCAAATGCCTTCCCGTTTCTTTTGATTCGTTTCGGTTTCTGTTATGATGGATTTTCAAACCCTCGCGCTTTGCATTGATGAACCGAGAGCACGCAGAGACGGGGGACGGTTTGAGAGCGAAGACCCTCTTATCCTCTAGTTTCCTTCGCGATAATGGGAAGAGGAATCTCATGCAAAGGGACCGGGCCCTGCAGACCCCGCAAGCGCCGCACCGGTTGCCCGATCCAGGCCTGACACCACCAAAAGAATTGAGGAACTGAGCCGTGAGAATTGAACAGAGAAGATGGACCCGGACTCATGGTTGGACGCTGCAGACGCCGGAAGCATTGGGAGGACCCGCCCAGTTGATCTTGCTGTTTGGCGCCAGGGCCGTTCTGAAGGATCAGAGGCTCATCGAGCAGGTGGCACACCTGCATCCAGGCGCCCACATTCTCGGCTGCTCAACCGCCGGTGAGATCGGCGGAACGGAAGTATGGGATGATTCCCTCGTTGCTACGGCCGCGCAGTTTGAGCATTCGTATCTAAGAGGCAGTCAGATCAGGTTGGGACAGGTCAGGAACAGCTTTCATGCCGGTGAATCCCTGGCGAACGCCCTCGACCCGACAGATCTCATCCATGTCCTGGTGCTCTCCGACGGCTTGACCGTGAACGGCAGTGATCTGGTCCGAGGGCTGATGAAGTATTTGCCTGCTTCGGTTACGGTCACCGGGGGCCTGGCCGGGGATGGTGACCGTTTTGAAGAAACCGTGGTGTTTTGGGACAAGACTCCCGAAAAGGATACGATTGCAGCTCTGGGTTTCTACGGGAGTCGGTTGAAGGTCGGCTGTGGTTCTCTTGGGGGTTGGGACCCGTTCGGTCCTGAGCGGTTGATCACCCATTCCAAGGGGAACGTACTGTATGAGTTCGATGGAAAATCAGCTCTGGAACTGTACAAGATGTATTTGGGTGAGCATGCAAAGGGCCTTCCGGCTGCAGGGTTGCTTTTCCCGCTGAGTCTTCGCACCCGGTCCGGAGAGACCGGAGTCGTCCGCACCATTCTCTCCATCGACGAGAAAGATCATAGCATGACCTTTGCGGGGGATGTGCCCGAAGGCTCCTATGCCCGTTTGATGAAGGCGAATTTCGACCGATTGATCGACGGAGCGACCGGGGCGGCCAGGCTCACTCAGCAGGCATCGGGCGCAGCCTCGCCGGATTTGGCGATCCTCATCAGCTGTGTCGGCAGGAAGCTTGTTCTGAAGCAGAGGATCGAGGAAGAGGTGGAAGCCGTTCGTGACATCCTGGGTGATCGTACAATCCTGACCGGTTTCTATTCCTATGGAGAGATAGCTCCGGTGTCATCGGGCGAGAAATGCGAACTGCATAACCAGACGATGACCATCACAACGTTTTCCGAGGAATAATCCTTGTTCTGTGAAATGCCAGTCAGGAGAGGAGAGTCTCTTGCAGGCAGCCTTTAGACTGCCTGGGAGGCCCGCCTGGCGTTTGGTTGGAGGCTCGACCCGTTGGAAGCGATGCACAGTCTGTTAAAACGGCAATTGAGACGGCATTTTGGAGAATCGTTCTCTGTCCCTCAGGAATGGCAGGGGTTTATTGACTCAGTGAACAAGGCTTACCAGGGATTCGACGCTGATCGCGGAATGCTTGAGCGGTCTCTCGAATTGAGCTCTCATGAGCTGCTCCAGGCGAATTCAGAAATGCGGGCCATCTTTCAATCCATCCCTGATCTGATGCTCCGATTGGACAGTTCGGGGACGATTCTCGCTTATGAAGCCGGCGGTATCAACGACTTCTATCTCGAACCAAAGGAGCTGCTGGGGAAAAAGATCCAGGATGTTCCTCTGAGGGAAGTGGATACCGGGCTTGATGAAGTCATTTCTCATGTGCTGGAAGCAAAGTCGATAGCGAATGTCGAATACTGCGCGATGGTTCAAGACCGGAAGAGGTGGTACGAAGCCCGCTTTCTGCCCGTCCAAAACCAGGTCATCGTCATCATTCGCGACATCAGTGAGCGCAAAGAAGCCGAGAAGTTGCTCAAAGAGAGCGAGCAGCTCCTGGAGCGCATTATTCAGGGGTCACCGATACCCACCTTTGTGATTGGAAAAGACCATCGGGTCATTTTCTGGAATAGGGCACTGGAGGAGCTCAGTCAAATCAGTGCCGGAGAGGTGGTTGGCACGAGCAATCATTGGACGGCCTTCTACCGGGCTGAAAGACCGTGCATGGCGGACCTCTTGGTTGATGACGACATCGAATCGATCCCGCAGTGGTATCGGGGGCATGTCAGTCAATCCAAGTTGGTTGAGAATGCGTTTGAATCAACGGACTTCTTTCCGGAATTGGGCAAGGCCGGAAAGTGGCTGCATTTTACCGCAGCAGCAATCCGGGATTCCCGGGGGGGCCTTGTCGGCGCCGTGACCACCCTTGAAGACATCACCGACATCAAGCTCGCAGAGGATGCCCTTAAGGAATCCCGGCAACAGCTTGGGGACATCATCGATTTTCTCCCGGACGCAACCCTTGTGATTGATAAGGAGCGCAGGGTCATTGCCTGGAACCGCGCCATGGAGGAAATGACCGGGATCAGGGCCGCAGATATCCTGGAAAAGGGAGACTACGAATACGCTCTGCCATTCTACGGCGAACGGAGGCCGATTCTCATCGATCTGGTGCTCGGGCGTCAGGAAGAGCTAGAGGCAAGAAACGCAAAGGCGGATAAAAGCACGACACTGCTTTCCAGCGAGACCTATGTGCCGGCGCTCATGGGAACCGGGGCCTACCTGTTCGGCAAAGCCAGTGCCTTGCGGGACTCCAAGGGGAATATCGTCGGTGCTATTGAATCCATACGTGACATTACCGAGCGCAGACGCGTGGAAGATGCACTCGCTCAGGCGGAGGAAAAATACCGCAGCATATTCGAGAACGCCGTAACGGGTATCTATCAGTCGACACTTGATGGACGTATCCTGAACGCCAACCAGGCATTTTCCCGTATGCTCGGATACGAATCACCGCAGGAGCTGTCGAATACCATCGAGGACCTGTCCAGGCAGCTGTATGTATACCCCGAACGGCGATCGGAGCTCCTGCGCCTGGTTGAGAAGGAAGGCATGGTTCGGGAATTTGAGGTCCAGTTTTTCCGAAAAGACCGGAGCATCGCATGGCTTGCGCTGAACCTGCGCGCCGTTCGCGACAGCGGCGGCAAGCTTGTTTACCTGGAGGGAACCGCACAGGACATTACCGTTCGCAAGGCCCTGGAATCCCGCCTGCTTCAGACTCATAAGATGGAGGCCATCGGGACCCTGGCCGGTGGTGTCGCCCATGATTTCAATAATATCCTCACCGCCATCAGCGGGTATTCGGAGATGGTCAAACGAAGATTGCCGGAGGGAGAGATCAGCGGGTACATCGAACGTGTTCTTCAGGCCTGCGACCGGGCCAAGAACCTCGTGGGCCAGATCCTAACCTTCAGCCGCGGCGTGGAGCATCAAATAAGACCGGTCGATATCCGCCCGCTTACTGCCGAAGCGGTTAAGATGCTTCGCGCGACCCTGCCTGCCACCATTGACATTCGCCTGGAAATCGAGTCCGAAGTGCCTGCTGTCCTCGCAGACCCAACGCACATTCACCAGGTGATTGTCAACCTCTGCACCAATGCAGCCCATGCCATGCGCGAACATGGCGGCTTTCTGGATGTTCATTTGGAGAAGGTGGAGATCAGCCCTGATATGCTGGTTTTCCATTCGGATTTGATGCCAGGCCGATACATAAGACTCAGGGTGATGGATACGGGGGTCGGCATAGCACCGGAAATCGTGCACAGGATCTTCGACCCCTTCTTTACGACCAAGCAACAGGGAGAAGGCACCGGTTTGGGGCTTTCCGTGGTTTATGGCATTGTCAAGGAGAGTAGAGGCACGATTTCCGTTCACAGCGAACCCGGAGTTGGCTCCGTTTTCAGCGTATACCTCCCGGCCATTGCAGAGGATATCAAACCGGCAGAGGAATCCTCGACCACCATCCCGGGAGGAAACGAGACGATTCTCTTCGTCGACGATGAGGACATCCTGATCGAACTGGGACGGGACATGCTGGAAGACCTCGGCTACCAGGTCGTTGCCTGCCAGGACAGCCACCATGCCCTGGAGGCTTTTCGCAGCCAACAGAACCGGTTTGACATTGTCATCACGGATATGACCATGCCGGGCATGACAGGTCTAGACCTGGCGCGAGAAATCCTGAAGATCAGGCCCGATATTCCTATCATTCTCTGCACGGGATTCAGTGAGCTTGTTACCGAAGAGAAGGCAAAGGGAATCGGGATTCGAGAATTCATGATGAAACCCTTCACCACAAAGACCATTGCCGAGGTCATTAATAAGGCCCTTGGGAAAAGCTGATCGGCAGGGCCCTGTTTGTACACAACGATCGAAGGGGAAGAAGAAGAATTGAGAAGCTTTCCATCCCCGGCACCTCCACAAAGGAGATCCCTGAAATCCTATCCAGAGACCAGGCCCCGGCAGCGCGGGTCTTAGGGACAGCCGACTCTCCTTTCTATCAGAGGAGGTCACCCGTGTTCTGGAACCAGGGCAAGCCGGCGCCTTGTTTTGAATGAGAAATGACTTGACACGAATGTAAAGGTGTGAAAGGAGCTGTCCTATTCGAAGGAGGTCGGAGGTGCCATGGCAAAACGGATTCTGGTAATTGACGACGAACGCCTCATACGGCATGTCATCAAAGAAATGCTGGAAATCGAGGGCTATGTCGTGACGACTGCTGCAAACGGCAAGGAAGGTTTGAAATTCTACCGCCAAGAGCCGCCAGACCTGGTGATCACGGATATCTTCATGCCTGAGATGGAGGGGCTGGAAACCATTAGAGCACTTCAGCGAGATTTCTCGCAGGTCAAGATCATTGCCATCTCAGGTGGAGGAGAGAGGGGTATGACCTCCTTCCTGTCGCATGCAAAACGTTTCGGAGCCATTCTGACTCTTGAAAAGCCTTTCTCGAGAGAAGAACTCATCGCATCCGTACGGCAGGTTCTCAATGAAGAAGAGTGTCCCACCTGAAGCGGGGGCATCCTTCCAGCGGACACTCCGTGAGGGCACAGGACAAGGGCCTGGCCCTCGCCGCAGAACAAAGCGATCACAACCATGGTCGTCATTCCGGCATGGCTGTTGGCAGGAATCCAGATAGCTTCCTGGATAACGGTCTTCATTGAAGTATTCCATGACGAGTCCTCCTCCTCAGACTAACAAGTGGGCCACAGCGCTGACCGTCATCCTGCCGACCTTTATCGAGGTGATGGATACGAGCGTGGTCAACGTTTCCCTGCCGCACATGCAGGGCAGTCTGAGTGCCGGCGTGGATGAGGTGACCTGGGTGCTGACATCGTACCTCGTAGCCAATGCGATCATCATCCCCATTACGGGATGGCTCGCCGGCATCTTTGGAAGGAAGAACTACCTTGTGTTCTCCATCACCCTCTTTACGGCAAGTTCGCTTGCATGCGGTGCAGCTCCATCTCTCGAATTCCTGGTGCTCGCCCGGGTCCTGCAGGGACTGGGAGGCGGAGGATTGCAGCCGCTTTCACAGGCAATCCTTCTCGAAACCTTTCCTCCCAAAGAACATGGGATGGCCATGGCGGTATTCGGAATGGGCGTTGTTTTCGCCCCGATACTCGGACCTGTCGTCGGCGGGTGGATTACGGACAATTGGAGCTGGCGCTGGGTCTTCTACATCAATCTTCCCATCGGCTTGCTGGCGGTAGTCCTGGCCGCTCTTCTCATTCATGACCCACCCTATATTCGCCGCACCAGTATCCACATCGATTCCTGGGGCCTCCTTCTAATCACTATAGGGCTTGGATGCCTGCAAATTGTTCTCGACAAGGGCGAACGCGAGGACTGGTTCGATTCCCGATTCATCACCGTTATGAGCGCTATTGCGGCCGTCGCCCTGATACTCTTTGTGATTGTGGAGCTCCACTCAAAACATCCCGTGGTCGATCTTCGTGTATTCAGGGATGGGACCTTTGCGGCAGGCAACATCATGATGTTCATGGGGTTCTTCTGCATGTTCGGCAGCTTCGTTTTGCTCCCACTGTATGCTCAGACCCTCATGGGCTATACCGCAATGTGGGCCGGACTGGTGTTGGGGCCTGGCGGTCTGGCAAGCCTCTTTATCATGCCCATTGGTGGGGCGCTGATGAAAAAGGGGGTAAAGCCAACAAGGCTGCTCGCCATAGGACTCACCACCATGGCCTGTTCCCTCTGGCTCATGTCCGGTCTCAACCTGGACGCCGATTTCTTCTCCATTTCACTGCCCCGTTTCATCCAGGGATTTGGCTTGGGGCTCTTCTTTGTGCCCCTGGCTGCATCAACCTACGTCAACATCCCCAGGGAAGGGATGGGCAATGCCTCGGCGATTTTCAACCTGATTCGCAATCTGGGCGGAAGCTTCGGTGTTGCCGCCGCCGCCACCTTGCTTTCGCAACGGTCACAACTGCACCAGAATTTTCTCATAGAACACGTCACACCGTACAGCCCTATCCTGAAGGGATACAGCCGGCATTTCCTCGAAATGCTCCCCGGCAGTGACCCGACAGGAGGCGATTCGCCATGGGTGCTGGCCGGGATTTATCGTGAGGTGCTGCGCCAGGCCGGAATGCTCGGTTTCAATGACGTATTCTGGCTCTTTGCATGGCTGACGGCATTCGTGGTGCCGCTGACGTTCTTCATGAAAAAAGGGGGGCGGCAACACGGCTCAACCGGAGCATATCGAACCAACCCGCAGGAGCTCGAAAGAGAACAGGCGATTTGAGGCAGCCCTTCATGGGTTTGGCGGGCAATAGTCATCTTTTCCGTCAGGCAGGGAGAAGTCCATGGATTACGAGGTCATCATCATTGGAGCCGGACCGGCCGGCATCTTTACCGCACTCACCCTGGCCGATTCCGGTATCAGCCCGGTACTTTTGCTCGAACAGGGAAAGGACCTCGATCAGCGTCGGAGGTTGGACTCGGGAGAAATACTCTGCGGGTGGGGGGGAGCCGGCGCTTTCAGCGACGGGAAATTGACACTCTCCCCCGAAGTGGGAGGCTCTCTGGGGGATATCGTCGACAAGCAGTCGCTGTCCGATCTGCTTGGAATCGCAGACGAGATCTGGCTGGCTCATGGGGCTCCCCGGGAAGTCTTTGGAGAAATGTCACAGAAGCTAGAGGACCTGACAGATCGTGCCCGGCTCGCCGATCTTGAACTGGTGCCCGTGCGCATCCGCCATATCGGCACCGAAAACTGCCGGGAGGTGTTGAGTGGTTTGCGACGGTCCCTGGAGAAGCGAATTGAGGTCCGCTGCGGTTGCGGAGTTGAGAGCATCCTGGTCGAGGGAGGGAAGCTTCGTGGAGTCAAGCTGGTTGACGGCCGGGACATCGAAAGCCGTTTCGTCGTGGCCGGACCCGGCCGGTCTGGTGCGACCTGGATGAAGAAGCAGGCGGAAGAGCTGGGGATCAGAAGCCAGGCAAGCCCCGTTGACATCGGGGTCCGAGTCGAGCTGCCGGCACCGGTGCTTCGGGAGATAACGGACACCACGTATGAGTCGAAGCTCGTGCACTACTCGAAGACCTTTGACGACAAGGTGCGCACATTCTGCATGAACCCGTGCGGGGAGGTGGTGACCGAAAGAAACGGCGGAATTCTGACCGTGAACGGCCACAGTTATGCAGGCAGAAAGACTGAGAACACGAACTTTGCGATACTGGTAAGCAGTGCCTTCACGGAACCCTTCGACGACCCCATCGCATACGGGCTTTACATCGCGAGATTGGCCAATCTTCTTGGGAAAGGGGTCATCATTCAGCGACTGGGGGACCTCCTGGCCGGCCGCAGAAGCACCGATGCCCGAATTGCACGATGCCTCACCAGGCCGACCCTGCACGATGCCACCCCGGGGGACCTCAGTTACGTCTTCCCTTACAGGCACATGGTGAGCATCATCGAGATGCTTGAAGCCCTTGAAAGACTGGCTCCCGGAGTCTATTCGCGCCACACCCTTCTCTATGGCGTTGAAGTGAAGCTCTATTCCAACAGAATTGCCGTTTCCGAGGACATGGAGACTGCAGTGCCTCATTTATTCGTCATCGGAGATGGAGCGGGCATCACTCGCGGCCTCATCCAGGCGTCAGCGAGTGGAATCATTGCAGGCAGGGCTATTGCTAAACGACTGAATTCCTGCCCCAGAGGCCTGTCCGGCTGCAAAGAAGCCCCCCGGCAACTCGCTCCGGCAATTGAGCGCCACGAAAACCAGAAACGATACCCGCTTTGAGAACGAGCGATTTGATATTGAAGAGAAGATCCTTGCCAGAAAAGGTGAGAAGCGTAATAATTTGATTGAGACTGACCAGCCGCCCTGGAGCGGCTGATATCGGCAACCACAAACACAACAGGCGCCGTCAGCCGGCTTTGAGTGCAGACATCGGGAGGAAGACCGGACTATGATCGAAAATGAATGCGAACTCACTCACATTGATGCTGAAGGTCGACTGCGCATGGTGGATGTCAGTTCGAAGGAGGTAACCCATCGCGAGGCTCGGGCTGAAGCTTCCGTTAAGCTCTCATTGCAGACCCTGGAGCAGATTGTCGATCAAAAGATGCCCAAAGGAAATGTCTTTGAAGCCGCAAGACTGGCGGGCATCCTTGCGGCAAAAAGAACAGCCGAATTGATTCCCCTTTGCCACCCGATTCAACTCACTGAAATCAAGATCGACTTTCAACCGAGTCTGGAGGAGAGTCAGATATCCATCATCTCACAGGTCAAAACGAGAGATCGTACCGGTGTCGAGATGGAAGCGCTGGTTGCAGTGACACACGCCGCGCTCACCATTTATGATATGTGTAAAGCGGTTGATCGGAGCATGACGATTACGGATGTGCAGCTGACCTACAAGAGCGGTGGGAGGAGCGGGACCTACCAGCGCGTTTAGCAATTTTGACCGGCGATTTTTGCTTTACTCTTGCGCGCGAGTGTGTTAGCGAGAAAGGCTCAAAAATAGCTAGGGAGAGTGCTACATGGACAAAGAAACACTCGCATGGTTCAAAGAGAACCTGGCCAACCGACTCAGCGAGCTTCTTTCTGAGGCTGAGAAGACCGTGGCGGGGATGACCGATACGGAAGAGACCTTTCCCGATCCCACGGATCGTGCCACTCTGGAATCGGACAGAAACTTTATCCTCAGAATCAGAGACCGGGAGCGAAAACTCATTGCAAAAATCCGGGAGGCCCTGCAGCGCATGGAAGACGGCACGTTCGGCTTGTGTGAATCCTGCGGTGACGAAATCGGCCTCGATCGCCTTAAGGCAAGGCCGGTAACAACCCTGTGCATTGAGTGCAAGCGAAAGCAGGAAGCGAATGAACGAGCCAGAGGCCTGTAGGCGGTATTTGGACCGGCCGATCATGCCTTCAAAAGATGCTGGTATGCCCTAATAGCGGAAGCCCTCCACACGCATCACATCCCCTACCCAGATTATCTCTTCTTTCCCGTCTCCCCTGAGGAGCCGGAGTGCCCCTTCCGGGGTAAACCCCAAAGCTTTCCCCAGGAGTTCTTCCTTTCCGGACTGAATCCTCAATTGCTTTCCGAGGATCGCTGAAGCTTCCTCAAACTCGGGGAGCATCGCAGCAAAGCCGTTTGTCATAAAGAACTCGTACTCGGTCTCAAAGCGGTGAATGAGGCCGAGAAGGACATCCCGACGCTTGACGGGGGCCCCCAGTTCCAGGGCCAGCGATGTTGCCGGGTAGCGAAACGGTTCTGCCGGATGGATGCCTCCATGATTGACATTGATGCCGATCCCGATCACGATCAAACGTGTATGCTCTTGATCCGACTGCATGTCAGCCAGAATGCCTGCAACCTTCTTACCCCGAATCAGCACGTCATTGGGCCACTTGAGAGTGGCCTGGAGACCGTAGTGCTCCCGCAGCACCTTTACCAGGGCCAAACCGACCACCATGGCCGACTGGGGAGCTTCCTGCACGGGCAACGGACTCCTGAGAATCACGGACAGGTAAATGCCCGACCCTGCCGGTGAAAACCATGATCGCTGCATACGGCCCCTGCCCTTGGTCTGCTCTTCAGCAACCACAACCGTGCCATGCTCAGCCCCTTGTGCAGCCAGCAGCAACGCCTGGTCATTGGTGGACCCGATTCGTCGGTAGTGGTGATAGGATGGAATGAGCCAGGAGGTCCTGAGGTGCGGAACGATCTCCTCTGCAATGAGGAGATCGGGCACCTCCGTCAGACTGTAGCCTTTCGCCGGATGGCTGACAATCTTGTACCCCAGAGACTTCAAGCTTTGGACCTGGTTCCTGACGCTGGTTTGACTCAACGCCAATAAGGATGCCAGTCTGCTCTCTAACAGGTAAGCCCCCTGCTGCTGCTTCAGCAAGTGTAACAGCCGTAGATGGGTCCCATCGGCCCTTGACATCAGCCCACCGTCCCGGTCAGCCACAACCGTAGCCGGCGGCGAATCCGAGTAGTGTGATTTCAGTGATTTCATTGAGAGCACCGAGTACGTCGCCCGTCATTCCTCCCAACCATCGGCCGGCCAGCCTTCTCATAAGCCCCGCACAGCCCATGGCCAATGCCAGCTGGAAAAGCGCCGACTTCATTTCGATGAGAAAGAGGAGAGAGATCGACAGCAAAAAGGCTATTAACAGCGGCTGAAACCCCATGTGTTCCAGAAAGGGTTTGCCCAGACCTCCGGCGCTTCGGGCATAGGGCATTTTGTAGGCGCCCAGCACCATGGAAAAGCGACTCAAAGCCGGCGCCAGAAGCATACCGGACCAACAGTGGTCAAGCAGCAGAGTGTAGAGAGCCGCGCTCTTGAGGAGCACCGCAAAAATCAAGGCCAGGGCACCAAAGGCTCCTGTCCTGCTGTCTTTCATGATTTCCAGGCGACGCTCAATGGAATACCCTCCCCCAACGCCGTCCGCCAGATCGGCAAGACCGTCGAGGTGCAGTCCCCGAGTCAGAACAGCCAGCAAGGCGGTGAGCAGAACGGCGAGCAGCAGAGGAGGCATGTTCTGCAATAGAAACGCCGGGGTAACCATGCAGAGTCCGAGTAAAAGCCCAACCAGTGGAAACCAGGAGAAGCTGGCAGCCAGATCGGAAGGGGCTGCCATTTCCGATGGGGTGCCAGGCGGGCGGAAAATGGTCAGGAACGAAACGGCTATTGAGAAATGCTTCCACATCGGAAATTTCCGGCAGTCCCACTCGCTGTGCTGAAGGGAATTGTGATCATCGTGCATCATTCACTTGAGGCGAAGCGGCAGTCCCGCAATCACCAGGGTCACTGCACGGCAGGCTACAGCCACCTGCTGGTTGACCGAGCCCGCCAGATCGCGAAAGCTTCTGGCCAGAGCATTTTCAGGGACAATTCCCCCCCCCACTTCATTGGAAACCAGAAAGAGCGGATAATCGACAGCCTGGATAAAATCCACCAGGCCCCTCACCTCCCCATCCAGGGATTGGTCCGGGGTCCGCAGGAGAAGGTTGGAGAGCCATAGCGTCAGGCAGTCGACCAGTACCGCCGTGTGCCCTCCGAGGTAAGTGCCGAGGACCTTGACCAGCTCGAATGGACTCTCAACAGTTTCCCACGAGACTCCTCTTCGCCTGCGATGCTCCTGCACCCGGTGGGCCATCTCTCCGTCAAAAACCTGGGCTGTGGCGACATAGATATAGGGAGCCGGATAAGAAGCAACCAACCTCTCGGCATAGGCACTCTTCCCGCTTTTCGCACCTCCCAGGATCAAGTGCGGGGTTTGCCCTTCAGGATCTACCGGCATTGTCCATCCGCTTCGTGGGAAAGGAGCGCCAGGAGATGTTCACAAACCAGTTTTTCGACAAGATGAGGCAGCGGTTCTCTGACGGCGCCCACAACCACCAGGGGCTCTTGAGTCAAGGGCAGAAGGACCTTTGGCGCACACACGGAACCAATCGCCTGGACCATCGAAGGAGTGACTTCACCCATCATGGCATTGCACAGCAAGATGGAAATGGGGCCGACTACGGCATCCACCCGCTCAACACATCGACAGACCGCATTTTCTCCCGTCGCACCCCGGTTGGCGCCGGCTTTCATCATCTGGGAGGTGGCAATGGCATTGGTGCCGAGTGCCCATATTTCAATCCTCTCGTCAAAGGCTTCCCTGATTCTCCTGATGATTGCCGAGCCGATGCCGCCACCTTGACCATCAATGACCGCTACCTTGATCAAGAAAATATCCTTTCCACCTCTTCCTCACTCAACCGTTTCCAAGTCATCCTCGACGAGTTGACGGGGTGCCAGGATACTCCAAACCCGGAAGAGCTCATGATAGCGCAGGACATACTGCTCACCATCAGTCGTCTTCACCTTGAAGTATCGGAGCGGTATGCGCCTGGAATCCAGGGAGCCTTCGTACCATCGGTCAAGGATGCCCGCAACCCCGAAATGCTTATTGCGCCATTCAAAACCGTACGGTTCCTCCCCTTCCCGATACTCATCCCGAGTAAGAACAGTGATGCGCTCGAATTTCATACCATGAAGCAAGCCCTTTGCTCTGAACCCTCACAAAGCCTCTGCACCATGCATGACCCTGAGCTGCAGGTCTTCAAATTCAAGAATTATAATGACATCCGGTTACAAAGAGCAACGTTTTTTGATAAACTGGATACTGGATCGGGCAATAACCTTTTGCGTTACCCGGGGACTCGAACCGAGTCTTTTCAATAGGGGTATGCACTCCGAGGAGGCAGCATATGGCTCGCAAACTGCTCATAGTGATTGACATGCTCAATGATTTCCTGGATCCGAAAGGAGCGCTCTACTGCGGGGATGAAGCGAGAAGAATCATCCCGGTCATCCGCTCTCTGGTGGACAAGTTCAAGGCTGAAAACGAGCCCGTGGTTTACCTGTGCGATGCGCATACCCCGGACGACAAGGAGTTCGAGCTGTTTCCCGACCATGCCGTCAAGGGCGACTGGGGGGCCCGTATCATTCCGGACCTGGCCCCACCGGATGCGGGTATGGTGGTGGAGAAAAAGCGGTTCAGCGCACTTTTCGGCAACAACTTCGATCTGCTCCTCAAGTCGCTCAATCCGGATGAAGTCTGGTTGAGCGGGGTATGCACCTCCATTTGTGTCATGGACACCGCGGGGGATTTGCGAAATCGCGACTATGCGGTGGTTGTTCCGGTCGATGCGGTCGCCGATTTCGATCCCGAATTCCACGACTTCGCTCTAAGACGTATGAAACGGGTCTATGGGGCTCGGCTGGTTCAGTCCGATGTCTGAGAGGACGATTCCCACTTTTCAACGCGAGGTTAGCATGACTATCTGGAAACAATACGAACCCGAGCTCCTTACCGACCTCTATGAACTGACCATGGCAGCCAGCTACCTGAAAGAAGGCATGTTTGGAGAGGCGACTTTCAGCCTGTTCATAAGGGATTATCCACCCCATCGATCCTATTTCGTATCAGCCGGACTGGAGCATCTGAAAGAAATCATCCCTCAATTGCGGTTCAGTGACTCGTCCATCGATTACATTGCTGAGACGGGGAAATTCTCGTCTTCATTCCTGGACTATCTAAAGAGCTTTCGGTTTACGGGAACGGTCAGGGCAATCCCGGAAGGCCGGATCTTTTTCACTCAGGAACCGATCATTGAAGTGACAGCCCCGATCATTGAATCACAGGTCCTGGAAACCCTCGTGCTCAATGTCATCCAGATGGAAACCCTCATTGCATCAAAAGCCGCCCGCTGTGTTCATGCGGCTCGAGGAAAAGGCCTCATCGATTTCTCCTTGAGGCGGACTCACGGCGTGGACGCCGGCGTCAAAGTGGCCCGGGCCAGCTACATCGCTGGGTTTCTTGGAACCAGTAATATGCTCGCCGGGAAGCTATACGGCATCCCTATTTTCGGGACCATGGCCCATTCTTATGTGACCAGCTTCAGAAGCGAGATGGATTCCTTCCGGGCTTTTTCCAGGGCCTTCCCCGACAATGTGATCCTCCTCATAGACACCTACGACACATTGTGCGGCGCCAGGAAAGCTGTGGAGATGGCTCGATCACTGGCTGCCGAAGGCAGACTGCTGCACGGCGTGAGGCTGGACAGTGGAGACCTGGTGCAGCTCAGCCGCCAGGTGCGGCAAATCCTTACCGAAGCGGGTTTTGGCAATGTGAAGGTCCTGGTGAGCGGCAGCCTCGATGAAATTCGCCTGAAGGAACTGCTGGATGCCGGGGCGGATATTGACATGTTTGCTGTAGGGACCCGCATGGGGGTCTCCGCTGATGCCCCGTACTTCGACATTGTGTACAAAATCGTGGAGTACGAGGGCCGACCACTTCTTAAGCTCAGCAGCGGGAAAAAGACATGGGTGGGGAGAAAACAGGTTTTCCGGTACTACGACGAACAGGGAAAGATGCGGGAAGATCTTCTCGGCCTGATGGGAGAGGAACACCCGGAAGGGAAACCCCTGCTCGATACCGTAATCGAAAACGGCAGCCAGTTGGCACCGGTTGAACCCCTCGAGACGATCCGCAATCGTTTTGCACAGGAATGGGAGACACTCCCCCAAACCTATCGTGACCTTGACACAACGGCCACATACCCGGTCCGGATCAGCCCCGTTCTCCGGGAACTACAAGAACAGACGGCCAGGGAGAAGACTCTGCAGGAGATTGCCGGGGACCTGTTTGAATTCATACCGGAATAATCGGCAGTTCCGGTTCCAGCGAGAGGTTCGAAATGAATAGTGCGATCAAGTACCTGGCATTCCTTTTGATTGGGGTTTTTGTTATGGAGGCAATCCCTCTGTGGGCAATGACGTATCATGTTTATCCTCTGGGAAAAGGGACAACTGCCGGTGACAAGATCTATGGCCTGTCCCAATTTGACTGGAGTCGAGCGGTTGCTGGTGACACCTTCATGCTTTACGATGACTTGGGATCATTCAAGGAGACTATTGCCGTTTATGGCAAAGGGAGCGCAAACCGGCCGATTACTATCAAGCCTGCAACTTCCAAAATGCCTGTGATCGAGGGGACCCTGGTGCTGGCTGCAGCGGAACATGTCAACGTAGAGGGTCTTACCGTAACCAACAGCCCTTACGCCGGCGTGATCATCAAAACCGGCAGCCATGATGTATCCGTTTCACGTTGTCTTCTTAAGGATAACGCTCTGGGGATTTGGATCGGTGACGGGGCTGGAATGAGAAACCGGGTTACAGATAACGAGGTTTCCTTTAACAAGACCCATGGAGTTGCAGTTGATCGTGTGAACTGCTCTCCCAGGAAGGAAACAATTATCAGCGGCAATCGCGTTTTCGAGAATGGATATCATGGTATTGAAATCAGCGGTAGCTATTACATCATTGAAAAGAACGACGTTTTCAATAATGGGAAAAGCCTTGATGGCACCAGCGGTATTCATATTTATTCGTTTACTCCTGAAGAGGATTCAGGCGATCATAATATCATCCGGTACAATATTAGCCACCATCATACAGCGTTCTCCGGAATAGATGGTAATGGCATACAACTGGATCAATGGTGTGATTTTAATCAGGTATACTATAATATATGTTTTGCTAATGATGGCGCAGGAATTAACGTTTTTGATAGTTCTAATGACTATATATATAACAATACCTTATTCGGTAATATGCTTGATCCTGGGAAAAGCCATCCCATCAAGGCAGAACTGATCCTGGCGAGTGATTTTGAACACAATGTTGATCGAACGAACAGGGTAGTGGTTATCAATAACATTATCGTTGCAACAGAATCGTCGAATTATGCAATATACGTGGACCGACTGACTTCGGATAACCACCTCAGAATAGAAAGAAACCTCTTCTATCACACCCAGGGAGGCGCGTTCTATTTCTGGAACGGGCAAATCGGCAAGGAGATCTTGACCTGGAACCAATTTCCGTGCAGTGCGGCAAACCTGTATGGTGATCCTCAGTTCGTTCGTTTCCCAGCCGGCTCCCCTGCCGAGTTCATGCTTGGTCCGACCTCGCCGGCCATTGATGCCGGGAAAAGCATCGGGCTCACCGTTGACATTCTTGGTCAGGCAGTACCTCAAGGCAATAATCCGGACGTGGGCGCCATCGAATTCAAACCCGCCAAGGCACCTTCCCCGCAAAAGAACGAGGGGTTATAGGAATGGGCGGGTTGGCGACTCATGCGGGAAATGGGACCAACGGCCGAGCGGGCCTTGAGACACTTCTCTTGCATGCAGAGGCCTATAACGCGAGAGGCAACGACCTATTGAGCTTGGGCGCTCAGAATAGTGGACCCACTTTCGCTCAAGATAAATGACCCAGGTGGTGCGCAACACCTTTGCACAGGCATGACAACGAGCAACTGAGGTGTTGTCTGTAGTCTGCTTTGTCTTGATTCTTCCCCGTACACACATCCAGAATGGATCTTCTTTCAGGCATCTGGTTTTTATTCTTCCTCACGGCAGACGGGTTCGCTGAGCAAATCAGAGGGAGGCCACTGAGCGAGGAGGTGCAACGCGGGGTGTACTCCTATCCAACGCATCTGGATATGTTCAAGGCCATAGGAAGGGGAAGGATTACGAAGAGGGGGGTGTTGGTTGGTGTTGTTCTTCCGGGACCCGCAAAGATGGGCCGCCCACATGGATGGTGACACAATGGTGCTGGAGACGGTTGAGGAGGGCATCGACCAGGGATTTCCGCTGGAAGAGAGCGTACCAGTCGCAGTACTCGAGATTTAATGCGGAGTCCATCGTTATGCGGAGCCCGCTTTCCGCAGGCCCCATCAATC
>CAYTWB010000029.1:0-49232 GCA_964441945.1 uncultured Syntrophobacteraceae bacterium
TAAAGAGAAGATTAACCGCGGATACCCTCTTGATCAGGGCCGTCGGGAGAACGGTTTTGCCCCGAAAACCACGCCGGATGCTGAGGCATTCCATACGGGTATACAAAAACGGCCTTGACAGCATCGCCCCCCCCTGCTATCGAAAAGCTTTGAAGAAACAACTTCTTATCTGTCTTATCCTTTTCACATCCGTGCCGCACCTTCAGTCAATCCCTGCGAGGACTGATCCATGGCCGACAAGAACTTTGTATCCATCCTTGGAGCGATTCCCTATTGGCCTGATGAGTTAATCCCCCTCGATGCCGTATTCGAGCAGCTGATGGCCCTGCTCAACCTGGACACTTCCGGTTACGACCCGCTTGAGGTGCTCAGTGGAGCGATGGGGGTCAAGTCGCTGAAGATGTGGGAATATGACGGCATCACAACCGTAACGGGCGAGCTGGTGGTGGTCAAAGAGCTGGCTTTCGGTCTGTTTGGGAATTACGTCGGACTGGTTCTCGGCAATCCCGAAGGCGACCCGCCACTCGATGTGACGACGTTTCCGTTCGAGCTCACCGTATGTGACATCGCACCGCTGCGCAACAGCGACACGGTGCTGGAACAGGAGCCCGACCCAAACGATCCCCAGTCCTCCGCCTTTTCCGTTGCCAAGCGCCAGGATGATCTCTCTTCGATTCTCCCTTGGTCCTGGGAGCTTCGGCTTCCCCGTATCGAAGCGAGAGTACGGATCCTCAAGGGGGTGACTCGCGTCGAGCCCCTCAATCCTCAGACCCCAACCAATGGCTTTCGCTATCTGCCGGACCAACCGGTGGAGGCAAGCATCACGTGTGCACTGGAATTCAGAAACGACGGCCAGATCAGGTTCTACGGTCCCCAGGCCGCTCCAGGGGTCATTGCCCCCACGAATGAGGCCCCGATCAGAGCAGATTTCGGATGGTTCGCCGTCGACGGCTGCGGCCTGGTCATTGCCGCAGACGGGCTCGCCTACCGGCAGGCAGGCAGGCAATTCCCGGCGGGAATGATTGTTCCGGATGGAATCGGGGAAGACTGGGAGGGCTTCGCCGCCACGTGCATTGGAGCTTGGTGGACGGCTGAGGTGCCATCGAGCGTTTCCCCCGAGGTCAGTGTACACGGCGGAGAAGTGAGCAGCTTGCTGATCAACGGGGATACCTTTTCGGCCACCTTTGCCTATGTCCACGGCGGCGGACCCGACGATCCTTTCGAGTCCCCCACACCCGTCCCCAGGGAGGTCGTCGATTCGCTCAGCAGTCAATTCTCCATTCGTCGCATCGACTTGAGCATTACCGGCGGGCCCTTCGATGTTTTTCAGATTTCGGGGAGCGCCACCGCAGCGGTCATCATTGACTTCTTCAGGTATCAACCCATCCAGTTCGAGCTCTCAATCGGCCATGTGGTCAGGGCGATTCCCGAATCCAAGCCTGAAGAGCACGGCCTCTTCCTGTCATTTCAGGGCGGGATTGCACCCGTTCAGAACTTTTGCCGGCCTGATCCCCCGGGGCGCCTGGTGATGCCGATTTTTGACCTCTGGGTGATGGAGATTACCGGCGCTCGCTTTGAATTCTCAATCCCGGTCGCCACCCTGGAGGCAGGCACACTGTACCCGATCATCGAAGCCACTTTCGATGTGGGTATCAAAGCGGGATTCGCCGGAACATCTCCCGATGACTCCACCGGCGGACTTGAACGGGACGTCGAATTCGGCATCAACGCAAGCGGCCTGGGTTTCCGGTACGCGGACGGCAAATGGAAATTCTTGCTTGGCGGCGTATGGTTTGAAGTGATTGAGAGCATTCCTTTCGATCTCGACGGTTTTGATGTGGAATTGAGCCGCATCAGTCTCGGGCTCGATTCAGGACCGTCCAACCGCTACTGGATAGGCGTCGACGCTTTCATGACCCTCCTCGAGGAGCTGGGCAAGGCCGAGATCTACGGCCTGAAACTCGGCTGGGACGACAGCGGCTGTTACGCGGACATCGAGGGAATCGGGCTGGGAGTCAAGACCAGGAGTTTTCAGATAGCCGGCCGAGCTCAGTTTCTGAAGGGAAGTCCTCCTTTTTCCCCATCGGGGAGCGCCAATCAAATCATGTTGAAAAACGGCAGCCTGTCCGGGTCCCTGGAGATCTCGTTCAATGTGCTCGAATCCAAACTCCGCATCAACACGGGATTCATGTATGGACGCTATGCCCTGAAGGCTCAGCCGCAGAATGAAGAAGTCTTCTGGATGTTCTCCGGTGAGTTCGTATTTCCCAAGGCCATTCCGTTGTTCAGCAGCGACCTGGGGTTATGGGGTATGGCCTTGATGTTCGGGGACAATATCGCGCCCCTGAAAAGCAGCAGCCAGTCCTGGTACGAGTGGTATGCCCAGAGGCCCCCCGCGTTTGAGGTGGCCAGTCCGCAGAAATGGATGGCGAGTGCCGGCGGTGGAGCCTTCGGTGTGGGCATGCTGTTCGGGTCGCAACTGCACGGTGGTTATCCGTACAACGGGCGGATGATGGCCATTTTGAGCGGAAATGCCCGGGAGAGCACGACGGACTTCATGATCGAGGCAAAGCTCAGGGTCCTGAAGGAGATCACCGCGCCGGGAGACCCCATAGCGACTCTGCTGATCATCAACGAACCGAGTCAGCTCCTCATGAGGGCCGATTTTGACGTGGATTTTCCGACCACGCCCGAATCCTTGAAGGGCTTCATCTTCTCGGCGCGCGGTCTGGCTGAAATTCTGGCGGACAAGAGCGGCGCCGGTGCCAGCCACCTCTACATAGGCCATTATCAACCCCTGTCGGAGCGAATCACATCGGAGGTCTTTGGGGGGATCTTCACCGCCAGGTCTTTTTTCGCGATCGACGGCAAAGACCTGGCCCTGAGCGCCGCCACACTTCCGAGTGTTGCCTTTGCGTTCGGCTTCCTGCAGGAATGGGGATTCGACGAAAAATGGGGTCCGCTTCGCGTTTACGCGGAAGCGGGCATCGAGGTTGAAGTCGGCTTCTCGACCCTGCCCGCGCTGTATGCGTACGGAAGGTTGTACGGCCGGGCCGGCCTGAGCCTCTGGGGATTCGGGTTCGGAATAGGCCTTGACGCCTCGCTGATCATTTTTGTCTCGGAAGATGAATGGTCCGTCGACGGCAAGTTGACCTTCAGGCTGAACCTTCCCTGGCCCATTCCGGATTTCAAAGCCAAAGTCCCGCTCCATTGGGGATCGGACCCAACCGCGCCGGTTCCCCATATTTCGCCAGTCAGGCAGCTGGCGTTGACCGGGGCCGGAATTGACGGAGGCATTCCCGTAGCGGACTGGTCCGAGGATAATGACCTGTCTATTCATGCCGACAATGCCCAGGCCCGATTGCCGGTCGACGGTTCCCTGCTTTTGTCCCTGCGCAAGCCCTGCGGATCAAACTGCAGTTGGCTGGCG
Organism: uncultured Syntrophobacteraceae bacterium; assembly: GCA_964441945.1. Lineage (GTDB taxonomy): Bacteria > Desulfobacterota > Syntrophobacteria > Syntrophobacterales > Syntrophobacteraceae > JADGQM01. The sequence continues at coordinate 3,431 of CAYTWB010000029.1, forward strand.
GGCGTGGACGTGCAACCGGTCGACGGCTCCGGCGAATGGGTCTTTCGTTATACCCTGGAAGATATAAGGATAACGAGGCAACTGCCCGGGCAACCGGAGGAACCGCTGCCCGAAGAATACAAGGTGGCCTGCTGGGAACTCGAAAACGTGGCGGCTGCCTCATCGGGCAGGACCGACGGGGACGCACAGCAGACCGTCAACATACGCATCTGGGGAGACGGGCCGGGAGGTTTTCTCAAGAACATGGGGACCCTTGAACGAAGCGGCGCCGTCACCTGGATGGACGCCTTCCTCAACACCTATACCACATGGCCCTGCGGTCCCAACGCCGATTTGAGCTCCCGATTGTTGCACTTCGACCTGGAAAGCTACCGGCTCCTGGATGAAACTCAGACGCGAATAACCATTCTGCCGGACGGCTTGCCCATCCGCAGCCGCTTTCCCTATGATCTTTCCATTCTTCCGCCATCTTCGAAATACCTGCTCCTGCTCGACGAACTCGTCGAAAACCCTCATCCCGAGCTCGTGCCCACGCGGAACCATGTTCTCACGCTTCCCTACCTGTGCGTGCATCCCTCGCTCTTCGATCCGCAAGGCAAATATAACCTCAAGAGGGACCCCTTACCCTATCTTGGACTGCTCGAGGTCAGGCTTCCGCCTTCCCGGGTGGTCAGGGTGGAGACTCTCAGCGAGTTCATCGCCGAAACCATGCTGGTCGTCGGATACCTGGGAGACCAACAGATCATCGTGTCGCACTACGAAACCGGATTCGGCAGACATGTCTTTGTCCTGGACCCCCAGAACCAGCGCATGGATCGCATTCTGATCTACGCATTGCATCACCCGCTCCTGGACCCGCCGACTTCATCGGTCCTTTCTTCGCTTGTCTCGGTCAGTTTTCAGGAGGCCGGCCAAGTTGATGTGGATGAGCACATCCACGAAACCAGGGAGAGGCTCGATACGCTCTTCAAATTCTACGAGCCCCCGCCCGTCGATCTTCCGGGGCAAAACGCCGAGCATTTCCTGCTGCATGCGCCGGGCACCCGATACCGCATCACCCCCGTCGTGTCGGTCGAGCGTCGCGGCCCCGAAAGCGACTGGGAGATGGTCTACCGGCAGGAGGAATTGGAGACGGTGCAAGTGGTCGTGGACCAGCCCCCGGATGATTTGACGGCCTATATCGACTGGACCATCCCCGGCTACGGAGCGGACCCCGTCTATCTCGACGATGACGTCCGCATTCGCTTCAAGCGCCCGTACGGCCCTGAGCTCTTCACCATAGGGGGCTACCAGCTTTTCGTCGATGTCCTCGACCTTGAAGGCCGGGCCATCGGCACCGATGTCTCTTACGCATACAGCTCGGAACCGGCTCTAACCCCCGAGCAGCAGATGATCCTCGAGGAGCTTAAGCGGGCACCCTGCGTCAGCGGTTCAATCGAGTCCACGGCCTGCAAGCTCGACTTCATACTCAGGCCGGCGCTCAAGCCGAGGTCAAAATACCAGCTTGTTCTCACCAGTGACGCGCATCCCGGAATAACCCTCTACAAGTCCCCTTTTATCACCTCCGCGTATTCCGGTTTTGCCGAGCAGGTGACGGAACTCGCGGGGCGCGTCTTCACCGAGCTGCTGCCGGGGCCGATCCATGAAGATGTCTTCTCCGGCGCCCTGGAGAGGCTCCTGGACGAAGACCGGGAGGGGGAGGATTTGATCCTGGAACAACTGCTGGTGGAGGGCCTGGGACTTTCGCCCCGGAAACGCCCCTCCAGGGGAGAAACCGTGATCTTCTACGGCGAACAGGCCAACGCAAATCTTCAGCCTCAGGCCGTTCTCATCGATTCGCCCGAACCGCTGCTGGTACAGGGACGGACCGAAATCGATCATGCCCCGGACTATTGCTTCATTCGCAGCCGGGACGGCTCGCGAAGCCTGCTGATCCGAAAGAACGGCAACCAGAGGCTCCCCCTGACGCCGGGCGTTTTCAGTTGCATGTTGACCTACCGTCGAAAGGGGGAAGATCTGATCACTCTTTCATCGAACCTGGATGAGTCGAATATCGAGGTCTCCTTCGAGGTTACCATCCAGGCTTCGCCTCCGATCCATCGTGAGGAGCTCTAGAATGGCCTTTGACCACCAGCCGCCTCGTTCATCTTTTCCAGACAGCGGCCGTTCAGGAGATGGGCAATGACAGTCCAATCCCGTTACATCTCGCTTGCCGGTATAGGAGCCGATACGAGCTCGCACATCCCGGGTATTCACCTGAGGATCGGCTTCGATCCTCGCATGGGATTCCCGTCAAAGGGCTTCCAGCTCTATAGTCGTCCGACGCTGGAAGTCAATGAAGTGGGGCTTGATTTCGGCGAATTCGGTCCGAGGACCTATGGTGCGATCATACTACCGGGATTGACAAACGGTTGGGCCAACCTCTTTCACGGCGATGGGACCCCCCAGTTGGACGGCAATGGGCAGATATCCGTTGACGGGACCCCTCTTCGCATCTCCTTCCGAAAAGGTCCACTTGCCGTGGACACCGAGAGAAAAATTCGCCGAGTGTCGATGCTTTTTCGGACTTCCGGCAGTGTGGAAGCCCGGGGCTACGACGACCGGCATGACGGGATCAGGTTCAAGCAGGTCCTCGTGGCCCGGACCTCCGGAAATGCTCTGTCTCTAGTGCCGGTTTCTTTTGTCGCTTCCGGGAAACGGCCGCTGCAACGCCCTTCGGCCCCGCGCGGGGGGCCGGCGCGAACCGTGGCCGTGAAACCCCAGCTTGAGCTTGACCTCGCAGAGAAGAAGATTGCAGGACTCTCACCGGCTGATCGGCTGCAATTTGCGCGCATGACCTCACTGCAGCGGGTGCGAGGAATGCTCGGCCATATTGCCGGAGTGGAACCGCAAAAGATCCTGGAGGGAGTCCCGGACCTCGAATCAGCCGGGATCGACGCCACGTTGATCGATCCCGTAAAAATGCCCGGCAACCCAACCATCAAGCAGCTTTTAAAAAAGGCTCAAACGGTTGAATCCAGGGCAAAACCCGCAACCTTTATGACCATCCCCTCCCACGCCCCCCAGGCAATCCGGAAAGCCCACAACTTACAGGGGACCTCTCCTGCGCCGCGACCCAATATCCCTCCCCAAGAGATTCTCCTGACTCTCGACGCCGATCTCATCACCCTGGTCGAAATAACCGGAACGCCCGGGACCAGGCTGCTCGAATTGACGTATTGCGAGGTTGAGGATTCGGATTGGACCCCCATCGAATTGGAATTCGGCTATTGGCAGCCTCGAAAGCACCCCTTGCCCATGCTGCTGCCCATAGCCGATCCTGCTGCGTCCGCGGATCGGGGTGCGATCTATCCAACCGACCACACGATGGAATTTCTCCGCACCGTGCAGGAAATAGAAACCTTGGCACCGGCGGGCCGGGTACGAAACGGCCTTCTGATACGCCAAACACCCGACGACATCTATGGGGACTTCGATTCCCTGGAACAGGGACTAGCGGTCTACCTGGGACCGGAGCCCGCGCGCGAACGCTACCGGCAGTTGAAGTTTGCCCTGAGAGAGCTCGTCAAGGTCCCACCCCACGTCCAGTCATATGTCCAGATGGACCTCAACGAGGCGGAAGACTCAAACGGTCAGCCGGTTTACGTGGCGCCACTGGCGATGATGCTGGCCGGGGCCGTCGATCCGACGTTTGCCCGGCTGGTCGGCCTGCTGGTGTCCTTGGACATGAAGCAAGATATCCCTACCGAATATAAGGTGGAAGCTGAATGGATGGGCGTCAAGCATTGCTGGATCACCCACGACGTGCGCAAGAATCGTGACGGGCCGTTGCATGCGCCGGCACCGCCCGAGGCAGAGCCTGTTCCGGCACCGGGCCGGCCGGGTCGTGTGAAGACCAACGTACGGCTGTCCTGGGATGGTCCAAGCGACGAGGAAAGCTACCGGAAAGACCGGCAGGCCATCGCTTATCATGTTTTCCGGAAGCGTGTCGATCAAGCCGGCCCCCGGATCAGGCTTACCGAAAACACCGATGACCTGACCGGCGTGCATGTCCCGAGACCCATCGTCCTCCCCAGGAGATTCGCGGATGAAGTTCCGGCACAAAGTGATGCAAACGATGCGGACATGTGCTTTACGGACCAACCGCCCGCCTACGGCACATACGACTATGGCCTTCAGGCCATGGATATCTTCGGGCGAAAAAGCGAAATCGTCTGGCGGAAAAACGTTCCGGTTCAAGTGCTTATGGATCCGCGTCCGGTTGGCAATCTGTTCGCCTGCGCCCTCGACACCTCCGCACCCGATCCCGGCGTGGCTCAGGATGACAGGGTAAAGGGGATCCTGGCGGCCACCGGCAACTCCAACCTTCAGGGCAAAGCGCTCTTGATCGAGTTCTTGTACGACGCCGAGAGTCTCGAATACATCAACAGCACCGTCGAGCGCTTCGAGATCCATTACCGGCACGGCCGCTTGAACCAGCTGCCGGGTGTCATGCAACCGCCCCAAATCGTCGGTACCCCTCCCGACAGCCCGGCAGCGGAGGTCTCGGCCGACCTGGTCTTCAACAGCCCCGGGCCATTCCCGGCGAATATGAATCAATTCAACGGGCAGCTTCAAAGAGGCTGCCTTTGGGTGGACGGAGACCGCTACGCGGTCCAGTCGGCGCAATCCATCGGGGTGCAGACTGCAAAGCTTCGAATCAAGGGCCGGCGCGATTATTTGCCGGAATCCGGTGAAGCGACTCTTATCTTCGCTTCCGGCGGCAATGGCGTGGCCGCCCATCCTGCCTACGTCGATCCGGCTTCCGAAACGAACTGGCATGGATTCGACCTCAGCTTCCCCACCGGAGCCGGTTCCGTCGCCCCCCTCAAGATCAACGCCGGCACCGGGACACGCATCGAGCCGCTGCCACCGGGAATGACCGCGGGAAAGATCCAGGTCCACCGGACCGTTACGGCAAGGCCGGGGAGGACTGGCGGACAGGACTGGAAGTTTCAGATTGTCATTCGCGATTTTGAACTGCCCATGCCGGAGGGGCTCAACCGCTACGCAGGCGTCCTGACCGTTCGGGCGGTTTCCATGGCTCAGCGGCTGAGCTCCTTCGCTACTCCGGCAGTGGTGGAGCGGCGTGTGGTCACGCTGCCGGAGCCGCTGACGGAACTGGGGGCGGGGGATTTCATCCATGCGACCCGGCCTGATTTCAACGGCCGAATCGGGGTCCGCCTCTCCTGGCCCAAGCAGGGAGACTGTGATCGATTTCGTATCTACCGGCTCGAAATCAAGCGCTTGCTCGTAAAGCGTCACAAGGACATCACTTCTTATCAACGACTCGATGCCGAAGACAAAGCGGAAGAGCGCGCCGAGGTGAAGCTCTGGGGCGGAATGCAATCGTCGGTGGGCACCTACACGCTGATCACTTCAAAAGCCGTCAGGCCGAAGATAGACCCACGGAATCAAAACCGCTGGATCTGGACAGATCGATTCGCGGCACCCATCGGCGGCCAATATCTCTACCGGATCCAACCGGTCGACAGAAATCTCAGACCCGCACCCTGGCCTTCCGATCCCGAGGACGAAGATGCCATAAGAGACCGTTGCATCCTGGCATTGCAGAAGGGCCGCGATCACGTCCCGGCGCCGATCTTTTACTCTCTCGAAGCGCTCGACCGTTCGGTGGGCGTCGTCATCCGCAAGCCGCCTTCACCCGATCTTGCCGGATTATGGCTCTACAAGACGGATTGCGAAGACTGCCTCGGAGATGTCCGGTCCATGACACTCATCCACGGCATGATCCCCTTCGACCACCCCAGGATCGAGCACCTGGACACAGGGGCCACAGGAGTGGAGCGAATCCGGTTTGTGGATGGGAAGGTGGCGGCCGGAAGGAAGTATTTCTACCGGGCCGTTTTCGAAGACCGCTTCGGCAACCGGTCCGAACCGTCAGTGGCAGCCGGTGTCATTCCACAATCCTTTTCGCCGCCCGCTCCCCCTTCCCTTGCTCTCAAGAGGGTTTCCGCCGTTACTGTGCGTCTGGCCTGGACCGCGACTCACGACGAGGGAGAGGTCCGGGTGCAGCGACGGGGCGAAGGAAAGCACTGGGAGAACATCTCCGGCTCATGGTTGAATCCGACCGGTCAATTCACGGACTCGAACGCCGAAGGCCGCTTCGCTTACAGGCTGATGCTACGGGACTACCAGGGACGGATGGTTTACTCGAACATAGCCGTCGGTTGAGGGAGATCCAATGGGCGCATGGAATTGGTTTACAGACATGGCCGACCTGTTCCTGGGTGAGCTCCGGCATAACGCCAACCAGGGGCGAATCGCGAATCCTTTCGTGGTGAAGGAGATCGAGTCCGCAAGCATGTACCGTACAGGCGCTTGCTTCGGGGATATCTCCGACTCTCCCCCGGTTCAGCATACGAGCACGGAAATCTGGGCATCGTCCGCCCCGTCGACGGTCCTCGTTACCGGCAACCGTAAGAGCTACAGTGTCCCTGCCGATACCCTATGCGCCATGGTGAACGGTTTGCTCAGTTATGTGCCTGCCGGCGCAACCCGCAGTCTGCCCAACCCGGATGCCCTTGCCGGCGTCGCAAGAACGGTAACCGGTCCGGCTTACGTGATCGAAATGCTCGAGCCGGCAAGCTATTCCCTATGGAACGAGCTCAATTGCGATGAGTGGACCCTCTCCGACCAAAACCCGGGCGGAAGGCCGCGGCCTACCGTGGTTGTGTATGAAAACGTCGAAGTCAAGGACGACACGCTCGATCTCATCCGTACGTTCTACTCGGCGGACAAGAAGCCTCCCATATGGAGCGGGCAGAGTCTGGATGCGCTTGTCGATTCCTGGTCGATCGGGGAATCGAGCGTGCTCGTGATGGCCGGTTGTCCCATCGGCTTCCCGGCGCCCGATCCTCCGCCCGGAGCGGCTGCTCCACCCGGTATCGACGCGGGATGGCGGTGCCTGCGCCTTTCGGTCTATGACGAATTCCTGTGTCCGATCGATCCCCTGTGGCTCCTTCGTCACACGGCAAGGTATGCAGCGTTGAAATCGGACCTTGTGCTGCTCTCACCCGACAGCGCCGTCTTCACCAGGAGTGAGCTGCGGAACGCGGTCCCCGCCCGCGATGTCATTGATTTGCGGGATGAATACAACGGTCCGCTGCGACAGGCCGGCTTCAAGCTCCTCGACGAAGAGCCCAACCTGGTATCCGTTTTCGATGCGGTAAGGGCGAGCCAGCTCATCGAAGATACCCCCCTCACCACAGGGCCGGAGGGGATATGGACGGGGCCGGCGCTCGATCCGTCCGAGCAGAGCTCAGACCATGTGCTGACACGCGGACTGGGAATTCCCGACCACCTGCTGGCGTTTTTGCCCTCCTGCCCGTCGTCGTCTCTTGCCATCCGGTTGCGGGGGTATCCCGGCGACTATTATCGCCTTTGCGCCTTCCCGCTGCACAAATGGTATCCGGAACAACCCAATGCGCGGCCGGAGCACGCTCCCCAAAGGGTCCACCTCGGCTGCACAGCCACCCCTCTTGTCGATGGTCAGAACGCCCTGGCAGTCCTGGCCAATGCCATACGGGCCACGTACGAACGGGGTCCGAACGATCCTGCGGACGATCTGAACCTGAGACCCGAGGCCGAGCGGCAATCATCCTTTGTCTACCTGGCCAACTGGGCGCTGAACCCCAATCTCTTCCCCTACGGGTCGACACCCGACATGCGCGCTGCGACCAGTGCTGCCGGGTGCCTTGACGGGACCACCGGCTATCCCGTGAATTCGATCCTCTTTTTCCTGGTGAGGGCCATTACCGCCGGGGTCGATGTCCGGGCCTTGGTATGGGCAAATATTATGAGCAACGACGACAGGGGGGCGAACCGTGAAGCCGTCCGGGCCTTAAACTGGTACTATGACTTCAACGCCTATCATACGGCGGGAGGCGGCACCGGCGCCGATCCTGAGCGCGGCCGCGTAGACGTTGGCGCAATGCCGTCCATTCCACCTGGTGTGAAGCGTGGACAGGCCTGCCGTGATTCGCTCACACGCAGCATCGGAGCCCATCACCAGAAAGCCTCGGTGGTGAGAAACCGCTTCGGCGATTTTGCGTTTGTGGGGGGCATCGACCTGGTTCATGGCCGCTGGGACACGCAGCTTCACCATGATCCTGCAGATGACGAGCGCAGCAATACCAAGGGTTGGCACGATGTTCACGTGATGCTGGAAGGTCCCGTGGTCGCGGATTTGATCCGGAATTTCCACCAGAGGTGGAATGCCTACGTGGCCTCTGCTCCCACCGATGAGAGCGGCGACCCGATCGATCTCACCGGGATAGAGTCCGTCGGCGAAATGCCCTCGACCGGAAACGCCGTCGCCGATTGGCGCGGCCCGGTCATCCGGGGGCCGGAAGACGGGGACATATCGCCACATACGAATCTCGAGGCGGGACCGGACGACCGAAGACCGTCGAAACCGACGCACATCGTCTCCATATGCCGCACGATCCCACCCTTTATCGATGCGTACAACGGATTCGTCAAAGCCAGGGATGACGGGGGCGGAGGCCCCTTCGGGGAACTGGGGTGTCTCGCGTCCTTCCGAAACGCTATCCAGCACGCACGGCGATACGTCTACATCGAGGACCAGTACTTCATTCACCCGGTGCTGATCGATCTTCTCATCGAGCGATTGACTCACCCCCAACCCCGGGAGCGACTCAAACGGCTCTTTGTCATCATCCCGGAGGTCCTTGCGGACGACCCCATCAACGACACCGTCTACCATCATTATCGGCGGGACGCCGTCAACAGGATACGGCATGCGGTCAGGCAGATGATTGCCCCCGAACTTGGGACCAGTCCGGACCAGGTGGCGGAGGAAGCCGTCGATCGGGTCTTTGTCGCAGCCCATCTGAGGAGATTGTCGGGCACGGAGCTCTATCTTCACGCGAAGCACATGATTGTGGATGACCTTTGGATGGTGATTTCCTCATCGAACTTCTCACGACGAGGCATGAGCTTCGAAACGGAAATCGGGGCCTGTATTTCCGACGCCGCCGTCGAGGACGGTGTCCGCAAATGCGTGCGCGATCAGAGGATAAGGCTCTGGAGCGAGCACCTCCGCCTTTCGCGCAGGGACCAGCACAGGATCATCGACCCGGCAGCGGGGTTGGATATGCTGGCTGATGCCCGGTTCCGGCCCGATCTGCCGTTGATCGAGTTTCAGTTCGATAATCCCCATCTGCCCTTCGCTTTTGACCCGGAAGAGTACGTGAGCGAGACCGAGCTCATATACAATTATATCTGTGACCCCGACGGGGAAGTGCAGGAAGACCCGACGGATCGGGCGACAGCGAAAGCGGCCTATGACCTGATCAAGGGTGGGATGGGATAAATCTCCTGGTTTTATCTACGGAAGGTCGGCAGAAAACCCCTTGGTGCTCTTCGTGTGCAACGAGCACAATCAGCCCCGAATGGGGCTAAACATACCAGCCCAGGGCAACGCCCTGAGAAGATTCACCAATCAACACCGAATGCAAGCCCTGAAAGAGCGAAACAAAGAACAACACCATGCGCAGCCTCCAGTCAAGGTCCTCATCCATATCCTCCGCAATCCTGCAAGGTGCTTTGTCTAGGGGCTCGGGGCAATGCGGTCAGGCCCAATTGTCGCGCCCGCTTTGGGGCTCGGACCTTGGTGGTGGATTCGAATCCCAGGGCCCTGCCCTGGGCTGGTATATTCAGGCCCTTCGGGCCACAGGGATGTAATCACATCACGCGCCGGCATGTCCGTGACGTTCGTTCGTACAGCGTTGCACCACAATAAAGTGACCACATTGCTCATCCTGTGGCACGGGCTTCCAGCCCGTGGTGACCATGGGCGGGACGCCCATGCCACAGATATTTGACACTCCATTGTGCAGGGCTGTACTCAGGCAACGTGATCGGAGAGCTCAAGGGCAGCATCGGCGGCCGGGGTGAGCCGGATGGAAAGCGAGGGTATTTCTATGGACAATACAGCTTCGGCACAAAGAGACATTCAGGTCTACCTCTTGGGCTCCAAGGGTGAAGCCGTGGCCCTGATCCAGGCTGCACTCAGGGAAAAAGGCTTTACATCGCTGGAAATCACAGGGCGCTTTTGTGAAGAAACGGCAAAGGCTGTGGAATCGTTCCAGAGAACCAGTGGTCTGAAAGCAGACGGAACCGTCGGTATTGAAACCTGGAAACGGCTCTTTGATCAAGGAGAAGACCGCGCCTTCGCGTTCGAGAATGTGTTGGAGAGGGAGCTTTTTGAAATCAACCTGTCGAGGCGCATGCGGCTGAACAACAATCGAGATGTCTCCGGAGACGGCGATGTCATCACTCGAAGTCACGATGCGCAGTTGTTGGGGTTGGCGCTCTCCGGCGGGGGCATTCGCAGCGCCACTTTCAATCTGGGTGTGCTCCAGACCCTGGCGGAGCTCAAGCTGTTGCGGACAATCGATTACCTCTCGACCGTATCGGGAGGGGGCTACATCGGCAGCTGGCTGACCGCGTGGATCAGGAGAGAGGGGTCCATTCGGAAGGTGGAGCACGCTCTTTCCCCGGGGCCTTCGGACCACGCCGGCGACAGGCAGCCGGCCTCCTGCAGGACGCCCGGAGGGGAAGAACCGGCTCCCATTAAGTTCCTGAGATCATTTAGCAACTACATTACGCCAAAGACCGGCATCTTCAGTGCCGACACCTGGAGTGTCGCTTCTACCTACACCCGCAATCTGACTCTCAATCTCACCATCCTGATCACAGGTTTCATCTGCCTTCTGCTGGGTCCACGCCTGTTGGTCTGGGGAATCTACGACTACCTCTGGGACCCTGGTCGGGGCATCATCAGCTCTCCGTGGAAGGTGCTGGTTGCCGTCTTGCTGCTCTTGCTTATCTGCGTCGGCTTCATCGCATGGAACATGGACAGGCAGGAGCGCTATCCCAACACGGTCTATCCAGCCAATGCGCGACAGATCAGGGTACAGATCACGATAGTCCTGCCCGCCGTAATCGCCGGCGTGCTCATCGCCAACCTCCTGGGCGACCAGACCGAACTGTTGAAGGCCGGCCCCTTGATTTGGGCACTGGTGGGAAGTGCGGCTTATTTCGCTATCTGGATTCTGGGGTGGGGCATGGGCCAGGTCATTGGACGCCTTCCCGGAGGGCTCCCGACCAACGACCGGGCCGCCGCGGAGCCGGAAGACGATCCGGGTTCTGCGACAGTCTGCGGTGTGGGCCCGAAGACGCGAATGCGCACCACAGTCATCGCTTCGGCCCTGTTTGTCGGTGCAATCGGAGGACTCCTGTTCCGCGGGCTCGGATGCCTGTTCGTCGAGTGGAAAGCGAGCAAGTTTCTCGCTGAATACCTGGCCTTCATCCTTTCCTGGGGTCCCCCGATCATCATTTTGCTCTTTTCGCTCATCGTTACATTCCACATCGGTCTCATGGGCCGCCGCTTTTCAGAAAAGCTGCAAGAATGGTGGAGCCGTCTGGGTGGTTGGCTACTGATCGTTTGTCTGGTCTGGACGTTTTGGGTGGGGATAGCCATTTACGGACCAACGGTGGCGGAGTGGATCCTGAATAACGACTGGTCCAAATACGGCTTGACTTCCGGCTGGCTGCTGGCAACGCTCGCCGGAGTCCTCGCGGGGAAAAGTGCCGCAACGGGTGCTCCCGGCTCCAGCACACGGCTGGATCTCATAGCCGGGATCGCCCCCTATGTCTTCGTCATCGGCCTGTTCCTGGCCATGTCCCAGCTCACCCATGTCACATTGGATTCCTGGATGCTCTACGTGCAGGAAAACCAGGAGGGAGTGAAATACGCCGACGCTCACTTCAATAAGGTCGCCAGGTACTTGTATTTCATGATCTGGACGGGAAAGACGAACCCAACGTTGCTGCTGCTCCTTTCCTGTGCGGTCCTGTTGGTCCTCTTCGCGTGGCGAGTGGATATCAATCAGTTCTCTATGCATCTTCTGTATCGGAACCGGCTCGTTCGCTGCTATCTGGGTGCATCCGCCGGCAAGCGGAACCCGCAGCCTTTCACAGGCTTTGACGCCGGAGACGACCTGGCCCTGAGCGAGCTGGCCCTGACCAGCTGGGCACCCGACGAAGTCCGGTACTGCGGACCCTACCTCATCAGCAACGCCGCCTTGAACCTGGTTGCCGGAGAAGAGCTGGCATGGCAGGAGCGCAAAGGCGCTTCCTTCGTTCTGACGCCGAGGTTTTGCGGCTATGAGCTGCCGGCCGTGGATCGGGGCGGCGCCAAAGAATGCTTCCGGTCAACCGACGTCTATGCAGCCGATGACGGCGGCATCTCCCTGGGCACGGCCATGGCTATATCCGGCGCGGCGGTGAGCCCCAACATGGGGTATCATTCCTCACCGCCTCTTGCATTCCTGCTGACTGTCTTCAATATCCGGCTGGGCTGGTGGCTGGGAAACCCCCGGGGCGAAAAGAGCGACTTTGCCGGTCAGCCCGGCGAAAAAAGGGGCAACGACGCCTCGAACGGCCGTCGGCGCACCCTCATCTCTTGCGCGCTCGCTCCCCCCTGGAGGCTTGCCGGACCGAGGTTTGGATTATTCTGCATGCTGGCAGAGCTGTTTGGGATGACCAGCGACAAGTCCCGATACGTCTATCTCTCCGACGGGGGACATTTCGACAACCTTGGGCTCTACGAACTGGTGCGGCGTCGGTGCCGCTACATTATTGTCTGTGACGCAGGCCAGGATTCCAACCTGAGCTGTGACGATCTCGGAAATGCTATCAGGAAATGCCGTGCGGACTTCGGCATCGAAATCGAAATAGATGTTACGCCCATCCGCGTTCGGCAAGAGAAAAAGCACAGCCAGCGGCATTGTGCCGTCGGCACCATCCATTACGAAAGGGTCGACAAGGGCGCAACACCGGGAACGTTGATCTACCTGAAAGCTTCGCTAACGGGGGATGAGTCCACGGACATCCTCAACTACGGCTCCCGTGAGGCGACGTTCCCTCATCAGAGCACAGCGGATCAATGGTTCGACGAATCCCAATTCGAAAGCTACCGCAAGCTCGGCCGTCATATTGCAGAAACGACCTTCGGGGAGCCTGTTGCCATGGTCGTTGAAAAGCAAAAAAGGTGGAATGCGATTGTTTCGAAGCGTAGCGTGAACTCAGAGACGACGAATGGAGACTCCGTCGCCGAGGTGGATGAAACATCGGTCCCACACCATGAGGCGCTCTTTCAAGCCCTCCGGCAGTACTGGTACCCACCCAGCTCGGCGGTCCAGGCTTCCTTCACGAAGCATGGCGAAGCCCTGGAAGAGATTTTCGAGCGGATCAGGAAAGATGGGGACCTCAAGTTCCTCGATTCCCAGATTTATCCCGAATGGGGAAAGCTCACCAAGAATGCAAAGCCTTCAGCACAATCCCGATCGTGGCTTCCCGAATCCTTTGAAGAGCTGCGGGCCGGCTTCTATCTCTGCAATTCCATGATACAGCTGATGGAGAACGTCTACCTCGATCTGCGGCTGGAACACGAATATGATCATCCCGACACCCGCGGCTGGATGAACCTGTTCAGACACTGGTCGTGGTCCGGGATGTTTCGCGCCACTTGGGCCGTTTGCGCCTGTACCTGCGGCGCTCGATTCCAGGACTTTTGCACACGCCGCCTCGGCCTGACGGTCGGCAAGGCTGAAGTGCGCCCACTGGAGAGGCAAAGGGGAGATCGGCAACTCTCCGTCGTTGAGCTCGCCAACGAGGCCAGGGAGAATCAATGTCTGAATTTTCTGGAAGCGGAGCTTATTGCCGATTTCTGCAGAGAAAACAGTTCGTTGGAGGATGAGCTCACGCTTTGGATCATGGAGACCGTGGTTCATGATACGGAGAAGAGCGCCCACCACGCAGTGCGGGACGCCTCATCCTGCCTGACGTTCACCTTTGGCTTCGCCCTGGTGGATGGACGCTGTCGCATAGTCTATTTTCGAGTGCAGGATCACCTGCGCAAGATGGGACTGGCGCGCCAGGGCATGAAAAAAATGATGCAGCAAGCCATCCAGGCGGGAGGACAGCTCGACATCGCGCTATGCAAAATGCCCCTCACTGCACGCGAAGTGCCCGGCGATGCGGACAAACAGTGGATTCAACAGCTCCATAAATCCCTGACCTACGAGATCGAGGGATGGAAAAGACGCAGTGAGGTCAAACCCTGACATGGAAGGGAGGGGCTCCTCCCTGGTTTTCCGCAGATATGGTGTCGCTTCCCGCTCTGATAAGCAGTCACCGCTTCGGTCTCTTGAATGGAACCGGAGCAACTCCTCACATGTTTCTTCTTGAAATGACCCCAACAAACCTGTACTCAGAGTTGTAGTCGGGAGAGCTGCATTCAGGCGTCCTTTATGAGACAACTGGGGCAATTCGGTGCAATGGGCATGAGCAAAAGCGATAGAAGACAATGATAAAAGAAATCATAGCTCTGCTGGTTTTTCTTCCGATGGTCGGCCTGACTGTTTACCTGGCGGTGAAGAAACAGATAGGCAGCGCGCTGACGGGTGTCCTGCTGGTCTTTTCCCTGGTCGCAGGCCTCACAATCGCCAATTACGACCTGATTGGAAGAGTGCGATGGGAGATCCCAGGCTTTTCGTTCTTCCAGAACCAGGTCGGCCAGGTCAAGAACCAGGCAATGGAGGAGCTCCAGACAGAGGTGGAAAACCAGAGGCAGGCATTCAAGACCGTCATAGCGGACTTGAACGGAACCAGTGAAAAGCTCGATGTGGGCATTAAATATGCTGAGGCGCTTCTGGAGAGTGTCAAGAAGGCCGAAGAGAGGCTGAGGGTACAGGAGATGGCCCTCAAGGAACAGGGGGTCAAGAGCGACCAGGCGGCAGAACAGGCCACCGCCGTATATCGAGCTGTGGCGGAGCTCGCTTTGTTGTTCACCAAGGTCACCTGGCTCCAGCTCCAGGCAAGGGATGAGTCCGACGTCAAAAGGCGGGATACGGCTGTGCGCCAGGTGATGGATCAGCTCGACCTGATCGTCGATCTGGTCATTGAAGATCCTGATGTCCGGTCGAAATTCGTCGACAACGTCATGGGTTCACTGCCGCGGCAACAATAAGACAGGCAAAACCCTCTGATCAATGCATATCGAGTCCGACCTTTCAGGGAAGTGTCAGATTGATATAACCGGTCTTGCCGCTCTTGCGATCGATAGCGAGGATGTTCACCTTTTCCTTGTCGGGCAGAGCGGTCAGTATGGACGCCAGATCCTCCGGGTCAGCAATCCAGTCGTCTTCGACCTGGAGGATGATATCCCCGACCCTGAAGCCGATCTTTGCAAAGGGGCTTTTGGGGGCCACTTCTTCGATCGCCACTCCCTGATCCGGTTCCAGACCATGCTTCTCTGTTTCTTTAGCGGTCAGGGGCCTGACCGTTATTCCCAGCCTTTCCTTTAGGGATGCCGAAAGGACCTTCTTCTGCTCCTCCTGGCTGCCGATCTGAACCAGGAATTCCTGCCTCTTGCCGTCCCGCAAGATGCTTAGCCTGACTTCCTGGCCAATCAGCGCTGTTGCCACATCATTGCGGAATGTTGCGGCATCGTGTGTCTCTTTGCCCTGATAGGCAACGACCACATCCCCTTTCTTCAGTCCTGCCCGCTCGCCCGGGCTATCCCGAAAAACGCCGGCCAGGTAGACTCCTTTTGAACTGCTCAATCCAAGTTTTTGCATCAGTTCGACAGTGATGTCCTGAATGCTTACCCCTAACCATCCTCGCTCGATCTTGCCGCGGGCGATCAATTCCTTGCTGATGTGCACCGCCATGTTGCTGGGGATGGCAAAACCGATCCCCTCGGACCCTCCCGATTCGGTGGCGATAGCCGTGTTGACCCCTATCACCTCTCCATAGAGGTTCAGCAGTGGACCTCCGCTGTTGCCGGGATTGATCGGAGCGTCAGTCTGCAGGAAATCCTGGTAGCTGCTCGGATCCATAATGCCCCGCCGGTGTTTTGCACTGATGATCCCGTGCGTAACCGTCTGGTCGAGACCTCTCGGGTGTCCTATGGCCACCACCCACTGCCCTACCTCGACCCTGTCGGAATCACCGAATCTGACACAGGGAAGAGACCCCGTCACGGCAATCTGGAGCACCGCCAGATCAGTCTTGGCATCCACTCCCACCAGGGTCACAGAATCGCCGGAGAAGGATTGTCCATCAGCCATCACAACCTGGATCTTGCTGGCACCCATAATCAAATGACTATTGGTGAGAATGTGGCCCTGGTTATCGATGATGACGCCGCTTCCCAGGCCGACTACTTCCTGATTATATTTCCTGGGCATTTTCTTCGGCAGATTGAAGTGACGCCGAAGATTCGGGTCTTTTTGGAACGGCAGGAAGGGATTGTCCACCTCTTTGCGCTCCGTGGCTTCTATATGAACCACTGCGGGGATATTCTGTCTGGCAACCTGCTCGATGGCGGTAACCAGGTCGAGTCGTCCCCGGCGTCCTTCATCCGCTTGAGTAAAGGTTGCGTAGACAGCCGAGAGTGCTGTTGCCACAAAGAGAAGGAGAATGAGAGCTATTCGACTGATGGAGTGGCAACAACGTTCCTTCATAGAGGACCTCCTTCTCTTGACCAACGGCTTTTCACGATCCCATGACGGGTCGGTTGTCCGAGACCCGCAACTCGGTATGTCCCCCGGTTTTCAGCAGGCTCATCATCTTATACCCTTCTCTTGTATTCTAACACTAAACACTCACTTCCTCACCCGGCAAAACAAAGGAAAAGTGAGGAAAAACGGGTTGACATTTGAAACCCAATTCTATATTCAGGCGGAGAACCAATGTAACCGTAGCTGCCATGAGTCTAAACGGGAGTGCAGGTTTTTTCGCAAGTCTCCCCTAAATCTTAGCACCAAAATCTCCCGGTAGCTCTAATTCTCATACTTTCTTTTGCTTCGTATGACATTATTTCCATGACCTGTCGATATCCAAGTCAGCCCGGCATGGCAGGTTGGAGGTATGCCAATGTGGAAAGAAAGCAGTTGGACGGCTTTACAGGATAAGGGTCAACCGGTTTCGACCGGTGGAGTGGAAACCAACTGAACAATCTGAAAGGAGGATCTGGCCTTGGCTTTTCAACCTACTAAGCAAGTCTATTCGGGATGCATCAGAGAAGTGACCCTGGGTCAGGGGGATAAAGCAATAACCGTTGGCGGGAAAGCTTCTTATCCCTTTCATACTTTTGAGGCTGAAATGCCTCGGCTGCCTCGGGTGGCCATGGAGGTCTGGGACAAGGACCCTGATGCCGAATGGTCGGATGCGGCAAAGGCTCCTTTCAGAGATGTATTGAGCGACCCGGCTGCATGGGCCAGGAAGTGTGTTGAAGCATACGGTGCGGAGATCATCGTTGTTCAGACCAAGAGTGCCGATCCCAATGCCGACAACCGCCCTTCTACAGAGGTCGCGGATGTGGTGACGAAGGTGGTCGATGCCGTGGATGTGCCTGTGGTCGTATGGGGCGTGGCGAACCATGAAAAGGATGTGGAGGTCATGCGTCTGGTCGCGGAAAAATCTATCGGCAAGCGCCTGGCACTTTCACCGGTAGAGGAAGGGGATTACAAGCAGATTGGCGCGGCCTGCCTGGGGTATAAGCATGTCGTAGTCGCCTCTTCACCGATTGATGTCAATCTTGCGAAACAGCTCAATATTCTCCTCGGCAATCTGGGGGTCGTCAGCCAGGACATTCTCATAGACCCAACCACTGGAGGCCTGGGCTACGGCCTGGAATACACCTATTCCGTTATAGAGCGGATCATGCAGGCGGCCTTGACCCAGGAAGATGAGAAGCTGCAACAGCCGATCATTGCCAACGTCGGCAACGAGGTCTGGAAGTCCAAAGAGGCAAACCTGAGTGCAGAAGATGCTCCCGAGCTGGGGGACCCGGAGAAGCGGGGGGTCCTGATGGAATCCATCGCGGCAGTGGACCTTCTGCTTGCCGGAGCTGATATCGTTATTCTGCGGCACCCAAAGTCGGTCAAGCTGGTGAAGGGGTTTATCGAGAAGATGACCTAGTGTTGGCTGGTGACCGGGCCTGCCCGTGTATGCTTGAGGAATTTGCAGATTCCAGCAAGAGCCCCAAGAAGGGGATATGAGGTGAAAGATGTCAGATGAGGAAAAAAAACTGAAAGCTGTTTCTCCGGAAGCCAAGAAAGCCAAGGAGATCGATTACCGCAATGCAACGATCTGTGAAACCACTCTCCAGATGCTCCGGAAGGTGGCATCCGACGGTTATGAAACGGCTTTCGATCGGGCTTTCGACATGAAACCCTGTCCCATCGGGGCAGAGTCGGCGTGCTGCAAGCACTGTTTCATGGGGCCCTGCAGACTCAATGCGAAGGACCCGTATTCCCGGGTGGGAGTCTGTGGCGCCACGATCGACACCATTGCCGCCCGAAACTTTGCCAGAATGGTTGCAAGTGGATGCGCCGCTCATACGGACCACGGCATGGGGATGCTTGACGTGTTTCGGGAAGTGGTCAACGGCAATATCAAAGGTTTTGAGATCAAAGATGAAACAAAGCTCCGCAATGTCGCCGCCAGTATCGGCATCGAGGTAAAAGACCGCGAGACCGGTGATATTGCCAGGGAGCTCTACCGGGAGCTCGAGCGAACCTACACCCAGGTTGAAGGGGAAATCCCCTTCGCCAGGCGGGTGCCGCCAAAAACCCTTGAAACATGGCGAAAAAACGGTGTCGTTCCCCGGGGGTCCATGCGGGAAATCATGGAGATCATGCACCGCACGCACATGGGCGTTGACCAGGATTACAACAATATCGTTCAGCAGTGTTCGCGAACGGCACTGGCGGACGGCTGGGGCGGGTCCATGGTCGCCACCGAGATTTCCGATATTCTTTTTGGAACACCTAATCCCGTAGTAGCGGGCGTGAACATGGGTTTTCTCAAGGAAGACCAGGTCAATATCATTATCCATGGGCACGAACCACTCCTCTTTGAAGCCATGATCGCGGCATCGAACGACCCGGGACACCTGGAGAGAGCCAAAGCAGCCGGGGCCAAGGGGATCAATCTGCTGGGAATGTGCTGTTCGGGAGCGGAAGCCCTGGCCCGCCACGGCATTCCACATGCCGGAAGCTTCCTGAGCGTGGAGCCGGTCATTGCCACCGGCGCCGTGGACGCCATGGCTGTCGATGTACAGTGCATCATGCAGTCGCTGTCCACACTGTCGGAGTGCTACGGCACCAGGTTCTTCACGACCAACCCGAGATGCAAGATCGAAGGGGCAACCCACATTCAATTCAACGAACACAATCCTGAAGACACTCCCAACAAGATCATCGGGATGGCCATCGAGCGCTTCAAAAATCGCCCGGGCCGCATCACGATCCCTACTCGCAAGGACATGGGTGTTCACGGGTTTTCCCATGAATACGTCAACTACATGCTGGGCGGCACTTTCCGTGGGTCCTACACTCCACTGAACGAAAACATCATCAACGGCCGAATCCGCGGAGTGGCCGGCGTGGTCGGCTGCACCAATCCCCGAGTGAAGCAGGACTATGTGCATGTTACCCTGGTCAAGGAACTGATCCGGCAAAACGTCCTGGTGGTTCAAACAGGATGTTCACAGATCGCTCTGGCCAAGGCGGGGCTGATGAAACCCGATGCGGCCGTCCTGGCAGGTGACGGTTTGAGGGAGGTCTGTGAGACGGTGGGAATGCCTCCCGTTTTGAGCCTGGGGTCATGCGTGGACAACAGTCGCATCCTGATTGCCTGTGCGGAGATGGTGAGGATTGGAGGGCTTGGCGACAGCATCGCCGATCTTCCCGTTGCGGGCTGCGCTCCCGAGTACATGAGCGAGAAGGCCATTTCCATCGGCCATTATTTTGTTGCCTCGGGGGTATACACCGTTTTTGGGGTCACCTTCCCTTCGATCGAAGGAACAAAGTTTCACAAGCTTCTGTTCGAAGAACTCGAGAATCAGGGCTTCGGCAAGTGGGGTTTTGCCCTGGATCCTTATGAGATAGCGCACTTGATGATCTCCCATATCGACAAAAAGCGAGAGGCCCTGGGCATCATGGGAGAACGCGAACGCAAGCTCTTCAGCATGGAAGACCGAAGAGCAACCGGTGCCTGAAGAACGAAGTGCTGAGTGAGAAGGTCACAGGGCCTGACGCACGCTCATCGGAAAGGCAAATGTCGGTATGAAGCCGACGCTATTGATATGGGTTTTCAGGCAAAACTGCCGCTAAGAAAAGGAGTCAACCATGTCCAGGTTAGTCGCTTTTGCTGCGATTCAGGGCGCCTACAATATTGTTTCCAAGGCCGACGGCACGTTCAAGCGGGCGATGGACAAGTATGGTCCCAACCAGCCTCTGGCCTTCCCCAACACCGCCTACTATTTACCCGTTATCTATTCGATCTTGGGCATCAAAGTGGAAAAACTCGCCGATGCCGAAAAGGTACTCACCCGATGCAAAGAGCTCCTGCCCCCGCACATCAAGGGCACCATTCATGTGCCCTACCTGGGTCATCTTCTGGATGCGGGGATGGCGGCGATTCTGGCCGAAGAGGTTGTGGAAGCCATTCGCTATGTGGAAGACCCCGGGTTTTATCTTCACAGTGAGGATTGTGACCTGGAGGCGGGCAAGATCTGGCTCGGAGCAGCAGATGATACCGTTATGCGAAAGCGCGGCATTGAATTCGTCGACGGCACCGCACCGGGTTTCGCAGCCATTGTCGGCGCGGCCCCCAACCCTCAAATCGCCAAGATGATTGCAGAGGATTATCAGAAGAAGAACCTCTATGTCTTCATGTGCGCCCATCAAGCGGGCACCACTTTCACGGAGCAGCTGATCGAAGCGGGGGTGCAGGTCGGTTGGGGCACCCGTTTGGTACCCTTCGGCCCGGACATCTCGGCTGCGGTCTTTGCACTCGGTTTCGCCAACCGGGCTGCCATGGCATTCGGCTCGGTCCAGCCGGGTGACTATCGCACGGTGCTCAAATACAACAAAGACCGGATATTTGCCTTTGTCAACGCGCTGGGAGAGGTGAACGCGGAGTGGGCGGCCAACGCGGCCGGGGCAGTCAACTGGGGCTTTCCAACCATCGCCGATACCGACATTCCCGAAATCCTTCCAACCGGTATCTGCACCTATGAACACGTAGTCGCCAATGTGCCCCACGAGCATATGACCGCAAAGTCCATCGAAGTGCGAGGCCTCAAGGTGACCATCGCGGAAATTCCCATACCCATCGCTTACGGGCCGGCTTTTGAAGGGGAACGGGTACGCAAGGACGATGTTTACCTTGAATGTGGAGGAGGCAGGACACCCTGTTTTGAGCTGGTGCGGATCGCCGACATGGATGCCGTGGAGGACGGACGGGTCGAAGTGATCGGCCCGGATACGAAGGACATTCAGCCGGGCAGTCATCTGCCGCTGGCGGTGCTGGTTGAAGTGGCCGGACGCAAGATGCAGGAAGACTATGAACCCATTCTCGAACGCCAGATCCACCACCTGGTCAACTACGCGCAGGGGATCATGCACATCGGCCAGCGCGATATATCCTGGTATCGTATCGGCAAACAGGCCGTGGAGAAGGGGTTCACACTCGAACACATCGGCAGGATCCTGCATGCCAAGCTCCATCAGGATTTTGGCGCGATCTTCGACAAGTGCCAGGTCAAGATCTATACGGATGACAAAGAAGTTCGCAGGATCCTGCCGATCGCGCAACATGCCTATTCCACCCGCGATGATCGCATCGAGGGCATGACCGACGAGGGAACGGAAATCTATTACTCCTGCACCCTCTGCCAGTCCTTTGCCCCGACTCACGTGTGCGTCATCAGCCCGGAGCGGACCGGGTTGTGCGGCGCCTACAACTGGCTGGACTGCAAGGCTTCCTTTGAAATCAATCCCACGGGCCCCAACCAGCCCATCGAGAAGGGCGAAACGCTGGACAGCAAGCTGGGCAACTGGAAGGGTGTGAACGATTTCGTCTTCAAAGCCTCACGCCAGTCCATTTCGAGCTACAATTTCTACAGCATAGTGTACGATCCGATGACCACATGCGGCTGCTGCGAGTGCATCGCAGCGATCCTGCCGATGTGCAATGGGATTATGACGGTTAGTCGGGATTTTACCGGGATGACTCCCAGCGGCATGAAGTTCACCACCCTTGCAGGCACCATCGGCGGGGGTAATGTGACACCGGGGTTTGTGGGGCACAGCAAGTATAACATCACACAGCGCAAATTCATTACAGGTGACGGCGGTCTTCTGCGGCTCGTCTGGATGCCCAAGATGCTTAAAGAGGAACTTCGGGAACGTTTGCTCAAACGCGGAGAAGAGATCGGGATTCCCAACTTCATTGATATGATTGCCACGGAAGAGCAGGGAGTCAGCGAGGATGAAATCTATCCATTCCTTGAACAAGCAGGCCATCCAGCTCTGACCATGGAATCGATTCTGGGATGATGCTTTCTTTACGCGTTACATTGTTGGATAAGGAGAGAAACAGATGGGCTTAACGGGCATTCAAATTTTTAAGTTGCTTCCCAAAACCAACTGCGGCGAGTGTGGGGTCCCGACATGCCTGGCATTTGCCATGAACCTGGCAGGAGGCAAGACTGAACTGGAAAAATGTCCCTACGTTTCCGAGGAAGCCAGAGAGAAGCTTGCAGCGGAATCTGCACCTCCGATTCGACCTTTGACAATCGGAGCGGGGGATTACGCTGTGAAGGTGGGTGGGGAAACCGTCCTTTTTCGCCATGAGAAAACCTTCGTCAATCCCCCGGGCCTTGCAGCCGTGGTCAGTACCAATGAGGACGAGGCGTCCGTGAATGGCAAAATGGACCGATTCAAGGCCTGCCAGTATGATCGAGTGGGCTTGAAGCTGCGAGCGGAAATGTTCCTCGTCGAGGACGGTTCGGGAGACCCGGCCGCCTTCACGGCCCTTGCCGGGAAGGTCTCCAATGGAACAGGCGCCAGCATCATCTTGAAGTCGGACAGGGTGGACTCGCTGAAAGCCGCGGCATTGGAGCTCAAGGACAAGAAGCCGCTTCTCTACGCGGCCACGGCGGCCAATGCCGACGCCCTTGGAGAGCTCGCAAAACAGGCAGCCTGTCCTCTTGTGGTCAAGGGCGATGGGAACCTGGACAGCGTGATTGCTCTCACGGAGAAGCTCACCGGGATGGGGCTCAAGGACCTGGTGATCGACACCGGCAGCCGAGAACTGAAGAAGGTGTTCGAGGAACAGATCCTCATTCGCAGGGCAGCCCTTAAGGACAGATTCCGCCCCCTGGGTTTTCCCACCCTCATCATGGCCAATGAAATGGCTTCCGATATCATGGATGAAACCCTTGTGGCAGCGACCTTCATTGCCAAGTACGGCGCGGTGATTGTCATGAGCGACTTTCAGCCGCATACCCTGTTTCCGCTCTTTCTGGAACGGCTCAACATCTACACCGATCCGCAACGGCCCATGACCGCAGAACAGGGGATCTACCCGATCAATAACCCCGACGAGAACTCTCCGGTCCTGGTCACCTGCAATTTCTCACTCACCTACTTCATCGTTTCCGGAGAAATTGAGTCCAGTCGTGTTCCATCCTGGCTTTGCGTTCAGGACACGGAAGGATTGTCCGTCATGACCGCCTGGGCCGCCGGAAAATTTTCCGGCGAGTCCGTTGGGAGTTTCATCAACAAGTGCGGTATCAAAGAGAAGATCAAACACAAGACGATTGTCATTCCGGGCTATGCAGCCGGGATCAGCGGGGAGCTTGAGGAAGAGCTGGGAGGATGGACGGTGACCGTTGGACCGAGAGAGGCAAGCCAGATACCCAAGTTTCTCAAGGTTTGGAAGCCCTCGTGAGTCCCGGAGCTTTGATCGTCCCGGCTGATCCAACACCATCGCGGCTGCCGGGAGAGGGCGAGCAAACCATTGACCATTGAGAAGCGCTCGCTTCCATCGGGGTGACCTTGTCACGGGCCTATTCGCAGTGTGAGGTGGACTCATAGAATCAAGAGGGAGGAAGGGAAAATAGGATGAAGCTCATTGGTGAAAATTTAAACATTATGAGCAAGAAATATGGGAAGGCCCTTAAAGAGAAGGACGCAAAGACCATACAAGAGCTGGCGATTCAGGAAGCCGAAGCCGGAATGGACTGGATCGATCTCAACATCGGCCCTGCCGGCAAGACGGGCGAGGAGCTGATGCGTTGGCTTGTACCGGTTGTGCATGAGGTGGTCGATCTTCCCCTGGCCCTGGATACTTCCAATATCAAGGCAATCGAAGCCGGCCTCAAGGCCCACAAGAAAGGGCGTCCTCTTATCAATTCAATCATGGTCCGTCCGGAAAGAATGGATGCTCTCCTGCCCCTTGCCGCTCAGTACGATGCCGACTTTGTGGGGCTTCTCTGGGGGCCGGACGGTATGCCCCGGGATGAAAATGAGCGTGGTGCCCTGTGTGCTGAACTGGTGTTCAGGGCAACGGGCGAGTTCGGGATCGATCCGGAACGGATACTGATCGACCCGATCCAGACCCCGGTGAATGTGCAGCAGGGCCAGATCATGAGCGTCCTGGAATTCATGAAGATGTTCTCCGACATCGCTCCAGGGTGCCGGAGCACAATCGGACTGTCGAATGTCTCCAACGGCCCGCCCGAACATCTGCGGCCTATCCTCAACCAGGTCATGCTCATCATATTGAAACGGCACGGACTCTATTCCGCTATCGTCGATACCTTCGATACCGCTTTGCATGATATTGCCAGGGGAAAGCGACCGGACCTCGAGACATTGGTCGGCAAAGTAGAAGATGGGGGACCCGTCGACACGTCATCGCTGTCAAAAGAAGCAATCGATTATGTGAAAACGGCCAAGGTCATCCTTGGCAATACGCTTTTTTCCGATTCGTGGCTGGAAGTATAGTACCTTTCCCTTCTCCTGTTCCTGAATGGGCTTGAATCAAGGGCTGCACGGGCAAATCGCGCGACAGGGCGATTGCCCGTGCCGATCTTCGCAAGAGTGTATTGCAGCGCCGGTGCACTTGCTGCTATTATCCAAAATCTTGAATCCGTTTTTAACGACCTGCCTGGATGTCGACTCACATGATATGGGAAATGCTCATTTAAATAGAGGGGAGATCAGACTATGGTGCAGAAGTATGTATACTTCTTTGGAGGAGGGAGCGCTGACGGCAATGCTGAAATGAAGACACTGCTCGGAGGCAAGGGCGCCAACCTGGCTGAAATGGCCAATCTGGACCTTCCGGTCCCTCCAGGTTTTACAATCACCACAGACATTTGCGCCTATTACTACGAACACAATGGTGAATATCCCCTGGAATTGAAAGGGCAGGTTGAAGAAGCCCTCCACAAGCTTGAAGAGATCATGGGGCGCAGGTTCGGCGATCCCGATAATCCACTGCTCGTTTCGGTCCGGTCCGGAGCGGCAAGCAGTATGCCCGGCATGATGGACACCGTCTTGAATCTCGGCCTGAATGACCACACGGTCCAGGGCCTGATAAGGATGACGGGAGACGAACGCTTCGCCTACGACTGCTACCGCAGATTCGTGAATATGTATGGTGACGTCGTCCTGGGGCTCAAGCCGGAGTCCAAAGACGAACACGATCCTTTTGATGTAATCATCGAAGAAATGAGGAAAAAGCGGGGAGTCGAATTTGACAACCAGCTCAGTGCTTCCGATCTGAAGGAGTTGGTGGAGCGCTACAAGGCGCTTATCAGGGAGCGCAAGAAGCTCGAATTCAGGCAGGACCCTCTGGATCAGCTCTGGGGCGCCATAACCGCTGTATTCGGCTCGTGGAACAATCCTCGTGCCATTGCCTACCGGGAGTTGAACGGTATCCCTGATGACATGGGAACAGCCGTCAATATCCAGACCATGGTCTTCGGGAACATGGGAGAGGACTGTGGAACGGGTGTTGCCTTTACCCGCAATCCGGCCACCGGTCAAAACGTTTTTTATGGCGAATACCTGATCAATGCCCAGGGAGAGGATGTTGTGGCCGGCATCCGCACGCCCGAGCCCATCAACAGGCATCAGAAGGGTGAGGCAAACGGCATTTCCCTGGAAGAGGCAATGCCTGAAATCTATACTCAATTGGATGGCATTCGCACCAAGCTCGATCGGCACTACCGTGATATGCAAGACATCGAGTTCACCATTGAAAGAGGGAAGCTCTGGATGCTTCAGACCCGTACGGGAAAGCGCACGGGTTTCGCCTCCTTCAAGATTGCCGTCGACATGGTGCGAGAGGGTATTATCAGCAAAGAGGAATCCCTGCTGAGGGTGGATCCCGATCAGATGAACCAGCTTTTGCGCCCCACTTTCGACCCCAAAGCCAAGCAGGAAGCGGAAAGAGACGGGGCGATTCTCGCCCGGGGCCTGGCTGCAGGTCCTGGTGCCGCAACGGGTCGGGTGGTCTTCAATGCAGCTGATGCGGAGGAATGGGCCAAGCGCGGAGAGATCGTTATTCTCGTTCGTTTGGAAACATCGCCCGACGACATCCGCGGCATGCACGCCTCACGGGGTATTTTGACGGCCCGCGGCGGGATGACTTCGCACGCCGCTTTGGTGGCCCGCCAGATGGGAAAGGTCTGCATCGTCGGCTGTGGGGTGCTTGAGATCGACTATCGCGGGCGACGAATGACGATCGGCGACCGGGTCATTCGCGAGGGCCAGTATCTCTCTCTCGATGGTACGGCCGGTGAAGTCTTCGCCGGGCAGATCCCGACGCGCCCCTCGGAGATCCTCAGGGTCCTCATTGACAAGAGTCTGGCACCTCAGCGATCTCAAATCTACCAGGATTATGTTGCGCTGCTCGGTTGGGCTGATGAGTTCCGACGTCTGGAAATCTGGACCAATGCGGACCAGGCCAACCAGGCTGAGGAAGCCATTGCTTTCGGAGCGGAAGGGATCGGGCTGACCCGGACTGAACACATGTTCTTCGAGGGAAACCGGATCGATGCCGTTCGGGAAATGATCCTGGCGGAAAATCGTGAAGGCAGGGAGCGCGCACTGGCCAAACTCCTGCCGATGCAGAAGGAGGATTTCAAGGGCCTCTTCAAGGTCATGCAGGGCAGGCCCGTAACCATCCGCACACTGGATCCGCCGCTTCATGAATTCCTGCCGCAGGATGAAAGGGATATCCACAAACTGGCCAATCAAATGGGGGTCTCTTTTGAACAACTGTATGCGAAAGTGGTGAGCCTGCACGAAGCCAATCCGATGCTGGGACATCGCGGTTGCCGGTTGGGCATCGTCTATCCCGAGATCACGGCGATGCAGGCGCGCGCCATTTTGGAGGCCGCCTGCGAGATCAAGAAGGAAGGGATTGATGTTCATCCTGAAATCATGATCCCGCTGATAGGCCATGTGAATGAGTTGAAGAATCAAAGGCAGGTTGTGGATGCCATCGCGAAAGAAGTGGCTGAGGAATGCGGGATCGAAGTCGAATACCGTGTAGGGACGATGATCGAGGTCCCCCGAGGTGCCCTGACGGCGGACCAGATTGCCGAAGTGGCGGAGTTCTTTTCTTTCGGGACCAACGACCTCACTCAGATGGTCTATGGTATCAGCCGGGATGATGCGGGCAAGTTTCTCCCGCCCTACCTGACGGAAAGGGTCTGGGAGCAAGATCCCTTCAATCGGCTGGATCAGGTCGGCGTGGGGGGGCTCATGAAAATCGCCGTGCAGAAAGGCCACTCGGTCAATCCGAAGCTGAAGATCGGCATCTGTGGAGAACACGGTGGTGAACCATCATCCGTTGAATTCTGCCATCGAATCGGCCTGGACTATGTGAGCTGTTCCCCCTATCGGGTCCCCGTGGCCACTCTGGCTGCCGCTCAGGCTGCTATCAAGGAGAAACGCGCCCTGGGTTAGGCTGGGCGGAATGCTGCCGGCGTTATTAAGCTCTGTCGCTTCCAAAAGGAGACCAAAGTGGAAAGACCCATTCGTTTGCGTCGTTCGATACTCTCGGTCCCGGCCAATCGCGAGAAGATGGTCCAGAAAGCCTTCTCGCTGCCGACCGACGTGCTTATGCTCGATCTCGAAGATAGTGTTCCCGTTCAAGAAAAAGAAGAAGCACGCAAGCGTGTGATTACTGCTTTCAAGGAGCAGGACTGGACCGGAAAAGTGCGATGCTATCGCATCAACGGCATGGACACACCGTTTGCCTACCGTGATATCATCGATGTTGTCGAAGCGGCCGGGGATTGTATCGATGTGATCGTCGTTCCGAAGGTGAATGACGCCAGTGAAATCAAAGCCATCGATTACATCCTGACCCAGATAGAAATTCGCCTCGGGTTTCAGACACCCATCGGTCTGGAACCTTCAATAGAGACTGCGGAAGGCATGCTGAAGGTCGAAGAGATCGCCTTCAGCTCACCCAGGGTGGAAACGCTTGTCTTTGGCGTCGCCGACTACAGCGCGTCACTCACCATGCTCAGCAAGGGAATCAGCGGCCACGGGGATGTCGAAGAATTCTACCCCGGGCATCGATGGCATTTTCCACTGAGCCGCATGGCCATGGCGGCCAAAGCCGCAGGTTTGGCCGCTATCGACGCACCCTACGGTGACTACAAGGACCCTGAGGGACTGCGACGATCCTGCATTCTCAGCGCCGCCCTCGGCTACGACGGCAAATGGGTCATCCATCCCGATCAGATTGGGATCATCAATGAGATGTACACGCCTTCTCAAGAAGATGTCGAACGATCTCAGAGGATCCTGGCTGCTTATCAGGAAGCCCAGCTGAAGGGGTGCGGCTCTTTGGCCATCGATGGCAAGATGGTCGATGCCGCCTCCATCCGCGTTGCCAGGGTCATCCACTCGCAATGGGAAGCCATCAGCAAACGGATGAAATGACATTGCGGATCGAGTACCATACCATCTGGTTTCTGTTTCCCGGGCCGGAGGTCGCCCACTGCCGACCCTCCGGCCGGGAGGCACCGAGAAGCGTGGCATTTTCAAAAGGACTGCCGACCGCTTATGGCTAACCGTTTGAATCGGGCGAATGGTTGATGGAATCGTCAGCAACAAACGAAAAACCGGCCCCCACCCACTCACCGGAAGAATATCTCCGTCAGCATCACGAACTGCAGATTCTTTTTCAGATTTCCTCGGCAGTCCAGAGCTCACCGCGCCTGGAGGATGTGCTGCAGCGCGCGCTGGTGGCAATTCTAAGCACCCTCAACTTCAAGATGGGGGCGATCTATCTTGTCAAAGACATTGCCCAGGACCAGTGGTTGCTGGAACTTGCCGCGCATTACGGTTTTGCTTCCACTGTGGTGAATACCATTCAGGCGATTACCGTCGCTCCGGAAGTCATGACCCGCTTTGGCTATCACCGGATGGTCCATTGGGTCCCGGTGAACAAGCTCTTTTTTTCGCAGCTGCGCGAGCGCATGTATGCTACAGGCATCGACGAGGTCATATGCATTCCCCTGAAGAACCAGAACAAGGTGTTGGGGCTTCTGTACGTCACCAATGAAGACCACCTTCAGATCAGGCCTGAAAGAAGCGAATTCCTCACAGCCATCGGCAATCAGCTTGGGGTGGCGATAGAGAATGCACAGCTCTTCGAGTCCATTGAACGGGCAAGAAGCGAACTGGAGATCAGCTTCGACGCCATCCAGCACAGCATCTTCCTGGTCAATAACCAGCTGCGCATATTCCGCATCAATCGAACCAGCGAAAAGGTTTATGGGAAAGCGAGAGAGCTCATCGGGAAAAAGTACACCCAAGTTCTCTACGGGCAGGATCAACCTCCTCCTGAGTGCCCGATCTGGGCTTGCCTCTGGGGAGCTCAGCCGGTGCAAAGGGAGGGCCCTCATCCGAGGTGGGGCGGATACTACCATTATTACGCCTTTCCCGTTCTGAATGTGGATGGTGACGTGGAGCGGGTCGTCTATTATGAAAAGGATGTCACCGAGGAAAGGAAACTGGAACACAGGATGCAAGAGACGGAGAGGCTCAAGGCGTTGGGGACTCTCGCCGCCGGGATAGCCCATGAGATTCGCAATCCCCTTGCCACCATCAGCTTCAACACTCAAATGCTGCAGCGGGAATTGTCCCTTGATACCGCTCAGCAGCAGATGTTCGACGACGTTGTTCAGCAAATCAAGAAGATTGACCGTATTGTCCACCAGGTGCTCAGCTTTGCGAAACCCCGTGAACCTCAATTTCTGCCCTATCATTTGAATGAAATCGTCCGGAACTGCTATGACCTGGCAAAGTCGCATCTTCGAAGGACCAATATGGATGTGACGCTTGATCTGGGGGAAGCCATTCCCATGCTGGTTGTGGATTTTGGTCAAATAAACCAGGTGATCATGAACTTGATCATCAATGCGATTGAAGCCATGCCGGAGGGCGGAACACTAGCCATTAGAACACAGTATCAAGAAGACCCGGCAGCCGTGCTGCTGGAGGTAACGGACACCGGCCATGGTATCCTGGAAGAGGATCGGGACAGGATCTTTGATCCCTTCTTCACGCGAAAATCCGAAGGAACGGGATTGGGATTGAGCATCTCCAGGCAAATCCTGG
This sequence comes from uncultured Syntrophobacteraceae bacterium, assembly GCA_964441945.1. Taxonomy (GTDB): domain Bacteria; phylum Desulfobacterota; class Syntrophobacteria; order Syntrophobacterales; family Syntrophobacteraceae; genus JADGQM01. The sequence goes on from CAYTWB010000029.1 coordinate 34,036, forward strand.
AAAAACATGGGGCACACATCGAACTGGACTCGCAAGTCGGCACCGGAAGCACCTTTCGGATTATTTTCCCGCTTTCTCCCTGATATGAGAGGACACAGATGAAGATATTAGAAAACCTCCACGGTTTCCTCTGGAATTCCATGTCGGCAAATAATTGCAATACCTATCTGATCGACGGCCCGATGCGGGTCCTCATCGACCCCGGGCATCTGCACCTGTTCGGCCATGTTGAGGCGGGGCTCCGTCAATTGAGGCTGGGGATGGACGACATGGACCTGGTCGTTGCCACCCATTGCCATCCGGATCATCTCGAGGCGGCTAAACTCTTCAAAGACCGACAGGCAACCTTCACTGTAAATGAAACGGATTGGGGCCTCGCGAAGGAAATGGGAAGGTACCTTGGGGCCTCGCTGGAAACGGACGCCTGGTCCCCGGCGTTCTTCCTCCAGGAGGGGGACCTGGTCGTAAAGGGGATGCTCTTTCGGGTCATCCATACTCCAGGCCACTCGCCGGGCTCCATTTCGCTTTACTGGCCGGAGCAGAAAGCACTCTTTACCGGCGATGTGATCTTCAAGGACGGCCTGGGTCGCACCGACCTCCCGGGCGGCAACGGCAGTACATTGAAAAAGAGTATCCGCAAGCTTGCAGAGCTCGATGTGGAATGCCTGCTTCCCGGGCACGGGGACGTCATACTGGGCGCAGAGCAGGTGCGAATGAATTTTCAACGGGTTGAGCGGACCTGGTTTGCTTATATTTGATCATGCGGGGCACGCAGACGCCGGTTTCGAACCATCCCGGCGGCGAGGCGAACGGCCCTGTCAAGACTTCCCGGATGTGCTTTCCCTGTCCCGGCGAGTTCGTAGGCCGTGCCGTGATCAACCGAAGTTCGGACGATGGGCAGGCCGAGAGTCACATTGACCGCTTCATAGAAATGAACCATCTTGATGGGGATGAGTCCCTGGTCGTGATACATGGCAACGACCGCATCGAATTCCCCTTCAAAAGCCCTGAAGAAAAGGGTATCGGGAGAAAACGGGCCGGCCACGTGATATGGGCTCCCCTGGAATTCCTCAATCACAGGCTGGATTATTTCCAGCTCTTCTCTTCCGAAGCGGCCCCATTCTCCGGCATGGGGATTCAGTCCGGCAACACCAATCCGTACAGGTTCCAGGCCAAAGTCGTGCGCGAGCGCCTCTGCCGTGACGGCAATGGTACGGCTGATCCGCTCACCGGTCAGGACCTTCGGAACATCGATGAGTGCTTGATGAATCGTAACCAGGGATACCCGCAATCTTGGCCCGGCAAGCATCATCACCACGTTTTTCGCACGGGTGATCTCTTGCAGGAATTCGGTATGGCCGGCAAAAGAAAACCCGGCCTTCTGGAGGTTGGCCTTGTGAATGGGACAGGTGCAGACCGCATCGACCCGACCGGCAAGCGCAAGGCGAGCAGCCTCTTCAATATAGTGAATCACTGCCCTGCAGGTTGCCTGAGACGGCTTCCCGTAGGCAATGTCTTCCCCGGCAAGCTCCGAGCGACCCAGCACACAGAGGGTGCCCGGCCGGATATAATCCACCAGGCCTTCAATCTCCGGGGCGACTTGGATGCGCGTTTTTGACCCCAATTGATCGACAGCGCGTTCCAGAGCTCTCACCTCGCCGATCACTACCGGCAGGCAATGCTCGAGGAGAACCGCAGAGGCCAGGGCCTTGACCATGATTTCAGGCCCCACTCCGCAAGGGTCTCCCATAGAAACGGCAACCAGAGGCTTATTTCTCATTTCGATCGGTACAAATCCATCACTTCGTCTGCGGTCACCACGGCTTCGAGGTCGGGGACCTCCCTGGAGATGCATTCCATACCGTTCATCTCCTGCCGATCCACCAGTACCACTGCCTTGACCACCTCCAGCCCTGCCTGACGGCAGGCTGCGATAGCCTGAAGAGTCGATCCCCCTGTCGTCACCACGTCATCCACGACCACTACCCGATCACCGGCTTGCACTCGCCCCTCGACCCGGCTCACTATTCCGTGTTCCTTCTCTTTCTTGCGGACCACAAAAGCCTGGACAGGATTTCCTTCCAACCAGGAGGTGTAGGCGACCGCGTTGGCGATCGGATCGGCCCCGAGAGTCAGACCGCCAATGGCCTTCACATTCATATTGCGAATGGCGGCGAACACGAGGTTCCCGATCAGGTACTGGCCCTCGGGATCCAAAGTGACCCGTTTGCAGTTGAAATAGAACCGGCTCAACCCGCCATGAGCGAGTCGAAACACAGGGACTTCGGAGAATTGAAAAGCATGATCGATTATCAGTTTCTTGAGGCGTTCTTTCATTGTGGCTTGGTTCCTCGTTGTTGAGCCTGCTGCAGAGGGATTATCTTTCATGGTTCGACACCCTGTAACGCTTCCGCGGAGCTTGCTAGCTCCACGTGAGCATCTTCATCAGTCTGGACCAGAAACCTTCCTGGTTGCGCATTGTTGCCAGCTTCTGAGCAAACCGTTCCTGCTCCTGGGCAAGCTTTGCAGACCATGCATTTCGCTCTTCGATGAGTCTTGCTTCAAGTCGCTCTTGCTCCCGGGCCATTCTTTCACGGGATTCCTTTTCCATGAGGTCCCATTTTTCCTGGAAGGCCTGGCACTGATCTTCGATTTCCTTCTCATACAGGCGTTTCTGATAGACGAGATCGCGATGCAGTTTTTCAATCTCGAGTTTCTTTTCAGCCAGATCCTGATCCTGCCGGCGGATCAGCTCATGGAGTTGCTGGTTCTCTGTAAAACTTTTCCATTTCTCGACAATCTGCCCTTCCAGGGCCGCCAGGCGATTCATAAGAAGATTGACGGCTTCTTCACCGGAAAGCGCTGAGAGGCCATCGAGATCTGCCTGGGACTCTCCATCTTGAGGGCTCTTCTCGGCATCTCGCAGGGCTTTGAGCTGCAATTCGGGAATCAGGACCTGCCTTCCTTTGCGTTCGGTTGAAAGCCTCCCCGAGGCGATATAGCCTCGGACTTTGTTCTCGCTCACATTGAGAAACCGTGCTGCTTCCTTTATACTCAGATACATTAAAGAACCTCGCTATCGATCCGGATGATGGGCCCTGCTGTCGTGTGCTCGGGGAAACCCGGTTCTGTTTCGCATGCTCTTCGCCCGACAGGCCGGCGACCAGGGACCGACCGTCATGGGTCAAGCCGGCCCGGACAATGGCTTTGAACCATTTCAGCGCTTCCCGCGAATCAAAGGTCCTTTGATATGGAAATGCAGAATGTCGCTCCCCTGCCGGTCCTCGGTTCCACCCAGACCTTTCCGCCGTGCCGCTCAGCAATTTCCTTTACGATGGTCAGGCCCAATCCGGCTCCGTCCACCCCCCTGGATGTTTCATGTCGTTGAAATGGTCCGAAGATTTTCCCACAATCCTCCAGTTTCAACCCCTTGCCATCGTCGCTTACCGAAAAGACATGGCAGTCCTCCGACTCCTCATGTCCGACCGTAATCTTGCTCAGTCGTTCTCCGCCGTATTTGAGTGCATTGTCCACAAGATTCCTGAAGATCCTGACAAGAGATATTCTGTCACCCTTTATCTCTATTCCGGCCTGAGGCCCCAGCCATTTGATCTGTCGAATGCTCAACTGCGAAGAGAATTCGTCTCTCAGTGCCCGGAGAATATCCTGCACATCAAACGTCTCGATGGAAAGAGGGGTCTCCTTTGTCGCTATGAAGATATTGATCTTCTCCACCAGCGCAGCAATGTGTTCCGAGACTTTCAGGATCTGATTGCAGTAGCTTTTCCCCTTTTCGTCCAGGACATCATTATACTGTTTGTTGAGGCGCTTTGTCAGCCCATAGATGCCGACCGCAGGACTCTTGAGATCGTGTGCAACCGAGTAGGCAAACAGCTTCAGTGCGTCTTCCGCCCGCCTGCGTTCTTCGATTTCGAGCGTCAGTCGGCTGTTCGCACTGGCCAGTTCGGCAGTACGGTCCCTGACCTGATCTTCGAGGTGATCCCGGTACCTGGCCAGCTCCTCTTCCGCTCGCTTCCGATCACTGATGTCACGAATTGACTGGATGGCCCCGATTACCTCCCCTTCATTGTTAAAGAGCGGACAGGCGGTCACCCACAGATAGGCACCAGCACTTTCAAAGATTTTCGGGACGTAAACCTCCGCATAGACAGTCCTTCCCTCTCTTCGGATATAATCATAGTCCCCGGAGGCTTCGATGGGACCGCTCATCACCAGATCGATCAGAACGGGCCTCGGTTCCCCGTAAAACGGGACCGAATACGCATAGTCGCTTTGCCCAAGGATGGATTGCTTCGCCGTCCCTGTCATCTCCTCGATGGCACGGTTCCAGGCTATGACCCTTCCTTCCCGGTCGATGACAAAGGTCGCATCCGGCAGGAAATCGATGATATCCTCCAGTTGTCGGTGAGCACTATGAAGTGCTTCCTGAGCATGCCTGCGCTCCATGATTTCCCTTTGGAGCTCCTCATTGGCTCGCCTCAATTCTGCAGTCCGCTCCTCGACCCGTTGCTCGAGTTCAGCATGGGCTTTCCGCAGGGCCTCCTCCGCTCGCTTTCGCTCGATGATTTCAATGCGCAGCCCTTCGTTGGCCCTTGCAAGCTCCGCCGTTCGCTCCTCCACTCGTACTTCCAGCTCTGATCGGGCTTTGCGGAGAGTCTTTTCCAACTTCTTTCGTTCGATTGCATACCGCATCGCTCGGGTCAGCACGTTGCTGTCAATATGGCCTTTCACCAGGTAGTCCTGTGCACCCTCCCGTGCCGCCCTGGTTGCGGTGATTGCATCATCAAAGCCCGTCAGGACGACGATCGGCAGTTCCGGTGCCAGGGTGCGGACCCTGATAAATGTATCGAATCCCTGGCTGTCGGGCAGCGAAAGATCCAGGAGGACCAGATCGACGCTTTTCTGGGCAATGAGCTCCAGTCCTGTTGAAAGCCGGTCGGCGCACTCCAGGATGAATGTATCGCCCTCGACTTCGGCGAGGAATTCGCGAATCAGCCGAGCATCACCGGGATTGTCCTCGACCAGCAGGACCCTGATGCACTCATCATTCATAGGAATCACTCCTTGGCGGCTCCATGATGGGAAACCAGTCATCTTCAAAGGTTTGAACCCTTATTGCTTCTTCTTTCTCGAAAACCTGAGGTTATCAGTCACAATACCGGCAACTTCAGCATACGTGCGGCAAGCAAGACTCAAAATCTCACATCCAGTAGTCGCCGCTGCAGCAACGTTTGCATATCGCGACGGCCATCGGCAATGAGAAAAACATACACGTTTGTACCCACGACTCGATAGATGATACGGTACGGCTTGAAAAAGATCTCTCGGTAGTCCCGAATCCCTAAAGCCAGTAACTCCTTGGGAGAGGGACCTTGCTCCGGAAACTGGGACAGCCGGGAAAAGGCCTTCTCAACCTGTGACAAAACGCAGTCTGCTTTTGGGGGCGCATCGTGGAGCGCGATGTAATCGTAGAGCTCTTCGAGGTCCCGTGCAGCGTCATCTGTCATCAGGACTGCGAATGGCATCAGCGGGACTCCTGCCGTTCGCGCAGACGCTTAATCACGGCCTCCGCAGGCTGGACTTTTCCTTCCTCAACCTGACGCGTTCCAAGTGCCAGGATCTTCAGGAGAGCCATTGTTTCCTGGGTCTGTTCGTAGCTCTCAATATCCTGAATGACCACCTTGGCTTCGCCATTCTGAGTTATGATAAGTGGCTCCCGGTGTTCCCTCAGTGTCCGCACTATTTCAGCAGCGTGGGCCTTCAGGTAACTAATTGGCTTGATTTGGCGAGACAGTTTCACGGATTAGCTCCTTTTCTGAATCGTGCCTAAATTTAGTCCACAAACAGGTCTAAAGTCAATCCTCACGGAAGTTCAGCTATTTGAGATTAAAGGTTCCAAACCTATGCGCCATCTCCTTTGTCTGGCCAGTTCTTCCGCTTGGCGTCGCTTTCGTCTGTGTAATTCTGAAAACCTCCCGAGCGCGCCTCAACGCCGTTTGGCTCCAAACCGCAGACCTAAGCGGATCGAATCACGCCGCCGATGAGCTTGAAAACAGCACCACCCCATTCGCCCGGCGTGGTTCGAGTCCGCTTTAGCGCTTGGTGGCCCTCTTACTCGCTGATGGTGTCGCAGAAATGCCTGGCAAGGAAAAACAGCCATTCAATTTGGCTACGCAGAATCAGGCTCACATTAAAATCATGAGGAATGGAAGACAGGGAGAGGATTTGTCCCAGATCGCTGATCGCGTAATGATAATCTCTTTGAGCAACACTCACTGGGGTAACACAGGCTCGGAGAAGGGCAGTCAAAACCTCGATAAAGGCATAATCCCCGCCCAGGCAACTCCATAATTGTGTACCGAGGCGAATGGAAACATCGACCCTTATGTTGCGTACTCTAAATGAGCATTTCCACTGATTGCGTGGGTGCTCCACCACGAATTTGGAACCAACAATTTCGACAATATTTCTCAGGATATGCCAATCTTTCTTGTTCGACTGCCTTTCTGTCCCATAAAGGACCCCATAGGTGAAATCGATATGATCGACTTCCGCTCCCTTGGCCCACTGTTCAGAATGCCCCACAATGTCCTCGGCTATGTCCTTGCTCATCGCGTCATTCAAGCATCTCGGCCCGCTCTTCAAGGTCGCCAACCTGAGGGTCCCGCCTTCAAGCCTCCTTGCGTCGATAACCGACTCAAACGAATGCATCGGACTCTCAACATTTTCCCAGCCGTAAGCAGGGAGCACCACCTGTTGGACCATCCTGCCCGCCGATGTCTCCATCGACGAAAACAACTTGGCGGGGAGTATATCCTGCTCAATTTGTGAAACATAATGATATCCCTTCTGCTTGCAGTAAAACATCAGCACAAAGGGACTGGTGTTGATCTTGGAAAACCTTACGGACCCAATCGGCAGTCCTGCAAAGTGAGTGGCTATTCTGTCCCTAAAATCGTTTTCCAATTTCAGAATCTTCGTTCTGGTATCCTCGTTGCGATCAACAGCAATTAGTTGCGCCAAGAGATCTTTCTTGCTCAGGACCTTGTTCTTTGCTTGTGGGAGATCCCTATTTCGTGCCATAAGGCGATCTTTCTTCGAGTGCTGTGGAGTATCGTTTGGTTTTTGGCGATGCGTACATGACGTCAAGGTTCTCTTCGCCATCGTTCCACTGAAACACTTGCCCATTCTTGTACCATTGGCGGGTCCTGACGTGCGATTGTATATATGTCCGTTTGTACGGTCGAATCGGTCCGGCAAGAGCGTTCCAACCTTGGGCTTTCAATTCCTCAAGGAACGAAGCGATGACCTGGCCCGCGACTTGACCAAGCCTTACGGGGACGGCGTTGCCAATCTGAGCGTATTGTTGTGCCGGGGTCCCGCACACAACCCATTCATCTGGGAATTCCTGGATCCTCAGGTATTCTCGTACCGTTAGTGCGCGGACTTCTTCGGGGTGACAAAGAGCAGTGCCGGCATGATTTGGCATCGTTACGAGAGTGGGGCACGGAAGGTCGTATGTGAGGCGACGCCACCATCCGGACCGGCCACCTTTGGCAAAAAATGCTTTGCCCAGAGATTCCCTTTGCAGTTCTTCCGGAAGATGTCTCCAATTGCCGCCTGGGGGGACGAGTGAGAGGTATCTCTTTTTTCTGGGGCTGAAGTCCATGATTACTGGGTCTGCTTCAGACAGACCTTTGATGACTTCTCCGAGGGTTTTCCATGGCAAAAGGCCCCCGTCCCTATTCTGAAACAATGATAGTTGACGCGGCCCGCGAGAATCATTCCCATGCGTAGGGTTCGGGAAACTCACTTCCCGATTAAACCTATTGCCGACAAAAAGGACCCGCTCCCGCAATTGAGGTGCACCATAATTGACAGCATTCACCTCAAAGCAATCCATTCGATATGGTGCTTCTTCATAACTTTCCAAGTCTTTGGCAAACAGATGGATTACAGAGCCAGCTTCTTCTTCGGGTTGAAGTGATGGACCGCCCTTGTCTGGTCTTTGCGCAATGGGCCTATGATTTACAGCAGCGGACATCAGGCCCCTGACATTTTCCATTAGGAATACCTTAGGCTTCAATGCCCTGACAAATCTAAGGAAATCCCACAACAGTGTCCCCCTCGGATCTTTCACGGTCCCTCTTCGCCCAGCAGTGCTAAACGACTGACATGGTGGACCACCAATGAGTACGTCTATATCACCAGGCTCGATGCCCACCTGATCCATGACTTGGAACGGATCAAGTTGCTGAATGTCAATTTCATACACCCTAGGTTTCTCAGGAAGGTTTCCACATTCTATGTTTGCTCGAATGGTATTACAGAACACCGGTTCTTTTTCCACGCATGCCACCACCTCGAAATGCCCAGTTTTACGCAGCCCTAGATCTAAGCCCATCGCTCCGGTGAAGAGGGACACCACTCTTAGCCTGTTGTTCATTGGCTTTCCTCAGTCAGAAACCCTTGATTTGCGTTGCCTTGCAGCCATCCTTTTGGAAAGGGTTGATATGCAAGATTCCAGTGAGTCCCTTATCTCATGCTCCCAAAATCGCAATACGGAAATCCCCTGTCTCCTTAGAATTGCAGTTGTCTTGGTATCCCGTTCCTTATTGCGTCCAATTTTAGCCTCCCAGAACGCCTGGTTCTTCTTCGGTATATGGCCGCACAGGTCACAACCGTGCCAGAAACAACCGTCTAGAAACACTGCAATCCGCTCCTTTGGAAAGAACAAATCAGGGCTTCCCTTTATTGAAGAACAATGCATTTCCCAGCCCGTTATACCCCAACTTTCCAAACCCGCACGAAAAAGTGTTTCTGTTGTTCGGTTGCCCTTGCCTCGCACACCCTTCATTATCCGCTGGTGCTCAGCCGCAACATCCGAGAATTCACCGTTTGGCAATTTGTCCCTTAGGAATCGTTCCACGCTCACCCTCTAGCAGCTTAATGGCTGATCTTCCCCCAGAAGCGCCTTCCTTTCTACAACCCCCTCACCCAACCTTTCAGTCTTCCGTACACGAAAACGTCGACCTTGTCCCCTTTAAGATGCATCCACGGGAAAAAGTCATGCGACCCCCTGAACACTTGCAGACGAAGACCTGGAATGATCGGGTCACGATCCCCACACCCGGGCAAATCCCCGCAAAACAAGGAACGACGGAATTCCTGCCCAGCTCCCGGCATGCTTCAGGGGGCCTGCAATTCATAGAGCAGTGCGGCGATCGACCGGATGCCACAGTGAAAATCGTCCAGGCTGAAACGTTCATTGGGAGAATGTGCACCATCATCGGGGCTTCCCCAGCCCAAAAGAAGAATGCTCTCCATCCCCAAGGACTCTTTAAAAAGGCTCACGATGGGTATGGAGCCTCCCTCCCGGACAAATACCGGTGCCCTGCCAAACCCGGTCTCGATTGCCTTCGCCGCCGCACGGACGCCGGCGTCATGCCTTGAAACCAATACCGGGTCACAACCACACAGGTCGGTAATCTCCAGTCTCACTCCGGGTGGCGTGAGAGAACCGACAAAGTCACAAAACAGGCGGTTAATCCTTTCGGATTGTTGCCTCGGCACCAGGCGCATACTCACTTTAGCCCCGGCCCTGGCAGGGATGATCGTTTTTGCACCCTCGCCGCAATATCCGCCCCAGATTCCGTTCACATCCAATGTCGGGCGTGCGCTCTTGCGCTCCATCGAGCTGTACCCCGGTTCCCCGGTCAGGTGCTCAACCCCGAGATAGGCTTTCAAGTGGTCCTCATCGAAGGCCAGGGAGCTCATTTCATCCCGTTCCCACTGCTGTAACGGTTCGACATCGTCATAGAACCCCGGGATTGCTACTCGACCACAAGGGTCTTTGAGTTTTGCCAGGATCTCCACAAGAACCTGGATGGGATTGGCGATCAAACCTCCGTGGTACCCCGAGTGCAGGTCAAAGGAGGGGCCCTGCAAATCGATATGCAAATAAGAGAGTCCTCTCAGGGCGTAAGTGATTGCCGGAATCCCCGGAGCGAATTGTGACCCGTCCGAAAGGACCACCACATCGGCTGCAAGTTCCCGGCGATGCCCCCTGATATAGTCGTCCATACTCGGGCTTCCGATCTCTTCCTCCCCTTCGACCAGGACCTTCACGTTCACCGGCAGAGTTTTCTCCACCGCCAAGATGGCTTCCATGGCCTTTAGATAGGTGAGGAACTGCCCTTTATCGTCGGTCGCTCCGCGGGCGCAGATACAGCCGTCGCGGATGGCCGGCACAAAGGGAGGAGACAGCCATTCCTCCAGGGGATCCGGAGGCTGCACGTCATAGTGACCGTAGATCAGCACTGTGGGACGATTTTCGATATGAGCAGAGCAGCCGTAGACAATAGGATGGCGTGCGGTTTGACAGATTTGAGCTTCAAGCCCCAATGTCCGCAGCTGATTGAACACCCAGTCAGCGGCTTTCCGGACGTCGGAGGCATGCTGAGAACAGGTGCTTACGCTCGGGATTTGCAGGAATCCTATCAACTCATCAACATACCGCTGCCGATTCGCATCAATAACTCTCAGAACATCCTGTGAAATCATGGACCATCTCCTTGAATGGTGAAGAGTACCGGGAGGAGGAGCGGGTTTTAGTTATCACACCGCCGATCTCAAAGTCAAAACGACACAATCCAGGCGCCATACCGAGACTGGCGCTTCCGGTTCTATGATTCGCTTATCGCTCATCGAGGAGTATAATAGAAAGCCTGTCGGCATGACATTATCTTTTGACAGACAGGGAAACGGCTCATGGCTGTTCACTTTAAAACCTTCTCCAGTGCGGAGGGCATTGCCAGGGAGGAATGGAACGGACTGGCAGCTGATGCGGCTCCGATGATGGAGTGGGAGTACTTCCTTGCCCTCGAAGAATCGGGGTCTGTTTCTGCCGGGAACGGGTACTGGCCGTGCCACCTTATGGCCTATCAGGATCGTCGGGCGATTGCCCTTGCTCCTCTCTATGAACGTAATCGAGCGAGCATGGAATTCGGTGATCGCGGCCTTGTCGGCATATTGAGCGAGATGACCGGAATTCCTTTCAGTCTTGGACTGGTCGGCACAATTCCTTTTACTCCGGTACCCGGCTATCAGTTTCTACACAGCCCGACCGTGAATCCTCGGCAGGCAGCCGAAATCTTGCTCGACTATATCGACTTCTATTGTGAAAGCCGAAATCTCTCAACCTGCCGGATCTATTTTGTCACCCCTTCGGCACCCTACCTGGATGCGCTCCTCTGTGAGAAAGGCTATCTGCGTTTGAAGACCGGACATTCGCTGTGGCTCAATCATGGCTATTCGACTTTTGAAGACTATCTCGGATCGCTCAAATCCAGCAGGAGGACCAAGATCCGGCGTGAATTGAGGGAGATCCGCAGCCGGGGAATCGATATCAGGATGATCTCCGGGGAAGAAGCTCCCGCCGAGTACTTTGAACAGGTCAAGACCCTGTACAGGAGCACCTGGACAAAACATATGGGACCCTGGATTCGCCCGTTCTTAAGAGAAACGTTCTTCCACTTGCTGAATCAGAACTTCAGGGGTAGAACCAGCTTTGCAGTGGCCCTTCAAGACCGCCGGATCGTTGGCATGGCGCTTTTCTATCGCAAGCTGGAAACACTCTATGGCCGCTACTGGGGCTGTTTTGAGGAAATCCCTTTCCTGCATTTCGGCACCTGCTACTACCGGCCTATAGAATGGGCCATTGAGCAGGGAATCAGCATGATCGACCCCGGATTCGGGGGAGAACATAAACTCCTTCGAGGCTGCAGCATTATTCCAGCCTACCACTACCTCAAATTCTACGGGGAACGACAACGCCGTGTCGCCTATGCGATTCTGAAACAGATGAGGTCGCAAAACCGCCCCGCACCCCCCAGAGCACAACTGTAGGGCAGATCGTATAAAACGGGGAACGTTCTGCGTGGAGACCTGCAATAAAAGGAAGAGAGAGCCAGGAAGGAGGGGGGGGACCTGACTCTCTCCGGAGGAGGAAAGATTGTCTTTCCAAATCGATGTTAACACATACGCTTATAAATGGGAAGAGATTTGAAACTGACAACCGATAATTTTCGATTCTTCTCTTCTTGTTTGCATTTTCTCCGTGTTCCTGGCAATTTCAAGGCGAAACGATGCATTGTTGGGAATTGTTCTCCACTCCCGAGTAAGAATTCCCTGGGTATTCAGCGCAAAACTTGAGGCTTGCAGAACGGTCCCTCTCTCATATCCGGCCATGGTCCTCCCGGCCCTGGTGCAATGGGTTTTATGCCAGCACGCTTGCTTTCATTGAGGAACACAGGAATGACAAGATCAATCGTCAAAGAGAACCTCCCGGTCACCAGGATCAAGGGGAAATTGGGAGGGTCTGCTTTTCTGCTTTTCCTCTGTTTCAGTATGGTTCTTGGATCGAGTGCGGGGGCTGCAACAGCTGATGAAAAGCTTGTCAGCAAGTTTGTTGGAAAGGATTGGGTTAACGGCCGTTCATGGGAAAAGCTCGACTATGCCGGCAAGCTGGGTTTTGTGTGCGGCCTGTTTGACGGGATTACCCTGTTCTGGTCTGCAGCCACAACCGGAAAAAAGGTCGATCTGGATAATGTCTATCATTCCCTGAGTACCCCCGGAAGCCTTACAGTAGGGGATATTGTGAAAGGCATCGACGAATTCTACGACGACACGGCAAACCTTCGGCTCCCTGCAGTCTGTGCCTATCTCTTCTTTGCCTCCAAATCACGGGGGGATTCTGCTGAATCCCTGAACAAGCGGCTGATCCTTTGGCGGAAAATGTTCAACCAGTAAGGCAGAACCGTCGAGAAGCAATTCGGAACCCTCACTTGACCCTCTCGACCAAGACTATCCTCTGCACTCACCCTGACTGTTCCACTTCATACAGGCCTACTGCATTCAAGGTAAAGGAATTCAGTTCATCTTCAGACTTGCTGAGCGCGTCTACCGTCTCGAAGATAGCCTTTGCCCGGGAATAGCGGTTGGCTGAAAGCTCCATGAGAGTCACCTCGAGAAAGGCCGCCTGAAGAGATGCCAAACGCCCGATCAAACCAATGCGGCGCGCTTCGGATGCACTACAGAGGTCGATCAGGGAAAGGGACCGCAGGAACATGCTCTCACCGGGGTCCCCCCATCTTGCCGTCCAGTCATCCAGTGCCGTTTCGAGATCGAAGGGAGTGGAGGCTTCGCTTTCAGGCTGATCATTGGATGCATGGACGGCAATGATGGCTTCCATATCGATCCATCCCGGATGCCCTGAAAGCGCCTTGATTTGGCTCAGGAGCACCTCTAGGTTCTCGTAAAACGCGTTGATGTCCACGCTCAGGCGGTCCAGGGCTGCATTGGCTTCATCGAGCCTGGCCTCCATGCCGGGATTCGATTTCGGCAAGGTGGCACAGGCTGACAGACTCACCAGGACGAGCACTCCACAAATCAGGCTATTCACCATACGTTTCACAACGTCCTCAGTCATTCAGGTCAATCCGGCTCAGTTTGCAGGCTCGACAGGAACCCGACCGGACACGCGCAACATCGGCGAGCGTCACTATGCCGACGATGTTCGAGGGTTCGTCTTTGCAGACATAAAGACTGTCCAGGTCAAAGAATATCATCTTCTTCACTGCAAGGAGCAGCGGCTCTTCATAGTCACAGAAAAGCACCGGAGTCCTCATGATGGTCTTTGCACAATCGCCGGATGAGACACCGTGCATATACGCCAGGATCAGGTCCGTTATGGATACGACCCCCTGAGGGCGATCGTCATAGCCCGTTATGAGGATCGTCCTGGAGTGATGAACGGAGATGCTGTCCATCACCTGCAGCAGGCTTTCATCCTCCCGGTGAACCTGAAAGGCAGGGTTCATCAGTTCACGAACTCTGAAATAATCCGAAAGCTTACCGGTAGCAGATCCCGACCCCGCCATTCGCAGTGTGCTCCGATCGCATCGATGGCAATACCGGTACAGCATTCCCAGGATGTCCGGATAGGCCAGAACACCTACGACTCTTCCCGGCTGGTCTTCGATCACATAAAGACGATGAACATTCCTTTGGCGCATCACATCGAGAGCGGAATCCAGGGAATCGTTGATGTGACAGAAAATCGGGGGCACGACCATAACAGCCTGCAAAGGGGCCGTCACGGGTAAACCGACATAGTAGCCACCCAGAATATTGGTCTTGGAAACCACACCGATGGCCTTGCCCTTATCATCAAGAATCAGAACGGAATTGACTTTGTACTTAATGGTATGCCTGATGGCCTGCTGAATCGAAGCGTTCCAGTTCAGATAGCATATGAGCTTTGTCATCGCATCGTGAACTGTCAGCCCGTCGAGGGCGCTTCTAATGTTGCCGGCAGACATGGGCTTTCCTGAGGCTGAGCGCATCTAATTGCAGACCGCGAGCTTTTCCATCAGTTCGTAGAAGATGGTCGAAGTATAGACAATGCCGATGACTTTGCCCTCCTCGACCACAGGCAGACGGCGAATCTGCCTTTTGATCATGATATCCACAATCATAAGCAGGTGTGTGCCCGGTGAGATGGTAATGACATCGGTCGTCATCACATCACCGACCCGAATGGACCGGGTACGCTGGCAGGCTTCCTCGATGAAACCAGCCACAAAGATGTCGTTCATCTCTCCCCAAATGTGAATGTTCTTCGGGCGAAGCAGGAGCATGATATCATAGAGTGAGAGCATGCCAACCAGCTTATCCCCTTCGTCGGTCACCACCAGCCCAAAAACCTTCTGTCTCCGGATTGCACTCGCTTCTTTGAATGCCGTGACCGCTTCGGCAATGGTGGTATCCGGATGGACCGTGCGGAAATCGGTGTCCATAATGTCCCGAGCTGTCACTACCATAGGATCTCCTCATCTCAACGAATGCTTCCGGTGCGTGAAGGAAGCCGGTGCACACAGCATCTCTTCAGGCTCCACACGAGGACCGTTTTGCTGCAAGCTGCCGAAGAGGTCAGTTCAGGCTATTCTAGGGAAGAGGCTACGGGGAATTTCTCTAAGTGCTCTCACGTATTACGCCAGCCTACGCTTAGCCAGTATCTTTTGTACCATTTTGAGCCTCAGTGTCAATGTTCATCTTGTTCGCTCCCACGGTGAACCTGTTCTCAAATAGTTCATAATTTAAATCAAGACCTTGCA
>CAYTWB010000030.1:0-46659 GCA_964441945.1 uncultured Syntrophobacteraceae bacterium
AGAAAACTGTTGCTGGATTCCGGCTTTCGCCGGAATGACGTTCAACGGCCTTTGTGCCATTGCGAGATAATCTTTTGAGGCTGCCCTTTCGGGTTTGTTTTGATCACGGAGGGCACGAGGCGAGCACGAAGCTCTTGGAGAGAAGGCTAACCCTTACAGATCGCCTTCCTGGCGGTATTCGTTCAGTTTGTTTCGCAAAGTCCGTACGCTGATCCCAAGGATCTCCGCTGCCTTGGTCCGGTTCCCTTCAACGACTTCAAGGGCTTTTCCGATCATGAGCTTTTCCATCTGACTGAGGGACATCAGTTCCACGTTTCGGCCCTCAATCCGCTCTTGAGGAGAGGCGTCAAAGAGCAGGCATTCCGGTGTCAATTCACAGTCACTGCTCAATAATGTGGCGCGTTGGATGACATTCTCAAGCTCGCGAACATTTCCAGGCCACCCGTATTCCTGAAGCATCCGAATCACAGTTGGGGAGATTCCGGTCAGGCGGCGCTTGTGCACACGATTGTATTTTTCCAGGAAGTGCTCGGCCAGAAGGGCTATGTCATCGAGCCGGTTACGCAACGGAGGGATGATCAGCGGGATTACGTTCAGCCGGTAATAGAGGTCCTTTCGAAACCGTCCTTCGCTGATGGCTTTTTCGCACTCCACATTGGTGGTTGCAATCACTCTGACATCAACCGGAATGGGGTAGCGACCGCCGACGCGATCGATTTCGCCTTCCTGAAGGACTCTCAACAGCTTTGCCTGCAGGTGGATGGGGATCTCCGTGACTTCATCCAGGAGCAACGTGCCGCCGCTTGCGAGCTCGAATTTTCCCTCTTTGCATTTGATGGCGCCGGTAAAGGCCCCTTTTTCGTGGCCAAACAGCTCGCTTTCGAGCAGTCCTTCGGGCAGCGCTGCACAGTTCAACGCAATGAAGGGCTTGTCCTGCCTGTCGCTATTCCGGTGAATATAGCGGGCAAACATCTCCTTGCCTGTGCCGCTTTCTCCCTGGATGAAAACCGTGGCGTTTGTGGCCGCCACCCGTTTGGCCAGAGCGATCAGGCGAAGCATTTGAGAGTTCCGACCAATGATCGATCGATGGTCCGGAGGGCCGGCTTCGACCTGCGCCTTGGCTTTGCTCTCAATCAGTTCAATCGATCGGACCAGCCGTTCGGGCTGGACCGGTTTGATCCAGAAGTCTTGAGCCCCAAGCTCCATCATCTCAGCGGCATCGTCAAGGGATGCTTTTTCACTCATGACAATCACCGGAGGGGCCGAGGCAGACGACTGACTCATTTGCAGCAGCCCTGTGACCTGACTTCTATTTCCGTTGAAACTCACCAGTACCAGTTCCACCTTCTCTTTGCGCATGATGTTCAGAGCGGATTTGACGGTATCGGTTGTCAGCGGGACGCGCCCCCCCCCCCGAACAGATTCAGCAAGGCTCTGAGCATGCCTGGGATTAGCCTCAATGATCAAGATGGCCATGGTTATCCCTATCCTCTGTATGGTTCATCTACTTGCCTTGCACTCGAATATAGTCCAGTTGCTGCCTGGCGGCTGTCTGCCAGAAGCTCTGCGTTGAGTCCTTCAGCTGGTTCAGTTTCTGGATGGCCTTGTCCGTTTCTCCCAGTTGTAGATAGTATTTTGATATGTCGTAGTTCAACTGGTCTTTCATATTGTCCGAGCCGGTCAAGACCAAAGCATTTTCCAGGATGGCTATTGCCTTGTCGAACTTCTTCAGCCTGCTATGGCAGGTGGCTTGAGCCGTATAGAAAGGCATAATCTCGTCCGCATGGCTCCCCGCTCTTTCCATCTGTTCAGAGGCTTTCTGCAGCCAGGGTATGGCTTTTTCGCACTGCCCCAGCTGGAAGAGACTCTCACCGTAGATGCCGGACAGGCTGGGACTGGTTGCCGCCGCGATGTCTTGTTCGGAAAGGCCGGAGAGACATTGAACCACCTTCGCGTGTTGCCGCTGATGAAAGTAGATCTGAGCGAGAATCTGCACCCTTTTCAGCTCGAACTGAGACCCTTTGAGCTGTTCGCAGAGCTTTGCGGCCGACTCGAAGTCTTCAGCCTGAAAGGAGCACTCTGCCATCTTGACCAGAATATCTCCCGGGGCCTCCCCCTTCTTCGCCACGACTTCCCGATAAAGCGAGAGCGCCTTGAAGGGCTGTCTCATCCGGCTGTAACCCTCAGCGATCATGAGATAATGATCGAGGGGTCCAGCCTCGGCAAAGAGCTTCTGGTTGCCTTCGTACAGTTCGACAACCTTGCCGAAGTCATGGTTTTCGAAGGCCTGTTTCGTCCAATCGAAAATGGCTTTCGCACGCAGGGCCGTGACCTCGTCATTGGGTGTTTTGCCGGGATCGCTCTGCTGGATCTGGTCAAGGACCTGCAGGCATTCTGAGAAATTGCCGTATTTGTGTTCACGAGTTGCCAGCTGCAAACGGACCAGCTTCTTCAGCTGGGGAGAGAGGGATTTTTGGGCAAGCTCCCGGAAGAGGGCGAGATCATCCTCCGGGGCGAGTTTGCCCTTGCTTTCCGAAAACTCCGCACCTCTGATTTGCGCGATGACATCTCCTTCCGAGTCGGGATACTGAGACCGGATTTGCTCGAAGAGCTTGTTCGCATAGGCCTGGTCATTGAGCATGGTCAGGCTCTCTGCAATCTTGACCAGGATCAGGTCCTTTTGCGGGATCTCGGGATGCAGGTTCAGGTACCAGAGCAGATGGTCACGGCTTTTTTCAAATTGCTTCTGCATGAAATAGCTTTCCCCAAGGTATCTGAGAATGAGCGGCTGGGTCCGATACCAATCCGGCGCATCCTTGAGGCACTGCTCCAATGACCGTATGGCGGGGGCATATTCACCGGCGGCGAAGTGGGAGGAGCCCAACAGCCAATACGCCATGGTCTTTTGGGTCTGGTCAAGGGGCAGCTCCAGGGTGGTGCGAAGGGCTTGAATCGCCTGCGCGTGGGAGGCGGTCTTCTGATAGGAGACAGCCAGGCCAAGCCAACAGAGCGGCAGGGCGGGATGCTTTGGGTAGTCCTGAATGGCTTTCTGAAAGGCTTCGATAGCCTTCTGGTGATCTCCGGACGCTTGGTAGGCCAGGCCACAGCGGTAGTAAGCCCAGGCCGCCTGACGCATCAGGGGCTCCTGTTTGAGTGCGCTCAAATAGTAAACCGTGACCTGGTGAGCCACCCTGGCCAGCTCCTTCTGATGCATGGAATAGTAGCTGTCCGCCAGGCCATAGGAAGCGACAGGCACCTCCCCCCTGGCCAGCACGGATGCTTCCAGAAGCCGGCTGTATTCATTGAAGGCCTGTTCAAACTCCCCCTTCTCCAGCAGTCGTTTTGCCTCCTTGAGGGGGCCCGAGAGATCCGTCTGGGCGACATCTTTGTATTGCGGTTCTGCCGGTTCCTGTTTGGCCGGGGCCGGTTCCGCAGGCTTTTCGGCGGGGGCGGCAACGGTCTTCGGTATGGCTTTGTCTTCCGCAGCCTTCTGTTTGGGAGGAAGTGAGATGTCCACCAGCAGCCGATAGGCATTCGCATTCGGTAACTCGGGCGGCAGAAAGCTGTGATTGATCGGACTGCCGGCAGCCCGAAGCTGAACCACCACCTGGGAACCTTTCTCTGCGACAAGGACCTTCACGGCACTTACGGGCGAGGCGGGATCAGTCAAGGTGATTTCCGGGCTGAGTTTGGATTGAAGGTCCTGGAATGCGATGACATAGCTTTCCGGCGACGCCAAATAGATTTTGGCCGGGCGTTCCCCCTTGATGTCCAGGATCAGGCGCGTGCAAGGCCCTGTGGAGGTTTTCATAACGCCTCTGCGCAATCGCAACAATTCCGATGCGGCTTCACACCCGCCCGGTACAGCCATGACCACCGTCTGAATCGCACCCAGAAGGACCGCAACCAATACGAACCAGCTTTTCTTATTGCGATGTTTCATAGGAATAAACCATCCATGCCGTCCGATACGTGTCTGGAGATCTTCCCGCAGATCATCAGAACAGACCACTTCCCATGCGTCCTGTCTCACGGGGTTTAAAGGCAAAGAACATGCCAGCCCGCCTGAGAGGCCGTCTGAAAAACACCCGCATACGTCATACCGGCGAAGGCCGGTATCCAGAAAGCCGCATAATTCCTGGTGCCGGTTTTCATCGGCATGACGCGGAGGGCACCATGAGCCAATTTCAGCCGGCTTCTGAGAGCGGCCAAGAAAAAAACGGAAGGTGGAGCAGTCGATTATCAGAGGCGGTGGGACCTCGTGCCGCTAGCTGTCAGCCTGGGGATAGTTGATCTTTTTCTTCTTCATCTTCTCTATCAGGGTCGTGCGGTTGAGCCCCAACAAGGCGGCTGCCTTGTTCTTGACGCCACCGGATTTCTTGAGGGCTTCCATGATGAGATGGTTTTCCAGGTCATCCAGGATTTGCTTCAGGTCAATGCCTTCATCGCTGATTCCCATCAGCGGTTGTGGGTTGCCGGGATCGTGCCGACGCATTCTGGCAGGCAGATCATCGACCTGGATCTGATCCCCATCGACCAGGATCACCAGTCGTTCCATGACATTTTCCAGCTCCCGTACATTCCCCGGCCATTCGTAGCATTGCAGGACTTCCAGGGCTGCACTCGACATCTCTTTCTGAGGGATACTCTTTTTCCGGCAATGCTGTTTGAGAAAATGCTGAACAAGCAGGGGAATATCACTGCCGCGTTCCCGCAAGGGGGGGACATGGATTGGAATCACGTTCAGTCGGTAAAAGAGGTCCTCTCGAAAATTGCTGTTGGCGACTTCCTGTTCGAGGTCCTTGTTGGTTGCTGCAATAACCCGTACATCCACCTCGACGGTTCGAGAACTGCCGACACGCTCAAACCTCCTCTCCTGGAGAAAACGAAGCAGTTTGACCTGAAGCTTTGGGCTCATGTCACCGATTTCATCCAGAAAGACAGTCCCCCAGTTGGCCAGTTCAAAGCGCCCCTTCCTTTCTTTGAGCGCCCCTGTGAAGGCGCCCTTCTCATGGCCAAACAGCTCGCTCTCCATCAATTCCTCAGGGATCGCCCCGCAGTTAATGGGTACAAAAGGCTTGTCTTTGCGGGCGCTGTTGGTGTGGATGGCATTGGCGATGAGCTCTTTGCCCGTCCCACTCTCCCCCAATATGAGGACGGTGGAATCCGTCTTGGCCACTCGCTGAATGATTTTGTAGAGGGTCTGCATCGGGCGGCTTTTGCCGATAATTCTTTCAAAGCGATGAAGGTCCTGAAGCTGCGACCTCAGGAAGACATTTTCCGCCTTAAGAGCGATATATTCCTGCGCTCTCTTCAGTACCAGGCTGATTTCATCCAGTTTTGTCGGCTTGGTGAGGTAATCGAAGGCCCCCCGCCTCATCGCTTCCACAGCCGTTTCAATCGTGGCATGTCCTGTCAAAAGAATGACGACCGTGTCCGGATAACGCTCGGCAAAATGAGCCAGTACTTCCATGCCGTCCAGTTCGGGCATGACCAGGTCGGTCATGACGATATCATAGCTGCTTCGGGATGCCTTGGAGAAGGCTTCCACGGCACTCAGCGCACAATCCACCCAGAAGCCCTCTTGCCGGAGCCTTTCGCTGATGAGCTCCAGGGTCGTCTTTGAATCATCTACCAGGAGTAATCTGGAAGGCAATGAGCGTGGCATAATCCCCAAGTGCATTAAGCGTTATCAGAAAGAGAGACCGATCATACCTGGAAATAGAGGCAAAAGCGGCAAAACTGACGAACCTTTTCCAGTTCGGAAGCCGGCTGGAGAAAGCTCATCCCGATTTCCGTTCTTTTTTTCAGCTTCATCATGCGAACATTGCGTATCATTCCTCTCAAACCCACGATATTCCTATTGTCGGGTAATGTAAATGACAGAGTACAACCGGTACCGGCCGCCACTCCCCACAGGAAAGGGATGACCAGCTTGCATCCTCCTGCGCTGAGGTCGGTCAGGATCACCTTCAGGGGATCGCGCTGCTGATCGATCTCCATATGAGCCTCAATATTGACATGGATCCTGTGATGGGCCCTCAAGCCAGTCTGCTGAAACTTCTGGGGATAGTCGATCAGTGACAGACCCTCATCCAGATGTTTCCGCACATTGCTGAGGAAATCGTAGCTGTTTCCCTCGTGTAGATAGGTACAGAGTATCCTGCCCGTGAGTTGAGTGAAAAGCCTGTGGCTGAACTGGAGAACGGGGTTATCGATGATGATGAAATCTCCATGCCGGGCACCCAGGATCTTGGACTTGGCCCTTGCGGGTTTGTGGTCGACCGCTTCGATAAAGAGATCGGTGTCGATTTCTAAAGGTAGCTTCTTCATTCCTCAAGGCTCTCTGTGCTAAGGGAAGAGATAGATATGCCATCCTGCGTTTTGGATCTCAAGGAGGAAATGAGTCGCTGAAGCGATTCCTTCAGGCAAGAGAAGAGGTCCGTTGCCCGTCATGCGTCACGGCAGCTCAGTTCTCAGCCGTCAAGTCGGGGGAGAGGAACTTCAGGTTGTCCGAAAAGTTATTCACATTCCGCACCCTGCCGTCCAGAAACTGGATTTCTGAAAGCTGGTAAGACCAAACATTGCCCTGGACAACGGTTGGGGTACCCTGAATGGAGAGCACCTCGTCCCGGGTGGAGCCAAGGGTGAAGTAGTTTTTTGAGGGCGGGGCCTCAGGCGCCGAGGAAGGACGCATTACTATGTTGAGATCATTGAAGAAATTGTTGAAGCCGCTGACAACACCATCCTTGAAATAGACCTCGCTGAATCCATAGGACCATTTGTTTCCCTCCACATGTGTCGGTGTGCCCTGAACCTTAAGCACCTCGTCCTTCCCGGACCCCAGCGAGAAGAAGCCCGGGCTGCTCCCATTCTCAACGGGAGTAGAGGGTAGAATCCGGACTTGCAGGGTCCCGTCGAAATTGCGATAGCGCCATACCTTCCCTTCCCTGAAGGTGACATCCGATAAGCCGTAAACCCATGTCTGGCCGTAGATCCTGGAAGGTTTGCCCTGGATGCGGAGCACATCCTTCTGGCTGGACCCCACCGTGAAAAACAACTTGTTGGGATCGGCATGGTCGGATTTGGCGGAAGTGACTGGCAGATCGAATGTTTCGACGGGGGCTGCATTGTCTGACTGCATCGGCATTTCAGGCGGCTTCGCCGCCTCGGGTGCTTCGGGCGGCAAAGGGGCCGGTGGGACCACGAGCGCGGCATGAAACGGTTGCTCCGGAGAACGATCCCTGCGAGCATTATCAAGAGAGAGGGGGTCCATCTTGACCAGCAGGGCAAGAAGGCAGAGCGTCAACACAGTAAGAATCCAGGCGCCGTAGATTGTTCTCTTGCGATAACGGGTTTTCGGAACACCTGAACGAAAGAGGGCACGAATCCAGTCGAAGGCTTTTGCCGGATGGGATGCAAAAGCGGATGACCAGCCGGTATTTCTCCTGGTGTCTTCCGCCGGTCCCTCGGAAGCATCGGTGGCCTCACGGCTTCTTTTTTCCGATTTGCTCTCGGGGATTGCGTCGGCCCAGCTGTTGCGGATCCGCCGATAGGCCGCATTGCCGTCTTTCAGTCTCTCCTCGGCCACCCGCTGCTGGTGTGAGCCTTGAGGGAAACGATCCGGATGCCATCTCTTGACGAAGGCCTTGTAGGCCTTTTTGACCTGTTCGGGAGGAGCACCGGGCCCCAGTCCGAGCAACACAAAATCCCTGGATGATGCCTGGTCTGGATTGCCTGGCATAGCTTATTTCCAGCGGTTGCCGGGGATGGTCTGGGAAGAGAACGAAGGAGTCGAAGGGCCTACGGGGACCTTGGCGAGGCCGTTCAACCCTCTCTTTTGCCGGGCGGGCGGCCTGGTCATTTCTTCAATCGTCTCTTCGTGCATTATGTGCCCTCTTCATGATTTCTAAAAAACGAGGCCTGTAATACCCTCCAGCTGTTCAGCCGAAACCCGTGGACGGCAGCCGGAATACCAAACCCACAAACCCCGGCCACCGGGCAGTTGAAGGCTTATTGCTGGCCGAATTCCACTTTCACCATGCCAATAGCAATATTATCGATAACCGATTTTGAAGGAATATTTAAGGTTTTTCCTTTTTTTTCCGACAAATGTTTTGAGATCTCACTGGATTTCATCGGCGGACTCCGGATTTGGGATTTAAATATCGACCATCTTATGATTTACTTTGAGTATCTGCCGCGCAACGGGGCCTCCTCAAGGGGGGAGACAGGGCCAATGCTGTTGAATTAAGCGGGACTTCCCTGCGCAGCACCGTCACCCCGGCGAAAGCCGGGGTCCAGAAGATATTGAAATCACTGGATTCCGGCTTTCGCCGGAATGACGCACAGGGCTTCAACAGGGAGGTCCTGCACGCTAATTCAGCAACATTGGGAGACAGGGCAGAGGGGGCGATCCGCAATAACTGACGATCTGGTGGGGTGATATGCTGGTTTTGACTAGAAGAGTTGGAGAATCCATCAATATCGGCGAAGACATTGAAGTTTTTGTCACTGCAATTGAACAGAACAAAGTCAAGCTTGGCATCCGCAGTCCGCGCCATATCCCGGTGTATAGACAGGAACTGTATCAGAAAATACGGAATGGCAACCGGGAAGCCGCCGGAATGGATGCCAGTGACTTTCAAGAAATGATCGAGTGTCTTCCCAAAGAAGAAGGAACGGTTATTGACCAGGAAACAGGCTCCGATGCCTGACGTTGTGAGGTGTGGAGCTTTTCCACGTGACAGGATGCAGGGAACATGGTGATTGAAACGAGTCGTTTTGGGCCATTGGATCTGGACGAGGCGGTTTACATTGAGTTTCCGTGGGGGATCCCCGGATTCGAACAGGTAAAGCGCTATGTCCTCCTGGAACACGCGGAGGGTCCTTTTCAATGGTTGCAGGCTGTCGATGAGCCGTCTCTGGCTTTCGTTGTCTGCCAGCCTGAAGTCGTCGGCTTGAGGTATTGTGTGCCTGTTGAAAAAGCAATGCCCATCCGCCTGGAAGCGTTGGAGGACCTTGTGGTCCTGGTGATGGTGTCGTTTGATCGAGAGCAAAAAAGGATTCGCCCTCACTGGCGCGGCCCCCTGCTGTTCAACTCATCGTCTCGGTTGGGTTGTCAGTGGAGTATGGATGAATCGGAGCTCAAGAAATACGTCGGTGAAGCCAAAAAGAAGTGACTCCGCGGGGGCGGTGCATCGGACGGATTCTAGGGGCGGGGGCGAGATGAGGACGTTTTTGGGGTGGTATCGAAGAAGTAGTTGATCCTCGTCCGGGGATCGAGGTAGGCAAAGATTTCTGCAGGGAGTTGAGAGGGGCGGATGCTTCGTTCAATCTCCAGTTCCTGGAATTCCTCAAGGTCATAGATGAGTGCTTCGCTCTTGATCACATTCGGATCGTAAAGCATAACGCCCGGGCGGAGCGGTTTCTTTGGGTTGATGGATACAACCATCCCGATGCTGTCGTTGTTCAACTTCACGATCGTCCCCGGCGGATACACCCCCAGACAGCTGATGAATAGCGACAACAACTGACCATCCAGCTGCTGTTTCTGCCGGCAGAACAGGTGGCAGAGCGACTCGTACGGGGTCATGGATTCCGAAGGGTCAAGTCTGTTGCAGAGGCCGTCATAGTTGTTGGCGATCGCGGTGATCTTGCTGAGGAGGGAAATGTCATCGCCGTGGAGCCCTCTGGGATAACCCGTTCCATCATTTGTCTCGTGATGCTGCACGATGATTGAGAGCGCATCAGGCGGAAAACTCCCGATGCGCGACATGATATCGAACCCGTATTGGGGATGCATCTGCAAAATCTTGATCTCAGGCGGGTTCAGCTGCCCTCGTTTGTAAAGCAGGTTCTTTGCGATCTTTTGTTTTCCGATATCATGAAACAGGGCCCCGAGCCCCAGCACTTTCGCCTGTTGGGCATTGAGGCCGTGTTCTTTGCCCAGGACCAGGGCCAGAATGGCAACATTCAGGGTGTGGTAGAAGAGCGTTTCGTCCTGGCTTTTGACGTTCACCAGGTGTACGGCGGCTTCGGGATCCATCAGCAAGGAATCCACGATCCCTTCGATCAGCTGGTCGGCCTCGGCCGCCGCTTCTTCCGAACCCGTGATGAGCTTCTGCATCACGGTCGAAACCTTTGCAATCGTGCGATTGTAGTCCTTCTCACACCGATGAAGCTGCTGACGCCGCTTCTGCATTCGTTCAGTCTGTTTCTTTTTCGATTCCCACATCGCATCCAGGGGAGGCTCCGCATGGGATTCCGATCCGGCTTGATCCGGTCGCTGAGGGCTTTGGGAAAAAGCCGGCGTGCAATCGCTCTTCTCCGGGATATAGATGACTTCCCTGATGCCCAGGTTTCTCAAGACTTGAATCTGATCAGGGCCTTTTATTTTGAAGCTGTTGAAAAGGAAGGGGTGCGCAAGCCAGTTCACTTTCATTAATTGAATGAATACCCCGGCCCGCAGAGAGTCTACCGATACGATTTGAGGCGGCATATGCTTTTCTTGATCAATAGTACAGGGGATGCCTTCATCTGACAGTCAAAAAACTGTCGGATTTTCGCGATTACCGACGGTGATACGCACGGACCGCCGTCTGACTGCCGCGAAGGGATGCCAGTTCCTGTCCAGTGAACTCCAGGCGGCGAAGGAGTGCTGCAATGCAAAGATCTGTCTGGTCTACAAGAGATTGCAGCATCGATTTCAGGTCAGTGAGCTCCCGGGAATTGCGTCCCAAAACCTGCTCCAATGGCTGAAATGCCTCGTCTTTGTCTCCCGGGCTGGAGGCGATTTGCTGCAAGGCCGCCAGGCGTTCCTTACAAAGGGCGGCCAGAGATGCCGTGTCCATGCCGTCGTCTTCCTCACACCGCGCCAGCTGCCGGGTGCAGTCAAGCAGCTCCTGCAGGAGATCCGCCATAGTCTTTTGTTCGCTCACCATGATATCCTCACACTCCCTATTCTACGAATTCACATTGGCGAAGACCACAGGCATCAAGGATGCCCCGCCTCAAGCCGGGCGCTATCAGGTGGATATCCCGGCGCTCTGAACCGATGAGAATTGTGCCATCCCGGGTTGAGCTCGGACCTGCTGCCACGCGTCCTTGAGCTCGTTCAGAATGTTGATCAGGTGGTCATAGGTCCTCGTGTCCTGCCTGCTGTTGATTCCAATCAACTGGCGCAGCACGAAATTATAGACCCTGCTCAGGTTATGGGATATCTGCCCTCCCCGCTCATAATCCAACCCGACCAGAAGCTCCGTAATGAGGTCCTGGGCATGGCGAATCTTGATATAGGTCTCTTCCATTGCCTGTTTTTCATGCAGACTCTTGGCTTCCTTCAGGTCCCGTATCGCAGCATCGTAGCACATGATCACGAGTGAGAGCGTATCCGCCGTTTCAACCTTGGTCTTTTGGTAATTCCTGAGGGCCATGTTCATTGTCATCTCATTCTCCTTTCGGATCACAAATGCCGGATACCCATCTAACTGGAAAGCGATGCCAGCTGCGTGGTCAAATACGTCAGCTGGGACTGCATCTGCGTCAAAGCGGCATCCAGATTGCTGTACTGAGTCGTCAGCAATTCCATCTTTCGACTTATGAGCTCCTCAGCGGCCGTGATCCTCTTGGTAACCTGTTCTATCGAAGCGTTGAGACCGTTTTGTCTCACAGTGACCGTACCGTCGATGGAGTCCGTCGCGGTGTCCAATGAATTGTACAAATTTTGTGCCATGTCGTTGAAAAGGGAGACCGTTCCGTTGGGGTCCGTTTGTAGTGCAGTAACCAATTTGTCGGAGTCGAGTTCCAGCCGGTTATCGCTGTTCACCGTGATGCCGCTCTCTGATAACCCCGCGCTGAGCAGGGTGAGCTGCATGTTGGTCTTGATCGACTTCAAGGTATTGTCCCCAAAAAGCGCACCGCCCGCCTTGCTGTTGGTGGCGTCATAGGTCATCTGCTGATCGTAGTAGTCCAAAACCTGGTTGTAGGCATCGACAAACGTCTGGATCTTGGCTTTGACGGCATCGGTGTCCCGGGTCACATCGAGAGTCACCGTGGTGGCCGGGTCCTCACTCTTGAGGGTCAGGGTCAAGCCGGAGATCGCATCGCTGATGGTGTTGCTCGACCGGGTCATTGTGATGCCGTCGATGGAAAACTCGGCGTCGATCCCGGCCTGCAGCGTGTCGAGAATGTACGTGCCCGGATTTTCGGGGTCCTCGATGCTGAAATAGTGCCCGGCGGCATCGTCAGTGAGGCTCATTCCCGTCGCGCCCGTTGCGTCATGGGTAAGAATGAGGCGATAGTCGCTGTCCGTCGTTTTCAGGATGGTGGCCGAAACCCCGCTTGCACCGGTGCCGGAATTCAGGGCATTGATCTCGTTGCGCAAGGTCAGCAGGGATTTCCCGTCGAGCGTGATTTCATGCCCCTCCAGCGTGATCGAACCGGTCCAGCCGGCGTCCGTATCCTGAGACGAGACGGAATCCGATTGGATCTTCTGAGACTTCGCCAGATGATTGACCTGGATGCTGTAGTTCCCTGTGGTGGCGCCGGTGCTGGTCGTGACGGAAAGCAGGGAGTCCGCGGAGGTGGAAGAAGAAGACGTCAGGGAAGCCTTGTAGAGGCTCAAGTCACTGGAATCTTTCAGGTTGTCCGTAGCCGTTTGCAGAGTGGACAGTTTGCTTGCCAGAGAGGTCCAGGCCGTCAGCTTGTTCTGGTATTTTGACTTTTGGGTTGTCAGCGGAGTGACTCTTGAGGTGGTCTCGGCCTGACGCAACTGGTCGACCAGGGTGGCCCAATCAAATCCGCTTCCAACGCCGCTTAAGGTGATTCCCATGTTCTTTCCTCCTGTCTTCCCATAAAAACACCATGGCTCCTGCTGGAATTATCGGCTCGGAACCGGAAGGACTTTAGTCTTTTTTAGCAAAGGGTGTGCCGCTGTCCATTCGTCAATGGGGTGCGGCTCTTTTAGAACAACGCCCGAATGGGTTGTAATTCCTTGCCCACCCTGGGTTTTGATCGAGAGCACGGTTCACCATCCCGGAGGGATCAAAGCCATTAGCCGGGGGTTGAGGCCATAGGCCGACACCCCCGGAGAACGGTATAGCAAGGAGACGACCCCGGATGGGGTCGCAGCTTTGTCAAACAAGACAGCCCAGTGGAAGACATCGAGTACCCTTGCCGGCACCCCTCCAATGTCGCTGAATTGAGATCAAGGCGGGCGGGCATAAAGCCCGCCCCTACGGGCGATAGAGCCGAGGCGACGGGTAGTGTGTAGGGGCAGACCGCCGTCTGCCCCTACGGTCGGGCATAAGACCCACCCGGCGAATGGTTGTCCGGCAACGTAGGGGCGGGCTTTACGCCCGCCCAAAAGACCGGCTGAAATCCTTAATTCACCAACATTGCGGCACCCCTCCAGGGTGCAATCGTTATCCCGTCTGCTTTCCGGTGGTATCGTCCGCTTGGGCGGACTCAACCACCGGCTAATGGCTTTGAACCCTCCGGGTTCTCTCTTTATCGTCGTTTCAAAAGAGCCGCAGTCTATTCGCCGATTGGGTTGCGGGTCGAAAGGTCTTGCAGGGAAAAAGACAAGGCGGCCGTTACGCCGCCTTGTCCGAACCGTAGGGTAGATGAGCAGGAACGCCTAACCTCTGAGTAACGTGAGGACCTGTTGCGGCGCCGTGTTGGCCTGGGCCAGCATGGCCATGCCGGACTGCTGCAGGATCTGGTTCTTGGTGAATTGGGTCACTTCGAAAGCCATGTCGACATCGCGGATCGTGGACTCGGATGCGGTGAAATTCTCGATGCTGACAGACAGGTTCTCCATGGTGTACTGGAGCCGGTTCTGGTAGGCGCCCACCGTACTCATATAAGCATTGATTCTGGAGAGCGCGGTGTCGAGATTCATCATGGCCGTCTGAGCTTGGCCCGCAGTGCGAAGGTAAGACGCCGCAGGAATCAACCACATGGACTGGGCATTTCTCAAGGTGATCGTCAGCTGACAGTTGCTGTCATTGGTCTGTCCAACCTGGAATATCACATCCGAGTCGTTTTTGAGCAGTTCGGTCGTATTGTACTTGGTCGAGTTGGCGATGCGATTGATCTCCGACTCCAGAAGTTGAAACTCGCTATGCAGCGGGCCCTGAGGGGTCTGGCCCGAAGCGGCCTGCGTGGCCAGGTCTTTCATTCTTACGAGAATATCGTGGATTTTGTTGTACGCGCCGTCCGCGACGGCCAGCATGGATTGCGCTTCGGAGGCGTTCTGATAGGCAACGCGCATGGATGAAACATCGCTCCTGAACTTGTTGGCGACGGTAAATCCCGCGGCATCGTCCTTGGCCGAGTTGATGCGCTTGCCGGTAGAAAGCTTCTTCAATGAATTCGCAAGAGTATTGCTTGTGTCCACCAGTTTTCCGTGGATCTCAATGGCCTCGACATTGGTATTGATTCGAAGCGCCATGGTCATTCCTCCTTGAATTCTTTTTTGACATCCCTGTCAGTTTTGTGTTTCCAAGAGCCGCTCAGTCTGTTTTCTCGCCCTTGCATAACTTGTCGGATTGAGAGCGGAGAGACTTTAAGGTTTTTTCAAAAGGCCTGAAAAAAGACAAGGCGGCCGTTACGCCGCCTTGTCCGAACTGTAGGGTAGATGAGCTGAAACGCCTAGCCTCTGAGTAACGTGAGGACCTGTTGCGGCGCTGTATTGGCCTGGGCCAGCATGGCCATGCCGGACTGCTGCAGGATCTGGTTCTTGGTGAATTGGGTCACTTCGAAAGCCATGTCGACATCGCGGATCGTGGACTCGGATGCCGTGAAATTCTCGATGCTGACAGAGAGGTTCTCCATGGTGTACTGGAGCCTGTTCTGGTAGGCGCCCACCGTACTCATGAAAGCATTGATGCTGGAGAGCATGGTATCGAGATTCATCATGGCGGTCTGCGCTTTGCCGGCGGTGTCAATGTCGACGCCGGTAAAGCCCAAGAGCGCTCTTGTAGCACCCTTCAGGGCGATCGTCATCTGGAAGTTGCTGTCATTGGTCTGTCCAACCTGGAACGTCACATTGGTGTCGGCTTTGATCAGGTCGGTTGTATTGTACTTGGTGGAGTTGGCAATACGTTCGATCTCCGACGCCATAGCCTGAAACTCGCTGTTCAACGGGGCCTGGGGAGTCTGGCCCGAAGCGGCCTGAGTGGCCAAGTCTTTGGCCCTTACAAGAATATCGTGGATTTTGTTGTACGCGCCGTCCGCAACGGCCAGCATGGATTGCCCTTCGGAGGCATTCTGATAGGCAACCCGCATGGATGAAACATCGCTCCTGAACTTGTTGGCGACGGTAAACCCCGCGGCATCGTCCTTGGCTGAATTGATGCGCTTGCCGGTAGAAAGCTTCTTCAATGAATTCGCAAGAGCATTGCTTGTGTCCACCAGTTTTCCGTGGATCTGGATGGCCTCAACATTGGTATTGATTCTGAGTGCCATGGTCCTTCCTCCCTGAATCGTTTTTTGACATCCCTGTCAGTTTTGTGTTTCCAAGAGCCACTCAATCCGTTTTCTTACCTTTGCATAACTTATCGGATTGAGAGCGGAGAGACTTTAAGGTTTTTTCAAAAGGCCTCAAAAAAGAAAAGGCGGCTGTTAGGCCGCCTTGTCCGAACTGTAGGGTAGATGAGCTGAAACGCCTAGCCTCTGAGTAACGTGAGGACCTGTTGCGGCGCTGTATTGGCCTGGGCCAGCATGGCCATGCCGGACTGCTGCAGGATCTGGTTCTTGGTGAATTGGGTCACTTCGAAAGCCATGTCGACATCGCGGATCGTGGACTCGGATGCCGTGAAATTCTCGATGCTGACAGAGAGGTTCTCCATGGTGTACTGGAGCCGGTTCTGGTAGGCGCCCACCGTACTCATGAAAGCATTGATGCTGGAGAGCGCGGTATCGAGATTCATCATGGCGGTCTGCGCATTCCCGGCGGAGTCGACTTTGACGCTCGTGCTGACTCCAAGGAGGGTTGCCGTAGAACCCTTCATGGCAATCGTCAGCTGGAAGTTGGCGTCATTGCTCTGCCCAACCTGGAAAGTCACGTTCGAATCGGCTTTGATCAGGTCGGTCGTATTGTACTTGGTCGAGTTGGCAATACGATCGATTTCCGACTGCAGAAGCTGAAACTCACTCTGCAACGGGGCCTGAGGGGTCTGGCCAGAGGCGGCCTGTGTAGCCAGGTCTTTCATTCTTACGAGAATATCGTGGACTTTGTTGTATGCACCGTCCGCAACGGACAGCATGGATTGCCCTTCGGAGGCATTCTGATAGGCAACCCGCATGGATGAGATGTCGCTCCTGAACTTGTTGGCGACGTTAAATCCCGCAGCATCGTCCTTGGCCGAATTGATGCGCTTGCCGGTCGAAAGCTTCTTCAATGAATTCGCAAGTGCATTGCTTGTGTCCACCAGTTTTCCGTGGATCTGGATCGCCTCAACATTGGTATTGATTCTTAGTGCCATGGTACTTCCTCCTTGAATCGTTTTTTGACATCCCTGTCAGTTTTGTGTTTCCAAGAGCCACTCCTACAGTTCTTTTTCCCTTTGCACTACCTATCGGATTGAAAACGGAGAGACTTTAAGGTTTTTTTTCAGGCCCGGTAATTTTTGTTTCGGCATCCATATTGCAAAAAAGCATAAAGACACCATACGGTGACAAATGGATGATGCAATGGAGGTCTGCTCGAATGAATGACGGCGTCTTGAGAAGTATTGTGATCCCGATCCTGGATTTTTCACCGCACAGCCCCCATAACATCCGGACTCTGCTGGAAGATCTCGAAAGTATTCCCGGAGAGGTCATCTGTATTTTCAACAGCCGGGAAGTATACGAAGAGCTTCGAAATCATAAGCGAATAGACAAGTATTGTTACAACAAATCCAATGCGGGAGTGAGCAGGTCCTGGAACATCGGTATCAACCTGGCGGAGGGGAAAGCCGTTTTCATCATGAATGCCGATCTCCACGTCAAACCGGCTGCGATTGAAAGACTTGAACATTACCTTTTCAATCTCGATCAGGCGGTTATTGTGGGACCGCAGGGAACTCACATCAATTATCGGAAGTTGGAAATCATCAGGTACTTCGGGGCCGGGCTGTTTCATGAGCCGGTGAGGACCCATGATGTGTCCGGTTTTCTTTTTGCCATTCACCACGAGCGGTTTCGCAAGCATCGCCTTTCGTTCGATGTCCAGTTCAGCCCGTGTTTTTTTGAGGAATGGGACATGGGACTGCAGGTGATGCAGGCAGGGCTCGCCTGTTATGCAGTGCCTGTAACAGAGTTTGCACATGTCTGGGGGGTCTCCAAGGCCGGAGATGAAACGACGATCAACTACTTTGGCAGGGAAATGCGCCGCCCGGACATCTACCTGGGTAACTTCAAACGGTTCGCAGCTAAGTGGCACGGTATTATCGGCCGCTAGGACAGCACGGCCGAAATCCTTAACCGGCCGGCACAATGCTGCTGAATTAAGCGGGGCTTCCCTGCGAGGCACCGTCACCCCGGCGAAAGCCGGGGTCCAGAAGATATTGAAATCACTGGATTCCGGCTTTCGCCGGAATGACGCACAGGGCTTCAACAGGGAGATCCTGCACCTTAATTCAACAGCATTGACCGGCCGGCAGCGGTAGGGGCGACCCGCCGGTCGCCCATACAACAGCGGCTCACGCACCGGTTGAACCGGCCAAGGACTTGCGCTCAGGTGTACTGATACCGCCCGAGTGATCACTGTTGGAACGGATACAGATGAACATACTTTTTTTCACCCACCCCTTTCCCAATTACGTACCTGATTTCCTCCTGCATGGCCTCAGGAAACTCTTTGGTCCTTCCGTTGTCGACTATCCGAAAAAGGATTGCATCTATGAAGGCATCCTGGATGGTGCCCCGCAGGACGGGCCGAATCGCTTCAGCCTCTTTGCCCCGGATAACGGGCAGATCGATCGCGACGATATCCGGGGAAAAATCCATGCCGGTTACTTCCACTACATCATCTGTGATGTGAGGGCCATCGACATCCTGAAACGACAGGTCCTGCAGTGGCCGTCGGGACTGGTCCTGGTTGACGGTGAGGACATCCCGGTGCGCATTCCGCCCGGGCCCTATGCCGTCTGCCGCCGTGAGACCGATGGGTCCGATTTCTCTATTCCCTTGCCGATGGCGCTTCCCGAGGAACTGTTCCATTGGATCACCACCTTTGACCATGAACAGAAGGCATACAGCATCGGTTTTCTGGGTGTTGCCAGCCATGGCGAAAGGAAAGCTGTCGTTGAGGCAATCGCCGGGAGATATCCGGATGCCCTCTTGAATACCACCGCCATCCCATCCCAGGACAATCCGGTTCCTTCGGGAAGGCTGGGGCGAGACGATTACTACCGCAAAATACAGCAATGCAGGGTAGTGCTCTCGTTGCGCGGACTCGGCTATGACACCCTGAGGTTCTGGGAAGACGCTGCCTGCAATGCGGTCCATGTTTCCCAAGATATGCCGCTCTATATTCCGAATGACTTTGTACGGGAAGAGCATATCTTTCGCTTTTCGAGCCCTTCCCAGCTCATCCGGACCATAGACACCGTTCTGGACGGGCGAGTGAACAGGGAGGCAATCATTCAGAAGGCTCGCCGTCATCTTCTTAGCCATCATCTCACCACCAGCCGGGCCAAATACTTGTTGCAGAAGTTGAGGACACTCTTCGGGTAGTGACGCAACAGGTTGGGAGGACTTCATGAAAGACCCGGCTTTTCGTCCTTCGGATCGAACCGGTTGAGGATAAAATGAGAGATTATTCATCACCGCTCAGCGTGGATTACCGCCTCAAGTATGACGACACTCCAAGAATGGACCTGGCGGCGTTCATCACGGAGCCGCCCGGAGCGGTCCTTGAACTGGGTTGCGGGTCCGGAGCAACCGGAGCGCTCATCAGGCAGCGATTCACCGATACCCGGTATGTCGGCATCGAGTTGGACCCGGGAGCCGCGGCCATCGCCAGGCGCCGCCTGGACAGGGTCGTTGTTGCGAATATCGAGCAGATTGATCTGGGAGAATACGGCCTTGAAATGGAATCCTTCGACTGGATTATCTGTGGCGACGTGCTCGAACACCTTTATGATCCCTGGCGGGTTCTGCGACTCCTCCGGGACTACCTCAAACCCGAAGGCAGGTTCCTGGCGAGTATTCCGAACACTCAAAATATCTGGGTTATTTTGCACCTGCTGGATGGAAACTGGACCTATATGGAGCGTGGACTGCTGGATGCAACGCATATCCGGTTTTTCACCCTGAGAGAGCTCTACAAGCTCTTCTCAGGAACCGGATATGAGATCATCGGGACCACCTGCGTTTTGCAGCGCCGCGTGGAAGACGAAGAATGGCCTCAGGATTTGGATTTTGGACGGTTCATCCTCAAGGATGTCAGCATGGAAGAGGCGAAGTGCTTGTATACTTTCCAGTATCTCGTGACGGCCAGGAACAAGGCATCCTGGAAGGATCAATCTTGCTGACGAGGCAATCTGCAGCGGGCACATCAGAAAATCAGCTGTTCGGCTCCGGGGCGAAGCTTTAACGCCTGACGTACAGCTTTGGGCAGCACCAGTTGCCCTTTGGACGATAGTCTCACTACCATGTTTTTCGCTCCCCAGTATGCTGTGAATGCTCCGGTTGTTCGTCGTCGGGTATTGTGATAGAGATCGGGCTGCTCTTTTGCGGCCGCTTGCTTTGCTTCGACCAGCCCAACTTACGATTCCATGCTCATTGTAAGACAAGCCGTTTACTCGGTCAAATACGGTATCCTTTTCACCCCGAAGTGAGGAGTTGTTTCCATGCCAACCAGTCCATACTGCCACATTGGCGCTATCGCCAATTACCTGATCCGAATCCGACCGTCATCCATTCTGGATGTCGGACTGGGAAACGGGAAGATCGGCTTCATTGCACGCGACTTGCTCGATGTGATGTTTGGTGAGCGGCATAGAAGGGAAGAATGGAAGATAAGGATAGACGGTATCGAGATCTTTCCGGATTATATCCAGGAACACCAGCGGGCAATCTATGATTCCATTTTCATTGGTGATGCGTTCCAGGTCATCGATGACCTGGGAAAATACGATGTGACTATCCTTGGCGATGTTCTGGAACACTTTGAAAAAGAAACCGCCTGGGAATTCCTGGACAAGTGTGCAAGCCACTCAACGGATTACCTGATCCTGTGCATACCCCTCGGCGACAAATGGACGCAGCCCGATATCTACGGGAATGAGTTCGAACGGCATCGATCGTTCTGGAGTCATGATGAGTTTGTGCCATTTGTATCGGAAGAAGGACTGTTTGATTTCCCCGGTATCGGCCCCTATGGGGCATTTCTCATCAAAGCTGAGGATTACACACACCATAGAATAAGAGAGAAAGTTGAAAGGCTTTCTGGAGCCGGGAGGGAGTATCAAGCCATATCCTACATGACCGGCTCACTGCAAAACCTGCCGGTCAATCTATCAAGCGAGCTGTTGCTGGTCAACCTGTTTTTGAAAGTCAAGATGCTTGGCCCTGCGATAGACCGATTGGAGAGACTCCATTCATCCTTCCCTGAAGATCCACAGATAGAGGAATATCTATACAAATTAAAGAAGATAGAAAAGTCAATCCATTCTGATCAGTCCGGTCAGTAGCCGGCGGAATAAGCCTGGGGTGTCCAAAACGACCCGAAAACATTCCAGATTCCTTGCCCGCTTTTTGGCACCCAGCCAGTCGCGCTGATCGTGGTCACTGTTTGCCCTGAAAGGGCAGGAATACCATAGCCCAGGGCAACGCCCTGGGACACGGGGCCACCTAACAGGGTCTAAGCCCTGAAAGGGCGACACAAGAAGGTGTCCCGCCCTTTCAGGGCGCGCTTCAGGGGGCGTTATCCCATCCCCAGGGCGTTATGATATGTTGCCCCTTTTGGGCAAGAGCCTGCTCGACAATTCGGCAAATCGGGGAGCCCAAAACCGGACAAGAATCGGAAGCCGATTTGGACGCCTCAGAATAAGCCTTGATTGACCTGACTGTTCCTATCCATTCATTCAGGATGTCTCGCATACCGCAAAAAAACCGTTCACACTGACGCCGATGCCGGATTTTCAGTCAACTGTTCCGAGAAGAGCCTGCATTGCACAACCATGTCCTGGTCACCCGCAGCCTCATATTGGGCCGCTTTCACCATGAGCTGCTCGACTTCAAAATCCCGAACGGCTCTCAGATAGTCAAAAGCAGCTGTTTCATTGCTTCCCGTGGAATCGGCTTTCTGCAAAATACTCACAAAGGACCACCGTTTGAGCAGCTTCCCCATGTGGCAGGTATGGAATCCCCCGATCAAGTCAATGGCCCGCTGCAGACTCCTCATGGTAAAGACATGGTAGTGTGTGGAATCCAGGCGCAGCGTGTCACATTCCTCTTCGTCCGGAATCACCATGCCCAGGATTCCACCCGGTTTTAAGACACGCTTCCATTCCTGGAGCGCCAGAAGGAAATCTTTATAGTGTTCCAGGTTGTGCCGCTGCACAACATAGTCCAGTTCATTGTCTGAAAACATCCAAAGATGATCCCCTGATCCCGCTATGTCGGCAATGGAAGTCCGGCCGGAAACATTGCCCACCTTTCCTTTCTCGCCTCCGGGAGTCAGGTCGACTCCGATGGCCTGCGGGTGGGTTTTGCGATGACCACAGCCCACATCGATGCCTCTCCCGCGACAGACCGGAAACAGAGCCAGCCGCTCGGGGTGATCTTCGTCGGAGAAGAAACGGTCCATCAGAGCCAAGATGAACTCGTTTCGATCAATCTGCTGCGCAGCCCACCAATGGGTATTGGCCCGGCATCGAAGGCCCAGATAATGGTAGGCTATCCCAAGCAGGGTATGAAGCTGGAAATCTTCCCCTTTCTGCTTCAGCAGATCCGACAAGAACCGGATTGCTCGAACAAAATCATCCGCCATAAAATGGCAAAAGCCCGCCAGCATCATGAAGCTGGAGCGCTGCACCGGTTCTGTGTCGGCGAGCCTCTCGAAGATTTGACCGGCTGGTGCATATTCCCGCAAAGCCAAAAACCGCCTTACAGTCCCCAGGAAGTGGCTGTTCGCAGGGGACACGGAACTGAAAATGGATTCGAGCTCCCGCTGATCACAAGGGAAATTCACATCGAAAAGACGGTTTTTCATTGGTGCTTTTTCTCCTAGAGTTTGGTTACCAATGCCTGACATGTGGGTAGAATTATCGGGAACTCCGGTTTATTGCAGAAGAACTCATCAACGGCTTTCTTAACTCCTAGAGTATCTCCTATCAGATAGTCATCAAAAAGCATAATCCCACCTTTAGATAGCCTGGAATAGCAAAAGGTACAGCACTCCATGGTCGACCTGTAAAGGTCCGCATCACAATATACGAACGAAAGCTTTTCATTAATGAGCTTCTTGAAGGAATCAGAGAAGAGTCCCTTCATAACTATGATGTTCTCGAAACATGAGAAAAGCCTCTGCACTTCACTAAACTGAACATCTGCAAATTGACCCTCTTCATGAGTGTCAAACTCACAAGCTATATCAGGGAATCCTGAGAATGTATCCAAAGCATAATGGCATTTATTTGGATCATTTATTGCTATTATAATAGAACTCCCACCTCTATATACACCGCATTCCATTGTGCTTCCTGCTATATTCTTGGTAGCCTGTACAGCTTGAAATAGAAGAAATGCTCTATCAAAATCAAGAAGTGTAAATGCTTGGACTTTTTCATAGGCATTCAAGAAATTATAAAATGTGGAATCGTTCTCCTTGATCAGCATATTCTTGTAACACAACATCAAATTCAGCCCGACAGCAAGCTTCTCCTGGAATCTTTCTATGGGTGTTGGAATCATCGCCCTAGTCTTAAAGGTGATCTCCAGGGGTGCCCAATCCATTTTCATATCTCCTCTATGAACCCATTGACGGCGGTTTGTCCGAATCCCCGGCGATTATCTTGGGGCGCAGCAAAACACCGCATCACTCATACATCGAGCGATTTCCATTGCCCATTCCGCCAATCTAGGTTTCCCCTGCGCGGCACATCCGCGTGCAATTCCAGTGTAGAACTGCCCGAGTCCAGGTTCGCCCTCCTGCGACGATTGCAGGGAGAGGTTGGCCCGGAGCATCTGAGTAACAGTCTCAACCATGCCCCGGTCTTTTTCCCGGACTGCAATGACTGTCAAAGCCAGAAGGATATCGATATCCCTGACCCCTTCGCCAACCAACTGCTGGAAGAGGTCTTTGGCATCTTGAAGACCCCCGAGAGAAAACAACAGGTGGGCGGCATTGGCCTTTGCGTCCTTGTGGCTCGGCTTTTTCGCCAGGGCCGCGTGATAGCAGCTGAGTGCTTTCTGTGAAAAGCCCTGTTTGTTGTAAAGCATGCCCAGATTGCAGAGGCCGTCCGGACTGAGCTCTCCCGCGGCGGACCCTTCTTCAAGCGCCCTCAGGGAGAGCTGGAAATGCCCCAGCCGCAGGGCATGGAACCCCAGCCATTCCCAACCCTCGTGAATGGGGATACCCGATTGGGAGACCAGCAGCAAAACCTCAAGGGCCTGGGGCCACTGATCCAGGCAGAGCAGGCTGTAAGCCGTGAACAGGAGGATTTCACTTGCGGCCGGCGGCGGAGAGGATGGATGATATCCCACAGCGGGTTCCGCTTTCAATGATGACTTCAAATGGCGAATCGCCTGGGCATGCTGATTCAACTCCTGATAAAGGCGGCCGATGCGAAAATAGGAGAGTCCGTCCATGGCGCCGATGGCATCGGCCCTGGTAATACACCGCAAGGCTTGCCGAGGGTTGCCCTGCTTAAAATACAGCGGAGCCAGGAAGAGAAGGGCCTCCAGTGTGGGGCGAAAATCCGGCCGGGTTATCCCGGGGGGAAGGAGGAAGAGCTGCTTTTCGAGGTGGGAGAGGGCTCGCTCCATCGCTTCGAGCGCTTCGGCTTCCCGGCCTAGCAGCCTGTAGGTTGTCGCCAGATAGTAGTGGATGTGTTCGTCATCGCGCCCTTCTTCCCGCTCCCTTTCCAGCAGAGAGAGATTGCGTTGTGTTTTGCGCAGCAGCAGGGCCTCATCCTGGTACCCATAATGGGAAATCACGATGTCGGTGGTGACCGTCTTCAGCCCGGCCGCCAGGACACTCGGATAGACCTGTTCGTGTACACGACCGTTGAAGCGAATAGCCGGTATTCTTGGAAAGCAGCGGAGCTGATAGCAGGTTTTGGCGGCTCCCGAAGCCCTGGTGTCCCGGAGGATGAAGTAGAACGCTTTTTCTCCATCCAGATGGGCTTTGAGCCCCTTCAGTTTCTGCTGCATCTCCTGCTCAAGCCTGTCATCGGCATCGAGCCAGACGATGTAGCGGCCCCGGGCCTGCTGAAGCGAGAAGTTCCGCGCGGCTGAAAAGTCATCGCACCAGGGGAAATCGAACAGATGGGGGGTGAAGCGCTCAACGACCGCTTTGGTGTTGTCGGTGGAGCCGGTATCCACAACAATGATTTCATCGGCGAAAGCCCGGAAGTTGGAGAGAGCGTCTGCGATGCGCTGTGATTCGTTCTTGACGATCATGCAGACAGACAAATCGGGCACGGGCGTATGCATGGATCCCCTCTTCTTCACGGCAGAGACGTGAAGGTCCCTGGGAAAAACGCTTTCTTTCGGCGTCCTCTGAGGCTTTGCAGTGGCTTTCCTTCAACCATAGATTGCCGTCAAAACCTTTGCCGCCGCTTCTTCCCAGGTGAATTGCTTCAGATCTTCTCCCGCCTGCCTGCCAAGAGCTCGAATCTCCTCCCTATGGTGGTAGGCATACTCGATTGCGTCAAGGACCTCCTCCAGTGACGGTTCCTCCCAGGATGCGATCAGCCGCTTTTCCTGGTCCTGAATTTGAAACGGATGCAGGTGGGTCAGCCGCAGCGAGTTTTTTCCGGTCAGAATGTCTTTGTGGCCGCTGGTGTACGTTGCAACGACCGGTTTCCCACATGCCATGTATTCCATCAAAACCAGGTTGGTCCCTCCTTCACAGCGGTTGGGAAACAGGCCAAGATCGGTCTGCGCATAAAGCGACCGAAGCTGATGATTGGCAATGATGGGATGCGTCACGACTCGCCCGGGATCGATTCCGTTGATGAGACAGAGGTGCTCCATGATTTCCAGCCAGGAGCTCCCTTTCAGCTGGTAGCGAATGTGCGGTGACAGGCTCATCATCTCCATGGTTTGAGGCCATTTGTTGTACCAGGCATTCACCAAAATGATATCGGGATACTTCGCCTGGAGGACCTTGACGGCTTTCAGTACCAGGTCCTGGCCTTTGCGCAGCTCAAACTTGCCGCCCGAAAAAATAACGAACCGGTCCTGCCCCTTTTCCGCCGTGATCGGATAGAAGATTTCCCGGTCAACTCCTTGAAGGAGGACTTCGACATGCCGGATTCCGGCTTCAAGAAGCTTTTCCTTGCACCACGTGGAGCCGGCGAAAACCAGGTCGTAGTCTTTGGCGTTTCTCAGCGAGCGGGGCATCAGTTCGTTTTCAAAGAAGGTATAGCCGAAGTTGTGAGTTCCTCTCGCGGGAAACAGTGTGGAAAGGTCCGTGGCTGTGAGTGTGTGGAAGACCCTGCCCGGGATTCGTCTGTTGTTCTGAAGTTCCGTATTGCGAAGCAGGGAGACGGTCTTCACCCTTTTAGAGAATTCTTTCGTCAGATAATCCCCACAGATCCCCCATCCGAAGTTTTCACCGGAGGAAAGCCCCAGGTAGAGGATTCCATTGCTAAGACCTTGAGTTTCCGTGCCTTTCAGCTCTAAGGAGAGGGCTTCGATGGCAGGCATCAAAGCGACGGTCAGGCCGTAGAGCCTCGAGTACTTGGGGATCAGCTGGGGGAAAAGGCCGTCGGGGGCGTCTGGATCGATATCCATCATTTCAAGGGCATGCAGGTTCTTGACGATCGACGGGGCCGAAGCAACGATGCG
This sequence comes from uncultured Syntrophobacteraceae bacterium, assembly GCA_964441945.1. GTDB lineage: Bacteria > Desulfobacterota > Syntrophobacteria > Syntrophobacterales > Syntrophobacteraceae > JADGQM01. The sequence continues at coordinate 26,014 of CAYTWB010000030.1, forward strand.
GCCTTCCTGCTGCTGGAGGTGCCAGATGAGCGATTGGATCCTTTCACGAGATGTCGATTCAGCTGCCGATTCCCTGACAAGGGCATGAGCCGTCTTCAGGGCTTCCTGGAAACAGACCTGCAGTTGAACCACGTTGTCTCTCTGCTGTCCGATTTTCTTGCCTGAACCGTCAGCGGAAAGAAGCCCGGGGAGAAAATCGCGGTCAAAACGGGAATCATGTTTCAGATCGAATGCGGCTTCAAACATCCTCCTCGTGATGAACCCGGTTTGATACTGCTCGGAGATGCTTCGAGAAAGCGGGGAGTAGAGGATCGTTCCATTGGCGAGAAAACTGGATTGATAGACCGAGAGATTGGGGTATTCAAAGGATGGTCTCTCCTTGTCGAACAGAATCATTTCAACCGCATCGATCACGGCTTCCGCCCTCAGGTCCTCCCTGCAGGCCAGGGTTTCACACCCCTCGCCCTCAGGGCACGGTGAACAGGGCGGCTCGGCTTGTATCACGACGTTTCCCGCACCGTAGGGAGCGGTTTCCGCGAAGTGGCCCGAGCAAAAGTAGAGTCCCAGCACCCTGGTCCCAAGCGCCGCCGCCAGATGCAGCGGGCCGGTATCGTTGGCAATCATCAGGTCGCATCGCATGATTACGCCGGCCAGTTGCGTCAGATCTGTCTTTCCAACCAGGTCGATAGCGGGCAAGTCCGCGCTCTGGAGAAAGCGCCGGGCAGCAGGCTGTTCCGATGCATTTCCCAACAGCACAATCTCAATGCCTGGATGTCTTTTCAGCGAATTCGCCACGGAAACGAAGCGGTCAAGAGGCCAGACACGGTTGGGATTGGATGCTCCCAGCTGCAGGGCAATCAGGCGGCTGGTTTGACTGAAACCGTTGGCGCCAAGCAGCTCAAGGGCCGATTCTTCCGCTTTGGGCGGGACGGCGAAATAGCCTTCGACGGGCCTGTGCGGCACCTCACCCATGCCCAGGTAGATGTCCACGATATTGAAGAGGTTTTGCCTTCGATCGAGAGTCATGGCAAAGAAGTACCGGGCCCATCTTCCGAAAACGGCGCTCCTCCCCCTGCCGTCGTCAACCCGGCCGGACTTCTTCCGTGACTGGACGAAGCTGCAGATCAGACCCCCTATGAGGTTGTGAGTCAGGTTGATGACCAGGTCGTATTCCTCATGGAGCTCGATGATGCTGAAGATCCGCTCGGTGTGCGAAGACTCGAAGCTATCGAGGGAACGGATCTCTTTGGTGTCCAGAGGAACGATATCCACAACCGGTATGGTGATCAGACGATCCAGGAACGGGCAGGACTCGGCAATGAGGCTGAATTCCCTGGCGCAAGCCATGCTGATATGAGCCTGTGGATATTCATCCTTCAACCTCTTCACCAGAGGGAGGCTGTGCAATAGATCGCCCAAACGGCTGAGCTGGATAATGAGGATTTTTTTCATCGGCTCTCCGACATAAGTCCTTCAAGCAAATCCGTGGAAGAGCTGCTGATGGAGTGCAACTTCGAATACTTTTCCGCCAGTTGCTGAGCCATCTGCGGGTGGGGCAGGTAATCCGTATCCATCAATTCGTATATCTGATAGGAAAGCATCAGGGACGGTTCAAGTCGTGATATGTCCGTTTGAATGGCCATCAGATTGTTGTTCAGTGAGAGGATCTTCTCTCGAGAGACGGGATTCCGACTGCATTCGGAGATGATTTGGTGTGCCAGGCGCAGGGCGCTGCGATATTGCTCCTTCAAGGTGCCGTGCTCCCGGCGGCTGACTTCCATCTTCAACCGGAACGAGTCCAGAGCACCCATCCGGGACAGGCACTGAGAGACATAGGCCTCGTCATGTCCCAGACCCAGGGCCTCTTCCCACAGGACTCGATTGATGAAACCGGTTTGATAGGAATCCGGGATGTCGGCGGAGAGTGGGAGGTAGGCCAGCGTGCCGTTGGTCAGGAATTCAGAGTGATAGAGTGACAGATGGGGATGATCGAAGCCTGAATCGATCCTGTTGCTGACCATCATGGATGCGGCATCCCGAACGGCCTCAACCGTCAGATGCTTTTTGCAGTCCACCGTTTCACATTTCTGACTGTACAGGCAGGGGGAACAGGGGAGCTCGACCTGAAGGATGAGATGGTTCGCTCCATACGGTGCCGTCTCCCCCCAATAGGCGGTGGAGAAATAGAGTCCCAAGACCCTGGTTCCCACGGCCGCTGCGATATGAGCGGTCCCGGTATCGTTGCTGATGAGAAAATCGCAGGTTTTGAGGACGGCCGGGAGGTCGGTGACCTGAGTTCGCCCGATCAGATTGATGGCTGGGAAATCGACCTGGCGCTGGAATTCCGCCCCGAGCTCTCCCTCTTTTGAATGGCCCAGCAGGACGATCTCCGCATCGAAGAGCTTTCGCAGTTCGCGGGCCAGGGCGGCAAAGTTTTGTGTGGGCCAGGCTCGATGGAGCTGGTTGGCGCCCATTTGGAGAGCAATCAGAGGCCCTCTGCCCTGATAGCCCTGGCTTCTCAGAATGGCCCCGCCCTTTTCAATGGCCCCGTGATTGACCGGCAGCCAGTTTTCGACCGGTTTGTGAACGATGCCTCCCATTCCGACATGAATATCGACCAGATTGAAAAGGTTTTGAGTCCGATTGGTCACCACGGCGAACAAGTATTTAGCCCAGTCCCCAAGGGCCCTGATTTCATCTTTGACCCTTTGGGCCCGTCCGAATTTTACCTTGCCGGAAACGCTTTCACACAGAATGCCCGAGCTCAAATCGTGGGTCAGGTTGATCACCCGGTCATAGTGGGGGCGCAGCGCCGGAAACTTCCACAAGGAGCTCACCAGCAGGGGGTCTTCCTCAATCCTTATGCGGGATTCGTCATAGAAGCGCTGGGGAACACTGATAAAACAATCGATCAGGGGGGAGCGTTGAACCAGTCCCACCGATTCCCTGATGCAAAGGAGCGTGATCTCGCACCCCTCTTTTTCTTCTTTCAGTCTTTTCAACAAGGGCAGGGTCTGAACGAGATCTCCCATCCGGCACATCTGGATAATGAGGATATTTTCCATGGAACCCCTCTTGGACCCGCTCACGGGAGGTGATCGAGCATGCATTCAACTCGTGATTGAATGGTGTGTTCTCTCAGGACTCGCTGATAGCCCGCCTCAGCGATCTCTTCCCGCTCGCGGGGATGAGTCAGAAAATGCCTGACGAGGGAAGGGATTTCGCTAAGGGATCGATAGGCTAACACCTCGCTGCCCAACTGGAACAGCTCCCCAAGATCATCGCTCCAGTCCGCAAGCAGAAACCCCTTGCAGGCAAGAACGTCAAAGACCCGCATGGTAGCGATATCCCGCTGATAGATCCGGTTGACATCCAGGTTGATTCGAGAAGCATTGTAGACGCTTGTCAGTTCATGGAAGTGGCCGACCGGGCCACGGTATTGAATGTTGTCAGGCAAGATCCGGCTCCAGCCTTCATCACCCCAAACCCTGATCCGGAATCCGCTGTCAAGCTGAGAGAGGGTGTTTAATGCCTGAGCGCGTCGCTCTGACGCCGCGGTTTCCGCAGTGCATACGGCCAGGTCGACCAGACGCTCCTCCTCATCCGCGGCAACCCACGAAGACTGGGGAAGGTATTCCCTGAATAACTCTTCGATGACATAGCCATCGGGATTCCGGCTCTGGCTTGCGATAGCCGTATCCCAAAGGGAAGCATAGTCCCGCACCGGGTCATCCGTTTTGGCCGACGGGGGAAAGCTCCTATCCCGAGTCAGCTGGAAATAGAGCTGCCGCAACGCTTCAGCCTGGGCTGCCATGGAGCTCCCGGCAAACGAGACATCCGCACCCCACCGATCCGCTTCTTCGTCGCTCAGGTCCTTGGGATATCGGCGCTTCGGATTGGCTGCCAGGGGAAGGTATTCCACATGTTCGAATCCCGCCTCCCGGAATCTGGGGATATTGGCTTTTCGATAGGTATAGATATAGGTATCGGGATGGCTCACCCGGTGAGGGGCCAGCCTTTCGATGCTTGGATCGATCTCCCAGACCAGGAGCGGAATTCCCAATGTCCTGCTGATTTCCGGCAACCCATGCCGATAGTTGATGGAAACGATCAAGTGAGGATGTAATGAAATGATCTCTTTGATAATGTGCTGCTGTTCGGAACAGGGGGGATTCCAACTGAGCACTTCAAGGCCTGTGTCTCGAAGCGCTTCCGAGACATCAAGCGAAAAGAGGCCGCCGCTGATAACGAGGGCCCGCCGATAAGGACCCGCTGTGACCGCTTGAGAGGCAAAGAGGGTCTTTTCCCAGTCATAGAGAGGACCCAAAACCGGGTGCGGCCAGAGATGGAAACCCTTACGATCCGCAGGGCGGGACTTCAGGATATCGTATGGGGAAAGGAACTTCAAACGCCCGGCCAGGATGTCTCGCATGAAATCGGTGCGCATAAAGGCCAGCATCAGCAGCCGGGGCGATCTTTCATAAGCCGTGACCGGTTGACAGGGATTGTGTCGCCTGAGCAGGGCTTCGAGGTAATAGCCGAGCCCAACCCCGAGACAGAGGATGGCCTGACGGGGTCCACATTGGAGCTTGCCGACTTCCTTCTCGGCTTCTTGTACAGGGTCCGTGGCAGAATGCAGAAGAAGGCCGCTGTTTCGTTCCAAGAGAATATTCGGCTTTCCCGATGCGGTCATCTGCACCTGGAAAGCCTCTTCATCATCCCGACAGTCCTGAATCCATCGGCACAGTTCAGGCGACCGGAGTGCCAGGGCCCTCAGGTTGTTCTCCAGGTGAGTCTCGGACAGGTATGGAATACTAAAGGGTTTCCTCATTCGGCTGCCCGGTCGCCAGCAGGATCTCCTCCAAGACAGCGTGGGCATCACCACCATCATGCTGTGATGCGTAGGCTTCACAGAGTCCCCTTGCTTCGTCTACCTGCCCTTGCGATACAAGCAGTTTTCCCGCCATGATCAAACTATCCTTGTGTCCGGGATGAAGCCTGAGGCCTTCGGATAGGACGTCCAACGCCTCGGATTCCTGGCCCGAGTCTCTATGCAGGCACCCGAGCAAATAGTACGGCTCCACCCTTTGCGGGTCCACCTGCAAAGCTCGATGAAATGCCTGACCCGCTCCCAGGCTGTCTTTGGCCTGTGCCAGCGCCTCTCCCATCCGGATATAGATATCAGCGACCTCGACGGGCAAGTCCTCGGACGTCCACCGTGGCCGGCCGTTTTGCCTCAGAATGGCATCGTAATCCTGCCAGGCTGTTTCGTCCTTCGGATTGTTCTGGAGATAAAGCCTGAGAAGGTCTGAGGCCACATCGAGCTCCCCTGCGGCGGCCAAGACCTTGGAGCTGTTGTAGAGAACGTCGAAATCGTGAGGATCGAGTCGCAGAGCTTTGTTGAGATGTTCCAGGGCAGCTTCCAGATCGCCGTCCTGCCAGAACAAGACCCCGAGGTTGCTGTAGGCCTTTGCGCAATTGGGATTGTGCTCGAGAGCTATCTCGAAACAGGCCCGGGCATGCTCCCTTTTACCCTTTTCAAACTGCTGCTCGCCCTGCTCGATAAAGAACTGGGTGATGTCAAACGGCTGTTCTTCCGATTGGCATGGACTGGATGGGGTATTGAGCTGTTCTTTGAGCGGGTTAACAAAAAACCCTTCCGTCCCGTCACAACGATCAAGCCCTGGGTCCCGAGAATCCTGAAAAACCTGCATTCCGGGTTTTGCCGGAATGGCGCAGGGTCCATGGGAAGGGCCCTGTGACGACGCTCCCAGCTCAGTATCCCAGGGGTTTCTTTCAAGATATGCGTTAAGGATCTCCTCGGCATCCTGAGACCTGCCCGTTGCCCTGAAGACATCACAGCAATGGAGGATGACCTCTCTGTCATTCGGGTCCCATTCCAAAGACTGGGTCAAATGATGCAGTGAATCTTCGAGATTCCCGAGCTTCCAGTGAACGATGCTGAGCTTGTTATGAACACCGGCATTGAGAGGGTCACGCTTCAAAGCCATTTCAAAGCATTTTACGGCATCAAGCAGGTTGTCATTGGCAAGGGCCGAGAGTCCTTTGCCAACCCAGTCTTCCGTTTCCATCATGGTCATCGGCCCAGTCTCCTTTGGTTCAGATTGGTTTCGGGTATCTTGATCATCGGGTGTAGAGGTGCCCCCTTGGTGGATAGCAATATGAATGCCAGTCTCCTCTATTCATTGAACAGGCCGATGCGGCGGCGGACGGACCCTAAAGACCGCCTCCACGCAGACGGCACAGCAGGGGAAACATCGGCACGGCGACAAAAACTTGACGCCATGCCGGTTTCCATGACGCTGGCTGGACGATAGTCTGACCCCGACGGTTCTTCGTTCAAACAACGCAAGGTGATCCGTGCGAACTTCCCGGACACGTTCTCAAGCAGCTGAGGCATGGACCTTGCAAAAACTGGCGGTGCGGAATATTTCTATATCGCACCAATCGTTGATGCTCCCGGGAGGGCATCGATACCGAACGTTCACCAAAGGGCATCGTGTTACTTTAAGGGACAGGGAACGGGGAGGTCAAGCCGGTCATGAAAGCCGTCATTCTCGCGGGGGGCCTTGGTACCCGCATCAGTGAAGAAACGCATCTCAGGCCCAAACCCATGGTTGAGATCGGCGGGAAACCGATCCTCTGGCATATCATGAAGATCTATTCCGCTCATGGTATCAACGAATTTATTATCTGCCTCGGCTACAAGGGATATGTGATCAAGGAATACTTTGCCAACTACTTTCTTCATATGTCGGACGTTACATTTGATCTCGCCCAAAATGAAATGGCCGTGCATAATCATCACTGTGAGCCATGGAAAGTGACCCTGATCGACACCGGGGAACGGACTCAGACCGGTGGGCGGCTAAAAAGGGTCCGCTCATATCTTGGAGACGAGGTTTTCTGTTTCACCTATGGGGACGGCGTGGGTGATATCAATATTTCGGATCAGCTCTTGTTTCACAAGCGACAGGGGGTTCTGGCTTCTCTCACAGCCGTGCAGCCGCCGGCTCGTTTTGGGGCATTGGATTTACTGGAGCAGCGGGTGATCCGGTTCGAGGAGAAGCCCCATGCGGATGGGGCCTGGATCAACGGTGGGTTCTTCATACTCTCTCCCCAGGTGATCGACTATATCCAGGGCGACGATTGGTCTTGGGAGTCCGAGCCGATAGCGCGGTTGACCCGCGAAGGTCAGCTTTGTGCCTACCAGCATCGGGGATTCTGGCATCCCATGGATACGCTACGTGACAAGAATTTCCTGGAGAATCTGTGGAACTCCGGGCGTGCCCCCTGGAAGGTCTGGAATGATTGATTTTCTTGAGAGTGTGTATGCCGGAAGAACTGTTCTTGTAACAGGGGACACGGGCTTCAAAGGGGGATGGCTCTGTCTCTGGCTGCAATTGCTCGGCGCCCGCGTCATCGGTTACGCCCTTCGCCCCCCGACTGAGCCGAATCTTTTCGATACGATCGGACTGGCCGGCGGGATGGTTCATATTGATGGCGATGTTCGAGATCATGCCCATCTTGAAAGTATCTTTTCCCGCCACCAGCCTCAGATTGTATTTCATCTGGCAGCTCAACCGCTGGTCAGATTGTCCTACAGGGAACCACTACTCACGTACGAAACCAATATCATGGGTACGGTCAATGTCTTGGAAGCTGTCCGCCATACGAGCAGCGTTCGAGCGGTGGTCAGTGTAACGAGCGACAAGTGTTATGAGAATCTGGAGTGGGTGTGGCCTTATCGCGAAAATGATCCTTTGGGAGGCCGCGATCCCTATAGTTCCAGTAAAGCCTCTGCGGAGCTGGTGACTTCGGCCTATTTGCGTTCCTTTTTCTCTCCGGAGCAGTATGGCGAAACCCACGAAGTGGCACTGGCCTCCGCGCGAGCCGGGAATGTCATTGGCGGGGGCGACTGGGGGGAGGATCGGCTGCTTCCTGATTGTGTGCGCGCTTTATCCAGAGACGAACAAATCATCCTACGCTCTCCGAAAGCCATCCGTCCCTGGCAGTATGTTTTAGACCCCTTGAGCGGCTATCTGCTTCTGGGGGCCAAACTGTGGCATGACGGGGCGGTCTATTCCGGTCCCTGGAATTTTGGCCCCACGGATTTCAAGGTTTGGGACGTGGAACAGATGGTCCAAGGGGTGATTCACCTGTGGGGCAAAGGAAGCTGCCGAATGGATGATGATAAGCGGCAACCTCATGAATCCCATTGGCTCAAGCTTGATTCGAGCAAAGCGAAGATGGCTCTTGGCTGGTCGGCACAATGCAGCGTCGAAAGGGCCCTCGATTTGACGGTGAGCTGGTACCGGCATTTCTATGAAGGGGCCTCCCCAGAAAAAATGAAGGAAACCTGCATCAGACAGATCCGGTTGTTCATGCACGGATGATTTCATGGAAAGTGCCAGAGATGCGGCTGGAAGAGCAGCAACCCGGTTTTGGTGCGCATTCGGGTTCAAGGGCCCGAGAATGGTTAGCGGGAGGCAGAAGATGAGCTGCAGGATTGCGCCTGGCGGCACATACAAACTTTCTCGGTTTGTCCCGGCTTTCTTCAAGGGCAACGATGGAATAGCTCTGGCCCTGACCCACCCGGATGGCGATGGTCTGGTGCGTTTCGCTCTGGCTGCAACGACCCCTCCCGTCAAGCAGGAGTGCACATTTGAACTGCTGTCGGAACACTATCAAGGAGAGGCGCCCTCCTTCGTTTGCTATCTCCAGCTGGACAAGGTATTCATGTTCGAGCAGTCCTGCGCTGTCGAGCTCCTGGCGCAACTTACCGCTCAGGCTATGGCTGATATTCACCGCAAAATGATTACCCTTGAAGTCCGGCATTTTTGGCCCTACGCCCATGCCCCGTTACCCTTCATCCCCAACGAATCACCCGTGCCGGTTTCCGGGCGCGTTTACGGCGTGGAGGAAATTGAAGCCCTGGTTGAATCGGCGTTGGATTTTTGGCTGACTACGGGTCGATTCAATGGCGCCTTCGAAAGGAAACTGGCACAGTTTCTGGGCGTGGAACACCTGCTCACCACCAACTCGGGATCTTCGGCCAACCTGCTGGCCGTAGCCGCCCTCACGTCCCCAAAACTTGGAGACCGGCGACTCAAACCGGGTGATGAGGTTATTGCCGTAGCCGCCGCTTTTCCCACCACCGTGAATCCGATCCTCCAATACGGTATGGTTCCGGTCTTTGTCGATGTCGACATCCCGACCTATAACATCAGGAAAGACTTGATCGAGGCTGCGGTGAGCGGCAGAACGCGGGCCATCATGCTCGCGCATACCCTCGGCAATCCCTTCGACCTGAGTGAGGTCCTGCGCGTCGCTAAGAAACATGATTTGTGGATCATCGAGGACTGCTGTGATGCCCTCGGTTCCACCTACACCCTGGACGCTGCAGCTTCTTGCCCGCGCCTTGTGGGGAGCTTCGGTCACCTGTCGACTTTTAGCTTCTACCCGGCTCACCATATCACCATGGGGGAAGGGGGTGCGGTGGCAACCCATGACAGCGGGCTCAAACGCATCGTCGAGTCGTTTCGTGATTGGGGCAGGGACTGCTGGTGCCCGACCGGCAGGGACAATACATGCCAACGGCGCTTCGACTGGCAGCTCGGGCAACTCCCGAAAGGGTATGATCACAAATACATCTATTCGCACATTGGCTATAACCTGAAGATCACGGATATGCAGGCTGCGGTTGGGCTTGCTCAGTTGAGCCGCATCGAGGGCTTCATCGCGGCACGCAGGTCCAATTTCCACTACCTTAGGGAAAGACTCTCCGGACTGGAAGAATTCATCATTCTTCCCGAAGCCACACCCGACAGTGATCCAGCCTGGTTCGGGTTTTGCCTGACTCTGCGGGGGGAAAGACGGGGTCGGCGCGAGAGCCTGCTCAAACATTTGGACCAGCACAAAATCGGCTCGCGACTGTTGTTCGGCGGCAACCTGACCAAACAGTCCTATTTTCTGGGACAGCCGTATCGCACCATCGGACCTTTAGAGAATACGGATGTGATCATGAACGATACGTTCTGGATTGGTCTGTATCCAGGATTGGATGAAGGCCGACTGGACTTCGCGGCTGAAGTGCTGGAAGGTTACTTCCAATAAAGATTGATGTGGCAGTCTTCGAAAGGAGGATTTCGGTGACGGCTCTTAAGAAAAGAAAGCCTCTATTCGTCTTCGAAATGGCGAACAATCATATGGGCAACGTTGAGCACGGATTGCTAGTCATTCGGGAATTTTCCCAGTTCGCGAGCGGCTTCGATTTTCGTTTTGGCTTTAAGCTCCAGTACCGTCAGTTGGACACCTTCATCCATCCCGACTTCAAAGGTCGGGATGATGTCAAGTACGTCAGACGCTTTTCTGAAACACGGTTGAGTGCCGGTGATCTGCTGGTGCTGAAAAACGCCATGCAAGACGCAGGGTTCATTACCATTTGCACCCCGTTCGACGAGCTATCGGTAGACCTGATTGAAGAGCATGGGTTCGACATCATCAAAGTGGCCAGTTGCTCTTTCACCGATTGGCCCCTTCTCGAACGCATCGTCGAAACCGACAAACCGATCATTGCATCGACAGCTTGTGCCGGCCTGGAAGACCTCGACAAGGTGGTCAGTTTCCTGGATCACAGAGGAAAAGATTTTGCCCTGATGCATTGTACAGGCGAGTACCCCACCCCGGATCAGCGCCTTGAACTGAACCAAATCGATCTATTGAGAGCCAGATACCCGCAGATTCAGATCGGCTACTCCACTCATGAGGACCCGGATAATACTGACTCCATAAAAATCGCGGCTGCAAAAGGAGCCACGATTTTCGAAAAGCATGTCGGCGTGCCGGCAGAATCAGTCAGTTTGAATGCCTATTCGGCGACCCCTGTTCAGGTCAGGCGCTGGCTGGAATCCGCCCGCGACGGCTTTTTGATGTGCGGAGTCTTGGACAGGCGCCCGGAATTCGGGGAACAGGAGATTGCCACACTGCATTCTCTGAGGCGAGGGGTCTTTGCCGCCCGGCCCATCCGGAATGGGGAGAGAATCAGGCCGGCGGATGTCTTTCTGGCCATTCCCACCACGGACGGCCAGATCACGGGCAATGATCTGTCCAAATACACCGAGTTCTATGCCGAGGCTGACATTCAAACGAACGCCCCTCTGCTCGCATCGAACACCCGAAGGAAGGACGTCAGGGAAAGGGTCAACAGTATTGTACAGCGGGTCAGGCAATTCTTGAGAACAAGCGGTGTGGCGATTCCACCCAAAGTTGACCTGGAGATTTCCCACCATTACGGGATTGAACGGTTTGACGATTTCGGGCTCACGATGATGACCGTGGTAAACCGCGAGTACTGCAAGAAACTGATCGTCCTGCTGCCCGGGCAAAAGCACCCGGAACAGCATCACAAGCAAAAGGAGGAGACTTTCCACATACTGTATGGTGATACATGGGTCAGTCTGAACGGCTTTATCCAGAAGTATGGAGCCGGAGAAGTCGTATTGGTGGAGAGAGGTGCGAAACATATCTTTGGCACGGAAAACGGTGCGATCATCGAAGAGATATCGTCGACCCATTACTCGGACGATTCCTTTTACACCGATCCGACCATAAACCAAAACCCCGATCGCAAGACCCTCTTGACGTATTGGATGGACTAGCGGCAGAGAAGAGACGGCGGCCGGTGAAAACAATCGCGTGGGATGTGGACGATGTGCTCAATGAACTGATGAGAACGTGGCTTGAGCATTGGTGGCTGCCCTCAAACCCTTTCTGCCGGGTTTGCTATGAAGAAATCCTTGAAAACCCTCCCCACAGATTGTTGGGCATCAGTCAGTCTGAATACCTCTGTTCTTTGGATGAGTTCAGACGCTCAGAAATGGCCCGAAAAATGGGACCCGTTCAGGAAATGCATGAATGGTTTCTCCAGTATGGATCACGGTTCCGGCACGTTGCTCTCACCGCAACTCCCCTGTGCGCTGCACCCCGCTCCGCCGAGTGGGTCATGCGCCATTTCGGGAGGTGGATCCGGACTTTTCACGTGATTCCATCCCCTCGCGAGGGAGAGGAGATTCCGACCTACGACAGGATCAAAGGGGACTATCTCCGCTGGCTTGGCAAGGTGGACTTACTGGTGGACGACAGCCCCGAGCATGTTGCTTCAGCCCTGGATCTGGGCATTCATGCGCTGCTTGTTCCGCGTCCCTGGAACCGGGGCTCGATGGGAACAGGCCAACTACTTGACTCACTGATCGAACTGTTAGGGTAGCGAGAAGGAAGGGACTGAGCTTGGTTAAGTTATCCGACTACGTGATTCGGTGTATTGCAGAAGAAGTGCGGCATGTCTTCCTCTTATCGGGTGGCGGCTGCATGCACCTGGTGGACTCTATCGGCCGGTGCAGGGACATCCAGTACATCTGCAATCTTCATGAGCAGGCCTGTGCGATTGCGGCGGATGCCTATGGTCAGTATACGAACCATCTCGGTGTCGCCCTGGTGACGACGGGGCCCGGCGGAACGAATACGCTCACCGGAGTGGCCGGCGCCTGGCTCGACTCAACCCCATGCCTTTTCATTTCCGGACAGGTCAAACGGGCGGACCTGATCGGAGATCGGGGCGTCAGACAGATGGGCTTTCAAGAAGTGGACATCGTCAGCCTGGTTCACCCGATCACCAAGTATGCGGTAACCATCACGGACCCTGCCTCCATAAGATACCATCTGGAGAAAGCGATCTACCTGGCAAAAAGCGGGAGGCCGGGACCTGCGTGGATAGACATTCCCCTCGATGTCCAGGCGGCCGTGTTGGATGAAAGGCTGCTCGACGGCTTCGATCCCGGATACGACGTGCCCGAAGCCGGGTCCGAAATGTTGACAAGCCAGGTTCGCCGATCGATTGAACTGCTCAACCAGTCTGAAAGACCGGTCATCCTTGCGGGCAACGGCATAAGGCTGTCGGGCGCAATGGGTGAGTTCTACGAGCTGATCGAAATGCTCGATGTCCCGGTGCTGACCACCTGGAAGGCCATCGATTTCTTGGGGGAAACCCATCCGCTCTATGCCGGGAGGCCCGGCGCCACAGGCCAGAGAGGGGCCAACTTCGTGCAGCAGAATTCGGACTGGCTGTTGATCATCGGCGCCAGACTCGATCTCGGGCAGACCGCTTACACGCATCATCATTTTGCTCGAGCTGCACACAAGATGGTGGTGGATATCGATGTTCATGAGATCAACAAGCTGCAGATGCCCATTGATGTTCCGATTCAGGCTGACGCCGGGGCGTTCCTCCGTGAATTCATCCGCCATGGCAGGGAAATCTTGCGGAAGGACCGCAGCGAGTGGCTCGCCGGATGTAAGGCCTGGCAGAAGCGCTACCCCGTGCTGCTTCCCGAATACTGGGATGAAAAAGGCTTTGTCAATGACTACGTACTGATCGATATCCTCTCCGAGGAGCTATCCGATAGCGACCTGCTGGTTCCCGGCAGCTCGGGCGCATGCAGTGAGCGGACCATGCAGGCCTTCAGGGTGAAACAGGGAATGCGGATACTCAACAGCCAGGGACTCGGGTCCATGGGGTTTGGAATCCCCGCGGCCATTGGTGGATGCATTGCCGCAGGGGGAAAACGAACGGTCTGCATTGATGGAGACGGCGGCTTTGTCATGAATATCCAGGAGTTGGAAACGGTAAAGCGGCTTGGTCTTCCCATCAAATTCTTCGTCCTAAACAACGGGGGATATGTCTCGATCCAGACGACCCAGAGGAATTATTTCGGCGGTCATTATGTCGGCAGCTCGATATCCAGCGGCCTCACCCTGCCTGACATAACGGCCGTCGCAAAGGCATTCGGAATTACCTGCACCAGGATTGCGGACCATAGTCGAATCCGGGAACAGGTTCGGGAGACTTTGGAGACAGAGGGGCCGGTAGTGTGTGAGGTGATGGTATCTCCTGAGCAGGTTACGGCGCCGCGGGTTTCATCCCGGAAGCGCGAGGACGGTTCGATGGTCTCCCTGCCGATGGAAGACCTCTGGCCTTTTCTTGACCGGGCGGAATTCAAGGCAAATATGCTTGTTCCACCTGCCGAAGCCGAATAGGTCGGGGGAGACATCAAGTATTTCATCAGGAGGCAGTAGTGAACGAACAGCTTCGAATGTTGCCCGGCACGATAGTCTGGATTGGACCATTCTATAACCGGAGCGGCTATGGCATCGGAGCGAGAGCAACGGTTTCCGCCCTTCACAGAGCGGGGGTGCCAGTTAGAATCTTGTCAGTAAACGAGGTTGAGGAGGGCATTGATGATTGCGATCTCGATCTCATCAACTCGTTGGAAGCCACACCGGTTATCCCGCCGGTCACCGCCATTGTTTCGCACGTGCCGAGCAGGAGCTGGCTGAACATAAAGCTGCCTGAACCAAACCTTCGCATAATCGCCACCACCTTCGACAGCAGCGCCCAGGGCAACTTGCCCCCCGCCGAGTGGATGGAGGTATGCAATGAAATGGACCAGGTCTGGCTCATGTCTGAAAGAGAGACGGAAGCTTTTGTCGCCGCCGGGTTGCCGGCCGCAAAGATCCAGATTGTCTATTGGCCGCATCCCTGGCTGGAGAACCCGTCCATACCTCCGCTTGTACCCGAAACGGCGGTCTCCGACAGGCCTTTCCGCTTTCTGTCGATTGCCATGTTTCTGCCTCGGCGCCGCTGGGACACCCTGATTGAGGCATACCTCGAGGAATTCAAGGGAGATGAAAACGTCGAGCTCTATCTGAAAGTCAATTACCCATCATGGCACCCTGTCCCAGGCAAACCGAGGCAGGACCTTCATGAGCTTGTGGGACATCTGCGGCGAAAGACCGGTTCCAGAGCGGCGATCGTCTTGGATGAGGAAATCGGGACACGAAAGGGTATTGTTCACCTTATCGACAACTGCAACGCCTATATCTCCACGGATACCGCATCAACAGCGCCGATCAGTGAGGCACGGGTGAGACAGCGAATGGTCATCATGCCGGAGGGAACCGGGCTTGTTATGCCGGCTGACTATCATGTCCCCATACCGGTTGACCCGAATGCGAAGTTCCCGCTGACGCAGGATATGCTTCTGTACCAGCCACACCACAAAGGCGCATTCATGCCTCAGCTCTACGTGGAAGATGTTCGCAGCGCCATGCGCTGTGCCTACGCCATGCCGCTGGATGAACGGCGGGCCAGGGCCGCTCGCGCCGCATGCATTCCTGGTCCAACCCAAACGATCCCTATGACACTAAGCGCGATCAACTCCGGATGGCACTATAAAGAAGCGGTGGAGAGGGAAAGGAGCTCACACAGGGCAAGCAGGAAAATAGCATGGGAAGGCTCGCAGCTTGTTTGTCATTCACTGGCCTTGGTCAATCGGGAAATATGTCTTCGATTGATCGACTCCAGCTACGAGGTCTCGATTCTCCCTTTCGAGAAAGATGATATCCGTGCGGATGCCGATCCTCGCTTCGAGAAGATCGTTCAACGGACCAATAAGCCTCTTTCCGGAAAAGCGGATGTCCATGTCAGGCATCAGTGGCCGCCAAATTTCAATCCTCCCGAGGATGGCTACTGGGTGATCATCCAGCCATGGGAATTCGGCAGTTTGCCAAAAGCCTGGATTCACCCCATGAATACCCTGGTAGATGAAATGTGGGTGCCGAGCTCCTATGTTCGGGAATGCTACCTCAGAAGTGGGATAGCGGAAGACCGCGTCTTCGTTGTGCCTAATGGTGTCGATACCGCCGTGTTCAATCCCGCTGCCATTCCAGCAACACTATCGAACAAAAGAAGATTCAGATTTCTCTTCGTTGGAGGCACGATCCCCAGAAAAGGCATCGATGTCTTGCTCGACGCCTATATGAATACTTTCTCAGACAAGGACGACGTGTGTCTTGTCATCAAGGATATGGGTAGGAACACGTTCTATAGAAATCAGAACACCCGCAGGATAATCCGGGAATTCCAGTCCAGGCAGGGTGCCCCGGAAATCGAGTACATCGACCGGGTATTGAATGATAAGGCTATGGCCGGCCTGTACACTGCCTGCGACTGTCTCGTTCATCCCTACAGAGGAGAAGGGTTTGGTCTGCCGATTGCCGAAGCCATGGCATGCGGACTTCCTGTCATCATAACAGGATATGGGGCGGCGCTCGATTTCTGTACTCCGGATGCCGCCTATTTTGTGCCTTCCAGGGTCGTGCCCTTTCCCGAAAAACAGGTCGATGGCATGGAAACCGTGGATTTCCCGTGGCTCGCCGACCCGGACTGCGATGCTTTGAAGAATATAATGAAGCACGTTTACGAGCATCCAGCGGAAGCTCGGGCCAAGGGAGAGGCCGGAAGGTTGCAGATAGAGTCAAACTTCACCTGGGGAAAAGCGGCTGAGGCAGTCGAAAGACGCCTGGAGGCATTGAATCTGAGGCCGATCCGCAGGTTTGAGTATCATGAACCACCGTCCCTGGAAAACCAGGCAGACGGCCCGGCTTCGTCCGGCACAATCCCACCGGACGAGCACGTGCATGGCAAACAGGATGTCCCTGAGAAGGTCCCCAGGCCAGAGTACTCGTTTGATGTTGCCGATTTCTTGAACACTCAGGGGGAACTCCAGTTCGAAGGGGGTAGACGGGATCATGCCCGTGTTTGTTTTGAGCTGGCGATAGAGAATAATCCCAACCATCCCAAAGCCCACAACAATCTGGGAGTACTTTTCCTGCAGCAGGGAGAAGTGGTCAAGGCTCTAGAATCACTGCATCGAGCACTGGAGCTGGATGCCAAGGACTCGGATATTCTCTATAACAGCTCGAAAGCCTTGATGGCGGCCGGGGAAGTCGACATGGCGGCCGATCTCCTCAAGTTCTATCTCCAGCGGAACCCGCAGGACGAGGCGGCATGGGAAGAGTATGCTCAACTCAATCGACATTTGGATACCGAAGGTGCCGTAGCAGCTCTCATTGAGGCAGTTCCAGACCCCTCGCTGGGTTTGCCGGAGAACGTTTTTTATTACATCAGCCGAACGACTCCGCTCGTCAATGTCGATTTGCTCATCAAGGATGAGCGAGGACGCACGCTTTTGTCATGGAGAGATGACCCCTGTGCCGGGACAGGTTGGCATGTCCCCGGCGGCATCGTCCGCTTTAAGGAAACCCTGGAAACAAGAATAGAAAAAGTCGCTGAAACGGAAATCGGGGCGGTTGTCCGTTTCGAACCGAATCCGATTGCCATACACCAGATAGTCCATAGCAAGCGCGAAATCCGCGGCCACTTCATCTCGCTCTTGTACCGATGCTTTCTTTCCGGGACCTTCGAACCGGCAAACGAAGGACGCTCCTTTGGCGATGCGGGATATCTCCGGTGGCACGATCGCTGTCCTACGAACCTGCTCCCTATTCATGAGATCTATCGAAAACATATCGACGAAACTTCATGTTGAGAGTGCTTCAGCTGTTTCACCGGCATTGCCCTCACCCGTGGGATCAGCTCGGATTATTCCACGCTTATTCGTATTGCCGACCTGGGATCGCATGGTTTTTGCAGAATCCACCCCCATGCCGTCCATGACAGCGGCATCCGGTTTTCTGCCTGAAGGAGGTGTTTGAGCTTATGCAGACGGTCAATTCGAGGGACGAAGAAAGCAAAAGGAGTCTGCTCCACAGAGAAAAGCCTTATGTTTATGAAAAGATCATGAAGTTCGACGAAAAAGTCCGGCGCGGCGAGAGCATCGCGATCGTTCAAATGCAATACAACTATGCCTGCAATATGACTTGCCGCCACTGTTCCATCAAGGTTTTGCAGGAGCAGAAAGATGGAAAGCGGCGGATCATGACGCCGGAAGCCGTCAGAGAATTGGCACGCCAGGCGGATGAACTGGGCCTTGCCCGTTTTGAAATCAACGGCGGAGAGCCTTTTGTTAACAAAGATTACGATGAGATGGTGCAGGCGATCGATCCGCAGAAGTTCTATGTCAATAGCGTGACCAACGGCTGGCTGTTGGATGATAAGCGGGCAAAGCACTTGAAAGCCATCGGCGTGGACCGCATTCAAGTCAGCGTCGATAGTCTCCATGCCGACGAACATGATGACTTTCGCCAGCGAAAGGGATCTCATGCCCGGGCGCTCCAGGCGGTAGCGGCGTCGCGGAAGGCCGGGTTGGCGGTATTTGTGAGCACCGTGGTCACAAAGCAGCGCCTGTATTCCGCTGAATTTGTGGAATTCATCAGGCACTTCAACGATCAGGATATTGGCGTCTTTCTGACCTTCGCCAAGCCCGTGGGCGCCTGGCAGGGGAAATACGACATGCTGGTCAACGATGAAGACCTTCAGTTTGTCAGGGAATTGGAGACCAGGCACAAGATCTTCAGCCATCTCACCCCGGCATACGGACTCAACCTGGGGTGCACAGCCGTGAAAGGGATGGTGTGTGTCACTCAGTATGGCGACGTGCTGCCCTGTCAATATATCTTTGTTTCCCTCGGCAATATCTTTGAGGAACCGCTGCGGGAGATCATTCAAAGAGGCTTAAAAATCAAATACTTCGGTGAACACGTCAACAACTGTCCCATCGCGCACGACCGGCACTTCATTGAAAAGTACATCGCCGGCCGCGTATACAACAAACGGCTGCCGGTTCCTTGTTCAGAGGTCTTTACCGAAGAAGATGAAACGAAGCATCCGTTTCATCTGTCGTTGTGAACGGGCAGCCAGGAAGGAACCACCGCGATGAAAGCTGAAATCGTCTCCGGACATGCTCCCGGCGGGGCAAGGACCCGTCTGGCGGATGTCCTCCCATTGAATACTCCCTTTGTGGTGCAGATATTTCCCATCTACGCCTGCAATTTCACCTGTGAATACTGTTTTCATGCCGTTCCCATGAAAGATCGCGGGTTTGTCTCCGATTGGCCGGTGATGAAGCTTGACCTCTTCAAGAAATGCATCGATGAATTCGCGCAGTTTGACGATCGTCTCAAGGTGCTCCGCTTTGTCGGCATGGGCGAACCGCTGCTCCACAAGAATATTGCAGAAATGGTCGCGTATGCGGTCGCCGGGAAGATCGCCCTTCGGGTTGAACTGTTGACCAACGGATCGCTATTGACCAGGAGAATGTCTGATGCCTTGATTGACGCGGGGCTTTCGCGGCTGGTTGTCTCGCTGCAGGGAATATCCAGAGAGAAATATCATCGTATCAGCAAGGTGGACATCAATTATGAAAGTTTCGTCGCGAATATTGCTTATTTCTACAGACGGAAGAGCAACACCCATGTGTACATCAAGGTAGTCGACTATGCGTTGGATGAGAGCGATACGGAAGAGAAGTTCTACGAAATTTTTGGGGATATCTGTGATTCCATTGCCATTGAACATGCCGTGCCGATCATGCCGGGGGTCGACTACCAAAAAGTGCTGAAGAATTCAGGTGGGAGCGCAACCCAGTTCGGGCTGCCGCTGTCATCCATTCAGGTCTGTCCACAAGCCTTTTTCACCATGCAGGTCAATCCCGACGGGAAGGTAGTGCCCTGCTACCAGATTTCCTACCCGGCAATCATGGGCGATGCGAATCGCCAGACCATGAAGGAGATCTGGGATGGAGAGGCCTACCGCAGCTTTCGGCGTGCTATGCTGAATGGCCGGGGTCAGGCGAACAAGGTATGCGCAGAATGCAACTTCATCCAGTATCGCTTGTTTCCCGAAGATGATTTGCAAGGGGCGGCTGAACGTTTGAAAGGCGTGTATCAATGAACATTGCCATTTTGGGGGCGACATCCCATATCGCCAAGGGTCTGATCCACAGGTTCCTCCACCGGGAAGACCATCATCTGTATCTCTTCACGCGGTCGGCGGAAAAGCTCCAGTGGTTTCTGGACGCAATCGGAGGTCCGCAACGAGGCAATCACACTGTCTGCACTGGTTATCAGGCTTTTTCTTCGCGTTCTTACGACATGATCATCAACTGCGTGGGTGTGGAAACCCGCAATAAGCATAACTGTGATTTCACCAAGTATTTTACAGTGACCGAGGAATTTGACGGCCTGGCGATCGGCTATCTTAAGAGTGGACATCCCGATACGCTCTACATCAGTTTCAGCAGCGGGGCGGTGTATGGCAGGGGGTTTTCGGAGCCGGTGAAAGAGGGTTCCGTGAATTGTTTATCGGTGAACCATATAGCTCAGGAGGATTATTACAGCATCGCCCGGATCAACGCCGAAGCCAAACACCGCGCTCACAGCGACCTCAGGATCATCGATCTGCGGATATTTTCGTATTTCAGCAGGTATATCAATCTGACGGACGGCTATTTCATTACGGACGTCATGGAGGCCATCCTCGAGAACAAAGTCCTGGTCACAGACAGCACAAATATAGTCCGAGACTATCTCCACCCGGAAGACCTCTTCAGAATGATCGGCAAGTGCATCCAGTCCGGAAGCATGAATGTAGCCCTTGATGTCAGCAGTTCCGGTCCTGTAGCCAAGCAGGACATTCTGGATTATTTCGCCTCAGAATACGGCTTGCGGTATGAAAGCAGGCCTTTTTCGGAGAACGCCAGCGCCACCGGTGCAAAAAGCAATTACTATTCAACCTCCAATCGAGCCGCTCAGATCGGCTACATCCCG